>JAKSID010000015.1 GCA_024399035.1 Fibrobacter sp. | reverse complement strand
CTTTCCGTAAGGCGTTTACGGACATTTATCCCAATTTCATTCTGTCCTACTCTTTTAAGACTAATTACGCACCGCCGTTACTTTCTTTAGTAAAGGAAAACGGATGCTACGCCGAAGTCGTTTCCACAATGGAATACGAAATGGCGCTTCAACTGGGCTATCACACCAATCAAATTATTTTCAACGGCCCGGTAAAAAGCTCTGACGACATAAAAAAAGCTGTGCAAAATAAGTCTATCGTACAACTAGACAGCGAATACGAGGTAGACCTTATCCGCAGCATTCGTAGCGAATGCCCCAATATGGAAATCTGCGTCGGGATCAGAGTCAACATGGAAATCAATACAGACTCCGGAAAGTCAGCGATACAGGCTGGCCTTCACGAAAGCCGTTTTGGATTCACAAATGAGTCTCTTCAAAAGGTCATCCCTATTCTGATAAACGAAAATGTTAAGATTATTTCGCTCCACGGGCACACATCTTCGTCTAATAGAATCGTAGAGAACTACCAGCATATTGCAAACAGGCTCCTTCAAGTATGCAAAGACTTCGGCCTTAATGACGTAAAGTATATCGACCTTGGAGGAAGTTTCTTCGGGGCTGCTCCTGCGGAAATTGACGTTTCTCGAAAACCTAGTTACAAAGATTACGCAAAAGGCATTTGCGAAACCATGTGCCAAGACGAGTGGTTTAGAGAGCACAAGCCCTTCATTGTCATTGAGCCCGGAACATCTGTTGTAGCCAACGTATTTGAATTGGTTGCAAAAGTAATGCAGCACAAAAGTGTTTGCGAAAAAGATTTTGTTGTCGTTGATGCGGACCACTTTCAAGTGCGAACTTACCTCAGCAATATAAATTGCCCATATGAGATGTTTAGCAACAATGCTGAACAAGCCCCCATTACTGCAGATGTCGTTGGTTCAACATGCATGGAAGTTGACAAGCTGGCCTCAGACTTGCAATTGAAGCACTACACCCATGGGGACTATATCGTATTCAAGGGTGTCGGCGCATACCGTCAAAATTTCACACCCGTATTTATTCATCCTCTAGCCCCCATTGTCGAAAGAGGTCAGAATGATGAAACCCGCGTTATCAGAAAAAGACAAAGTGTAACATCTGCCCTCAAGTTGCTTGGATACTAAGGTTTATATGAACATTCTCATTACAGCAATCGGATCAATGTCTGCAGACTGTGCCATTCAAAAACTTAAAGCACAGGGTCATTACGTTATTGGATGCGACATCTATCCAGGCGAATGGCATCACGAAACCAAACTGTGCGACAAGTTCTATCAAGCGCCTTTTGCAACAAAGGAAACCGAGTATTGCAATTTTCTATTAGATGTTTGTTTCAAGCATAATATTGACAACATCATTCCGTTGACTGATTTGGAAATAGATGTTCTCAATAGAAATCGCAAACTTTTTGACGCCAAGAAAATTACGCTTTGCATGCAAAACGAAGACGTTCTAAGCATTGCACGTGATAAATTTGCACTAAGCAATTTTTTTAAGGACGACACAAAGGTTCCGTCTATCAAGACCTGTATGTTAAAAGACATGCCCGACAGCATGACCTTTCCATGTGTCGCCAAGCCGTTTAACGGAAGAAGCAGCGAAGGACTGTTTGTCAATGCAACAAGAGAGCAACTCGACGCAATCGAAAACAAGGAAGTCTATATCGTTCAAGAAAAAAAGAGCGGCAACGTATTTACCGTTGATTACTGCCGATCCGCAGAATTCAAAAAAGATGTAGCCATCCCCCGTCAAGAATTGCTTCGTACAAAAAATGGGGCCGGAACCACAATCGAAATCACTCCCGACGATTCTTTAATAAAACTTGTTTCCTACATCGGGAACAAGCTGAACATCAATGGTTGCGTCAATATGGAATTCATCTATTCCGACGGCCAATATTTCTTAATCGACATCAACCCCCGTTTTTCCGCAGGCGTTGCATTTTCAGTCCATTGTGGCTATGACATGATAAACAACCACCTGAACTGTTTTTGTGGTAAAAACATTTCCGATTCTGTAAAATTGGAAAAGAAAATCATTATCAAGAAATTTATTGAAGTGTCCTAAAGAGAAAATTCTTTCATGCTCAAGATAGTCCACATCAGCCTTGACGAGAAGTTCATTGACTGCGCCATAGACCAATTCAAATTGTTGAATGGCGTAGAGTCAACCTTTTGCGCCCAGACCGGAAGCGACGAATTCAAGTTTATCAAAAGTACCGGCGTCAAGCTGTTCCATACCGCAGACGAGGTCATCGACTTCGCCAACCAGGGAAATTTTGATTACGCCATATTGCACTCCATGTGCTATGCCCCCCGAATTCTTTTGCGGCTGAACGTTCCCATTCTCTGGTGTTCCTGGGGATATGACATCTATTCCGACAAGAGCGAAGACATCCAGAAACTTTTTTCCATGACACTCTACAAGCCCATGACCCGCAGGGCAGCCTCCATCGGCCCTAGAAATTTCAAGGAAAGGATTTCACTGATTCTTAGAAAGTTTGGAATTCTCTCAAAACGTCAAAAACGATATAACAGCTTGCTAAAGAAAATCCCTTACTTGTCTGTCGTACTGAAGGACGAATACAAAGCAGCCCAAGACACATACCCGCATTTCAAATATTTTCCATTCCGCTATATGACTCCCGACGAGTCATTTCCTTATGTTCCGTTTCATGGAAAAGAGCGTTCTATCCTCTTGGGGAACAGTCTAGATCCAAACAACAACCATATAGACCTGCTGAAGTTACTTGAAGAACGAAAAATTCACTGCAAAGTCTATATTCCCATTAGCTATCCCAAGGAATACGTCGAATACAAGACGAAGCTCAAGGAATTCGCAGCCACTCTGAAGACCATAACCGTCGTGTTCCTGGAGGATTTTCTCCCAAAGCAGGAATACTTCCGAATCTTTGACGAATGCAGCATAGCTATCTTCGGGCACCTTCGCCAGCAAGCCATCGGCAACGTCTATCACATCTTCTATAGCGGGAAGAAAGCCCTGTTCTTCAAAGACTCTTTGAATTACAAGTATCTTTCCGACTTTGGATTCAAAGTGTTCAATGTGGAGGATGATCTAACTCAAGATATCTTTGAAAATCCATTAAACGAAGAAGTTCAAAAACACAATCACAAACTTGTTGTAAACGACGAAAACTACGACTCCTATATGCAAAATCTTCAAGCCTTCTTTGACAATCTTCCTACGAGCAAGAATTAAATCATGTCTTTTTCAATCATCATTCCGCACTACAATCTGCCCGACCTGTTGGAACGCTGCCTAAACAGCATTCCTGTTCGTGAGGACATCCAGGTCATTGTAGTTGATGATTTGAGTAGTGAAGAAAACCGAAAGTCCCTTGAAGCTCTGAAGAAAAAGCGTCCTACAGTCAAATTCATTTACTGCGAACAGAACTGCGGAGGCGGCGCTGCACGAAATATCGGCCTAGCCCAAGCAACCGGCGATTACATTTTGTTCGCCGATGCCGACGACTACTTCTGCAACGGTTTTGAAAAACTTCTGGATGCATTCGCCGCATTGAACAATGATGTTACATACTTCAATGCGAACTTTGTGGACACTATTACCGGAGAGCCCGCAAAGCAACCCAATCATGTAGCAAGCATTATTGATACGTTTAAGAAATCGCCCGTAAAAGGTGAAAAACTATTGCGCTACTACTTTGGCGAACCTTGGTGCAAGATGGTTCGTCGTTCCGTTATAGAAGAAAACGCCATTCGTTTTGAAGAAACCAAGATTCATAATGACACAAGATTTTCTTACCTTGTGGGCTTTTACTGCAAGAAAATGGCAGTGTGCGACCAGCCCATTTACAACTACACTTTCCGTCAAGGCAGTGTCTCGAAAATCATTTCTGACGACAGGCTCATCGCCCGCGTTAACGTGTTCGCACAAAAGAATCGTTTTCTTGCAGACCACAATGTTGATTTCTTTGACAAACTGATGGTTTGGCCCTTCAAGTATTGCAAGGAAAATCATAAAGACGACATTTATAAAGTTTGTCTAGAACAGGCAAACAAATATGGATACGACGAAGTTTTCGTTCGCAAGCTGCTCCTGCAAAATAAAATTGAAACTTTTATTCCGCGAGTCAGAAAGAAACTTTGCAAGATGCTCGGCATCAGGAAATAATTATGGAACAGAAATCCCCCAAGAAAATCCTGCTGATTTCCAATCGCGTCATGCACTACCGCAGCCGCATCTACAACAAGTTTTTTGATCTTTTTGCAAAGCTTGGTTATGAGTTTCACGTAGCCAGCAACGATTACCAGAAGGTGGATTTTCCTATTCGCTACATTAAGCACGAAAGGGCTTTTAGCACCAGCGGATACATAAAGATTATCAAGGAGATCAATCCGGACGTCTGCATCAACTTCTTGCACCTGAAGGATAAAATCATCATCCCCTTAACGTTCTATTGCAGGTTTAAGGGAATCCCCATGATTTACTGGAATCACGGAATCAACATCAAGACTCCTGATGCAAAGCTGAAGAATTCCATTTTCCACTTTATCCATACCATTAGCAATGCCATCATCCTTTATTCTCCAGCACAGCTTAAGTATCTCAGCAAAAAGAATCAGAAGAAAACTTACATTGCAAAGAACACCCTGGATTTTTCTGATGTAAACAAGTCCACTTTACGTTCACCTAAAGAAGTAAAGGCTGCTTACGGAATCAAAGAAAAGCGAGTACTCCTATACATTTCCAGGATTCTCCCTTACAAAGGCCTTGATATACTGCTGAACAACTTCAAGGGGAACGAAGACATTGCATTGGTTATTGTAGGCGGAGGCATTAATGAACAGCAGCAAGCCACCATTGACAGCACGCCAAACTACTATTATCTCGGTGAGAAATACGGTTCCGAAGTAGATGAAATCTACCAGATGGGCGATGTATTCAGCACTCCAGGCCATATTGGACTAGCATTGAATCAAGCAATGTATTGGGGCAAGCCTGTGGTAGTTCTCAATCGAATCCACGCTCCAGAAATCGTCTATCTGAAAAACGGTGAAAACGGTTTTATCGCAAATACGGAAGAAGAACTTAAGACTAAAATTCTGAATTTGTGCACTAACGAAAACGCCTTGGCCAAAGCCTCCCAGGCAGCGCGCAAAACCTACGAAGACGAAATGCAAATTGGAAACATGTTCCAGGGCTTCGTCGATGCGATTCACTTTGTAGGCAAGTAAGCTGTTCAGGGCGAAGTCCATGCCTTATCCACTTCTTATAATTCTTCTATTAGTAGCGCCAAACTTCGCTCAATTTCTTTGGAGCGAATCGCACCTTACACAGGTTAGACAATCTCTCCAAAGAGAAAACAGTCCCTACAAAGAAGCCTTTATTGTGCTTGAAACGAAGGCAAAATCCATGCAACAGCAGGCTCCTGTTTCCGTCATGGAAAAAAAACACACACCTGCCAGCGGCGACAAGCACGACTACGCAAGTCTATCCCGTTATTTCTGGCCAGACTCTAGTAAACCAGATGGACTCCCCTACATTTCTCGTGATGGTGTTAGCAATCCGGAATTAGAGGAATACGACCGAAACACCTTGGAATCCATGAGTCAACGCATCCGCACCCTAACTCTAGCCTGGTTTCTTGGGAACGACACAACTTTCGCCAGCTCCGCTGTGGCGCAAATTCGTACATGGTTCATTGATGAGAGCACCAGAATGAATCCCAATATGAATTACGCTCAGATGATTCCTGGACGCAATAATGGGAAAGGTTATCCCTTTGGCGTGCTTGACGGATACTCTTTTGTAGAAATGATAGACGCACTTTGGCTTCTACAAACCTATCCCGGTTACACCAATGCAGACCAGGCGGCTTTAAGGGCATGGTTCACAAAATACGTCCTCTGGTTAACCACCAGCGAACAGGCTTTAGAAGAAAGCAGAGCCTCCAACAACCACGGAACCACCTACGACACACAGTTGCTTGCCTACAGCCTATTCATTGGAGATCGCCACACCGCACAAGGTCTCGTCGACAAATTTGCTCAAAGACATATTCTCAAACAAATCGAAAGGGACGGAAAACAGCCCAAGGAACTAAAGCGAACTTTAGCCTATCATTATTCGTGGTACAACCTATCCCATATGCTGGATTTTTATATCATCGCTAAAAACCATGGACTTGACATATCTCGCGCTACAGAAATTCAAGGTCGTTCTTTCTATAAAGCACTAGATTTTCTTGCCAAGTACATAGGCAAGGATGTTTCAATGTGGCCCTATCAACAAATTTCGAATTGGGAACAGACGCAAAGGAACTTAATTCGTGACTTACTCCGGACTGAACTTTTTATTTCTCCCGAAAGAAAGAACTATCGCAAAATCTTCGTTGAAAATAAAAAGCAGGTCGAACACCCACTATTCAACCTGCTCTATGCAATTCCCTAAAAAAGGGACTGTTTTTTTTCTTCTCCGTTCTGCATTACGTCCAGCATAACCTTCGCCGAGTTAATGTAATGCCTGTACTGGAAACGACGTTTGAGTAGACCTCTTTTGGCAACCGTTTTAGTTGCTGCATCTTCCTTATGGAAAATTTCAATTTCTGGAGTGAATACGGACTTCATATTATTCTGCAAGAGACGGAGGAACAGCAAACGTTCTTCGTGATACAGGAAGGTTCGTGGATTCAATCCATCAAATTTTGAAATGTAATCCCTTGAAAAAATCAAGAAACTTCCATGAAGTAAAACATTTTCTGCTCTCTTTTCCAGAAGCGATTCATCAAAATGTTTATCCTTCTTTCCAAGAATTTTACGAAGGATCCATTCGTAAGCAGCATCCAAGCCAATATAATTCAAATACAACTTGAATGTTATCTTGCGAACATAATTTTTATACCACTTCTCAGAAGGAAGTCTTGTTGAGCCAGGATTTGAGCTATAAGGCTTGCTCGGCGTTTTGATAATTGGCCCCAAAACAGCAAAATGGCTAGCATCATACTCTCGTTGAATTCGCTGAGCGAAATCGTTCTGGAGAATCAGCGTGTCATTATTCAGCATGACAATAAAATCAGGATTCTGATTTTCCTTGGCATACTTAAAACCAACATTGTTTCCTCTTGCGAACCCTTCATTCTCAGGATTCAATATTACAGTCACCTGGGAATCATCCTTGTATTTTGCATCAAGGTCTGCGCCTGTTCCATTGGGAGACTTGTTGTCCACAACAACAATACCGCAATCCAGACCCACACATTTTTTTATGGAGTCAATACATTCTATGGTATCAGACAAAGCATTATAATGCAAAATGACAAACGACAATTTCATCAAATTTTCGCCTCGTAACAATTCAAATACTGTCTTGCAATTTCAGACCAGTCATTATTCTTTTGCCAAACTGATTCAAGACTTCGTTTCATGGACTTTAACTGTTCCGGATTTTCAAGCAGTCCGCAAATCGCCTTTGCCATCAACTCAGGATCACAGGGCGGAACGATTTTTCCATTTACATCGTTTTCGATGACTTCAGAGAAATTTCCAACATCCGTAGCCACAATGGGCGTGCCCATAGAAAATGCGGTCTGAACCACACCACTTTGTGTTGCATCCTTATAAGGCAAAACCGTAAAAAGAGTTTTCTTTAATAACGAAGCCAATTCTTCCATCGAAATGTAACGATTCAGAATTTCAATATAGTCCTTGCCTTTGAATAAAGCCTCATCAAAGTACAATTTCCCGGACCCTGCGATCAGCAGTTTCACATCCGGAAAACGTTGATGGACTTTTTCAAAAGCCTGTAGCAAGAACTCCACTCCCTTATAAGGAGCAATCAATCCAAAAAACAGAATAAAGGGCTTATCCACCTGAATGTCGACTTGATTCACATAGCGAATGCAATCATATTCACCAAGGCGGCTCGTAAAAATTCTTTCCTTAGGAACTTTATAGGTGCTGTGGAACAGATCTATCTGTTTTTGGTTCAACATAATGATCTTGGGAATCCACCTAAAAGCTAGTTTCCTGCAAAATTCAAATTCCCGGTTGTTCTTTGCAGAGTGAGGAAACGGATCATGAAGGGTAAAGACTAGCTTACGACGAAGCAAATAAAGGAGCATCTTGTTACGTCGAGGAGGCCACGTAATATTGACCACATCGCAACCCTTACGCTTAATATCCTTCACAAGATCCAGCATCATCTTGATGTTTGCCGGATGAAAATCGGACTGGTGCAAACTATTGACTACATAGACATTTTTCATATCCATGTAATCCTTATAAGCTGCCAGCTCCTCATACACAGAAGCAGGAAGTATTCCCTGTTCCGGGTACATATCTTTGATATTTACAAGCGTTGCCTTACGAGAATAGGAAGCCACATAAATGTAATAGTAAACCTCAACACCCTGGCGTTGCATTTCCCTAATAAGAGGGAAATCCGCATCGGCAAAAGGCAAATTACTTATGTAGGCAACCTTCATATCCCAACCACGTTATTTCTGATTGCCCAATAGTCTATGGAGCATCACACAAAGACGGAAACGCAGTGAAGGCTTATTCTTCTTTCGCCAATCCCTAATAAAGGGAATCTTCTCACGCTTTCCGTACAGACTATTGCCCAGTAGGTCATACAAGCGTGCTGAATGTTCCTTGATATAGGAATCCATTTCTTCCAGGAACTTATCTGAAGCATCGTTGTTGCGGGTCATGTCCTGCAAGTAGATTCTACGAAGACGATGCAGCAAATACTGATCAAAATAACGACGTTCCTTTTCTGGACTTAGGGCATCCCAAAAATCAACCATTCGCTTAGTAATCGTCAATTCCTGATTACGGCCCTTCTTATAAACTTCCGGAGCCATAGTCTGACCTTCGCGGCCAATCAAATAACGATACACAATCTTCGGCAGGTAAAAGCAGGTTTCCACAGCTTCAACCGGGAAAAAGGCCCATTCCGTATCCGTATAGGAAATACCTTCCGTCTGCTTGTATCCCAATTTGCGTACGTTTTCAAGTTTGTAAGTGATTCCATGCATCGGCATTTCATCAACCTTGCAGTATTCCGCAAACTTAACAACTCGCTTTGCTGGAATGCCAAAAGAAATCGTCTTAATGCAGGAATCGTCCGGACGAACCTGAATCGTATCCGTAAGGAACAGGTCCACATCTACAGACTGCAGTTTCGAAAGAAACTCATCTAAATTGGAGGCGTCAAAGCGATCGTCGGCATCAAGAACCTTGACATACTTGCCGCAGCCTTCAAGAACACCGCGATTGATGCAGGAGCCATAGTTTCCATTCTCCTTATCAATAACACGAACAATTTCTGGATACTTGGACTGGTACTGACGACCAATCTCTAATGTACCATCTTTGCTACCATCGTTCACGACCAAAACATCCAGTAGAGAAGCATTCTGGCAATTGACCAAGGAGTCCAAGCACTGCGGCAAGAACTTTTCCATGTTATATGACGGGATAATAATAGTCAGCAGTTTTTCCATAGCCATTACTTCTCAATAGAAATGCTCAAGGCTCGTTCAATAATAGGAGCCATGTCGTAATACTTATATTCAGCCAGACGGCCTCCAAAAATCACCTTTGTTTCAGAAGCAGCCAATGCTCTATACTTTTCAGCAAGTTCGTTATTTCTAGCGTCGTTCACCGGATAATAGGGTTCCATACCCTCAGTCCATTCCGTGGAAAATTCCTTGGAAATCACAGTCTTCGGACAATTATAAACTTCCTGTCCAAACATCTCGAAATGCTTGTGTTCAATAACTCTAGTATAAGGAATTTCTCTTTCCGTATAATTGACTACAGCATTTCCTTGGTAGTTGGGCTTGTCTAGAATTTCATTTTCAAACCGAACCGTTCGATATTCCAATTTCCCAAATCGATAATCGTAGAACTCATCCAACTTGCCTGTAAAAACAATCTTATCTGCCAAGGATTCCCAGCGTTCACGATCACTGAAAAAATCAACATTGACCTGAGTATCAATTCCTTCAAGCAATCCATCAATCAGCTTATTATAGCCGCCAATAGGAATACCCTGGTACTTATCATTAAAGTAGTTGTTATCGAAAGCCAAACGAACCGGAAGGCGCTTGATAATAAAGGCCGGCAAATCAGAGCACTTACGTCCCCATTGTTTTTCCGTATATCCCTTAATCAGTTTCTCAAAAATATCGTTACCAATAAGAACTTTAGCCTGTTCTTCCAAATTACGGGGTTCCGAAGCACCATCGGCTTTCATCAAGGCTACAGCTTCGGCTTTTTGTTCTTCAATCTTAGCCTGAGCCTCTTCCGGAGTCCTTACACCCCACATCTGGTAAAAGGTATTCATGTTGAAGGGCAAGTTATACAACTTTCCCTGATAATTTGCAACAGGGCTATTCGTGTAACGATTAAATTCAACAATGGAATTTACAAAGTCCCAAACCATTTTGTTTGAGGTATGGAAAATGTGGGCACCATACTTATGGACATTAATTCCTTCGGTCTTTTCACAGTAAACATTTCCCCCTAAATGGGAACGTTTATCAATGACGAGGCACTTCTTGCCAGCACGAGCCGCACGGTAAGCAAAGGTGGCACCAAAAAGTCCTGACCCAACAATCAAGTAATCATACATCTTTTCCATAGCAATTCAAATTTAGTTAATCTCAAAAAATTTCATTGCGGATTATTTCTATATTAGGGCAAAAGAAGCCTGCCATGACTATTGTTGTTTACGGAATCCTTTTCGGTCTATTACTGTTGCTTGCCATCGGTTCTTGGCAGGTACGTTATTTGTCACTTCTTGCAGGCACGATTCTCTTTCCACTTGGAATCAGTTTCCTTCAGTCACCCACACTCAGGCCAATGGACCTGTTCCTCTACGGCTTCTTTGCCGTCACCCTAGTCAAGGATTATAGATCCTTACCAGACGACATCAAGTCTTTCCCTTTGAAGTTTCCCCTATTTATCTTACTGATTTGCCATTTTGCATCGGTATACATAAATGAAGGATTCGACGCAAAGCAGTTCTATGCTGCCACCCGAGAATTCATTGAGTTGTATGGCTACATTTTCGCTTCATACCTTGTAGCAAGACACACCGACATTTCCGAAATTCTAAAAAAAGTCTATTTCATCGCCGTTGCCATATGTATTCTCGGCATTATTGAGATCATTCTTCAAGGAAACTATCCCTACACATACATCTGTCGTGCATTCCCCATTTACACCGGATACTACTCGCTGGATGATATCATCACTTGCATCCAGGACTACAGAATCAGAGCTACTTTGACTACGGCCCATCCCACGGCATACGGGACATTACTCACATGCCTTACCGTTCTGTTCGGCTCTCTCTGGAATAATCCCAACTGGAAAAAATCTCACTTAATTATTTTATACGGGCTACTCGGCACCAATATTTTCCTCAGCGGTTCTCGCACAGCCATGGTCTGCGCAGCCTTAGGTATTGCAATTCTTTTTCTTCGAAAAAGACACATTCTTCTCAAAATCGCTTGTGTTGGCCTCTGCATCGTTTTTGCAACGCTATACGTCAACGTCATTATTGATGAATTTTCACAACAGAGCAAAGGCAGTTCCCTGACTCTGCGACAGCAACAGTTGCTATTTACGCTCGTTCAAATACAAAAAAGCCCCATTCTAGGAAATGGCGTGGGATACACAAAAAACGTATTTGACTACGACGAAGACGGCCGTCCCATTAACGACGCCACAATCGGCGGATTGGAATCCATCATCTATAGGTCTCTTATCGACTACGGATTCGTCGGTCTTGGGGTGTACTATCTATTCGCCCTATGGTTCTTTATAGCAGTCTTTAGAAGGCGTTCAAAGAATTACTGCGGGTTTGCAGGATACACATTAATCCTAACAACAACCCTATTCTTCACCTTATCTGGACATATCGGAAACAATACTGCTTTTGCCTTCTTGTTAGAAGGTTTAATGCTAGGTAATTTGATTCCTGCAGAAGATAAGGAAGACGAACTAGAAGAAATTGAAAGCGAAGTTTTGGATGAAGATTAGAGAATCTTTATCTTAGTTTCAAAACTTGATGTACCCTTACATTCCTTGCTAGCATAAATTACCTTGCAAGGGACTTTCTCACCGAAATGATCGGAGTACCATCCCAACATAGGATTTTCTTCACCAGTTGCCACACGATAATCCAAGGCAGGATCCGTGCATACTTGAACCTTGCGGGCCCCTGGAACAGACACTTCAAAAGTACCCTTAGAAACTTCATGAATTTCTGCATCAGGATGGAAATGGAAAGGAATCTCGACACTGAAACCAACGCTTCCCTTCAAGAAATCCTTAATGACAAATTCGTCCTGTTCGCGATTAAAAGTGACCTGACGAGAATGATTCACGCCTAACTTATCGTAACCACTATGGCTTGCAGAAACAGATTCCTTTTCGACCTGATGCACATTGCATTTGAAGTGGTTTAGCCACATGGTAGGTCCAGCCTGAGTGGACTGATTTACTCCATTCACACGAACCGTATTGTGGGCAATCGTTCCCATAAAATACTTGCGCCATTCCTTGTGGGTGTGGTATGTAAACGTACCCGAATCCACCATAACAGGTAAACCATCCACATGCAAGATAAAGCTTAAGGCGTCTGCATGACCGTGTGCAGCAATGCTCAAGAAACCCAGAGGAGCGGCATCAAAATGGAGGAAGGTTTCCTTTCCTGCACCAGCTTTTCTGAAAATGTAATGACCGCTTTCAGTAAAGAACACATTCTTGTCAGGATTGCCCCCGCAAGGTTCCAGAGCGTCAAAAGTAGCCTTGCCCTGATTTCCAAAAATCAGTTGGTTCTTGTCATCCCAAAGGGCGTCAGAACGCTTCAAGGTGGAATCATTAAAGTAAGTGGCGAATGCGGTCAGCAAAGACCTAAAGTTGTTGAAATGGCCGCCGGCATCGGGGCGCAGCAGGAATCCGTCGTCCCCATCACCATACATCGGATAATTGTAGTTCACATCCAGCATGGCATTCAGGTAGCGGCCCATCTGATGCATACGTTCCTTGTAGGCATTAGAGAAGGGACAACCTGCGGCATCGCCGGCCACCGCAGCCAACAGGAAGAAATCATCAATGAACTGGATGTATTCTGCAGCCTCTTCGCGGTTCACACCATCGGGAGAATTCTGCAGCAGGATTTCACGTTCCAGACCGGCCTTAGCATAGGCGCGGCGCTTTTCTCGTTGAGGAACATCCCAGCAGCAAGTTGCAATAAACAAGCCCGCGTATTCAGAAATCAAATGATTGTTCGCAGAGGAATACAACGACGGATGCTTATAGGAATACTCCGCATGTTCAAAAACCAAGGGAAGCCACACTTCCCTAGCGAACTTTGCAAATTCCTGATCCGTCTTCAACAACGTTTCTGCATCCAGAAGTTTCCAACAGTACGCCCAGTTGATCAGGCGAATGTTCACTTCAATATTGCTGTACCAGTTCACACCCAGCAAGTAAGGATTTTCATTTTTCCAACTCGTCAGATGATACATCATCAGTTCCAGGAACCTGCGATCAAGAGACTCGCTATAAAGCTTTGCTATGTGGACCAGGAATAACTGACGGTTCACTTCCCACACATGCTTGGCACTGCCAAACTCATCGGAACGGATATTGATCTTGTGAGCAAAGGACTTCGGAAAACGTCTTCCCGAAGACAAATCCAGATGCCAATCTATGGACTTGAAAATATCTACGGATTTTTCAAAAATGGGATATTCTAAATGTTGGTTTTCATCAGCCACCATGGCACAAGACGGCAAGGCCACAGATGCAGTATCGTTTTTCAGCAAACGCTTATCAAGTACATGGGTACGAAAGCGTTGCCCCACACGAAACAGGATCTCTTCCGGGGAGAACGTTTTTATACGCTGAATATACCAAGCTAAAGACATACCACCATAAAAATAGAAAATAGATTACGGCACAACTCAACAAAGTCTACAGACGAAGTCCCTAGACAACGAAAAATACGAGCTAGGCTCAAACAAGTCGAAAAAAAGTTGATTTTTGTTATTACAAATTATAAATTTCCAAAGGGATTAGGAGGGCAAACAAACTAATACAAGGAAAACCAATCGTGATAAAACCGGAACCCCTTCTGAGGCCCTCCCATCTAATCCTTCTGTCCGCACTATTATGCGTATTTTTTTCTGGTTGCGCAACATCTACAGAAGAAGCCTCCTATGCACAAGTCGATTCCGAAAGCAACATCGAGTGCCCCATTAGGTTCGCCGAAATTCAAATTCACAATATCGATTTAGAAGACGAAGAGGGAAACACCCCTGGCTGGGTGGAATTACAAAATACAAGCGACGAAACCGTATACTTAAAGCACCTCTATCTAACAGACGACCTGGAAAACCCCAAAAAATGGGAATTTAAAACCGGAAAAATCAAGGCCAATTCAAGTAGCATCCTATTTTTCTGCAAAAAAGGCGAAAAAGACCACGTCAATTTGAAATTAAAGGATGATGGCGGATCACTTTTCCTTTTGAGCAACCAGCTAGACATCATCGATTCCGTCACCTACCCCGGCATGTCCAGCGGAATTAGCTACGGCATAAATGAAGACGGAATATGGGGCTACTATGGAGAGCCCTCGCCAAAGTCAACAAACAATGATTCCGCGTGGAACGAAAGCATCGCCCCCTCTGTAACTATAGAAACAAGCGCCGGCTTTTTCAAAGATTCCGTAGAAATCAAGTTCCCCAAAACTGCCGACGGAGAAACTATTCGTTGCACACAAGACGGTAGTATTCCCAATGAAAACTCCCCCACAGTCGGTGAAAAGCTCGTCATCAAGAAAAACACGTCTCTCCGTTGCGCAACCTATAAAAAAGGTTCTCTAACAACAGAAATCACAACAAACTCGTATTTCATTGATGAAGACGTCAAAATGCCCATCGTCTCTGTCAGCGTAGACCCGTCTTTCTTCAAGGACACTTACTACTTTGACAACCATTCTTGCACCAATACCGACCATGAAGAAGGATATCTTAAGGATACGGAATATCCCGTCCATGTGGAATACTTTGTAGACGGCAGTTCCACCCAAAAGAAAAGCTTTGAAATTGACGCAGGGATTTCAATTGCGGGAGCCTGCACCCGATACTTCCCCAAGAAATCCGTCAACATCGAAATGCGTGAAAAGTATCAAGACGGACGACTTAAATACAAACTTTTCGATGTCCGTCCCAAGGTTAACAAATTCAAGGCTTTCCGTTTAAGGAATATGGGGAACCGCTATAATCAGGATTATCTCGGAGACGCAGCATTCACCAGTATGCTAGAAGGCACA
The DNA here is from genome assembly GCA_024399035.1 of Fibrobacter sp. Classification (GTDB taxonomy): domain Bacteria; phylum Fibrobacterota; class Fibrobacteria; order Fibrobacterales; family Fibrobacteraceae; genus Fibrobacter. Next base: position 41,333 of record JAKSID010000015.1, on the reverse strand, counting down.
GGCATTGACTATCAACGATCCCAGCCCGTCATCGTTTTCTACAACGGCGAATACTACGGAATTCACAACATTCGTGAAAAACTGGATAAAGACTTTGTCGAAACAAATTATGACATTGATGCAGAAGAAGTCACCGTCGTCGAGCATCGCCAAAAAAGCATCGGCGGAAAAGACGTCGATGACTATGAAGATTTAATGAAATCCATCGGCCAAACCAACTATTCTAAGCGCCAGGACATCCAATCCTTGGAAACCCGTTTGGACATCAACAATTACATAGGCTATATGGCCTTTGAAATTTATTCTCTAAATGACGACTGGCCTTCAAATAATGTACGCGCCTGGAAGTCCTCCCAGACCCCATGGAAATTCATGGCCTATGACATCGATCTTGGATTCGACAGAGACATGTCGGGATGGAAAAACAGCAACAGAAATATTTTTGACTGGATTCGAAAATATTCCGGCGAAACAACCTTTGCTGAAATTTTCACCCAATTCTACAAGAATCCCCATTTCAGAAGAGCATTTGTCAATCAGTCCGCCATTCTCTTTAACACCTACTTTAATGCAGAGAACCTCACCAAGATCGTCAACAAGATCCTTGATAAAATAGATTCCAAGGAAATGGATCGAGACATGGAAAGGTTCCCCCGCAGGGGGGTTACAAAGAATGGCAACGCAATCCTCCAATGGGCCAGAGAAAGGGATATTTCTGTCCGCGATGATTACCGAGAGGAATTTAAACTGGGCGATGACATTTCCGTCTCATTCTCCGTAAAAGGCGATGGCTATATTACTGTTGACGGGCTGGAACTCCCCAACTACTCAAATTACGAAGGCAATTTCTTTGAAGGAAACGACTTGCTTTTAGAGGCAATTCCTAACATAAACGGTTCCGTGTTCAAAAAATGGAGCGACGGAAACAAAGAAAATCCCCGCCTGGTTTCACCAGAAGACGGGGATTCCTATACAGCTATTTTTGAATAGCTTACATGAGTTTCAACAGTTTCTTGTAAGCACCGATAAGCTTAGGCTTTTCGAAATCCCAGCATAGTTCATTCACCACGCGATTGCGGCCGAACTTGCCCATTTCAGCAGCCTTTTCAGGATTTTCAAGGAGCCACAGGATCTTTTCAGCAAAATCTTCCGTGCTGGTGTTTTCAGCATAGAGAGAAGCTTCCTGGGCACTGAACTTGCCTTCCTTCAAAGTGAACTGGACAATAGGCTTACCAAAAGCCATGTACTCCATGATCTTGTTCATGGTGGACTTATCATTCATTTCAGAAGGAAGATCCGGATTGACACAAACATCCGCAGTGTTCAAGACATCGGCAAGATACTCATCACTGACACGACCCGGGAATTCCACGTATTCTTCAAGGCCCATGGTCTTGTTCAATTCGCGAAGTTCATCCAGGGAAGGACCACCGCCCATAATGCAGAAGCGAACGTCCTTACGGCCCTTCTTGTTGACGATGTAATCTACGGACTGGAGCAGAAGATCAATACCTTCCTGCTTGCCCATGACACCGATGTAGCCCACCAGATGCTTGAAGCCCTTCTTGACTTCTTCCTTGGCAGGGCCAATCTTAAGTTTCTGAATATTGGGACCGCTACGCACAACGGTAACATCTTCTTCACGCTTCTTGCCACGACGCATTGCGATTTCCTTATAGGATTCGTTGGTGACGATGGCATGCTTTGCAAAGAAATAAGTCAAACGTTCCACCAGGAGCATTGCACGATAGCCCAAGCCTTTCTTGCCGAACTTGGCAATCCAGAGTTCCGGGTTAATGTCGTGATGGTCAAAAAGGAACTTACAACGAGTAAGAGCGTAGAACGGGAAAGCCGCAATGAAGATCAAGTCAGGCGGATTGCAGGCGTGGATAACATCCTGCACACCTTGCTTACGGAAAACCTTGAGAAGCAAACGGAATTCATGATAAAGAGCGCAGAAATATTCCTTGAAATAATCCAAGGTTCTCTTTGCCTCAGGCAGAGGATGACGATAAATCTTGATACCGTCAAGTTCCTCGTATTCCAAAGGATACTTCTTTGTCTGCGGACAAATAACAGTAACCTCTGCGCCGGCCTCATGCAAAGAAGTAGCTTCCTGCCAAACTCGCCTATCAAAAGGCACCGGCAAGTTTTCTACGACAATGCAGACTTTTTTCCCAAACAATTCAGACATAAATTACCAGCAGAAGCCCTCGTAGTTAGACAAAGTTTCGACAGAGGGATCCTTGACTCGATCCAGATCAATAAAGCGAACGTTAGGATACTTGCGAATCAGTTCAGGAATTTCAGGGTTGCGAACGGTAATAACAACCAGGGAACTATTCTTCACAACTTCTTCAGAGTTTACCTTCAAAAGGGGCAACAAGTGAGGAATTCTCTTGTTCAGGTCCTTCAGGTTCGTTTCCTTTTCGCGAGCAATATTCAAGAAACGGTCAAAGATGCTCACGTTGTAGCCGGCACCAATCAAGGCTTCGGCCAAACGGGTGGATGCAGAATTTCTCAAGTCGTCGGTACCAGCCTTAAAGGTAAGGCCGATAACACCAACATTTTTGCAACCATAGGACTTGGCCAATTCGATTGCGCGAGCAATGTGCTTGTCATTACTGCATTCAATGGATTCCAGAATAGGAACCTTCACATTATTGGAATGTGCAAGGAAATTCAAGCCCTTAAGGTCCTTAGGCAAGCAAGAACCACCGTAGGCAAAGCCAGGCTTAAAGTAGTACGGAGAAATGTTAAGGGATGTGTCCTTGCAGAACAAATTCATCACCATATGGCTGTCGATACCCAAGGTCTTACAGATTGCACCGACTTCGTTACCGAAGGCAACCTTCAAGGCATGGTAAGAGTTGTTCACGAACTTGATGATTTCAGCAACCTTTTCAGGCACTTCGGCAATTTCGCTACCAAAGGGTTCGTACAAAGCACGAAGAGTCTTAACAGCAACTTCGTTTTGAGAACCGATAACCGTAATAGGCGGATTCAAGAAATCCTTAACAGCAGAGCCTTCACGCAAGAACTCGGGATTGGAAACCACGGCGAAATCCTTGTTCACGACTCGACCGGAAACCTTTTCAATTTCCCTTGCGATCATGGCGTTGGTTCCAGGAGGCACGGTGCTACGGATAACAACCGTGTGGAACAAAGTCTTGTTACGAAGAGCCACACCAATGGAACGAGCTGCAGACACCAGATAAGTTGTATCTAGCTGACCATCACGGGCATTAGGAGTGCCAACACAAAGGAAAGTAATCTCGGACTTTGTTACAGCTTCTTCTGCAGACATCGTTGCAGTAATCAAGCCGGCATCATAGCCCTCTTTCATCAATTCTTCAATATCGCGTTCGACGATGGTCGGAAGGCCCTTTGCAATGCGAGCAACCTTATTGCTATCTACATCGCAACCAATGACACTGTGTCCCAGCTTTGCGAAACAACCAATGCCAACACAGCCAACATAACCAAGGCCAAAAATGCTAATAGAAGCCATAAGCGTTACTCCGCCTTGCCTTTACCGATACTAGTCACTTCAAAACCAATCTTGCGAAGTGCATCGGCGTCAAGAATATTACGACCATCAAATACGAAAGCAGGCTTTGCCATGGAGGCATAGATACGCTTCCAATCCAATTCAGCAAAGCACTTCCATTCGGTGCAGACCACCACAGCGTGAGCGCCTTCGGCAGCCTTGTAGGCATCTTCTTCGAACTGGACTTGATCCAGGACGTCCTTCAGGTCACGCCTGGCATCGGGGATAGCCTTCGGGTCGGTGACGACCGGCAGTGCATGTTCGGCCAGCAAATCACGGACAACCAGGTTGGCCGGGCTTTCGCGGGTGTCACCGGTATTTGCCTTGAAGGCAAAACCGAACACGGCAATCTTCTTACCGGCGATGGTGTTGAACATGGTTTCCAGCATGCGGTCAACCACACGGTGGGTCTGCCATTCGTTAATCTTTACAACGCTTTCCCAGTAAGCGGCAACTTCGGGCAAGCCGTAGTAGCCACACAGGTATACCAAGTTCAAGATATCCTTCTTGAAGCAGGAACCACCGAAACCGATGGAAGCCTTAAGGAACTTGGAACCAATACGCTTGTCCTTGCCCATAACGTAGGCGACTTCATCCACGTCAGCACCGGTACGTTCACAGAGGGCGCTGATAGAGTTAATGGAGCTAATACGCTGGGCCAAGAAGGCGTTTGCAGTAAGCTTGGTAAGTTCGGAACTCCAGAGATTGGTGGTCAGGATGCGATCACGGGGAACCCAATGGGCATAGACATCAACCAGCTTCTGGCAAGCGGCCAAACCAGATTCAGTCTGGTGGCTACCGATAAGAACGCGGTCCGGTTCGAAAAGGTCCTGAATGGCAGTACCTTCGGCCAGGAATTCCGGGTTGGACAGGACTTCAAAGTGGAGGCCCTTGTCGTTAGAGTTCAGGATTCGTTCCATGGCAGCTGCGGTACGGACAGGCAGAGTGGACTTTTCCACAATGATCTTGCCTTCGTCGGCAATGTCCAAAATGTTGCGAGCTGTCTTTTCCCAATACTGAAGGTCGGATGCCTTACCGGCGCCATGACCGAAAGTCTTAGTGGGAGTGTTCACAGAAACGAATATAATGTCTGCTTCCTTGATGGCAGCCGGAATATCGGTGCTGAAGAACAGGTTGCGGCCACGAGCACGCTTCACCACATCATCCAGACCAGGTTCAAAAATAGGCAGGTTTTCGCTGTTCCAGGCATCAATGCGAGACTGGTTGATATCCACAACAGTCACTTTAACATCGGGGCACTTGTCGGCGATAACAGTCATAGTGGGGCCACCGACATAGCCCGCGCCAATGCAAAGAATCTTAGTAGTAAAACTCATAATGCCTCAAATTTAGAAAATTTCAATAATTTAGACCTATCGACTACTTAAAAACCGCCGTTAAAGCCTGTACTTCTTCAGGATTTATCACTCGGGTTTGACTAGCCTCACCATCTGCCCAACCCACCCAGGCATTTCCCGGGTTCGGAACTGCTGTCAAGATAACAGGAGTGCCTCGGAAAAATTTCACACCCAGAGGATATTGATCGATAGGCAGGCCGTGAACTTGTATCGTTCCACCACCGTTTACAGACAAAGTAACCAATATCGAAGAAGACAATTCAAAATATTCACGAAGTTCCATCAATATGACTCCCGGGCGGTCTTCAGCAAAGTTCACCATTTTGTCATACTCTTGTTCCATATAAGATGCGTTATGGTTCCAACGTTCCTGATCTCTGGGAATTTCGGCTTCAATATCGGACATCAGTTTTTTCATTCGAGCCTTCACTCGGGTAGTTGAGAAGTTCATGGAAAGCAAGGTGGTCATACGATTGATGAAAGCTGTACGGAATCCATCATTTTCCAAGAGTCGGCGGAGCAGCAACGTAGACTCGGGGCCATTGGGCCAAGAATCGCCATCTTCAGCAGCGGCAAATTCAAAGATATTGTTATCGTATTTACTCATGGTGCTGCCGAAGCCAAAATCCGTATCGTAGATAAACCACTTCCAAAGTGAAGCGGGATTAGCCACGCGCCACTTTTTCAAGTTGTTGTTAGGCCAGTCACGATTATTCACGAACATTTCCAACTGGACATAATTCATGAAATTATCCACATCAATCCGGCTTGTCACCTGGACGTAATTTTCTTCTTTGTCCAGGTGGTTGTCTTCTAACCAATCCATCATTTTCTGGTAATCTACGCCGGAACCCGCAGAGGCAGAATTATCAGCCTTAAGCAAGTCAATGTTGTCCGGATCGTAATCGTAGTGGGTTTCAAAATAATGCTCCGTAGAACGTTCACGAATATTGTGAATGCCAAAATACTCACCGTTATAGAACACCACAGATGCACGGCCCCGCTGGTAATCCAAGCCCAAGCCTTCGCTAATAGACGAGGCCAACATATCGCGGAAATATTCGTTACTAAAGTTACTGCCGTTATTTCTAAGAATAAAGGACTTGAACTTAGTCAATTGAGGGAACTCGGGGAACAGCGGATATTTCAAACGCTTGTTGCCATACTTTTCACGGAAGGTAATGGCAGCGGATTTTTTCGCATTAGCGCGACTATAATTTCCAAAGATTTTGTAGCCTGCATTTTCAGCGAAGGCGGGCTGGTTCGCTCCCTTTTCCAAAAGTTCCACAAAGATGGGTATTTCCGTGTCAGACCAGTAATTGGCACCATAGTGAGGTTCCTTGGCAGCAGCATTTGGGCCATCCATATAGAGACCTGTATCCGGGTCAAACAATGTGTTGGGATCACCCGTCAAGAAAACCACAGGCAGATCCGGCGCCGTTTCAAACACATAGGTTCGATTCAGGACTTCTCCAGGAAGGGCTCCGGGATTGAAGCTGGCGCAGCGCAAAACCGTAGTCGTGGAAATGTTCAAATCCGTAGTCAAGGGACTTGCTGCAGTAGGAGCCAAGCCTCCATTTTCACAACGGACGTTCTGGTCTGCAGGGAAACCCACCACAAAAGGCTGGGAATAAAAACCAGAGGCGGGCAAGTCCGCCAAGGTATCCACTGCAGGCGACCTCTGGGCCACCACAATTTCTTCGCCCAAGGTATAAGGCGTTGGAGCAGAATAGCCCCAACCCACATTTTCAGCAGAAGCAACATCGTTAGAGAAGAATCCATAAGACCATGTTTTACCCACAGGAACGCTGGGGTAATCCACATAAGCCATCACTTGTGCGTTTTCATTCATCAAGTAGAGACTGCCGGATTCGTTCTTAATCTTGAAAGAGGTGTGGGGCTCGTGACCGCGATTGCGTGCAACGTAGGAGAACACCTTCACGGTAACTTCCCGCTTTTCTTGCGCCTGAGGGCTCATGCGGGTGCCATAAATAATGGAGAGGTCCGGGAAGGTCTTTCCCTGAGGAAGAAATGCACGGTAGACTGTAGAAGAGTCCCCCGTTCCGCGGAACACAACTTCATAGCCCTTCCAGTCATCCACGCCAGTTTGGACAAGCCTAAAGGAAACATCTCTATCCTTGGTGATGTAAGCGTGCATCAAAATTTCATTGGCGCCAGAAATATCCAGAACATCTTCGGGATCGCTAGAGCCTGTACCTACGAAGGAAGAAATAGAGGACCAGCCAAGTTCCTCGTTTTCACCCAAACGCATACGAGCTCCAAACATTCTTTCTCCGTTTTCCGTAAAGCAAAGTTTTTTCTTACCGTCCAAAGGCTCCGAGTAACTCTCCCCCGCCACATCCTCATTCTGTGAATCGGTCCAAGTCCAACAACCCGGGCCAATCATGTCGGCGCTATCGTGAGGCGCTTCGTAATCCTTAAGATCCTTTCCTGACAGATAAACCAGCAAAAAAGACTGGGGAGCAATCACTACATCCCCGAAAACCCACTTGGACGGTTTGGAAAGGGAATTGGTCAGGGACAAGCCCTTCAAACTTACCGGTTCCGTAGAACTGTTGTAAAGTTCCACCCAGCCAGCATCGCCACCTTCATGGTCTTCATACACGGTGTTTATGGGGTCCACTTCCGTAAAAATAACGGGGCCGCCAATAAAATTCATATTAGAGTTGGAGTTGCTATTCGAGGATTCGCCAATAGGGCCAATCTCTAAAGATGACGAATTATCGCCGCTACAGCCAAATAAAGACAGCAGCAAAAGAACCATGCAGGTAAACCCAGCATGTTTCACAAACCTTTGAGCAAAATCCACAACCATACAAGCCTAATATACTCAATTTCCCATAGGAATTGAGCTTTTATAATTCGTATAAAAGAGGAAACGTGATTTAACTCGGATTTAAAGAGGAAATGTGATTTAACTCGGATTTTTACGAACAATAGTCCGCAAAACTATTTTTTGCGACGAGGGCGACGAACCACGAAAAGGCAGGCGCCAATCAAAACCAAGGTCACAGACACCACTTTTTCCAACGGGAAAGCCTCGGAAAACACCACGGCGCCTGCAATGGTAGGTACAGCCGCACCCACTGCAGCGCTGAAGGGGATAATGAACAGGGCGCGACCGCGGGAGAAAGAAATCTGGGAATAGATAAAGGCGATGCCGTAGGTGGCCACATAGGCCAAAGTTCTAAGGTCAAGGATCAGGGAACCAATGGATGCAAGGGAAATATTGTCCAGGTCGAAATCCATGGCCAGGCTCTTGTAGAATGCGGCGGAAATTCCAAAGCCAACACCCATAATCAGGGAGTCTACCATTTCACGGTCCTTGCAGAACAAGTGGGCCAAAAGGGCAATACCGCAAACCACGCCGGCATAAATCCAAAGCATACTCAGGTCCTGAACACTGGTCGCCTCGCCCAGGGATTCCACGGAACAAAGAAGACCAGCCACCACAAAGCAGATAGCCACCACAATGCGGCGGGTCAAGGCTTCCTTCAAAATGACAAAGCCCATCAATGCGGTAAGCACCGGATTCAAGACCATCATAGGCTGAACCTGGCTCAGATCATAACGGGCCATGGCGATATAGTAACCACCGGTAGCAAAAACGGAGCATGCAATGCCCAGCCACCAAAAACCATTGGTAATCACGCCCTTCCAAAACTGCCACGGATTGGAAACACCGCCGGTCTTTTTGCCAACAGAGGAAACCCCGGATTTTTCCAGGATGTTTCCGCAAGCGAAAAGGAAGGCTGGGCCTATGGTAAGAAGAAGGAAGAGCATGGAAATTATGAGTTATGAATTATGAGGGGCGCGGGTTACAGGGAGTCGTAGATTTCCTGGTAGATCCAGTAGTTGCCCATGACACGCTTTACGTAGTCGCGGGTTTCCCAGTAGCTGATTTCTTCAGCACGAATATCCCAGGGAAGGCCCTGGCCTGCAGCCTGCCAACGTTTGGTGGGCTTGGGGCCGGCATTGTAGTTGCCAAGGACGTACATATAGTCGTCTTTGTATTCAGCCTTAAGGTCGATGAGATAGCGGATACCCAGACGGATATTCATGTAGGCGTTATACAGTTGCTTCGGGTCAAAGTTATCCAGGTTTTCAAGTTTTGCAAGCATCTTGCCGGTGGCGGGCATAATCTGCAGAAGACCGCAGGCTCCTACCGGGGAGGCAATTTCAAAGTTGAAGATGGACTCCTGACGCATCACGCTGTACACGAAGAAGGGATCGATCTTTTCACCGGAGTGGAACTTCACTTGATCCTTGTACGGAATCGGGTACAGGTAGTGCAGAACATCGAGAGGCGGCGCCAAGAGACGGCGGCGATCGATGTTGTTCTGGAACTGACGAGCCAGGCGGTAGCCGGCAGCAGTTTCGCCCATTTCGTAGAAAAGCTTGCCATATTCGTAAAGGAAGTCCAGGCGTTTTGCGTTTTTCTTGCGGGCTTCGTCATAAAGGTCAAAGGCCTGATCGCTAAAGCCATAAAGGAACAAAGCCTTCACACGGTTGTAACGTTCCGGGCTATAGGAAGCATCGGGCTTACCCAACTTCTGGGAATCGCGGATCCAAGCCAGAGTCTGTTCGGGAGTCATTTCGACGCCATGAGCATAGGGCACGTTGGCGGCGTCCATCAGGCCGTATTCCACAAGCTTAATGCGGCTGCGATGTGCGTAATAGGCCAGCGGGAAATCGCGGATACAATCCAGGAAGGCCTCACGAGCCAAGGAATCCTTGCCCAGTTTCATGTAGGCATCACCCAGGAACATGCGGGCGCCGCTAGCGCTCCAAGTAAACGGTTCCTTAGAAGCATCGATAAAGGCGGTTACAGCCTCTTCCCACTTTTCCTGCTTAAAGAGCACAAAGCCAACGCGGAACTTGGCCCACTGGCGCTTCACGTTACTCTTGAAGCGCTTATGGGAAAGCTGCTTGTAGCAAACCATGGCACTATCGTACTTCTGGTTCTGTTCGTATTCCAGACCACGAACCCAAAGGTTATTTGCATTTTCCTTGCTGAAACGATTTGCATCGGCAAGCTGGGCGTCAAGTTTCTTGATGAGTTTTGCGTTCCTTGTGGAGTTGTTGCGGAGCAAGCGCAAGGTAGACTGGATCCACACCGGGCGAGCTTCCACGGAGTCCAGCAAGAAACGGAACTGTGCAATGGATTCATCATCACGCTTCAAACCGCGAAGAGCCACAGCGCGTTTTTCCCACAAATTAATGCGGGTATCCATATCCATGGTGCTAGGCGGCAGCTTACTCTGGATAGAATCATCAGGCAGAGCCACGGCACTCTGAGGGTTCTTTGCCACCTGCTGTGCGTCAAGAATAAAGATGGAATCCAGAAGGGTCAAGCAACTAGCGGACTCGTCCTTAGCGCAAGCCATCTTGGCGTAGGCAACCTTTTCTGCCAACGACTCGGGAGCCCCCTGCACCTTGCGGAGGCGACGAATGCAAGCAAACGCAGAATCCTTGTAAGTAGAAGAGCTGGTGAGCAGCTGCATATACACGCGCTTTGCTTCCTTCAACTGCTTGAACTGTTCCAAGTAACGTCCATAGCGGAACTTCAACGCAGCCGCGTCATCGGACTTGGGGTACTTTTCAATAAAAGCCTTCAGGGAGTCTGCATGGGCGTGATCACTCAGGGTGGAGTCAGCCATGGCAGCCTCAATACGGAGGCGAGAGGCGCTGCGGTCCCAGGAGGCATTCTTTGCAAGAGCCGGATTCATGCCCAAGGTGGCACGCATCTTGGCAAAATCCTTCTGCTGGAAACAAGTCTGTGCCATACGCAAGATTACAGCACCATCCAAAACAGAATCGCGACCACGCAAAGAATCGTAAGCGGCGTAGGCGTTATCCCATTCTTCCCTATAGAAATATTGGGCGGCCTTTGCAAAGTCGCGGATATTCTTGGGCTGGTTCGGGTCTTCGCTTGCAGCCTTCACGCGGTCATAACGGACCACCACATCCTGGAAACGGCTCGGCGGAATCTGTTCCAGTTCTGCATAAGGGTTCACAGGCGCCATGGGCATGGTAGCAATAATGCTATCCGTGGTGAGCATGGGAACCGGGGCATTGGAATCAACAACTACCGGCGAACTTTGAGTTAGACTATCAGCAACAGGGGCCTGGGCAAATGCACTCAGCGCGCAAATGCCTAAGAGGGTCATAAACACACGAATCATGACTTTCTAAATACTACTTCTTACTGTTTTCAACTTGTCCAACCACACTAGAAATTCCCAGGTCCTGAATGGGCTGGGCGTATTTCTTGTGCAAGTAGGCATTCACACTTTCGGCATCGTCCATCTGCAAAACAGTCAAAGCCGTTTCACGCACATCTTCGAAGTTGATGGAACGAATAATCTTCTTGGTAGACATCACACTCCACGGAGTCATGGAAAGTTCATCCACACCAAGGCCCACCAGGAGCAAAACGCTCATGGGGTCTGCAGACATTTCACCACAAACAGCCACAGGAATACCTTCGCGATGTGCTGCACGAACCGTCTGGTAAATCATGCTCAGCACAGCCGGATGATGAGGCTGGAACATATTGGTGATCAATTCGTTGGTACGGTCAACAGCCAGAGTAAACTGAATCAAGTCGTTAGTACCAATGCTAAAGAAATCCACTTCCTTAGCTAGTTTGTCTACAATCATCACCGCCGCAGGAACTTCGATCATCACACCGATTTTCACAGGCGCAATCTTATGACCTTCAGCTTCCAGTTCGCGACGGCATTTACGGATAAATTCTTTTGCACGACGAAGTTCCGACATGCCAGAAATCATCGGCAGTAAAAGGCGAAGATTGCCCTTGGTGTTAGCCAACAGCAAAGCCTTCAACTGGGCGCAGAACAAGTCTTCCTTGTCCAAGCACACTCGGATAGAACGCCAACCCATAAAGGGGTTCGATTCGTTCACCGCATTAATACCGCTCACCAGTTTGTCGCCACCAGCATCCAAGGTACGGATTGTTACCGGACAAGGAGCCATGGTCTCAAGAATGTAGCGGTAAGCGTCCTGCTGTTCGTCCTGGGTAGGAGCGTTCTTGCGCAGGAACAAAAATTCGGAACGATAAAGACCAATACCCGTTGCACCAAAGTCCGTTACCTTGTCTGCTTCAGAAGGCAGTTCAATATTTGCGTGCAATGTGATGTACTTGCCATCACGGGTCATAGGTTCCAGCTGGCGCATGGTGAAAAGTTCACGGCGCTGCTTTTCAAAGACTTCCTGACGTTCGTGGAAATCACGGATGTCGTCTTCGTTGGGGTTGATGATCACCGTACCGCGAGAACCATCCAGCAAGATAGTTTCGCCGGCGTGAGCCATGGCAGCAAAGTTGCGCAAGCCAGATACCAAGGGAATCTGGAGAGAGCGGGCCAAGATGGCCACGTGGCTAGTACGACCACCAGTATCCATGGCAAGACCGGTCACCTGACCAGGCTTGATGGACATCAACAAACTAGGCAAAAGTTCGTGACCCACCAGGATCACGCCGTCTTCCGCAGCCACATCCTCCAATACAGGTCCGGAGTCTTCCATGGCCGCCATAAGACGGTTGTACAAGTCTCTAAGGTCTGCAGCCTTGTCGCGCATGGCCGCAGAGTCAATAGATTCAAACTTATCGATGTAGGCGCCAAGCACCACATGCACAGCCCAGCGAGCGTTCTTGTGGTGATTGCGGATTTGATCCAGCACCCCGTTCAAAAGCCCCGGGTCTTGCAGGATCATCAAGTGGGTTGCAAAGATGAGGCTGTCCTTCATCCCTGCGCGTGTTTCGGAAATTTCCTTGATCTGGGCAATTTCCTTGGAGGTCATGTTAATGGCCTTCAGGAACAACTGCTCTTCGTCTGCGATACGGCTTTCCGGAAGAGTTTCCTCTACAACAGAAATCTCTCGGTTAATAACCGGGAATACCCGGCCCATTGCAAAGCCGGGAGAAGCAGAGACGCCGGTCAGAACTGTGCGAACCGGCTGGGCTTCGACCTTAGCAGGGTTCTTCGTTGAAATGGTCATTGAACAGACTTTCCAACTGAGAGGCTACGTTTTCTTCGTCTTCGCCGTCGATTTCGAACTTGACTTCGGAACCAGCAGGAATGGCGAGCATCATCACGTTGAGAATGCTCTTGGCGTTTGCCTTGGAGCCTTCGAAAACGATGGAAACATCGCTCTTTGCTTGACCAGTAACATCAACAATCATCCCTGCGGGACGAGCGTGAATACCCAATTTGTTAGAGACTACCAATGTCTTAACTATCATTTTTTCCTCAGAAAAGATCCACGTTGATGTCCAGGCCGTCCTTAAGAATTACACGGAACAAGCTGTCTGCAGAATGAACCGTCTTAACCAAATCGTCATGGAGAGCTCTGTCGTTCAACAAAAGTCCGGCGGTGTTGTTCTTGGAATCAAGCTTGCCCTGGACCTGACTAAGCAATTCGTCCAGATGCTTGGTCACACCTTCAAGTTCACCCACAAGGTTATTGGCGTTACCCATAAGCTTGTCGGTACCAGCAAACAGATTGTCCACCGGAGACTTGACGCCGTCAATCAATTCATTAACCTTGACTGTCACCTTGTTCAAGCCATCCAGGCTCTTCTTGAGCTGAGGATCGGTGGTGTTCAGCATAGTCATCAAGCGATCTTCAAGTTTTTCAGCCTTGATCAAGAGGGTCTTGAAACGTTCCTGGAAATCAGGATTTACGATAGTCTGGTTCAAAGCCTGCTTTACAGATTCCAGAAGGACCTTGGTACTATCGCAAACTTCACCGGCGAGGCCGATAGCTTCGGCAATACCAGCATCAAACTGACCGTTGATGGTATCGTTCGGGGCGAAGTATTCTGCGGAGTCGCCCAAAATCATACCAATCTGACGTTCACCCATGATACCGATGTTCTGCACGCGGATTTCAGAATCCTTGGGAATCTTCACGTCGGTACGAAGACGGATGGTAACCGTTACGCGGTGGCCAGAAAGTTCAATCTTTTCAACCTTGCCCAGCTTTACGCCGTTCACCTTGACAGGGTCGTCAATCACCAGGGTACTTACCTGGGTAAAGCGAAGGTAGAAAGTGTTAAATGTTTCGCGGGGGTCTTTTTCGTTAAGGAAAAATACACCGAAAACAAGAATAATGACAGCCAGGATAACAACCAGGCCGACAGAGAAATAGAGTGCAGAATACTTTTTCATTTCGTAGCTAATCTAGTATATTCCGGCAAATTTCAAGGCAAAGGCCCCTTAAAACAGGGGCACTTTAGGTGAAATTCGGCCCTTAGCCCTCAATTCGGGTAATGGGGCTGTTGTTTTCAATGCCGTTTACATGGCGATCCAGCCAGTCGGTGAGCAGGGCATCGCGTTCTGCCTTGGGCAACAGGAACTTTTCACGGCCTTCCTTCTGCATGTACACATCCAGATAGGTCATGAGCACGCCACCGGCCACAGAAACGTTCATGGATTCGGTAATGCCATACTGGGGCAGTTTAAATTCGTAATCGGCATGTGCCAAAGTGTCCGGGTGGTTACCGTGGAATTCGCTGCCCAGGTAGAATGCGGTAGGCTGACTCAGGTCCAGGTCAAGAACAGAGTTGGTGGTATTGGTGCTAGCCACGGCAATCTTGTAGCCCTTGGCGCGGAGCTTTTCCATGCAGAGCATACGCTTCTTGTACAGGTAAAGATTCATCCACTTGTAGGAGCCCTTGAGGATAGACTTGTTTACGCTATAGGCGTTGTCTTCTTCAATAATGTGAACGTCCTGCAAGCCGAAAACTTCGGCGGTACGAATCACTGCAGAAATATTATGAGGATCGAACAAATCTTCCAGAACCATGCAGAAATGTCTTGTACGGCGATCCACCACGGAGGTCAACAATTCCTTACGGCGGTCCGTAACACGGGCCAGGAGGGATTCCAACTTTTCAGAATTTTCGTTCATTTCACTCATTTTGTTACCTTGATTTTTTGAAATTCTTCGACACGCAAGGGAGCTGTCATATTGGGCTGGTTACGCTGTTCTTCGCGAAGTTTCTTAAGTTTCATGTAATCGCCAAGCTGCCAGGGAGCGCCGTTTACCACGGCTTCGAAATCCAGAATATTCTGTACGTTCTCTGCGGATTTCAAGTCGGTGTTTGTCAGCATGGGTTCCTTGTCGCCAGCAAAATACCTACCAGAGGATTGCTTAATGTCCTTCACGATGTTGTCAATCTTGCTGTTCACAACATCTTTAAAAACGCCCATCTGCATAATGGAATTTAGCACGGAGTTTCCGGGGAACACAATAGCCGTTAGTTTGTACTTAAGCTTGCCTCCAGGAATGGGATCCATGTCCAAATAGGCAATGGCTGTGCCGTGAAGTGCCCAGCGGAGAACCTGTGCGTGGCCATAGCCAAAGAACACATTGCGAAAACAAAGCTTTGTGCCTGCGCTATCCTGAAGAGCCCAGTAGAACTCACCGGAAAGGCTGCGGCCATTGCTACCGTTAAAGTACCTGCGGTTAGGGTGGGTATATTCCAATACGTAGCCAGAATTCTGATAAGCGTTAATCAGCTGGGCGGTAAAAGGCATGTTATCGAACAAGAAACTAATCTCATGTCCGTTGGTAGAAAGCTCACCCACGTTCTCGTAAATAGCGCGGTACTTTCGACCCAGGCGGGCAAAGATTTCCGGAGCATACGGGGTTTTCATATCGGCTTTCAAGCCACGGTTTTCAAGTTCGTAGTAAGGGGCGCAAAATTCGGCATCGTACTTGATCTTTGACGAAGGTTTCTTGTCCAGTTCATCACAACCAGGCAAGTCCCTATTCAAGCAAGCCTTTACACCGGAGCAAAGTGAATGTAAGTCGTCGTGGCCCAACTTATTTTCCAAGCGAAGACGTTCTGCCTTGTCTACGCTAGAAATAGCCGCGGAGTTTTGAGCATTCTCGTGATCAGCAGCATCCGCAGCCACAGCCCAAGCGCAGCACAGCATCACCGAGCACATCACTTTCAGCATATTTTTCAGAATCAACTTCACTTAACAATTTCCTACTAGTTTCTGAATTCCAGGCTATCCAAGGGAACCACGGTAAAGGGTTTTAAAGCATCGAACTTCGCCACCGGACCCACGATAGAAACGGTCATCTTGTTCTTGTCAAAGTACTTTGCAATCATGGCCTTCACCTGGTCGGCAGTCACAGCGTTGATTTCCTTGACATAATCCAGGTAATGGTCATCAGATTTACCCAAAAGTTCGCCCTTGGCAAAAATAATTGCCGTAGAAGACGGACTATCAAAAAGACTGGGAAGACTTTCGATCAGAGCCTTCTTGGCCTGAGCCAATTCTTCATCGGACGGGCCTTCCTTGGCAAGCTTTTCTACTTCTTCGAAAATCAGCTTCAAGGCAAAGTCCACAGATTCCACCTTGGTCTGCAAGGCGATGGTGGTCATGGCAGTGTCGCGGTAATCGTTGCCCACGGAACTGTAAACGCTGTAAGCCAGGCCCTCGTCACTGCGAACGCGGTTCATCAAACGGCTAGTAAAGCTACCACCACCCAGAATAAAGCTAGCCACTGCAGCCGGATAATAATCCACATGGGGTCGCTTTACAAAAGGCTGGCTCATAGAAATATTCGCCTGGGTAATATCCTTGTCCACCACGTAGATTCCCGGCTTGTTGAGGAAAGCCAAAGGTTCAGGCTTTGCAGTCTTTGCGGCAGGTTCTACCTTCCAGCTAGCAAAGAAATCCTTCAGCATCACAATAGCGGAGTCCTTATCCACGTCGCCGGCAAGAGCAAAAACGATGCGCTTGGAGGAATAGACGCCAGCAGCAAGGCGTTTAACGTCTTCGGCGGTCACGGACTTGTATTCATCGGCATTGGCGTCCCAAAGTCTGGGATTGGAAACGTAATTCACCTTGCTCTTGAGAGCCGAAAGAACCTTGCCCGGAGTGTCGTAACGGCGATCGTAGGCGGTAACAAAGTTTGCCTTTATCAGTTCCAATTGTTCCTTGTCAAAGGCGGGGGCCGTTAAAACCTGTTTTGCGGTAGCCAGCAAGTTGGCAAAATCCTTGGAAAGGCAGTCTATGTCAAACATTGAATTAAAGGTGCCCACAGAAGTTCCAATGGCGGCACTAATGAATTCCAGGGAATCGTCCAAGGCATGGGGACTTATTCCTCCGCCACTGCCGCGGCGAAGCATTGTGCCCACCATGGAGCGGGCGGCCTCGTCCTTCAAGGATGAGACCACCATAGACTCGTCGAAATAGACCGTAAAGTCTACCAAGGGCAGGGAACGGTCACTGACGATGTAGCCTGTAATGCCCGGCGCCACTTCCACACGGTAGTCCTTCGGGTACGGGGCAACGTACTTAAACTCAGGAAATTGAATGTCCTTGTAACTGCCAGGAACATCAGACTGGCTAGCGGCACCGTTCGCAGAAACTTGTGCTGCGCCTGCGGTACTATCAGCCCCTGCAACAGGAGCCGCGGCCGCCTCGGTCTGTGGCGCCGGTGCAGAAGAACAAGAAGACAGGCCTACAACCGCAAAGGCAGAAGCCATTGCCGAGGCCATCCAAATTTTCAAAAAACTGGAAACATTTCGCATTAAGTACCAAGATAGCAAAACGCACAACACAAAACGAGCATCTATTTCTAATTTCAGGGCTGTTCTATGGCAGGAAAAATCAGATTCGCACCCAGCCCCACCGGATACTTGCACGAAGGTCACCTACTTTCGGCTCTTTACGTGTGGGCTGCCGCTAAAAAATGGGACTTGCACATCCATATGCGAATCGAGGACCACGACAGAGGCCGCACCCGTCAGGCCTACATTGACGGCATCCGCGAAGACCTGGAATGGCTAGGTTTTGAGTACGACAGCTATAGCATTCAAAGCCAGCGCAACCACGTCTATCAAGGCGTTCTAGACAAACTAGCAAAGCAGAACCTGGTCTACCCCTGCACCTGCAGCCGAAAACAGCTAGAGGCCGAAAACCCCAAGAGCGAAACCGGCGAAATCATCTACCAGGGCAAATGCCGCAACCTCGTCGAAGCGAGCCTTCCACACAACCTCCGATTCAAGATTGCAGACAAAGTAATTAGCTGGACAGACTACCGCCTAGGAAACTTCTCGGAAAATCCCGCCAAGCAATGCGGGGACTTCCCCATCCAGGACCGCGAAGGCTGCTGGACCTACCAATTCGCAGTCTGCGTCGATGACCTAGACCAAGGAATCACCCACATCATCCGTGGCGAAGACATCCGGAATTCCACAGCCCGCCAGATAGCCCTTTCCGAAGCCATCTGCCAAGCCTCCGGGCTCCCCTACAACCGTCCGCTCTACCTGCACCACGCCCTTATTGTAGACGCCTCCGGCAAAAAACTGTCCAAGCGGGAGCTGGCCCACAGCATCCGTCAGGACAAGGAAGCCGGCATCAGCGCCGAAACCCTCCTGGGGCGGGTAATGTACAAGGCCGGTTTCCAAAAAACAGACTCCCCCATAGCCCTAAACGATGCTATTGATAAAATAGCCGCCTCTCTCTAGCCACCGCGAGAACGGCTTTCGTAAAATAAAGTATATTGAGGATATGTCCCAGGCATTATCATCCTCTATCGTATCTAATATTCGCGAAGAAGCAGCTCTTTTCGATTCTAAAGATCGTTTGCTTAATTTCTCCTCCAAGGGCGAGTTCCAATCCCCCCTCATTATGGAGGCAGGAGACCTGTTTTATGAAAAATGGGTGCAATCAGAAGGTCCTTTACCCCTGGACTCCTTTTTCCCGGTTTCTGCAAACCTGACTGCACAGCAGAAGCTAGTCCTGGAAGACTCCATGACCCAGGTTCTCCGCGAAAAGAGCGAAGACTTCGGTGAAACTGACCTTTACCTGGTTCTGGGATTCCTCAAGTGGGATGGCAATGCCCTGGCCCCCAGCCTGCTGATTCCTGTGGACGCTGATATCAGCAAAAAGACTTTGACCCTTGCCAACCGCGCCCCCATCGAAAACGTAATTCTCAGGGAACGCCTCAAGGACAAGATCAACCTGCCTAAGGCCGAAGACGCCGTTACCAACGGTAAGTTCAGCATTCTGCAGTATTTCTCCCTTTTTGAAAAGGCCATCGCCAGCGAGCGCAACTGGAAGTTTACCCGCCACGGCCTGTGCCTTGCATTCGCCAACACGACCCGCCTTCTTATGAAGAAGCGCTACGAAATCGGTTGGAGCGATAAGAAGATTGAAACTAACGCAGCCATCCAGCCGTTCTTGAGCGGTGACGGCTACGAAGTTACGGAATCCCTGTTTGAAAACGATGCTTTCGACCAGATTTACTCACCGGCGGATCATCATTTCCTGTACCAGACCGATTCCCATACTACAAAGGTTACCATTGACGCCCTGGACGAACGAGTCCCGGCCTACGCGATCCAGTCCCTGCCTGGCACCTCCAAGATGAGAGTCGCCGCAAACATCGTTGCAGAATCCATCGCAAACGAAAAGAAGGTTCTGGTCGTTACCCGTCGTGCCGTTTCCGCAAGCGCTTTCAAGAATACATGGAAGCCGCCTTTCCGCACCTTCGCAGAAGTTGACCGCGCTGCACTGGAAGCCGAAGTTCGCAAGGTCCGTAAGGAATTCCTTGACTACTACGACACCGTCAACAAGCCTATTCAGCCCGCCGGTGTTCTGCTTTCCGACCTGCTAGAAGAATTCATCTCTGCCAAGGCTCCCAAGCAGAAGGTTCCTGATTCTGTATTCCAAGGCATCGGCGATCTAGGTTACATCAACTACGAAACCATCAAGACTACCCTTGAAGAGATTACCGACCTGTACTTCAACAAGAAAGGTCTCAATGCTCGCAGGGCCTTCCTTGGAGTCAAGGTGCCCAGCCTTACCGACGAAAAGAAGGCCGCCATTTCCGAAGAATTGAAACTGGCCGTAGAAAACGTTTCCAAGCTGGATTCCACCATCAAGCTTCTTGAAGACGCAGGGCTTTTCCCCACGGGAATCTTCCTCTCCAGCCTGTCCGACATTCTGGACCTGATTCAGGAAAACTTCAACCAGGATACTCCCGACTTTGAAAGATGGGAACTCCGTTCCAGCAACTGGGTCTCTTACAAGGACACCCTGCTGAACCTCCCTGAAGCTGGCGACAAGTGGGTTCGCTACCGCCGTCAGACTTCCGACATCTACACCGACGATGCTGTAGATACAAACATCAATTCTCTTCGTGAAGAATTTGAAGACAGCCTCAAGGTTACACTGAAGGGCCTCTCCGACAGATACCGTTCTTCCAAGAAGCAGTTGCTTCAGGTTATCCGTAACCCCAAGGATGTTTCCTCCGACACTCAGCTGCTTGACCTTATCGACACCCTCCTGGAACTCCAGGAAAACAAAAAGGTCTATAAGGACAGCGCCGTTCTCGGCAACCACTTGCTGGGCAAGGACTGGCTGTACGAACGATCCAACTGGGTGGAACTGGACAAGAAGATCAAGTACGTTTATGAATTCCGCAAGAAGTACGAGAACAATCCTCGCCTCGACCTCCTGCTCCAGATTCTTGAACAGTGGCACAACGTCAAGCCGATTCTCGAAAACTTCGATGCTATCGCCGAAGCCACAAAGAACCTGCAAAAGTCTATCCGTCAGATTTCCAAGGACATGAAATTGGAAACTCCGTTGGACAGTCTGGACATCAACAAGTGGCTGGACACCATCAAGTCCTGGAACGAAAACTGGGATAACCTGGATATTCATCTGCAATTGTCCGTCTTGTTCAACAAGATCGAAGAACTTAACTGCCCGGGCCTGGCCAATTTCGTCGAAGACACGGAAAAGGTTACCAAGGACATTTCACAGGCATTCGTTCACCAGTGGGCCGGTCTGCAGATTCAGTCTGCCACAAAGGTTTGCCCGGATTTGTTCTCCTTGAATCCCAAGGCCAGATACAAAAAGAACAACGCCTACCGCGACCTGTTGGACAAGTTCAGCAACGCAAACTTCAAGGCTCTCCACGATTCTGTAGAAAAGAATCCGGAACTTCTGACTGTCGTTAACTTGAACGGTTCCTTGTCTCTCCCGGTAGACAGCAAGTTTGACCTGGTTGTCATTCTCGACGCAGACAGCATGACTGTGGTAGAAGCGCTCCCCAGCATTCTTTGCGCAGCAAAGGCAATCTTTATCGGCGACCCGCACAACCCGAGCCCCGAGCTGTTGCCTTATGACGCCTTCCAGGAAAATCCGTTAAAGCATACGCCGTTCTTCCAGGAAAGCATTCTGTCGTCCATTCTCCGTCAGGGCATTCCCACGAGAGAACTTTGGCTCGCACGAATTTACGCCGACGCATCGCTGATCAGTTTTGCAAACAACAAGATTTACAACAGCAGCATCAAGCAGTTCCCCGCTCCGAATCGTGCGGAGTTCAAGGGCATCCGCTTCAAGCCAGTCCTGGACAAGGTCTTGGCAGTTGCACAGGCAGCCGTTCATCACGCAGAAAGAAACCCCAGCCAGACTCTGGGTATCATTGCGTTCCATCAGTCTACCTGTCACGAAATCGAAGCCGCCATTAGGGCGATGCTTGTATCCGGTTCTGCAGCCTCTAGATTCTTTGACCAGCAGAACCAGGACATACGCTATTTCATCAAGACACCGGACCGCGCCATCGACCGTTTCCGTGATGTTATCTTGGTCTGCGCCGAAGCAGAAAATACCAGCGGCATGGCCAACGACAGAAAGATTTCCGTTTGTTCCACCTTGGCAAAGGCAGAGACCCGAGTATTCATTTCTGAATCAGACATGGCTAAAAAGGCCAACTCCAGAAACAGCTTGTTCTGGGATTGGATTACCTACCTGGAAGAAAAGAAATACACCGAAAAGCAAGTTGGACATCCCAAGGATTCCGTCATCAAGGCACAAGTCGTCGAAGCACTGGTCCAAGAAAACATCCAGATCGAAGATGCCTTCAACCGTGGCGGCATTTCTATCGGCCCTGTAGTTGTTGACGCCAACAACCCCAACCGTTTCCTGGCTCTTATCGAAGACGACTGCACCATTGAACGCTTCTGCGACTCCGTAGAAGACAAGACCTGCATTCGCCCCACAATTCTCAAGCAGCTTGGCTGGAAGGTACTCCACCTGTGGTTGCCGTTCTGGTACATGACTAACGCCGACGAAATCGGACACGTCACAGCCACTATTGCAATCGAGCAGAGTGTTGCTCCCCCGCCGTCTGCAGAAACCGAAACTGCCGAAGACGAAGAAGTTGCAGAACAGGTATCTATGGACGGCACCGCAGTCGTTCCCTACGTTGTTCAGCATCCCAAGATCGAAGGCACTCCTCACGACAAGCCGATTGCAGAACTTCCGGCGGCAGCATTGATTACCCAGCTGAAGTTCTACGTCGACCACGAAGCCCCGATCCACGAAGAAGTCCTCAAGCTTCGCGTGCTGGAACTCCACCACGTTGACCGCGCCGGTCCTGTACTTCAGAAGGCGCTGACAGACGCTATCACTCAGGGTCTCCAGAAAAAGCGTTTTGTCAAGACTGGTCCGTTCTTCTACTCGCTGACAGCCACAGACGTAAAGCCCCGCGATAGAGCGTCTCGTCCGGACTTTGAACGCAAGCTGGCATTCGTTTCTCCCGAGGAACGAGCCCTAATGCCTCAGTCCCTCAACGAGCACAACCTTAAGCAGGCGCTGGGCCTTCTGGAATAATCCCGCGGCCAGTACGCTTGGCACATCGCGCAGCCTGCCGGTGCATAAAATTAAAGAACCCCGCTCACCAAAGCAGGGTTCTTTTTAGTCTCTAGCCAACTCAGCTGTCGATTACTTCAGCTTAACAACGAAAGCATTGATGTTGTAAGCAGAGAGTTCGCGGGCCTTGTCTTCGGCAGCCTTCTTGGAGGTCCATCCACCGCCGCGGAGCTTGTAGAACGGAGTATCGAAAACAACCTGAATTGCATAGCCAGTGCTTGCAGAAATCTGGGCACGACGGCGCTGTGCGGCATCAAAGTCAGCCACAGCTTCGAACTGCAAAACATAGTAGCCATCGGACTTGCTGGTCTTTGCTGCAGCCTTACTGGATACACCTGCCTGATTAGAAGTAGTGTCTCTCAGGGAGGCGCTCAAAGCCGGCTTATATTCCTTACCGCGGAACAAAGAATCAAGATCAGTAGGCTGATCGGCAGCCCAGCCCATAGCACAGGCGGCAGCGACAGTCAAAAATGCAACGAATTTTTTCATGCTCCCAAATATAGATAAAAAAAGACCTTCCGGCAAAACCGGAAGGCCTTAATTCAAGACTTTAGATTTTAGAAACCTACATTGCCGTTGGAAGGCGGTACATATTCCTTATAGACGCCATCCTCGGTCTTCTTGACACCCCAGATCTTTGTATCTGACTGTTCAGCATCCTTCTTGCCGCCCAGCTTAACAAAGGTTTCAACCTTGGAGATGTAGGCACCGGTACCCACTGCACGGCCATCGTCGGAAATCATATTCCAGCCAATGTAGTAGTTACGGTTGGTACCAGCGGTAAGGCAGGTCTTGTTTTCGCCACTTTCACCAAAGAAGCTTCTGTGGAACTTGGCTTCGTTGGTCTTGTCGTCGCAATAGACGCGGCCACTCTTACCAGCAACATAGGCACCCAGGTTGGTGAACACTTCAATCTTATAGGAGAAGTAGATCTTATCCAGATTCTGGGTAAGTTCCTGACGCTTTTCGGTGCTCAAGAGGTTGTACAGAGAAAGCATATCAGCCTTGACGAACCAACCCGGAATACCATTTTCCGCGGTAAGGATTTCAAGTCCGCTGGAGAATCTGCTATAGGAGTTCACGACAATGGAAGCGGTATCATTCGTAGCATTGCCAGTGTATGCAAAGCTATGGCTATAGAGACCGTTCTGAGCAGAACCAGTGATTTCAACCCAGGGGGTCGGCACGCGACGAGTTTCGTGGTGACCGGTGGGAGCATTCCACACATAGGTTTCGTCAGTGTAGATATCTTTAGGATTCTTAGCTCTGACAATAGCACGAACACTATCAGCACCACCGAGGTTAATATCGCTTCTGTCAGTCCAGAAGATATTCTCCATGGTACCGCTCAGGCGCAGGTAGTCATCCTTATGCGGAGTAATCGGTTCAGAACCATCAGCATTCTTGGTCTTGTACACCAGAGTGATGAGGCCTGCATCATCCAAAGCAGGTTCAGTCTGAGGTGTCACAATGAACTTGGAACCATCTGTTACAGAAGAGTACTGGTCAATATCCTTACCCTTTGCAGTGGTCAGATAGAAGTCAAACACCTTGAGCTTATCAGAGCTTACGATCTTAACCGGTTCAGACATGGTGATAGTCAAGTTGTCCTGGCCAATGTATTCGCCCTTACCGTTCTTCTTAGAGATAATGACTGCAGATACAGGAATCGGAGCCATACGGTCAATCATAACTTCATTGGCGAAACCCTGAGTAACAACCTCGTTCTTTCTGTTCTTATATGCAGAGAAGGAAGTAACCTTACCCGCACCAGAAGTCTTGGGAGAAGAAGACAGAGCCAAACCAGTAACGCGAATGCGCTGATCACAGTAGTCGATTGTCTTACCAGTGGTAGAGTCAATTACAGGATCGTCACCTTCATAGGAAACCTGGTCACAATTAGTGGTGTCCATTCTGTCGCGATAAATCACGTCGTTACAGAGAATATAGGAACTCTTGTCATCTAAACTAGAGTTCAGAGGGAATTCCTTTCCATCAATGGTAACGGTTTCCTTAGCCGGGTAGAACTTCGTTGCAGAAGAAGATTCCCATTCGATACAGATTGCCAAAGGCAGAGAATCCTTCGGGATCATACGGTTGTAGTAGATGTCCACCATATCCGCAATACCATCCTGGTAATCAGCCAAGGAATCGAAGTACTCTTCCGGAATCTGCATTGCGAGAGGCTTAGCACCAACGACGTCAAACACATCGGTGAAGGACGGAATCGGGCACGGAGGATCGTCGAAGTAAATCGGGGTATATGCAGCTTCAGACAAATCCTTCATGAATACAACATTAATCCTAGCAGCAGCACCATCGTTAGGATACTTCTTCGTGGAGCGAATCTGAATACTTGCACCACCGTTTTCAATCACCAAATTAGGATCTATGGGATCGATACCCGCAGAAGTTCCAGTCATGGTGAAAGTGAAGTTACATTCGGTGCAGAAATCATAGGAACCGTCATCAGTAGGCTTAAGAGCCACAATAAAGAAGTTGTAGGCCATACCAGTCAAGCGGTTTTCGATAAGACCAGTGTTCGGATCCTTTGTGGTATCCTGAGTAATGATGTTTTCACTGAATACCCATTCACCGGCGGCATCCCTGTACAGGGTGTCGACAAAGGCAAGACGAGGCACATAGAATGTGAGGTTAGCAACAGTGGTTCTACCAGCAACCTTGACAGGGAAAGTCTGAGAAGCGCTGGAGAGCATGCTTGCAGGAACGTATCCATACAAGGTATCCACGCCAGTAGCTCCAATCGGATTAGAAGTAGAGGTGAACACTTCTTCCAATGCACCACCACTCTTCTTTCTATAGACCTTCATACCGCTGGGGAAATCCAAAGAATAGGAAAGGGTTGCTGCGTCATCCGGCTGCATCAAGACCTTGCCATTTTCTTCACCAGCAATAGCAGAAACGTAGATCGGGAGAAGTTCGGCATCAGAGGAAGGAGTGTTTCCGGAGCCTGCCGGAGCAGTCTTCTGGAACTTATAGTTCACGCGAGAAAGTTCCTTTTCGCCATCTTCATCGAGGTAAACAGCAACTGCGTCACCAGAAACAACGTCCACTTCACCAGCCATACGCCAAGAAAGGACCTTCTTAGTCTTGCCATCGATTTCGATGAACAAGGTCCAGCGACCCGGTTCAAGAACAATCTTCTTCTTGTCGATCTTGGGAGCAGAGGGATTAGTAAGGTCAATACCACCATGGTTAACCTTGCCAGTAGTCAACTTTTCTGCAGATTCATTGAGCTGAACACCCTTAGCCAAGTAATAGGAGGGAGCTTCGGGGCAACCGGCCTTGGAACCAAATTCGGCACCACAGCATTCGATAGCCTCATCAGAGCCAGACAAAGCAGAAGCACAAGAACCGTCACCAGACTTGGTGTAGCAAATTTCGTAAGAGGTAGCAGCCTTGTTAGTCTTATCCTTAGTAGCCTTGGCAGTAATAGCAGTCTTCTGCTGGATGTACATGTTGGTCTTGATACGAACGTTAGACATAGTAGTACGACGGTCGCAGAAGAAGATGTCCAGAGGATACTGCATTCCATTTACAAGCTTACCGCTCTTACCAACAAAGTTATCCAAGTCAACGTAGCCAGGAGCAGCAAGGTGGGTACCACCAAGGTCCACAGCCAGCTTGCTATCGATAAACACCCAAATATCATCGTCACCGCGGAAGTTAAAGCGGAGACCCGGCTTATGAGTAAACTGAGCATGAGATTCAAAGCAGTAGTGCTGGTTTCTCAAAGCACCCCAACGATAATCTGCACCAGCAACGGTACGGGCAACCACGTTGTCGGTACCGGACTTATAGAAGGTCCAGCCAGCGGGAGCCTGGTCAGCGCAAGACCAACCCATGACGCAAGTATTCTGGCCATTCACAGAGACGGCACCAATATGCTTAACGGCCGGAGCCATTTCGGCATCATCGCCAGTTGCGAACATGTACTTACAATCAATGCCCTTTTTCCAACCCGGGCCGTTGCACAGAATGTCAATCTTAGGCATCTGTTCTACAGGATCCAATTCACGGAATTCAGGACCATAGAACACAGGACCTTCAGCAGCACGCTTCAAACGGGCATCGGGCACAGGAGTCTGGGTGGGCAGAGCATTAAGAACAGAATCGTTGGTGGTAAATTCTACAGGGTAGAAGCCGCCAGGACCTGCTTTGCCGGAGGTTCCATAGGGGTCCAAATAATTGTAGTAGTCGGAGTCGAATTCCCACTTACCATCGGCGGAACGCTTGAAAGGCATATCGTAGCAGCTAACTTCGTTTACACCCTGAGTGTAGTTGAAAAGCATGTTGAAAAGATCGTTGTTAATGAAGCACTTCGCACCATTAGCACTCATTTTCGGCTTTCTCTTTTGCTGATCAATGGAATCGTCCAAGAGAGAGTCCACAAGACCCGGCTGCACACCAATGCAACTGTTCACGGCAGTAACAGCCTGAACTTGACTAATGCCCAATTTAGTAACACCTTCCTGGCAGCCTTCGCCGCCCTGAGAGTAGCAAGAGAATGCCGGATGCAGCTTAGCATCGGTATCGTAAATCACAGCAGCCATGGTATAAGAGCAGGTACCTTCTACACCTTCAGGATACTTGTCGTACCAACCATCGTCGGCAGCAGGATTAAGCAACTGGTTTTCATCGGGCACAAAGTAAAGGGTATCGACACCCATAGCTTCGTATGTATCAAAGATCATGCCCAGAGGAATGGGTGTTGCATCGGAACCGGTTTCCCAGTTACCGTTCAAGCCGATCATATCTTCACGATCAGCGTCATCGTCACGATAGAAAACAACATCATTGGTAATGGTTTCGTTGAACCAGACATAGTAGTACCAACCGCAGCGTTCAGGGTCGGCAGTAAGAGCCTTACCGGTTTTGCCACCATCCATACTGACCATGGGAACAGCGGACATCCAATCTTCGAAGTCCGGCGGAATCATGACATAGACGTACTTAGCGTTAGGAGGATTGGTGCTCATAACGGTCTTACCAGCCTGGGTAGGATCTTCGTAAATGTAAAGAGTACCGTCGGCCAAGTCGTCGCAAGTGAAAGCATCGGCATTGGTACTACCGTTATTGGCAATATCGTAGTTAGTGCGGTCAATCCACTGCGCAGGATAAGAAGTACCCGTGCTATTAACGCGGAATGACGTACCCTGGCCAACCTTAGAGGCACTGGCTTCGTACCAACCAGAGGTACCAACGGACAGCTTGGGGAACATACCGCCAGCTTCAATATAAACTGCATCCCAAGTAGAAGGAGCCTTGATATAAATCTTAGCATCACACTGCAAAGCGAAAGCACTCTGTGCGCCCGCCAGCAGCAAGCAAGCTCCAAGGAACCACTTGATTAAGGTGTTTTTCGTGTTTTTCATAATTCTCTTTCCATCGATGTAAAAATCGTCCAACAACGGCATAGCAAAAAGACCGGCCTTTTTGCAATGCCACACCGGCTTGAAATCTATTCTATTCTTTGCAAAAATGCCAATTATTTTTGCAAAGATTAGTTAAAAATAAGGTTTTTTTTGTAAACAAAATGTGGATATTTGGCTAAAATGTGCAAATATCACACTTTTTCGCAAAAATTAGTTAGATTTCGCACAGAACGAACCCACGGAGACCCCATGCAGGACCAAGATCAGACCATCGCCGCCGGTAGCAATACCATCAATTTTTCCACTATGGAAATGCGCCCCCATCTGATCGTTCTGTACCCCCAGAACCTGTTCAAGCAGATTCCCCTGGAAAAGGGTACCGTGGTGCTAGGCCGAGGCTCCGACGCCGACATCAAGCTGGACGACGAACTGGTCAGCCGTAAGCACTGCTCCCTGACCTTTGACGGCCGCAACGTGACCGTGCAGGACATGGGCAGTACCAACGGCACCTTTGTAGACGGTTCCCCCGTGCAGAATATGCAGCTGGACTCCGACAACCGCCTGCAGGTGGGCAAGATGGTCCTTAAGGTCGATTTCAAGGATCCCTCTGAGGAAGCCTTTGACCGCGAGCTTTACGAAGCCGCCACCATGGACCCGCTGACCAAGATCAGCAACCGCCGTACTTTTATGGACCGCAGCCTGGGCGAATTGGCCTTGGCCCGCCGCAACAACTACTATGTACATACTATAATGGTCGATGCGGACCACTTCAAGCGGGTAAACGACACCTGGGGCCATCAGTGCGGCGACATGGTTCTTAAGGAAATTGCCCGAATCCTCAAGGAAGAAAAGCGCGAATCCGACCTGCTGGCCCGTTACGGTGGCGAGGAATTTGTGCTCCTTTTGGCAGGAATTGGCCCGGAAGACGCAAAAAAGAGCGCCGAACGCCTCCGTGCAGCTGTGGAACGCCACCGTTTCTCCTGGAAGGACACCATTATTCCGGTGACCATTTCATTGGGGCTCTGCAGTAAGCAGGGTGAAGAAATCGGTAAAATCGACCAAATGATCGCAGAATGCGACCGCTTGCTGTATATCGCCAAGGAAAACGGCAGGAATCAAGTAGCAACCGCCTAAGGGAGATCCCGGCTCAAGGCCGGGATGACAAAAAAAACAGGCCGGGATGACAAAAAAAACAGGCCGGGATGACAAAAAAAAACAGGCCGGGATGACAAAAAGGGGCTACCTTGCGGTTTTTGGCGCATTTTTTTAAATTTGGCGCCGAAATGACAGAAATTCACAACGAAAAGCTTAAATCCTTCGGTACTGCAAGCATCCCTAAGCTGGTGCTGCAGTTTTCCGTGCCCGCCATCATCAGCATGATGGTGAACGCCCTATATAATATAGTGGACCGTTACTTCGTGGGCCAAGGAGTCGGAAGCTTAGGCATCGCAGGCATCACCCTGTGTTTCCCCATCGCCCTTTTCATCATGGCCATGTCCATGATTGTAGGCGTAGGCGGCAACACCCTGTTCTCCATCCGTCTGGGCGAAAAAAAGTACGAACAGGCCGCCATAATTTTGAATAATTCCTTTGTATTGCTGATCGTCATGGCCGTAGGCGCCTTTGCCTTTGGCGAAATCTTTATGGAACCGCTGCTGCGCTTGTTCGGCGCCAGCGACCAGACATTGCCGGTAGCTACAAGCTATATGCGCATTATTTTGCTTGGCGCAGTTTTCCAGACCATCGCTCCGGGCATGAACCACTTTATTCGTTCCATGGGCCATCCCAAGACAGCCATGTTCCGCGAAATTATCGGCGCACTCACCAACGTGGCACTGGACTACCTCTTTATTATGAAATTGCACTGGGGTATCGAAGGCGCCGCATGGGCAACCATCTGCAGCCAGTTGGTTAGCAGTACTTTGATTACCCAGTTCTTCTTGAAGAAGTCTACGCCGGTGAAAATCAGCCGCCGCTATATGAAGCTGAGGCTCCCCTACGTTCGTAAGATCTACATCCTGGGCTTGCCTCCTTCTGTGATGCAGATTTGTAACAGCTTGATGAACGCGATTCTGGCATGGAGCCTGACCACCTACGGAAACAAGAGTCTTGAGTCCACCGCCACCATGAACGGCGGCGACATGGCAATTTCCGCCTTCGGTATTTTGAACAGCGTGGTTTCCATCATCATTATGCCATTGCTTGGTTTTGTGAACGGAACCCAGCCCATCGTAGGTTACAACTACGGGGCAAAGCTTTATGACCGTGTCAAGGGCGTGGTAAAGTTCGCCTATCTTTATTCCCTGATCTTTATGGTATTCGCCTGGATTTTGCTCCAATGGCAGGCCGAGGCATTTGTGGCCCCCTTCGCTCCAGGAGATTTAAAGATGCAGGAAGTGGCAGCCAAGGCCATGAGAATTTTCACCTGCACCATTTTTATGGTTCCCTGCGGCATGATCGCCGGCAGCTTCTTCCAAGGTACAGGAAAGGCAGGTCGCTCCATGTTCCTGAACGCCTGCCGTCAATTAATTCTATTTATTCCGTTCCTGTTGATTCTGCCTCCGTTCCTAGGACTGAAAGGCGTATTCTTTGCACAGCCTGTTGCAGACGTAGGAACAGCATTCATCGGCTTGTTCATGCTAAGCCGCGAATGGAAACGGATGAAATAAAGATTCAAAGGGGTTACCACACGTCCCCTATGGGGATAATTCTCACTAAGGGCTAAAGCCCTAAGTGTTCATTTACCTTTGGAATCCCCACTCACAAAAAAATCCGGGCACTTTATTGCTCGGACTTCTTCGTTTTTGAAATTTAAGATTTTGTTTAGAACAACTTCTTCATGTCCACAAGTTCGCCATCGGCGTTGTCGTGGAAGAGAATCAAGGAACCACCGCCCATCTTCTGGAAGAGTTTGGTCATCTTGGCAACGGCATCGCTTTCTTCAAAGCCGATTTCATTTGCTGCGGAGGCACCAATGACCAGGCCAACCTGAACCATCTGAGGAGATACGCGGCGGAGGTAGTTGAGGAATTCTTCGTCGTTGTTCAAGACGTTGGTAGCAGTGGGCTTTTCGATTTCAGCCGGGTCGCGGGTGCTGACCAGGAGAGGATACATTTCGTCAGCAACAATCTGCTTGGCGTTCAGATAGAAAGTGTTACCCACAAACAAACTAATGGAATCGTTCAGAACCTGGCGGACTTCAATCATGACGTCGCACATGGAAGACTGTTCCTGGATTTGGAGTTTGGAAGGACCGCAGGCCATAAAGAAAACGGACAAGGCAGCCAAAAGGGCGAGAGCAAACTTCTTCATATATTCTCCTGAGAATGTTTGTTCCCAATATATAATTATTTGTCCAAAATACCCAACGCCTGGTCAATAAGTTCCGGTTTTAAACCGAAAATTTTACTTAACGTTTCTACACGATTGGGAACTTCGATCTTTTCCATGCGAGAGCCGTGGGCGTCGCGGGTCACCAGATTACCCTTTTGGTAGTAATACTGAATACCTTTTTCGCGGTCCAGGCGGTTCAATACCGGGTAAGTCATCATTTCGCGGTAGAAGCTTTCGTTCCAATGCTGTTTGAATTCTTCTACGGAAACACCGGCCACAGGATAGTCGAAGCGGAGTTTCATAGGGGCGCCTGCGCCACCGGTCCAGAGGGACATGGATTCGTTGTCGGGGCGGTCAAGGCGGACGCAGTTCGGGACCAAAGGAAAAAAGGCGGAGCCGGTGCCGAATGGAGGCGGCAAAGGAATGGGGAGCGGTTCAAAAATCAAGTAGCCCGGGTCGAAAAGGTATTCGCGGGCAGGGACCGCGAAGGGAGATCCCGGCACAAGGCCGGGATGACATGCGGAGGGTTCTTCGTCGGGCAAAATGAGGGCGCAGTGGATGTTACGTTCCTTACGTTTGTGGCCCATGACCAATCGAGGATGCAAGCCCATGTCAGTAAGAGCCTGGTACAAATGCCAGGTCATGCTGAAACAGGTGCCACCGCCCATCCAGGCGTCCACATCGTTCTGGAAACTATCATCAAGTTTTTGTGCTGCAGTGGAGCTACCCGTCTGATCCAAGCGGATAATCTTGGTCAAGTTTTCGTAAGTCACCTTGGACAGTTTGTCGCAAAGCTCGTTAATCTTTTTCCACTGTTCTTCGAGCATGTTCCAAATCTAAAAAAAGAAATCCACACCAAGCACAGTCAAGCAAGCTACAATAGCCACCACCACCAGGCCACGGCCCAGCAAAGAGGCAATCACTGCGGTCACCAAGGCAAGAATACCAGAAAGGCGGCTTTCGGTAGCATAAAAAATGGCGGGCACCGTCATGGCGCTCAAAACCGTGTAAGGGATATAGGCCAAAAAAGATTTCCAGAAGGGGCTGGTCAATTCCTTTTTCAAAAGAACAAAAGGAACGGCACGAAGAAGGTAAGTTACCCCAGTCATGACCGCCAAGAATTCGATGTATGTCTTGAAATCAATCATTAGGCCTCCCCTGCTTTTTCTGTAGAGGAATTGGTCGGATTTTCATCCTTCACCGGGAACAAGGCGGCGCAAATCAAGGAGGCCACCACGGCGCAAATAATAATGGCGAAGCCGGAGCTTACTTCCTTAAGCACAGGAGCATAGAAGAAAGCGAAACTCAGGGCGATGGCAATAAGGACTGCGATCAGCGTGGGGCGATGAGCCTTCATGGGCGGGACCACAATGGCGACGAACATACCGTAAAGGGCGACGCCCAAGGCGTTCACCACCATGTCCGGCAGGATCTGTCCACAAACGGCGCCAGTAAGCGTGCCGCCACTCCAACCCAAGTAGGGCAAAGTCATTAATCCAAGGAAATAAATGGGATTCACCTTCTCCTTCTGGGCCATGGACACCGCATAGATTTCGTCGGTAATACCTGTGGCGAGAAGCAGACGCTTTGCCGTGTTGAAGCTAGGCGTAACCTTCTGGGAAAGGGAAATGGCCATCAAGGAATAACGGAGATTGATGAAGAAGCTGGCAATAGCCAATTCAATCAAAGTCCCTGTGGCACTGGACATAATCTTGAGGCCGG
Organism: Fibrobacter sp.; assembly: GCA_024399035.1. Classification (GTDB taxonomy): domain Bacteria; phylum Fibrobacterota; class Fibrobacteria; order Fibrobacterales; family Fibrobacteraceae; genus Fibrobacter. Next base: position 8,236 of record JAKSID010000015.1, on the reverse strand, counting down.
CGAACTGGCCTGCAGAAGTCAAGTTTGTCATAGAGATAAAGGTGGCCAACAACCAGGAGTTCAAAGCTGCACCGGCATTAATCCCGAATGCAAAGGACACGGCGAAATAGCCAACCCCGATAGGCAACCCGTCTTTTACACCTTTTGAAAATTTCATGGGGACAAATATAGAAAAGATTTGTTGTTTTTTGCATTATAATTTATGCGAATATGCAAATTTATGCATAAATCATATTTTTGCAGATATGCACAACAAAAAAGCCCCGCCTGATTTCAGGCGAGACTTATGGAGGAATGGAACTCTTTTTCTAATGAATTACTTAATGGAAACGCGTGCAGCGCGGACCATGCTTCCGTTTGTTACGCGAACCAGGTAACCGCCCTGATGGAGATTCTGCAACGGCAGCACATAGGAGCCGTTAACATAAACTCGTTTAGACACAATCTTGTTGCCCATCATGTCAAATATCTGAATGTCCACATCAGAGGCCTTGGCAGTTGCAAGGGTCAGCTGATTACGAGAAACACTCATCTTGAAGGTTTCGGCAACAACCGCATTCACCGACAGGACTGCCGAAGAACTGCTGGGCGGAACAAGAGTTTCTTCGCTAGAAGAGCTCATGACCACCGAGATTGAACTGGAGGAAATTTCCACCGGAATTTCGCTAGAAGAGCTAACTTCAATTGTTGTGCTAGAGGAACTTGACTGCAACGTTTCACTGGAAGAGCTCTGCTGCAGATTCTGGCTGGAAGAACTTGCAACAATCATTTCACTAGAAGAGCTCATAACAACTGTAATAGAGCTGGAGGAAATTTCCATCGGAATTTCGCTGCTAGAACTAGAAACAACCAATTCACTGCTAGAGCTAGGAACCACCATTTCGGAGCTGCTGCTGGACATTACCGGCTCTTCGCTGGAAGAAGATTCTACAAGTTCAACAGAGCTTGAAGACTTCGGAGCCTCAACAACCTTAATAGTACCAGCCACAGTCTTATTTTCATCAACACCCGTTACGTAGGCTGTATAAACGTAATCAAAAGAAGTAAGAGAAGCATCCACAGATCCAGAGATTGTAAATGTCTTTGCCTTCTTATCCTGTTTTCCATTTAAACCCAGAGGCAAGCCTTCCACAACAAAGTTTGTTGCATTTTCATAACGATAAACAATAGGAGTAATAGCATCGCCTGCGATTACAGTTTGTTCATCACTACCAGATTCCAAGACAAACACTGTTGCCACAGGCTTGTGGCTGACCTTGATTATTCCGGTTGCAGAGGTGTTTTCATCGACACCCGTAACAGTAATGGTATAAGCATAGTCATGATCACTGAGGCTTGCGTCCACGGTTCCGCTGATTGTATAAGTCTTGGCGCTTTCATTAAGCACTGCGGACAAGCCCTGAGGCAAACCGGCTACAACAATATTCGTTACGTTTTCATACTTATAAACGATAGGTTCGATGGCATTGCCTGCGACTACGGACTGTTCTGTTTTTCCTGTCGTTGCAAAAGTCGTTACCAAAGGAGCTCGGGTTACCTTGATGGTTCCCTTCACTTCCTTATTTTCATCAACTCCGGTAACTGAAACAGTGTAGGCATAGTCATGGGTACCGAGGCTTGCGTCCACGGTTCCGCTGATTGTATAAGTCTTGGCGCTTTCATTAAGCACTGCGGACAAGCCCTGAGGCAAACCGGCTACAACAATATTCGTTACGTTTTCATACTTATAAACGATAGGTTCGATGGCATTGCCTGCGACTACGGACTGTTCTGTTTTTCCTGTCGTTGCAAAAGTCGTTACCAACGGTGTTCTAGAACTGCTACTTGCCACAGAACTGCTTGACGCCACTGTACCGCAGCTGGTTTCCACCCACCAGTAGGGTTCTGAAGCATTGTTAGTTATCCACTGAGTTTTAGGATCACGTTCCGGATTCAGCGTATAGCATTTTCCTTCAGCCATACCAGTCAAACCAGAATTGTAGCAATGGTCCGCATAACCGCCAGTACCAGCGACATAGGCAATGCAATTGCCAGAAACAGCGACGCTGCTGGAGGAAATAGAACTGCTAGAAACCGTCAGCGAGCTACTAGAAACAACACTGGAAGAGGATTGTGCGCTGCTAGAAGATGCAACAGAACTGCTGGACTTTGCGGAACTAGAGGAGGCAGGCGTTACAACAACCTTCTTGATAGCCATACCATCACAACGAACATCATCCACATAGAGGTAATCCAGCGAAGGCTGGGATCCCTTGATTTCCCAGGTGAACTTTGCAATGCGGGACTTATCCAAAGTAACAGTCTTACCCCAGGAATCCTGCATCAATGCGCCCCAAGAAATTTCAGCTTCGGTCCAGCTGCTAGAGGCACGCTTATTCACATAGTGATATGCATAATCCTTGACTGCAGTATCTTCTGCCTTGAAGTTATGGGACGCACCCTTATACTTATAGGAAATTGTATTGCACTTGGTAAGATCGTACGCAAACTCATCTGCATTCAGGCTAACGCCAAGAGCCACAAAAGGATCGTACTCATAAGATCCCTGATTCAAATTAATCTTGGTAAGACCAGCAACATATTTGGAAGAGTTGCCAGAAGCAGAACCGCTCAATACAACCTGGTAGCCATCCTTATTCTTTGAATTGCCAAAGGAGGAGAATGCACCACTTTCGTTATCATTGTAGGCATACCAAACTCCACCGGTATATGCCAGAGAGTCGCCATCTTCAAAGTCATCGATATAGTCGGTGTAACCTTCCGGCAGAGCGGAACTAGAACTTGCTACAGAGCTGCTAGAGGTCGCGACAGCACCAGAGCAAGCAGTGTAGCTCTTGGGAAGACCGGCAAACACATTGGTATTCACCCATTCACCGCTTGTAGAATAATTCCATGCGGAGCCGCCAAAGTAGGAAGCGGTTTCGCTCTTGTTGGTCACAGCCCAGTTGGCTCCGGAAAGCTTGTGAGTCTTCATCCAGTTGTACCATTCGGTGCTGTTGGAGGAATTAAATCCGCCATCGCCACTGGGAGCGGAGTTGCCCCATTCCGTAACGAAAACGGAGTGACCAGAATTCATTGCAGATTCCGCATAGGAACCTTGCTTGGAAATTTCATGCTTGTAGGGATCGTCTCCCGCGTAGTAGTGGAAGGAATAGGCCACATTATTATCGCTGATGCCATCGCTATTGGCAGCATTAGGATACTGGTCAAAATAAGGAGTGCCTGCCACGATCAGGTTGTCGGAATACTCGCGGATTGCGGCAATGACCGTATTGGAGTAGGGCTTGATCTTTTGAGACCAGTAGGATTTTGCGCCGTCCAAGTCAAACCAAGTATCGGAACAACCGTTTTTCGGTTCGTTATAAATCTCGAAAATGACGTTGTCGTACTTGCCCCACTTTTCCGCCATGCGCTTAAAGAACTTCACCGCATTGTCCGTATTCTGTTCCGCACAATGAGAGTGGAAGTCGATAATCACATAGATGTCGTTATTGATGGCAGACTGCACCACGCGATCCATGACACCCTGGTAATAGGACTCATTCTTGAAGTAGTGATCAGACCCAGCCCAGCCCGTTTCATCTACGGACATGGGCGCACGCACCAGCTGAATACCCTGCTTTTCCACAAGGCCCGTTACAATATCGTCGGTCCAGAAATCGGCACCGGCACCTTCTCCTGCGCCACTCCAGAAGAAACTCATGCCCTGAACAGCCACTTCATTACCAGAGGTTACACCCTTGCAGGAACCATAAATCTGGCCCTTGCCACTGGAATTCTTGCCTGCCTGAAGCTGACCATACTGGCTCACGGGACCAACACGATTTGCAGCAACTGCAGAGGCTGCCAAAGCCAAAGAGAGGGCGGTAACGCCTAATACCTTAGAACCAAACATATTTCCTCTTTTTTAGGAGAATCCATTATCCAACTCTAAAATTAGATAGGAGAGCATTTTTCTCCACGCTATTTAAATCTTACGCAACTTGCAATTCGGTTACATGTGTGCACACTCACACTTAACACACTCCTTACCCGCCCCATTTCCTTACAAAAAAAATCTTTATACAAAAAAGGCGGCCCCGAAGGGTCGCCCTTTTAGCGAAAAGCTTCGCGGCGGCTAAGCCGCGAGGTATTTTGCGGAGTCCAGATTAGCGGACGCTGATCTGCTTGACCTGGTTGTCGATGCGGACAACGTACATACCGGAGCGCGGCATGGTGACGCTGAAATTTGCGGCATCGACACGACCCATGGAGATTACGCTACCATTGAGGTCGAAGATTGCGAGCCTAGCACCAACGGTTGCACCGAAGACGGTCACATCGTGGCCAGAGACGGTCACGCTGAACTGCGGAGCGTCGAAGCCAGCAACGATTGCATCGCTCTTCTTGCTGGAGCTGCTAGACTTAGCAGAGCTAGAGGACTTAGCGGAGCTAGAAGACTTTGCAGAGCTGGAAGACTTTGCAGAGCTAGAAGACTTAGCAGAGCTAGAAGACTTTGCAGAGCTAGAAGACTTAGCAGAGCTAGAAGACTTTGCAGAGCTAGAAGACTTAGCAGAGCTAGAAGACTTAGCAGAGCTGCTGGACTTTTCGTCAACAATGCTGGAGCTAGAAGATTCTGCAGGTTCTTCGGAGCTAGAGGATTCAACAGCAGCTGCGGCAGTGAAGCCGTACTTCAGAGTGAACTTGGAAGCAATGAAGGACTTGATGTTTGCATTAGCCACATCACCATTGACAGTTACCGGAATAACGGCGTCGCTATAAGAAGCGATTTCGATGATAGACTTAACCAATTCGTCTTCTGCACAATCATCGGCAGAGTTCATGGCTACATCGCCAGTCCAGTAGTAATCTTCACCATCAACCATGTTTTCGCCAAGCATCTTGAGAGCTTCGCCTTCAGTGTTGTAAACACCAGCGGTCTTGTAAATGGAGAAGCAGTCAGACGGTGCAGTAACTTCAATAGCATTCTTGCCGCCATTCATACCAGTTGCGGTGAATTCGACAGCCGGAACCTGCTTATAGGTTGCCTTAACACTGGTTGCGCCAACAATTGCAGCGAAATCAGCATCCCAACCAGCGAAAACATAGCCAGCGCGCTTCGGATTTGCCGGAGCAGTAGCGGACTTTCCATAACCAATGCTCTGAGTAGAACCAATCTGAGTTTCGTCGTAATCAAGGAACTTCACATTGTAGTACTTGAGAACGCTATCAAGCTGAGCCACATAGTTGGCATTGGCAGTAGCCTTTGCAACAGAGGGGTTCCAGCTCTTGAACTTATAAGTGTACTGATCAGTTTCAGCAGGAACAGAGACCTTGCTTGTAGCCGGAACAGTAGGCATCACATTTTCCTTCACAACACTCTTAGCAATGGAAGTCTTACCATCAGCCTGGAGGAAGTTGATAACATAGGCGTTAGCCGGAACAAAGCGATATGCGATACCAAAACTGTAAAGCAAACCATCAGTATTCTTAGCATTATTGTTTTCAGCATTGATATTGGAAGCGACGATATTTCCCTTATTATCATACAGGGCGATTTCCGCACCGTTCAAATAAACAGGGATAACTGCTTCAGGAACAGTCATAGCTTCATCAATCTGCTTAAGGAGTTCGTTGTCAGCACAGGAGCTACCATGCATAACACGAATTCCAAGCTTCACTCCGTATGCTTCACCATTTTTCAAAGAATCAGCACCAACAACAACATCACCAAATGTGGTCGCAGTCACGCTAGAAATCTTATTAAGGGATCTGCTTGAAAGATTCATACAATCCGGCACAGTAACATTGAAAGCAGCCATAGCTTCAGATGCAGTCATATTACCAGTAACAGCGGCAGTGTTCATTGTAATGTTGATCTTCGGAATTGCTGCGTACAGTGCAGTAACAGTCATGGAATCCTGAATGTTAGTGAAATCCTTGTCCCAGCCCTTGAAGATGAAGCCAGCAACAGTAGGAGCAGTAGGAGCGACAGCGTCAGCACCCTTCAGCAACCACTGAGTAGAACCGAGAGTAGAAGCGCCATCCTTACCCTTGAAGGTCACACGGTTACTATAGACTGCAGAAATATTCTTCGGAGCCAAAACGCCGGTATAGGAACCATCCCACTTGACAAACTTATAGTCGGTCGTATTACCCTTATGGTTCGGATTGGTTTTAGGCGCATCAGCATTTCCTCCAGAAACAACCATCTGATTATCCAATGTGGAACCATCATAATCAACAAAGCGTACACGATATTCAACATCTGCAACAACCTTGTACTTAAGAGAATCTGTTACGGAAACGGAAGTCTGGCTCTTCGGCAGCTGAGGCAGAGCAGAATTAACCATATTAACCCAATGATAAGAAACAGAAATATTATCCGGATCATCATTAGAAGGAAGCTTCAAAGAAGAACCTGTCGGAATTGTTGCCGCACTATTGAGGGCAATGTAACTTGTACTACCAATCACAGAACCATCCGTAGCCAAGAAGGTTACCGGATACTTAATAGTCAAGGTAACAGGGTCAGAAACCTTGGATTTGGTAACCTTATTATCGTTATCAACAGAATATTCAACAACACGAACTTCCAGCTTGCTATATCCCTTCACAACTGGAGATTTTGCAACACCACTACCGATGTGGAGACGGCCAAGGCGGTCCAACAACAAAAGGGACGATTCATAAGCGGCATTGCTGGAATAGTAATTACTGTCTATAGAGGTATAGTTTGTAGATCCATTAAGTCTATACTGAAGAACGCGATAAACCTTGTGCTTTCCTTCAACCCTATAGGTAAAGACAAGAGAATCTCTGCCATACACAAAATCAAGGGTCTTCAGATTAGAAACATTAGAGATTGTCCCATTGTATCTTCTCTTCGTAACAGCAATTGTAGCGGAAGACGGCAAATCTGAAAATTGAGCTGTCAAGACAGTGTCGCCAATGAGACGGACACTAAGTGTAGAGTCATAGGACACACAGCTACCGGTACCCGGATACCAGCAGCCAAACTTGTAGCCAGGCTTAGACACAGCCTTAAATGTTGAAACTGAACCTGCGGAAATAGCTTGCGCACTAAATCTTTTATCGCGCGCACCATCTTTCACCACAACACCTTTTGTGGTATCCAGGGATTCTACATAAACATCTCGTTGATAGAACATCCTCAAAGAGGCCTCATTGGAATTCTTCGTTACATAAACAGGAGTATTCAGAGAGTCCGCAACATGAGTAACAATTTCGACCTTATATGTACACAGAGAATCGTGACTATCGCTCCATCCAGTTCCCTTTCCATTGTCATAAGCCATAAAAGTATTGGTGTAGCTATTGTTGGTAAAAGTCGGAACATCCGTACGATACGGGTAATGAGAATAACTACTAGATGCAGTCATATGCGTAGAAGTTTGTCTAACAACAACGCTATATGCTTCAGCACCCGTCAAAACATATCTGTATTTAGTAGTGTCTCTAGAAAATACATGAGAATCACTTACCTTGTTATTGGCTTCCGTATATTCATACTTTATGCCATCATAGTTCTGGTAAAATTCATATACTTTTCCAGTAGTCGGAACCGTCACATCACCAAAGAACAAAGCTTGTTGTCCATTTGCGTTTGAAAAAAGTCCGCTTCCAAAAACTTTAGGTTCGCTATAAGAAGTTTCTTCGGCTTCTTTTCTACTAAACACAGCCGTGAAGCGCACTTTGTAATAGCCAGCATTTATGGCACTGGCCATAATCGAATTCATTTGAGCAGCAGTGAGCCAAAATTCGCCACCATAAGATCCATCTGCGGACACCGTATAACCGCCAACATATGTGGACTGGCAATCTGAGCTACTATTATACTCACAATAATACCACTGACTACCGCTTCTCAAAGCAGTTGTCGTTTTACTATTTACACCATAAGCGCGGAAAGTAACCCTTCTATCAAGTTTAGAGGATGTGCTGAAGATGGATTTTACACCAACAGTGCCATAGTTTCCCACACTTTGATTATACAAAATGGTTTTACCACTTTCACTGGTAAAAATCTTAGAAGAATAGTACTTAGAAACAGAGTCCCTCAAAACCTGATCCGAGTACTTAACATAAGTATCAGCAGCACTTGCTGTGCCGACGCCTACGACGCAGGCAAGCCCCGCAAGCACTTTAATGAATGATTTTCTCATTTCATCTCCCTTTTTTATTCGCGGATTCTCATCGTCAAGTAAATCCGATCTAGGCTGAAAACAAAAAAAAT
>JAKSID010000014.1 GCA_024399035.1 Fibrobacter sp. | reverse complement strand
GAGGGGGCATGTCGTGCCCTGACTTATGAGGAATGGGTTGGGCTGTACAAGTTTGCGAAGGAGCAACGCCTGGCGGGCTTGTTTTATAGCGGTATGCAAAAGTTGTCGCCTCAGTTCATGCCGCCCCAGAAGTTGGCCTTGCGCTGGACTATGGATGCGGAGAGTCTTCGCGGTAGAAATGCGAAGGTCAACGAGGCTGCCGCTGCGCTAACGCAAAAATTCAATGATGTTGGCTGTCGGGCCTTTGTGCTGAAGGGGCCTGCCAATGCTCTGCATTACCCGGAGCCCTCCCTTCGTCAGCCTGGTGACATAGATTTGTTTATTGCTGGCGGAAAGGAATTCGTTTTAAGCAAGATTCGCGAGGCGTCGCTTCCGGAAGTTTGTCATTTGAGTTCCCACCATGCTTCGTTTATGTACGACGATGTGGAGGTTGAAGTTCATTTTTTGGCGACTCATGCGTATTCTCCTTGGAAGAACGCGGCCTTGCAAAAGTTTTTGAGCGAGGAACTTGCTGCAACTGAAGCCTCCCTGACGAAAGATCAAAACTTTCAAACACCTGCGCTATCGCCCCGTGGCATTTTTGTCCCTTCCATGGTCTACGCCCTCACAATGCAACTTTCCCACATCAAGCAGCATTTCTTTAAGGGCGGGGTAGGGCTTCGTCAGCTTGTCGACTATAACCTACTGCTTCTCGCTTTATCCGAGGATGATCGTCGCAAGGTTTCTGCGGTTTTGAAGCTTGCAGGGCTGCGCCGCATTGCGGGTGCGGTTATGTGGGTGCTGCAGCAAACTCTCCATTTGGACGAAAGGTATTTTCTCTGCGCTCCCGACTCTAGGCGCGGTCAAAAGCTCCTGAGTGTGATTATGGACGGTGGCAACTTCGGCTGGTATGCGGAGGATTTTGTTCAGCCGGTTTTGTCTCGTTGGTTCAAGGACCGGGTCCGTACGTTGCGCTTAATGGCTTTTGATGCTCCCGAAGCTATGTGGCATGAGTTGTTCTATTGGATGGACACCCTTTCCTTGGTGCCTCGACGTATTAGGCTTGGCCGTCTTGCCTTAGGCGAACGGTAGTGATTTGTATCATATTTCAACGTTGCATTCCATAAAATGTGCGATTTTTGACGAAATTTCGCGTTTTGTTTCTGGATTTTCACTTGAAGAAAATAGTGTAAATTTTTATTTTTGTTGAAAAGTTATTATGGGATAAAGGTATATTGTAATGAATAAGATCCTTAAAACTGCATTTTTTGCTGGACTTTCCAGCTTTGTTGCCGCCCAGGCTGCCACAACCTACGGTGGCGTTACCATTGATGAGGCTAATGGCAAGCGAGTCGCTATTATCGATGGAGAATCTACTGAAACCATCGAAATTCCCGAAGACGTTGTCGTTGATTCTGTAATCTACAATCGTGCATTTAAGAATAACGTTCCTGCAACCATTATGCTGCCGTTCGACATCGATGAATGGCGCTTGAAAAATGTGAAGTGTTTCAAGTACATGAAGGTTACTAAGAACTGGGATGGTAACGAATACTCCCGTGCACCTTGGGTTCTTTATATTACCCACGATTATGACCAAGTTTTGAAAGCCAACACTCCGTATGTTGCCATCCCTGGCGCAGATATGGATGCCCTTGAATTCGATATCAGCAACAATCGCCCTACTGTCACCCTGAACACTACAACCAATACTCGTGTTGATAGTAACAGTGATAAGTATGGAACTTGGGACTTTGTTGGTTCCTACGAATACAAAGTGTGGAACGAGGGTGATCCTGAACTTGGCCGTGTGTATGGCTTTGCCGCTCGTGATATCGACGATATCAAGGCCGGCGAATTCGTTAAGGGCGCTGCAGGCATCAAGATTCGCCCCATGCGTGCTTACTTGAAATGTGCAAAGACCAACAATGTTCTGGCAAAGGCTATGGCCGACGCCTCTATGGAAGAAGAACTTCCTGAAACTATCGAAGTACGAATCATGAGTGTTGATGCTGAAGGTAACGAAACCGCCTCTACGCACTTTGGTTCCATGAACACCCGTACTGGTGATATCACCGTTGATCACTGGGTTGACCTCAAGGGTCGCAAGCTTGACCACAAGCCGACCGTAAAGGGTACCTATTACAACAACCACAAAAAGGTTATCGTTAAGTAAGGAGTCAGTATGGATTTGAAGAAAGAATATATGACCCCGAAGATGTCCGTATTGGTCTTGAATAGCAAGTCTTCCTTGCTTAGCTGCTCTGGTGATTGTGAAGACATTGACGACTTCAAGGAATCAAGCGACGAATTTGGTTTTGTCATTCCTAGCGAACACGATCGTCAGGCCTAAATGAAAGAAAACAACGCTAATCAGACGGCCTCGGCCACGATCAATTTAGCAGCGTTGCAAAACGTTAAGCCCAACGATTCCATAACCTTGATCGATGCCTTCGACCTCCTGTGGAAGAAACGTTGGTTGCTGCTGTTGTTTGTTCTGGTGGGTGCCGCTGTTGGCGTTTTTGTTGGTAATTGGTCCCGCCCGGTATATGCTAGCGACGCTTTGCTCAAGCTAGACCTTAAGGGGAATAAGGCCGGTAGGGCCATGGGCGGTGAAATGGGCATGCTCCTGGATATGGCAAGCCCCGCCGACGCTGAAATTGAAATGATTAAGAGCCGCAAGGTTCTTAGCTATGTAGTCGACGCTGAGGGACTGTGCTTTAGCGCGATTCCTGTTGGCTTTATGGATCGCCTTCGCCATCGTGAAGGTCGTATGGACATTTCCAACTTGGCATTGCCTTTGGAACGTCGTGGCGGCTGGTCTGCTCGAATTGTGAACGATTCCACGTATGAGGTTTTCGATTCCGAGGGAACCTCCGTTCTTACTGGAACGGTTGGGCAGGAAGAAACCGCTAGCTATAACGGAGACTCTGTTTCTATTCAGGTTAGCTTGCTGAAGGGTAAGCCCGGGCAAGAATTTAAGATTGGTCAGACCACGCCTTTGAAGGCCGCCCGTAGATTGGCTGGACAGTTGAAGATTGCAGAACGGGGCAAGCAGACTGGCGTCATTGGCATTAAGTACCACCATCGTTACCCGGACCGAGCCAAGTCCGTCCTGAATACGGTGGCAAACGTTTACCTGCGTCAGAATATCGAAATGCGCAGTGCCGAAGCCGAAAAGACCTTGCAGTTCCTGGAGAATCAGTTGCCTGGCGTTAAGGCTAAGCTGGACTCTGCCGAAAAGAAACTGGCAGATTATCGCCATCGCATTGGGTCCGTGGATATGTCTGGCGAAACCCAGGCCCTGCTTAAGAAAGAACAGGACTTGAACAATCAGTTGCTGCACTTGGAACAGAAGCGTCAGGAGACTGCACGACTTTTCAAGAATGAGCATCCGGCGGTTCAGACCATCGTAAAACAGCAGGCCAGAATTCGTAGCGAGTTGTCCAAACTGAAAAATTCAGCATCGAAGATGCCTCTGACTCAGCAGGAAGTCTTGAGCCTGCAGGAAGAGGTTGCAGTGAATAACGCTCAGTATACTTCTATGCTGAACAATATCCAGCAGCTGCGTGTTGTTCGTGCCGGCGAAGTGGGTACGGTGCGTGTGGTGGACTATGCTGTAGAAGATGCGGATAAGGTAAAGCCTCGTTCTGCCCGTATTCTGCTTTGCTGTGTTGCCGCGGCATTCACGATTGGTGTACTGCTGGTGTTCTTGATTCGTATGCTTCAGAGTGGTGCTCGAAATGCCTTGGAAATCGAACGCGAAACGGGCATCAGCGTTTATGCTAAGATTCCTGAGTCTGGTAACAGGGAACTCAAGAAAGCTTATCGCATGGGCTCTGCATACCGCAAGGGAAAATTGCCCTTGGTCTGCCAGTCTCCCGAAGATCCGGCCAGCGAAGCGCTTCGCAGCTTGCTAGCTTCTGTTGAATTTTCTATGAACGTAGAACATCCAGTAATCATGGTGGCTGGACTGGTGGCTGGCGTTGGCAAGTCCTTTGTTTCTAGAAACCTTGCCGCATTGTTCGCAAATACGGGCAAGAAGGTTTTGCTGATTGATGCGGACATGCGTCGCGGTGTGGTTTACAGTAAGCACAAACAAGGCTTGGCTGAAATTCTTGCCGGCAAATGCTCTTTGGATGACGCTTTGTCTGCAACCGACGTGGATAACATGTGGGTCATTGGTGCCGGTAGCGCCAAGATGGCTCCTACAGATTTGCTTCACGGAGACCGTCTTCCTGAATTGCTGAAACTGGCTCGTGAACGGTTTGATTCCATTATCTTGGATACTCCGCCCATTAACTTGGTCGCCGATACGGAACTGATTTTGCCTTTGGTCGATCTATCGCTCTTTGTCCTTCATTATGGTCGCCATTCCATTGATCAGATTAATGAGGCCATGGTCAAGGTGGATCGTATAAGTGAATCTCCTAAGGCGTTTGTAATGAACCATTGCGAACGTGAGGGTAGAGGTTATCACTACAACTACGGATATTACAGTTACAAAAAACGTAGCTAGTTTAAAAAGAGTAGTTTGGTATGGAAAGGATTAAGGCTTTATTTAAAAGTTTTAGGTATCGTAAGCGTGTTCTCGCCGTTGTGGACGCCTTTATTGTTGCCGTATCCGGACTTGTGGCGAACTTCCCGTTGCCGCTTTTTGCTGAACGTATTGGCCGCCCGGACCTGTTCATGATTTTTGTGGTGAGCGTATTCTGCTGCTTCAGCTGCCTTATGCTTGCGGGCGCTTACAATAAATTATGGCGTTATATTAGTCGCAGGGATTATCTGACTTGTGTACTAGGTGTTGTGCTTGGTATGGGCGTCGGAAGTGTTTTGATTCTTGTAATCAGTGGCGACTTTTTCTGGGAATTCTATTTGCTGCATACGATAATTGCTGCTTGCGGTGTAGTTCTTTTCAGATATATGTTCAAGGATGCCTTTATTACCTTGGTTGAAACAGGACATTTGCAGGCGGAAGTGAAACGTACCATGATCATTGGTGCTGGAAATGCTGCCATGATCTTGCTGCAGGAAATCCGTCATAGCAAACATGATAAGAGTGATCGTGGTGCAAGTAGCGCAATTTATCCGGTTTGCCTTATCGATGATGATCGAACCAAGATGGGGAAGTTCTATTACAACGTTGTTGTTGCTGGCGGTACCAGTGAAATTCCGGCAATCGCCAAGGCTGAAAATGTCCAGCAGATTATTTTTGCCATACCTAGTTGCCCTCCGGCAGACCGTCAAGTAATTCTTGATTTGTGCAGCCAAACAGGATTGCCGATCAAGATTCTGCCTTTTATTGGTAATTTGCTGGATACTTCGAAACTTGGTGATGGTTCCACAAATTTTGTTGGCCAAATTCGTGATATTAAGGTAGAAGACTTGCTTGGCCGCGAAACCATCAAGTTCAATAATACCGGTGTGTTGAATTTTATTTGCGGCAAAGTTTGTATGGTTACTGGAGGCGGTGGCAGTATCGGTAGTGAACTGGTCCGTCAAATTGCAAAGTACAATCCTAAGCAGGTTGTCATTGTTGATATTTACGAAAATAACGCTTATGAAATACAGCAGGAACTGGTGATGGAGTATGGCGATAAGCTGAACCTTGTAACTCTTATTGCCAGTGTTCGTGACTATTTCCGCATGAATGAAATTTTCAAGGCGTATAGGCCTGATGTGGTATTCCATGCTGCTGCCCATAAGCATGTGCCCCTTATGGAGAACAATCCCATGGAGGCCATCAAGAATAACGTTATTGGAACGTTTAACATGGCGACCTTGGCCCTACAGCATGATGTGGGTAAGTTTGTTATGATCAGTACCGACAAGGCGGTGAATCCCACTAATGTGATGGGAGCCTCCAAGCGTTGCTGCGAAATGATCGTGCAGTACATGTCACAGCAGCAGGATAAAAAGACTGAGTTTGTGACTACTCGTTTTGGAAATGTTCTTGGTAGCAACGGGTCTGTGATTCCCCTGTTTAAACGTCAAATTGAACAAGGAAAGCCTGTTACGGTAACGCATCCCGATATTATTCGTTACTTTATGACGATTCCTGAGGCCGTGAGCCTTGTTTTGGAAGCTGCAAGCTTTGCAAAGGGTGGCGAAATCTTTGTGTTGGATATGGGACGTCCTGTAAAAATTTTGACATTGGCCGAAAACTTGATTCGTATGTACGGAAAGGTTCCCTACAAGGATGTGCCTATTAAGTTTACAGGTCTCCGCCCAGGTGAAAAAATCAAGGAAGAACTTCTGATGAACGAGGAAGGTCTTGAAAAAACCGAGAATAAGCTGATTTTTGTCGGGCGTCAAATAGAAATTGGCCCTATGTTCATTAATCAATTATGGAATTTGCAGAATGCAGCCAAGGAAAATAAGGATGATGTGGCTATTGCCGCCCTGCATGAAATTGTTCCTACGTTCACCACGCCTGAGGCCTTTAATAAAAAGGCTGGAATTGAAGGAAAAAATTAATTTTGAAATTGTCAAAAACTGACGCTATTTTGGACCTATATTTGTTCATGTAACAATGAGAGCTTGGAGGTAAACGACTGGTTCGCGAACTTTCAGGCAAAGGATAATAGGTAAAAATATGCGTCAGATTATGAACATCACTTCCAAGGCAGTTTCTTCTCTTTCCATCGCACACAACGATGTTCTGTTTGCCGGACTTATGATTTTCACTCCGGTTGTATTTGCAGCTATGATTCTGGCAACTGGTAATGTGCTTGCCGCTTGCGCTGTGGCTGTGGCCTACGCAAGCGTTATTCTGGGCGAACGTTTGGATTAATTGCTCGTACTTCGCAGTTCAACAAAGATCCGACCTTAAATCGGGTCTTTTTTTTTGTCCTAAAAATTTACAATAAATCCAAAATGTTATTATTTGGATATGAAATCTTACAAAATGCTTTTTTGCGCTTTGATGGTTCTTGTTTCTGCTGTTTACGCAGACATGACCGCCTCGATTTTTGTTAAGGATGCTTCTGAATTTCAAACTATTCAAAAAGATTTGGAATCCTTGAAGGATGGACTTGGCCAAAACAACCCCGAACTTGAGGCTTTGTGGGAAAGAGCCAATAGAATTGCAAAGATTAACGACAAGTGCTCCATGATCTCCATCAATGATGTGCTGGATGACGAGTGTAGCCACTTTTATGCGGTTGAACTTCCGGAATTCGAAACCAAGTATATGGAAGTGACCGGTGAACTGCGACTAGGTGCCATGAAGATGGGCTCCACCCTTGCTGAACGTACGGAACAGATCAAGGCTTGCGCAACCGCTCTGGGTGGAATTCTGGTTTCCAAGGAACAGTTGCTTAAGTTAAATGGTTCTGTGGATTTGGAACCGTTGAGCTTCGAAGGTGCTTTTGACGCCACCTACAATTTCAATTTGTATTTCGATGCGAACAGGATGCAACAGCAGACCAAGATGATGAGTCGCTGGCTGGATAAGTGCGGTGAGATTGTCTTGCGTAAGGCTGGTGATGAATTCGCTCCGTTGTTTGTGCAGTCTGTGCAGCAGATTAACGATTCTTTGAGAAATAATTCTGCCAACATTCAGATTGTTTTGGAACCTGAAGTGTTGGATTTCTACCTGGACTTGAATCGTCCGGTGGCAGGCTCTTACTACTTGAATGGCGCCCGTTTGTTTAATGTGACCGCTTTGCCTATGGGACGTAAGCATTCTCACTTGATTGTGAATTTCCAGGAACGTAAGGTGAACTTGCCCATGGGTGAGGATGGCGAGATGCAGCACTTCCGTGGTCGTGTGGAGTTTACCTCTGCCTATCAGGAAAAAGACTTGATGGGTCGTTGGACCTGGGGTAAGACCGATGGCGAGATTAATGACGCTGTTGCGAAGGGTGAAATTTCCGCAGTGGCTGTGATGGGCGATTCCACTTTGCCTCCTCCGGTGGTTAAGCATTTGAAGGGACCCAATGAAGCGGACGAAGACGAAATGGAAACGATGGCCAAGGAGGAATCCGCTGCGCTTGCCGCAAGCGTTGCCGCTAAGTCCGCTGCTATCGATGCAAGTGCTTCTAGTGCTGTGGAATCTACTGCGGAAAAGGGCAGTCGTTTTAAGGTACACGTGGTTCCCCTGGCTATTGCAGGTGCAGTTGCCGTTGGTGGTGGAATTATGGCTGCCGTATTCAACAGCAAGGCTGCCTCTGAACGTGAAAAGCGCCCGAGTAGTCCTGAGGAGTACTCCGATCGATTGGATAAAATTGAAAGTGCCCAAACGCTCCGTGCTGTGGGCCTAGGCTTGATGGCCGCCGGCATTGTTGGTGCTGGAGTCACCTTCTTTTTCTAGGGGATGGTTATGAAGATGTTTGCCCAGAAAAAAATGATTGTCTTATGGTTTGTTGCCCTGGCTTTGTTGCTTGTGGTCTCCGCTTGTACGGATTATGCCGAAGAGTTTAAGGACGAATTCCGAGAAACCTATGGCGATGTGGATGTTATCGATACCGGAGCAACCTCAGTCTATGAATTGTCATGCCCGAAAAATGCGGCCTCCTGCTTTGAGCTTTGGAGAGCTTATGATGGAAAGTCCTATGGCGTAGAAACTACTGTTGGAACAAAGTGGGGCTTGGTTACTGATGACGAGTCTACGGTCCGTCTGAATATTGCCAATGACAAGGGCCAGGTTTATCCTGTAGATCAGTTGCCCCGAGATATGATGACTCTCCTTAGGTTGGGGGGCATTTCCGGTAAGGTTGAAATATCAAACGAAGTTCGTAGTCCCTTTGCTACCTTGTTTGTCAATTTAAAAGATGTTGACTTGACTGGTGAAGATCGCTATACGGGTATGACCGTTGCGCTAGCTTCGTCCTCGGACTTTTACATTAGTCTCTTGGAAATGAAAGATGGCAAAATTGTTTCTGAATATCGTTCTAAAGCATTGAATGTTGTTAACGATGATTCCAAGAAAGTTCGCGCAGTGAATGTGTGGTTTGAGGATTTTAAGAAACAGAGTGGTGAATCTGATTTTAAAAAATTCTTGGGAAAGGTTAATGCTGTTGGTGTGACCTTTACGGAAACTCAAAGTGGTAAAAATGCTGGTTTCCTCATTGCAGGTCTTGCTCTGTTTGACGACCGTGATGACGATGAGGAAAGTAGTTCTTTGAGTGAATCCAGTTCTTCCGATGAAAAATCCAGCTCTAGTGAAGTCGAATCCAGTTCTTCCGATGAAAAATCCAGCTCTAGTGAAGTCGAATCCAGTTCTTCCGATGAAAAATCCAGCTCTAGTGAAATTGAATCCAGTTCCTCTGAGGAAAATTCTAGCTCTAGTAGCATTGAATCCAGTTCAGACACGATGATTTCCGGTGTTTGCAAGGCTCTTGTTGATAGGAACGTCGTTACGGAATATGGTATTGGCGATGTTTTTCCAGTAGTTTGGACGTTCTATCCTGATGAAAATAGTCCTAAAACAGGTTATGTGGAGTGGGAAGATCCTTTCGCTGAATCTAGCATGAATCCTAGGGCGGGCGATAATATGTTCACATTGTCCGTTGAATACCAAGAGTTGAATCTTCTTGGGAAAATGGTTTCCCCCACGCTAAAGTTTGAGGGCGTGGAGATAGTTTGTAATCCTATTAAAATTTTAGGCTGGTGCGGGGAAGTTGAAAAATTTGATCCGAATACACACTTTTGCGATACAGAAGAGATCGAGGTTCATGAACTTTGTAATGGTAAAAAGTACAAGCCTTCAGAGGAAACGTGCGGTAATGATGGAAATGTCTATGGAATTTGCGGTGGAAAAAAATATGACGTTTCTAAATATGAATGTGAAAAGGATGATGTTTTAGGAACTTGCGGCTCAAAAAAATATAATGTGGAATTTTCTTACTGTAATGACGATGATGAAATTCATTCCCTTTGCAACGGGGAGCCGATAGATGATTCAAAATATTTTTGTAATGACAAAAACCAGGTGGAACTTCTTTGTAATGGCGTTAAGTATCCGTCGGATATGTCTTGTGAAGACGGCGTCCCTAGAGGTATACTTGTTGATAGTCGTGGAGTTTCGAGTCAAAAGTATAGTATTGTTAAAATTGGTGAACAGGTGTGGATGGCGGAAAACCTAAGATTCTATGAATCGTCCATGGGAACAACCGCAAAAAAACGTTCTGATGATGCTGATGGTAGTAAGTACGGATATTTCTATCAATGGGCCACTGTTGTTGATTGTGAAAGTATCTCCGTTGTTGCAGACAGGTGTTCGAATAGTGTGGCTGGCTCCTTTGCTATACCGCGTAAGGGAATCTGTCCAGAAGGTTGGCATGTCCCCGATTCGTCAGAATTTGCGGTCCTGGTTTCCAAAGTTGGTCCTGCTGTAAATATGGCTTCATCTACTGAATATTGGTTGACTTCAGAAAATGGTACTGAACAAACATTTGGTAATGATTTATACGGATTGAATGTGCTGCCTTCAGGTTTTTTCAGTCCAACATCCGGGATTAAATCAGATCATTATGTTGCGCAATTTTGGACATCGGGAAAAAGCGGAATGACAAAAGATACCCAAGTTTATTCGGAACAGTATGCTCCGCTTTTATGGATCAATGGCTCTATGGTTTCCAATAGATACAGTTCTGGATCCGTTAGAAATGATATGCTTAAGACTGATTATAAGTCTGTTCGTTGTATCAAAGACTAGTAACCCTACGAAGGCTGGCGTTGGTAAAGAAATAAAGGTTTTTATTTCTTTTCGATGACTTCGACGGTCAATTTATTGAAGGCGAGTTTTCCGCCTTCGCGAAGTTCAAGAGCGGCACGGAATTTCGTGTCGTTCTTTTTAAATACTTCTAGAACGGGGGTGAATTTGTTCTTGAGTAAGCCTTCGATTTCCTCGTCGGTGAATTCTCGCTGGTAGAATACCTGGGGAATACCGTAGTTGCAATGGGGATTGCGACATACGTAGGCGGAAAGGTTTCTGCCTTGATCGTCGCTGCCTCTGCAGAAACGAAGCTGGTCACCGCAGGCGGGGCAGGGGAAGTCTCTGCGGAGGAACTCGAAGTTTGTTTTGCCGTCGGGGCCCAGTTTTAAGAAGGCGTCGAAGGTGTCGCCTTTCTTGCTTTTGAATCCGCTGATAAGTTCGGTCTTTTCGCCGGAGAGTAGCGCCTTGATGTCGGCGGCACGAAGTTTCTTGCCTGCGACAGTCTTGAAAAGGGTGAACTTGCAATCGCAGGGATTGCCTTGTTCGTCGCGGTCGGTGCCCTTGCCTGTGCAGAAAATGGCGTTCTTGTTTTCTTCCAGAGTGTGCTTGCAGATGGGACACTTGTACTTGGTTTCGGAGCCGTGGAAGTGTCCGTCATTTTCGAAGGCGAAGGTAGCCTTATGTTCGCTGTCCCAGACCACCTTGGCGCTGAAGGATTGTCCCTTCTTTGTGATAAAGTCGGTGATGACGTCGGTGGTGCCGTTGTTGAACAGCTCGGCCATTTCTTCATCGCTCATAATGTGGCCGGCGATGGTCTTGAAGAAAATAAAGTCACAGGAGGGGGCGTCGCCGCTGGAACCTTCACCGGAGTTGCCGCTGGAACCTTCGCAAACTAAACGGTTGCCAGAGTCAAGAATTTGCTTGCCACATTTGGGGCATTTGAATTGTGTGGGCGTTGAAGCCTTGGGCTCGTCGCTAAATTCAAATCCGATGTTGCCGTCTTCGCCAAGAATCAGGTTGGCGCTGAAGGTGGTTCCCTTCTTGCTCTTGAATCCGCTGAGTAAGTCGGATTTACCTGTGGCTAGAAGCTTGCCCATTTCGGCGTGGCTAAGGGTGCGGCCTGCTATGGTGTGGCCGGCCTTGAATCCGCATTCCGCGTTCTTGCAGACATAACCCCAGGGGGCGATTTCCATAGGCTGGCTGCACTTGGGGCAGGGCAGGGCGTCGGTAACGGTTTCGCGTTCAAATTGGCTGCCGTATTTTTCGTGAAGTTGAACAAAAAGTTCCTTGACGTATTCCACGATGCCGTCGCGGAACTCCTTGGGATCCAGGTTGCCTTTTTCCACCTGGGAGAGCTTGTATTCCCATTCGCCGGTCATTTCGGGGGACTTGACTTTTTCGTCCATCAGGGCGATGACTTCGCGGCCTCGAAGGGTACTGACCAGATTATTTTTCTGTGCTTCGATGAAGCCGCGCTTTTTCAGCGTTTCGATGATGCCAGCCTGGGTTGCCGGGGTGCCAAGACCGCGGTCCTTCATGGCTTCGGCCAGTTCTTCGTTATCGATTTGCTTGCCTGCGGTCTTCATGGCGGCAAGGAGCGTTGCTTCGGTGTAGTACTTGGGCTTGGACTTCTTTTTCTTTTGCAGCTCGATGCTGTCGAAGGGAGCCTTGTCGCCCTGCTTCCAGTCGGGGAAGGATTCTACGATGTTTGTAATGTCATCGGAATTGCCGCCGTCTTCGCTGGATTTTCCATCTGTCATCCCGGCCTCCGAGCCGGGATCTCCTTTCTTCTTGGACTTGGCTTTCTTTTCTTCCTTGACGAGAGCGCGGAAACCTAAGTCTTCGTTTTGCTTCAGCTTGAGACGGAAGGTTTCTTGAGAACTGCTGGGTGTGCCTGCTTCGATTGCTTCGCCCTGTGGGCTCGCAATGACATCTGGACTTTTCAATGTCACTTCCATTTCATTCCAGACGTATGGTTTGAGCCATGCCTGAACAAAGCGTTCCTTGGCCAGGTTGTAGATGTTCTCTTCCATCTCGGGGAGGCCACCCTTGATTTCGTCGGGCTGTTCGCCGGTAGGAATGATGGCGAAGTGGTCTGTGACCTTGCTGCTGTTGATGAAAACGAAGTTCTCCGATTCCGGACGCATGATCTTTTGCTGCTCCGGTTTTGCCAAACGCATGGCCAACTGGTAGGCTTCCTGCTTCATGGTGTCGGGCAGGTAGGCGGAATCGGTACGGGGGTAGGTGAGCAGCTTCTTTTCGTAAAGGTTCTGGGCGCAGTCCAGCACTTGCTGGGCGCTGTATTTGAAACGCTTGTTGCCTTCCTTTTGCAGTTCCGTCAGGTCGAAGGGCTTTTGTGGGAACTGCTTTTTTTGCTGGACATCGATGGAGACAATGGCGGCTTCTTCGGGCGGGGAGCATTTGTCCACCACAGCCTGGGCCGGCTCCTCTTTTTCGAAGATTGCAACTTTTAGAGGCTGTTTGGAAATGCTTGTGGAGCCAGCTTCGATTGCTTCGCCCTTCGGGCTCGCAATGACATCTGGAGAAGAACTTGCTTTGGCGTCCCGATCCGGGCGCAAAAGCTGAGCCTGAAAGCCTTTCCAGGTTCCTACCACGCTGTAGTAGTACAGTTCCTTGAACTGCTCCACCATGGCGTCGCGCTCTACGATCAAATTCAATGTAGGTGTTTGCACTCGGCCCACAGAAATCATCTTGCCGCGGCCTGCGGTGAGTGTGTAGGCGCGGGTGGCGTTAAGGCCCACCATCCAGTCGGCACGTTGGCGAAGTCTTGCTGCGTAACTCAAGTTCAAACGCTGGGTGGCGTCTTCTAGGTTTTTCCAAGCCTTGTCCAGGTCCTTGGCCACATAGCTGTTCACCCACAAACGTTTCACCTGCTTTTGTTTGAAAGCGGGGGTGTAATCTAGAATCAGGTCGAAAATCAGGTTACCTTCGCGGCCGGCGTCGGCGCCGTTCACCAGAACGTCCGCCTTGCTCATCATATCCCGCACCACAGCCAACTGCTTTCGGGTGCTTTCAATTTCCATCAAGCGGAATTTTTCCGGAAGCAAAGGCAGATTGCTCAGTCGCCAACCGCCTTCAAAACCGGGGTAGGCGTCCAGCGGTGCCAAAGTAATCAAGTGACCCACACACCAGGTAATGCAATGGTTCTGGCCAATAAGGCAACCATCTCCTTGGGTGAACTTTTCACCTTCCAAACGTTCCAGCATTGGCTTGTAATGCTGGTTTGCAACGGAAGGTTTTTCTGCCACAAGAAGAATCATAGTGGCAAAGATACGAATTTTTCGTTAAAGAATTTTGTGTGTTCACTTTCTAAGCATGTGCCACGTTCGTAAATCCACAAAAAGCAATCTTCGTCCACCACTTCGTAATCAGAACCACCATTAAACACGTTGGCTACGCCGTATATTTCGTGGTCCTTGCAAATGGCTACCTTGCATCCGAGAATTATGGACAAATTAATGCAAGCCTGCTCCAGTGCGTCGTTGGCAAGATCTTCGCTTTTTAAAGTAAACCTAGACTTGTCCTGGGAATTGAATTTTAGACCAAGGCTTTCAAAGTCCTGCTCTACCCATTGCAGTTTTGCGCCCAAATCAATCCCCTTGGAGATTCGGCCCCTAATGGTGAATTCGTGTTCCATTATTCCCTGCTTAGTCTTCTTCTTTATTCCAGAAATCGGTATCCTGTTTTACACCACATTCCTTGGCGATGTAGACCGGTTCCTTGCCTGCATTTCTCTGGTCCGTGTAATTCTTAAGGGCCTTGAAAGCGATGGGGGAGAGAATCAAGATACAGGGAATGTTTACCACAACCATCAAGGCCTGGCACAAGTCGGCAGAATCCCAGGCGAAACCTGCACTGGAAATGGCGCCCACAAAAACAATGATTGTTGCGATGATTCTGAAAACGGTCATGACAGTTTTACCCGGACGCTTGGCCATAATAAAGCGGAGGCAGCCTTCGGTGTAGTAGTAGTTTCCGATCAAGGTGGTGAATCCGAAAAGACCAATGGAAATGGTAATGAAAATAGGACCGATGCCACCAAGGACGCTGCGGAGGGATTCCTGAACGTAAGGAATACCGGAAAGATCTCCGTTGGGGGATACGCCGGTGGAAAGACACATAAGTGCTGTGGCGGTGCAAATGACCAAGGTGTCAATAAAGACAGAGAAGGATTGGACCAGGCCTTGCTTTACGGGGTGGCTAACGCTGGCGCTGGCGGCGGCGTTGGGTGCGGAACCCATACCTGCTTCGTTAGAGTACAAACCGCGCTTAATACCATACATAATGCAGCTTCCGGCGAAACCACCTGCTCCAGCTTCAAAGGAAAAGGCGTCCTTGAAAATCAAGGCGAACATAGAAGGAATGTTGGTGAAGTTGTAGAGAATAACACCGATGGCGACCAACACGTAGATGACGCCCATGACGGGAACCAAGTAGCTTGTGATTTTGGTGAGTCGTTTTGCTCCACCAAAAACGCAGGCAGCGAACAATATGGCGAGAAGAATGCCTACGATTGCCGGGGTTGTTCCTTCGCTGTAGAAACTATAGCTGGAAAGAGAGGTTTGAATGTTGTAGGAGGCCAGAAGGTTGTATCCGATGACGTAGGTCAGTAAAACGAATACGGAGAAGATAATGCCCAACCAACGGCATTTCAGTGCTGTCTGGATGTAGTAGGAAGGACCACCGTAAGAATGACCGGTAACCAAGTCTTCACGCTTGTAGATCTGAGCAAGTGTCGATTCAACGAAGGCTGAAGATGCTCCAAAAATAGCGATAAGCCACATCCAGAAAACAGCTCCGGGACCACCCAAGCAAATTGCAGAGGAAACGCCCACAATGTTGCCGGTACCTACACGAGAGGCGGTAGAGACCATTAAAGCTCCGAAGGAGGAAATGCCGCTGCCCTCCATGGGCTTTTCCTTGGTAACGCGAATGGTTTCCTTGAAAAGGCGTATCTGGGGGAACTTCATTCGGATGGAGAAGTACAGACCCGCTGCCACTAAGAATAGAGGCACGATAAAGGGCTGGTACAGAAAATTGCTGATATTGGAAATTACGGAATGAATAGATTCGATCATGAATTTAAAGATAATAAATGAATTTTGCTGGCTTGAAAATCCATCTTGCCAATTCGAAAGATTGTTTGTATATTCCTAAACATGAAAAAGATTCTAGACCTTCGACTTCTACTTTGCATCGCTCTTCGTGATACTGAGGCGAGGTTCTAGGCTATTATCTTACGCTACAAAGATTTTAACCAATAAAAGGCCCGCTTCCACAACGATGCGGGTTCTTTTTTTATGGTCAATTTTTTTATCTTTGATGCGTAAAATTAAGGCTTGCGGCGTGTGGATGCCGGCAGGAGATAAAAAATGAACTGTATGATGGATTGTGCCGACCAGGCAAGAAAACCGTTCTTTTATGATGTCACTCTGCGTGACGGAAACCAGGCTTTGCCCAAGCCCTGGAACAATGCCCAGAAGAAGGATGTGTACCTCCAGTTGTTGAAGCTGGGTGTGCAGGGTGCCGAAGTGGGTTTCCCCGCTTCTTCTGAAATGGATTTTGAATCTGTAAAGGAACTGGCCCAGCTTACTGCCGAAATGGCTGCCGCAGGCGACGAAGTTGCCCAGAAGGTGGTGGTCTCCGGTTTGGCTCGTTGCGTACCTAGCGACATTCAGCGCTGCTGGGAAGCTGTCCAGTATGCACCTCATCCCCGTATCCATACCTTCCTGGCTACTAGCCCTCTCTCTATGGAACATGTGCTTCACATGACTCCGGAACAGGTGAAGGCCCGCGCCGTGGATTGCGTGAAGCTGGCCAAGTCCCTGGTGGGCGACAAGGGTGACGTGGAATTCAGTTGCGAACATTTTGGCGACTGCCTGGAAAACATGGACTTCGTGATTGAAGTTTTGAAGGCAGTGGTGGAAGCCGGTGCAACTACCTTGAACCTGCCCAACACCGTAGAACGTTATCGCCCCATGCTGTACATCAGCCAGATCAAGCAGGTGTACGATGCCATGCCCAAGAATGTGACCATTTCTGTTCACTGCCATAACGACCTGGGTATGGCCACCGCCGCTACCGTCGAAAGCTTCTTCGTGGGTGCAACCCAGCTGGAAGTAGCCTTGAACGGCCTTGGCGAACGTTGCGGCAATACCAACTTCTACGAAGTGGCTCTGGGCCTGCACAACTCCGGCGTTGATACCGGTCTGCATCTGGACAAGATTTACGAAACTGCCATCTTGATTTCCCAGTGGTCCGGTGTTAGCATTTATACCCGCGCTCCGCTCATTGGTGCCGAAGCTATCGTTCACCGTAGCGGTATCCATCAGGATGGCGCCAGCAAGACCAAGGACATGAAGAAGGGAGCATACCGCCCCATTGACTACTCCATCATTGGCCGTAACCAGAACGATTCCCTCAGCTTTACCAGCCAGAGCGGTCGTACCGCCGTGTACGAAATCATCACCAAGTTCGGCTACAAGCTGAGCCTGGCCGAGGCCGCCGAACTGCAGCCCATCCTCAAGAGCTACAGCGAAAAGGAAGGCGAAATGAGCGCCGAACGTGTTCTGGATGTATTCCGCGAACAGCGCGTCAACGTCAACGGTCGCCTGGTGTTCAACAACATCGAAGTGGTGCCCGATGAAAATCGCTTTGTCTTCCATTTCAAGAAGGACAAGGAACCCATGGTCAAGTCCATCACTGCCGAAGGCCCCATCGAAGCAGGCCTCATGCTCATGCGTGAAATCGGCATGCCGGTGGAACTGGTGAAGTATCGCCAGGTCGTGGTTCCCGAAAAGGATACCATGTGGGCCGGTCGCGGTCTCAGCCGTATTGTGCTGAAGGGCAACGGCAAGGAAGTTGAAGGCCGCGGTGTAAGTAGCGATACTCTCAAGGCTAACATGCGCGCCCTCTTCGGTGGCGTGAATTTGCTGTACAAATAGACGAGAGAACGGGCTTCGCCCTACAGACGAGAGACGAAAGATGTTCGGAAGGTTAATACGTCCGTTTAAGAAAAGGTATGACAAGTACGCTGGCAAGGTCAGCGCCTTTGCCAAGCCTGTTTGGAATGCGACGATGAATCTTCTGGGCAAGTTGCCTAATCCCAAGGCTTTCGCTGGATCTGAGGATCTGGGTGACGAGTCTGAAAATGGCGAAGAATCTACCAACAAGAGTTTGCTTGGTCGCTTGAAGAACTTCAAGAAATCCTTGAAGGAAATGAGCGACGTGCAGAAGTTGATTCTGTTGACCATCGCTGTTGCGCTGCCCGCTGGAATTTTGTTGGCAACAATCCTTGTGAAATTCTTGAAGAGCCGTAGAGCGAAGTAGCTCCAAGTGTCATTGCGAGGAGTGTAGCGACGTGGCAACTCAAAAGACGAAACTTTCTAACAGACTTCCGAAGGACTTGACCCCAAGTCCTTTTTTTGCTGAACTGGAAAAGACTAAAGCCCAGGTTGTTGCTGACTGTGCTGCCGGTGATTGTGCTGCACTCATTGATATGACTGTCAGTTCACCGGTCCGTGTGGGCTTGCCTGTCGAGTTGGAAGATGCTGTGGATCAGGCTCGCAGTTTGTTTGGTCATTGGTCGCCGGATGCTTCTGGTTGGCGCGAAGCTCGTGAGGCGGTTGCAGAATATTATCGTGAAAGAGGCGGTCGTTTTACTGCGAACCAAGTGATTATTACTGCCAGCACCAGCGAAGCTTACTCTGTTCTTTTCAAGACTTTTTGCAATCCGGGTGATGCCATCTTGACGCCTATGCCGGGTTATCCGCTGTTGGATACGTTGGCCCAGTTGGAACATCTGGAATGCGCACCGTATTTTTTGAAGCTGGTGCGTGAAAAACCTTTGCGCAATCTGGCTCAGTTGAAAGCTGATGTGGAAGGGAGATCCCGGACCGGTGTCCGGGATGACAAGAAAGAAAGTGTCCGGGATGACAAGAAAGAAAGTGTCCGGGATGACAAGAAAGAATGTGTCCGGGATGACAAGAAAGAAAGTGTCCGGGATAACAAACAGGAGGCGCAGTTCCGTTTTGTTATTGATACGGATAGTTTGTTAGCAACGCCGGAAAATGCCCGCATTCTTTTGCTGGTTTCTCCCCACAATCCCACTGGCCACATTGTAGGCTTGCAGGAATGGAACGAGATTGTCCGCTTCTGCGAAGATAACAACTTGGTTCTGGTGGTGGATGAAGTTTTCGGCGATTACGGATTTAGCGACGAAGTCAAACGCAGTTGGCAGTATTTGACCAGCAATTCTTCTAATGTCATTGCGAGCCCGAAGGGCGAAGCAATCGAAGCGGATCCGTCCCGCTATTTTGACTGCGGCGGAAACGATGTGGTCTACGCACCCGTCGATGGACCCAAGTGCCCCATCTTCTGGCTGAACGGTTTAAGTAAGGCCGTGGGTGCGCCTCAGCTGAAGTTCGGCTGGATGGCTTTCTACGCGCCCCGTGAACGTTTCGAGGAAATACGCGCCGCCCTGGAATTCGTGGAAGACGCCTACTTGAGCGCCTCTTCCTGCGCGCAGTCGCTGGCCGCACCGCTGCTGGCTCAGTCCTCTGCCTACGAAGCCCAGGTCCGCGAACGCCTCGTTACCAACTGGAACACGCTGCGTTCCGCATTCCCCAGTAAGTACTGCCCCAAGGTTCTGGGCGGCTGGTATGCGGTGCTCCATCTGGGCGAGGATGACGAAGAATTGACTCTCCGCCTGCTCCGCGAAAAACATGTGCTGGTGCAGCCGGGCTTCTTCTTTGACTTCGAAGAGGACGGTTGGGTTGTCGTTAGTTTGTTGCAAGAATCCGCTCTGTTCGCAGAAGCGGTGAAGCGAATGGCTGAACTCCAATAAAGACCTTTTTACCTACTAAAAAGCGATTACATGAGTTTTTGTACGTAAATTTGGTACAAACTAACGTAAAAAGTGCCCTCAAAACTCGCTTTTGATGAATTTTGTCTTTATTCAAGAGAGAAAAGTTCACGAATTGCGCCAGATTGTGCGAAGAAAAATGTCTTTTGCTTTCGAACAAAGTAATTTTTACGTACTAAAATGCCGAATCTTTGAAATTTTGTAGGTAAATTTCACCCAAATCAAAGCGAAAGCAACCGCAGACTGTTGATCTGCTATCCGTAGACTTCGTACTTTGCATCGCGTTCTACGGGTTCTAGGCCTTCGCCCAGAATCAAATTCTTCATGCGTTCCGGACTCATGCCCACGGGAACCTTGGCTCCTGCGGCGTGGGTAATCTTCTCTTCGATGATGGTGCCGTCCAAGTCGCTGGCGCCGGAGTGCAGCGCCTTCATTGCAGTTTCAATACCCATCTGGATCCAGTAGGCCTTGATGTGGGGGAAGTTGTCCAGGAACAAGCGGGCTACTGCCACCGTACGCAGGATGTCTTCCTCGGAAGTCATGTTAGGGACGATGTTGTGCAGCGCATTATGTTCCGGATGATAGACCAGCGGAATGAAGGCGAAGAAACCGGGGGCTTCGTCCTGCAGGTCGCGCAGCATACGCATGTGTGCGATGCGGTGTTCCGGCTTTTCGATGTGCCCGAATAACATTGTTGCGTTTGTAGGAATTCCGATCTTGTGGGCGGCGCGATGCACGTCCAGCCATTCTTCGCCGGTTTCCTTACCCGGGCAAATCTGATCGCGAATATCCTGAACGAGAATTTCGGCGCCGCCACCGGGGAGGGCGTCAAGACCGGCGGCCTTCAGAGTTTCCATGATCTGCAGGGGCGTCTGGCCAGAAAGCTTTGCGAAGTGGGCGATTTCTACAGCGGTAAAAGCCTTCAGGTTCACCTTGGGGAATTCCTGACGGAGCTTGCGGAGCATTTCGATGTAGTAATCAAAGGGATGGTCCGGATGGAGGCCGCCGACGATGTGAAGCTCGCGGGCACCGCCTTCGATAGCGAATGCTGCCTTGTCGCGAATAGTGGGGTAATCCCAGTCGTAAGCGGTGGGGGAGTCCTTCTTGATCTTGCTGAAGGCGCAGAACTTGCAGTGGAGAACGCAAACGTTGGTGTAGTTAATCTGACGGTTGTTCACCCAGAAAACGGACTTGCCGTGACGACGTTCTTTTTCGGCGTTGGCGCGGGCACAAAGTTCGTCCAGCGGGGCGTTCAAATACAAATCAAGAGCTTCTGCTTCAGACATTCGAGACATGTCCCGAATATAGAAAAAAGGAGATCCTCCCCATACGGGGACCATGCGCACTAAGGAATAAATTCCTAAGTGCTGTCCGCCGGGTCAGAGTCCGGGATGACGATCATTTCCTTCCTTAAAAGCAAAAAGGGGTGGGAGTCCAGAGGGCGGGGAAAGCCCCGCCCTTTGCGTCTAAGCAAAAAGACTCGGTTGAAAAACCGAGTCTTTTTGTGTAGTAGCGGGGGCAGGACTTGAACGCTGCGACCTTCGGGTTATGAGCCCGACGAGCTACCAACTGCTCCACCCCGCGTCGAGGTAGTCCATATATAGTTAATTAGCCCTATTTTGGCAAGGGTAATTAAACGAATTTCTTTAGGATGTGCTTGCTTGCAACGAAATAATCAACGCCGCTAACCACAGTTACCAAGGTAATAATGCCCATGATGGTCTGCGGGAAATAGGGCCAAATGGCGTCGAAACCGGGAATAAAGTGGCGAATCGGATCGATGGCGCCTGCGAGAATTCCCACAATGCCCATGCCCTGCAGCGCTGTTTTCCACTTGCCGCTGCGACGTGCCGGCATAATCAGGCCTTCGCTTGCTGCAAGTGTTCGCAATGTCTCAACGCTGGATTCGCGGAAGTAGATCACTGCCACCATCCAGACCGGAGCGTAACCGGTGGCGATGAAGCACATGAAGATTGTCATGTTGGAAATCTTGTCGCTGAACGGGTCCAGATATTTACCCAGGGTGCTGACTTCGCCCATGGCGCGAGCCAGTTTACCATCCAAAAAGTCGGTGAGCATAAAGCCAAGGACCATGACCAGGGAGAGAACCTTGAAAACCAGGCTATTGTTGCTGTAGTCCAGATCGTTATCGTAGAAGAACACCCACAGGAAGAAGGGGGTGAGAACGATGCGGCTCATGGTGAGCTGGCTTGCAATGGAAAGGGGCTTGCGGTGTGCGGGGTCGCGGTAGTACCAGTAGGCGTATGCGGCGGTGCTTGCGCCCATGAGCAACATGGAAGTGACCATGCAAATCTGCTGGTAGTCTTCGAGATTCAGCAAGTACACTGCCATGGTGACAGTGATGGAAATATTGCAGAGTTTGCTCCATCGACGCTTGCGGGGGAGCTGCTTGCCTTCGCGGAGGACGCCCAGGGAGAACAAGGTGTGTGCGATGAGGCGAGCCAGAAGTAATACGCAGCCTACAGCCAGGAGCTTTTCGGCGGATTCTTCTTTAAGAAGGTCGTGGACGAAGATACTTGCCATAACCACAAAGGAAAGGGCGCCGTCGATGACGTTTAGCCACAATCTGTAGTAGGGCATTTCTACTTCTTCGGAACGAAGCTGGTAGAGGTTTACCCAACCCATAGCCATTGCGATGACTACGAAGCCTGCGGCGGTTTTAAGCATACCGTTCCAGATGAAGCAGATGACGCAGACAAAGATTGCTGCGCGCAGGATGCTCCAGATGCGGCTGCGGAATCTAACATCAGAAACTTTTTCTTCCGTCATTGGTTGTTCTCCAAAAGTTGCTTTGCATGTTCGCGGATCGTTTCGCTGTCGCCGCCTAACATGCGAGAAAGTTCTTGTACGCGACCGTCGCGGTCCAGTTCCACAATGGATGTGAAGGTGCGGCCGTCGATTTCCTTTTTGCTGACGGCCAGCTGGTTCTGTGCGCGACTTGCCACCTGGTGCAGGTGGGTGATGGTCAAAATCTGATGGTGCTGGCCCAGCTTGCGGAGGGCGTCGCCAATGCTGTTGCCTACTTCGCCGCTAATGCCGGAATCCACTTCGTCGAAAATCAGCAGGGGGACCTTGTCCAGTTCTGCCATAACGCTCTTGATGGCCAGCAGCAAGCGAGAAAGTTCGCCGCCGGAGACTGCCTTTTGCAGGCTCTTGGTGCCTTCGCCCGGGTTGGGTGCCAGCAGGAACTCGATGCGGTCGGAGCCGATAGGACCCAAGGCCTGCTTTTCGATAGAGGTCTTGAATTCGGCCTTGGGCATACCAAGGGTGTGCAGGATGTCACTGACAGACTGGTCGTATCGGACCGCGGCCTCAACACGGGCGGCGTTCAGTTTTGCTGCCACCTTTTCCAGTTCTGCCAAAGTCTTCTTGGACTGGCGGGAAAGTTCTTCAAGATCCGCATCCAGATTTTCGAGGCTGCTCAATTCTTCACGACGTTGTTCCGTGAGGGCCATAAGGCCGGCCACATCGGTGCGGTACTTTCTCTTCAACTTTTGAATCTGGGCGATTCGGGAGTTTGCCTTGTCAATGTCTGCGGCACTTACAGCTGCAGACGGAGTCAAACGCATCAGGTCCTTGCAAACACTCTCGAAGGGATCTGCCACCTCTTCAAGCGCCTTCAGGTCCTCTTCGTAATTGGGGCACTTGATGGCCAAGGTGCGCATGCGGGCCTGCAAGCTCTGGACCATGTCCAGGAGGCCGTTCTCGCCGGCAAGCATCCCTTGGATGTCACCCAGATGGCGGCGTTCGGCTTCGCCCTTGCTGGCGCTGCTCACCTTTTCTTCAAGTTCTTCTTCTTCGCCGGCCTTGAGTGCTGCCTTCGTCAATTCGTCGTGCTGGAACTTCAAGAAGTCCTTTTGGGCGGCAAGATTCTTGGCACGTTCTTCGGTAGCTGCAATCTTGTTCTGGATATCGTTCCAGCTGGTCCACAGCTTGCTGTACTCGTCCAGCAATTGACCGTTACCCGCATAGGCGTCCAGCATTTGGGCGTGGGTGCGAGTATCGCGCAGCAACAGCTGTTCGCTCTGGCCGTGCATCTGGATCAGTTCTTCACCGATGCGCTGCAAGTCGGCCTGGTTTATCATGGAGCCGTTGGCGCGGGCGCGACCCTTACCGCTTTCAAGAATCTCGCGGCGGATTACCAGTTCGTCGTCGGCATCGATTTCCAATTCATCCAGAATGGACTTGACCTGGGGCTCGTTGCTGATGTCGAAGATCGCTTCTACAATCGCTTTCTCCTCGCCGCCGCGAACCATGCTGGCTTGGGCCTTGTCGCCGCAAACAATGCGGAGGGCCTTTAATAATACTGACTTGCCAGCGCCAGTCTCGCCTGTAATGGCGGTAAATCCCTGGCGGAAGTTAACCTCTGCCTGGGCTATAAGAGTGAAACCATTGATAGAAAGCTGTTTTAACATAGTGACGATAAACTAGCAAATCTCAGATGTCAAAAGAAGACAATTTTCTCCCGACTATTTTTCAAACTCAATGATGGAACGATAAATGGGGCGGCCTTCCTTGCGGTACTTCTTTTCGAAACCAGTCATGATACCTTCGGTAGGTTCAGCTTCGTTGCGGACCAGGACCTTGCAACCCTTGAAATTGTCGAACACTTCCAGGGCCACTTCGTTGTATTCCTTGTGGTCGGTACCCCAGTAGAAAATTCTCTTGCCGGGCTTAAGAACGCGGGCAACCTGTTCCAGGAAGTCGGGGCGGAGCAGACGGTTCTTGTGGTGGCGTTCCTTGGGCCACGGATCCGGGAAGTACATGTGGAATGCGTCCACGGTGTTGTCCTTGACGCAGTCGCGGAGGAAGTAGAACACGTCGCCACGGAGCATGCTGGCGTTTTCCAAAACGCCTGCCTTGTTCATCTTGCGCTGGGCGAATGCTGCCCAGGTGTAATCCCATTCGCTACCCATGATAAAGTAGTCAGGGTGCTTGGCGGCATAGTCTGCAATGAAACTGCCCTTGCCGGAACCGATTTCCACTTCGATGTGGTCGTTGTGGCTTGGGAACATATCCTTCCAATCAAAGTCCAGCTTGTGGGGGAGGCCATCGGGAGTGGCGATAGGCTTGCGGTCGCCGTTGGTGCGGAATACATAGTGCCAAAGAGACTTGGCATTTTCATCTTCCTTCAGGTCACGGAAAAATTCCGGAATGACCACTTCCTTTTCTACGGCTTCTGCGCCTTCGACTTCTTCAATTTCGTTCTTTACATCTTCACTCATATTCTGTTCTCTATGTCATTGCGAACCGTTAGGTGACGCAATCGAAGCATTCTTAGATTGCCACGTCGCTACGTTCCTCGCAATGACATCTTTAAATTAAAATCTCAATTCTATCCTTAAACTTTTCCGGGATGTACTTGTTCACCATATCCTTGATCAGCTTGTCGGAATACTTCATGGAGAAATGGCTCAAGATGATCTTTTCGCACTTCACATCTTTGTCCACCTCGTTCAAAGCCTTTGCAATCTGGCTAATGTGGGTGTGGCCTTTCTTGAAACTCATTTCTTCGTCGTCAGGGGTGAGGAATGTACATTCCGTAATCAGTACCTTGGACTGGAAAACTCGGCTGTTGTCCAGCAGGCTTTCGCCCAGGCAGTCGCCCATGAAGCTGACCAGCGGTTCATAAACTTCGCGGGTGATTTCCACCTTGTTCTTACGAAGTTCAATCAGTTCTGTGGGCGTCTTGTCCAGGAACTCGTCCTTCAACTTCTTCTTGTAGTAGTAGAGGGTTCCGCCCATGGCCGGAATGGAGTGCTTGACCTCGAAGGCTTCCAGGGCCAGATCCTTGCGGTATTTCAGGAATTGAAGTTCGCCGGCGCTTACAGGAATGATTTCCGGGTAGCGGAACTTGTTCTCGGGTACACCTTCAAAAATGGCTTCGGCGCGAATCCAGTTCTTGGCGGCATCGCAGATGAAATCCGGCATGTAGTAGACGCTGTCACGTTCCACGCCCATCATCTTGCGGAGGCTGTGGTGACGCATAATGCAGCGGCCGTGATCGCCGTGGGCATGAGTCAGGAACACGTGATTCAACGAAGTAGCCGACAGCGGGCATTCGCCCATGTCGATGCAAAAGTCAAGTTCGGGCAACTGCAAGTAGGTGGCCAATCCGGAGATGGAAAAGCCAGAAACCGCGGAGCAGGACGTGTTAATGTGAACCTGCTTTAGAGCGTTGTGAATGAATTTGCCTTCGTTTGCCATTACGGGAGCAAAAGTAGAAAAAAACACTCCCGTATAAAAACGAGAGTGCTTGAATTCTAGGCTCTTCGGCGCTGTTTTTCGCAGCGAAACAGAAAGCTATTTCTTCTTGGTGTTCTCTGCAACCAGACGGTCGAAATCTGCGCAGGACATGGCTTCGATTCGGTTACCCATGGCCACGCTACGGGTTCTTGCGTTACCCTTCTTTTCGGGAATGTTGTAGCAGAAGCTGTAGATGTTGCCTGCATCGGTGGGAATGCCCATCTTGAAGATGCGGACACGGCCGGAATTCTTGGTGTAGATTTCGTGGTAGTCGTAAGTGTTCTTGATCTTTTCAAGACGCTTGTCCTGGTTGAAAACCATTTCGTCTACAATAGGACCGTCCAGGATAAGAGGCAGGGAGTTCTGGAAACGGAGTTCCAGCTGGCCGTTGGTCTTGACGATGGAAGTTTCTGCGGGTTTGATCAAGTAGCGCTGCTGGGGAATGTTGCGGTAGGCCTTGGAGTGCCTTACGCGTACGCCGCACATTTCTCGCATATCGGGCTGGGCCACGAAGTCGATGTCGCGGCAAATGGGGGGCATATTTGTAGGAATTTCGAGATTTTCGCCATTTCCACCGGATTTACCACCCGCACAACCTGCCAAAAAAGACAAAAAAACGATACTTGTAGCGACAAAAAGGTTTCTTTTCATGTGTATAAATATACCATTATTATTTCATTTTGCATTTTTTTATTCAAATAAAGTTCAAAAGATTCAAAAATTCCCAAATGAAAAGCTATCTTTACATTAGTTTAAAGATTGGGAATCAAATGAATATCTACAGCTGGAACGTCAACGGACTCAGATCCGTCATGAAAAAGGGTTTTGAAGAGTGGTTCAATACCACCAAGCCCGATATCCTGTGCTTGCAGGAAGTCCGTGCCGAAGAAGACCAGATTCCCGAATCCATCGCCAATCCCGAAGGCTACTTTGTCTACTGGAATCCCTGTAAGCGCAAAAAGGGCTATAGCGGTGTTGGCATTTACACTCAGATTGAACCGGACCGTGTGAACTACGGTTTCGACAACGAAGAATTTGATAACGAAGGCCGCGTGCTCCAGCTGGTTTTCCCGGACTGGGTGCTGAACAGCATCTATTTCCCTAATGGTGGCTCGGGCGACGACCGACTGGACTACAAACTCCGCTTTTACGATGCGTTCCTCGAAAACAGCAACCGCTGGCTTGCCGATGGTAAGCATGTGGTGACCGTGGGCGACTACAATACCTGCCACAAGGAAATCGATATTGCCCGCCCCAAGGAAAACGAGAACATCAGCGGATTCTTGCCCATTGAACGCGCCTGGATGGACAAGTATGTGGAAAACGGCTACGTAGATAGCTTCAGACATCTGAATCCCGAAGCGCGCGACATGTACTCCTGGTGGAGCAATCGCTTTGGTGCCCGTTCACGCAACGTGGGCTGGCGCCTGGATTATGCCTTTGTGGACGCGGGCCTTGTTCCCAATATCGTCAGCTCCAACATCCACACTGGTGTGATGGGCTCCGACCATTGTCCCATAAGCATTGAACTTGAACCTCCCTTTGCTCCCATGCCTATCAAGAAGAGCGAAGGCGTCTAAGGATTATTGAAATTTGTAAACGAAAAAAGCCCCGCTGAATAGCGAGGCTTTTTCCATTACCCGAATCATCAGTCAAGTACGCGATTAACGGGTCTTCACGATGGTCCATGCTTCGTCGAAGAGGCGTGCTGCGTCGCCCGGGTCCTTCAGGAACACCATGCGGTCGATTTCTTCCTTGGACGGGTTGATAACGCGGTTGTTCTTGAATTCTTCGTCGATGACTTCGAGGGATGCCTTGTTGGGGGTGGCGTAGTTGATGAACTTTGCCAGCTGGGCGCCGATCTTTGCGTCAAGAATGTAGTTCATGAATGCGTAGGCGCCTTCTTTGTTGGGAGCCTTGGAACTGAGCAACATGGCGTCGACCCACATAAAGGAACCTTCGGTGGGGATGGCGAACTGGAGGGAGGAATCTTCTTCGATGGCTGCCATGGCTTCGCCGTTGAAGACGATTGCAGCCCAGTCCATCTTGGAAAGGACTTTGTCCTTGCCGCCTACGGAACCGTCAAAGCCAAGGAAGTGAGGATCCTTCTTTGCCTTGAGAATATGTTCCACAGCCTGGTTCAGTTCTTCTTGCTTGGTGCTGTTTGCGTCGAAGCCCTTAGCTTGCATTGCCATGGAAAGCATGGAGCGGCTTTCTTCCAAAAGGCTGAAGTTGCCCTTGGTCTGCTTTGAATCGAAAAGCATGTTGTAGCTGACCTTCATGGGGTCTACGCTTGCATCGCGGTAGAGAATGCCTGTGGTGCCCCAGAGGTAAGGAATGGAATAGCTGTTGGTGGGGTCGTAGCTGGGGTTCTTGAACTGGTCTGCGATATTGATGCGGTTGGGAACCTTGTTTGTGTCGATGGGCTGGATAAGTCCCAGGTGGATCATCTGCTGAATTACCACGTCGCTGGCGATAATTACGTCGTACTGGCTGGTGCCAGAAGCCTGGAGCTTGCCGATCATTTCTTCCTGGGCTTCGTACAGTTCCAGCTGCAGCTTGTAGCCGGTCTTCATCTGGAAATCGGTAAGCATGGCCGGATCGATGTATTCGCTGTAGATCATTACAGTGACCTTATCCGGATGGGCGCTGGATTTTTTTTCTTCGTTACAGCCTACAAAAAGAGAGGCTGCCAGGAGGAGGGAAATAAAAAGAAGAACCTTTTTCATTTGTGACCTTTAAATGAAGGTTGAATCTAATTAAGCTCAAAAAAAATATATAGAAAGCCGCCCATTTCAAAGTGAGCGGCATCAAAAAAAATAAGTTTGTAAGAATTAGAGCTTTCGGGCCAATTTCCGTTCTTTTCGGATTCCGCGGAACACCATCAAAACCATTACAAACAATGTAAGGCCAAAGATAATGGAAGACAAGGCGTGAATCTGGGGAGAAATGCCTCGTTTAAGGGATCCGTAGATGTACAGGGGCAATGTCTGGGATTCGGGGCCGCTGGTAAAGAAACTTAGGATAAAGTCGTCCAAAGACAGGGTAAATGCCAGAAGGGCGCCGGAAATAATGGCCGTAGAAAGTTGCGGGATGATCACACGGAACCATGCACCGGCGGTGCTGGCATACAGGTCGCGGGCGGCCTCGATCTGGTCTTTGCCGATGCTCACCAGTCGGCTCTGCACCACAAGAACCACAAAGCTGGTTTCAAGGGTAACGTGGGCGATGACCATGGTAAGCATGCCCGGGTCGAATAGGGAAGTCCAGCTGCGGAACAGGGCGAATACAGAAACAAGGGCAATGGCCATCAAGATATCCGGCGTCACCACGGGAACGTTGATACTCATGTCGTAGAAATACTGCATCTTTTTGCCCCAGGGCGTGCGGTGGATACCGATGGCCAGGAGCGTTCCAAGAACGGTTGCTATGATGGTGCTGACAACTGCCAAAATCAAGGTGTTGACGGTGGTGGTCTGGACCATGGCGTTGTCTGCCAACCCGGTGTACCAATCCAGGGTGAAGCCGCCCCAGCTCTGGCCGTGCTTGCTTGCATTAAAACTCTGTTCCACCACAAGGAACATGGGCAGGTAAAGCAGGATAAAACCGATGATGGAAAGGATCACGGTAATAAAGGGAAGCTTTTTCTTAGACAAAGTTCTTGCCTCCCACGCGCTGGAAAATAACCAGGCTGATAACACTGCAAATGATCAACACGGAGCCCAGCATGGCGCCGAAGGGCCAGTCCATGGCGGCTCCAAACTGCTGCTGAATCAGGTTGCCGATCAACATATACTTACCGCCGCCTAGCAAATCGCTAATGACGTACATGCCAAGGCTAGGGACCAAAGTCAAGATAACGCTTGCCACAATGCCCGGCATCATCTGGGAGAGAATGCCGTGATAGAATGTGCGAAGTGGGCCTGCGTACAAGTCGCGGCTAGCTTCGACCACGCCCCAATCCAAGCGCTCCACGCTGGTGTAGAGGGGGAGGACCGCGAAAGGCAGCATGGAACTGACCATGCCGATATAGACTGCAAAACTGCCCGGGTAAAGGGATTCACCTTCGGCGATGATTCCGAAGAATCTTGCAATTTCTGCGGGGAACATATCGGGGCCCAGCAAAGTCATCCAGGCGGAAGTGCGGATGACCAGGTTGGTGCAGCTAGGCACCATGATCAGTGCGAACAAAAAGGCGCGCATGGTCTTGCCGTGGTTTGCAATCCAGAAAGCCATAGGCAGGCCAAAGGCAATGCAAAGAACGGTGGTGATGACTGCAATCTTAAGACTGCGCCAAAGGATAAGCAAATTGTCGGGAGACCAACCGAAGGAACTAAAGCCAACAAGACGCCTCAGGTTTTCAATGGAAAAGTCCCAGTTGATGCTGCCGTAGCTACCGCGCTGTGCGAAAGCCAGGACCATCAGAAATGCAGTGGGCAACAGAAGAAAAACAATGAGCCACAGCATGCCGGGGCCTGTAAGCAGAACGCCGAACTTGCGCATGCGTGCGCGGGTAGTAAGCTTTCCTTCGAAGACTTCGGTTTGCATGTGAGAAAAGATAGAAAGAAAATCGCCGACGCTTGAAGGACCTTTGCCGATTTATAAAAAGAAAGCCGCCAGCATAGAACTGACGGCTTTTCTGTAGAGCCCAGATCGGGAGTCGGACCCGAGACCTCTTCCTTACCAAGGAAGTGCTCTACCACTGAGCTACCTGGGCTTTTCTTAGGTGCGCCCAAAGATAGTATAAAGAGACTAAGTTGGTAAGAGGTAAAAATGAAAAAATTTAGTCCGCGGGTGTTGTGGGACTAGTCCGCCAGGACCTGCAGGTACTGGGGTTCCATGTACAGCTTGACCTGGTCGCCCGGATTGTAGATTTCGTCGGGGTCGGTCATCACACGAAGCTTGAGGCTTTCTGCATTGCCAACGCCGGGGAGTTCTGCAATCAGTTCCCAGTAGTCGCCACGGAAAATTCTCTCCAGGATGCGGGCATCGAAAACATTGTTGTCAAAGTTTTCGCCTGCTGTGCAAACATGGATGTCTTCCATACGGATGGCGATGCCACCGCAGCACTTGCCTTCGGGGGCCGCGGCCCACTGCGGATCTTTTTCAAGCACCAGTTCGCCAAAAGCGACCTTTGCTAGTTTGTCTGTAACACGTTCGCTTTCAAGAATGTTGCATTCACCCATGAAGGTTGCCACAAAGCGATTTACCGGATGCTCGTAAACATCTTCGGGAGTGCCATCTTGCACGATGGCGCCTTTGTACATCACCAGCACGCGGTCGCTTACTGCAATCGCTTCGTCCTGGTCGTGGGTCACCATAATGAAAGTAGTGTCGGTCTTCTTCTGGACTTCCTTCAGTTCCACCTGGAGCTTTTTACGCAGGTTGGCGTCAAGAGCGCTTAATGGTTCGTCCAGCAAAAGAATGTCGGGCTCGTTCACCAAGGCGCGGGCCAAGGCAACACGCTGCTTCTGACCGCCGCTCAAGGTTGCGGGCATTTCGTTCTTCAGGTCTACGATGTTCACCATTTCCATCATGGCGTTCACACGCTTCTCGATTTCGTCCTTGGGAACCTTGTGGCTCTTGAGGCCAAACGCGATATTGTTGAACACGTTCAGGTGGGGGAACAGGGCGTAGCTCTGGAACACCGTATTGATGGGGCGGTGCGCGGGCGACTTGTTGGAGATAACCTCGCCGCTAAGAATCACTTCGCCTGCGTCGGCCTTTTCAAAACCGGCGATAATACGGAGAAGCGTGGTCTTTCCGCAACCGGAAGGACCAAGCAGAGTCACGAACTGACCGTCCTTGATGAATACGTCAATTCCCTTGAGCACGGCCTTTTCGCCGAAGCTCTTGGAAACGTTCTTAACCTGAAGATCGAAAGATTTCATATTTAGTGGCTAGTGGTTGGTGGCTAGTGGTTAGTGATTACTGTTTACTAACCACTGTTTACTAACCACTGATTCAGCTATGCAAGTACTCGATGATGGCGTCGTGGATGGTGGTGAACACGCTGCGCAGTTCTGCTTCGTCTTCTTCAAGCAGCGTCACGCGGAATCCCTTGAGGTCGGTGCAGAAACTGGTGCTGGGCACCACGCAGATACCCTTTGCGCCCAACAGATAGTACACGAAACGGTAGTCCAAATTTTCGGTCTTGGAGCACCATTCTTCAACCTTGGCCTTGATCTGCGGATTGTCGATCTTCAGGCTCTGGTGGTTGTTCAGAACACCTTCACGGAAGATGATGGTGTTGTAGAATGCACCGTAGGTGGGGTTGAAATACAGTTCCGGAATGTCGGAAAGAATTTCGTTAATGATGGCGGAGCGACGGCCAATCTTTTCGTTCAAAGCCTGGCGGTGTTCCATGAAGCGAGGATCGCCCAGCACGCGAGGAATGGTCATCTGGGGAAGTGTGGTGGAGCAGACTTCAACCATCTTGGCATTGTCAAGAGCGCGGCAGAAGGCGTCGAACTGTTCGTCCTTGTCGCGGTTGTAGTATTCAGCCCAGCCGCAACGTGCACCCGGCCACGGATATTCCTTGGAAATACCCTTCAGAGCGATAGCCGGAACGTCGCCGATGTATTCGGCCAGAGCGTAAGCCTTTGCTCCATTGTAGGTAATCTTGTTGTAGATTTCGTCGCAGATGATGAACAGGTTGTAACGCTTTGCGATATCAACGATCTTCTGGAGAATTTCAAGAGGATAGACCATGCCAGTGGGGTTGTCCGGATTCAGAATCAGGATGCCAGCGATGGAGGGGTTGTACTTCACCTTGTTTTCAAGTTCTTCCAGGTCCGGATACCAGTGGTTTTCCGGCTTCATGCTGTAGGTGATAGGAGCAGAGTGTGCATGTGCTGCTTCTGCAGAGCTGTGGGTGCTGTATGCAGGAGACGGTCCAATGATACGGGTGGTCATGGACAGGAGGCTGTACAATGTGGCGATTGCATCACCGAGGCCGTTGAAGAACAGGATGTCGTCAACGGTAATCTGGGCGCCGCCCAGTTTGTTGGTTTCCTTCACGATGAATTCGCGAGTTTCAAGCATACCCTTGGACGGGCAGTAACCATAGGAACGGTTTTCCTTGGAAAGGTCCACAACGATGTCCTTGATCCATTCGGGAACCTGGCACTTCTTTTCAATGGGGTCGCCGATGTTTTCCCAGTGGATCTTCGGCATGCCCAGCGTTTTCAGGAGGTTCGCCTTCTTAACGATCTCACGGATTTCGTAAGACAGTTCCTTGGCACCTTCGGTAAGCAAACGCTTTCTCATTTTATACTCCTTAGAGGTATTATAATTCTCTTAATTAATGGGTTAATTATAGAATAAAATTCTAGAGAATTTTCCTTTAGTTATGGGTTTTGGTTTAAATTCGGGCAAAATAAAAAGGGCCGTCCGTTTGGGACTGCCCTTTGAATTCCTTTTATCTGTTTCGCTTGTTGGTTGCGTACAGACCTTTACAATTCCTGAACAGTCGCGCATGATTTAACACAGGCTCGTGCTTCCGCCGCGCCTGCCGCAATCGCTGCTGCGATGATATTCTGTTCAAAGATCTTGTTCATGCCCACTAATATACTTCTGGATTTTACGCACGTCAAGGCTTTGATAAACATTTTTTTGTGGGAAATTGGGAGTTGCTGAAAAATGAAAAAAAGCCTGTTTTCTATTTTTCGGTCCATAGTTATCTGCTCGCCACTTTTAACCTGGAGCCTCGAGCCTCGTGCCTGATTACCTATACGATCCCATCCGCAAGAAGGATGTCCCTGCAACGCCCGAAGAACACGTGCGCCAGGCGACTATCCGTTATTTGCTGGATCAGGTGAAAGTTCCGGAACATTTGATTGCGGTGGAATTTCCGCTGAGTACCGTCGATCCCAAGACGGACGACCGCGTGGACATTATGGTTCACAACTTTAGGGCCGGGGCTGGTATGGATAAGCCTTGGCTTTTGGTGGAATGCAAGGCTCCGGGGGAATATACGTGGCCCGGGCTGCAGCAACAGTTGAACAAGTACCTGCAGATTTTGACGCCAAACTACGTGATGCTTTCCTTGGGGGATGCTGTCCGCTACTTTAAGCTGGACGGGGCGACCAAGCGTTTTGAAAAAATTGAGACACTGCCGGTTTTTGAATAATTATTGCACCACGGAGGTGACGCTGCCGTCGCGGAGGCGGGTGGTCAGCGTGTCGCCGGATTTAAGCTGGCTTGCATTACGAACGAATTTTCCGTCAGAGGTTAAAGTCAAAGAGTAGCCCTTGGCAAGAACGGTTGCAGGGTCGGCTGTCTTCACTTTGATTTCAGACAAA
The DNA here is from genome assembly GCA_024399035.1 of Fibrobacter sp. GTDB lineage: Bacteria > Fibrobacterota > Fibrobacteria > Fibrobacterales > Fibrobacteraceae > Fibrobacter. The sequence continues at coordinate 31,313 of JAKSID010000014.1, read as the reverse complement.
TTAAAGTTGGACTTTGCCAAGTCCAGAATCTTGCGGGAACCTTGCTTAAGGCCTTCGATGTTTCGTTCTATGCGGGCCTTTTCGTCACGGATGACGAACTGCAGGGAACGCTTCATGTTGTTGCCGCAAAGTGCCAGCTTCGTCTTTTCGTTCTGGATGCGTTTGGAAACTTTCTGCTGCAAGTTTACGCCGCAATTAGACAGGTGTTGATTCTCCTGGACCAGAGCGTCTTTCGCGGCGGCGGCAATGTTCTGTGCAAGAACCTGCATTTGGCTCCAGCTGTCGGCCACGCGGTCGATGAGTCGCTTTGCGGTGTCAGTAGGAGTGATGCAACTCTGGTAGGCAACTTCGTCCAGCAGGCTCTTGTCGATTTCGTGACCAATGCCTGTAAACACGGGTACAGGGAAGTTGGCTACCGCGCGGCAAAGCGCTTCGCTGTCAAAGAAATTCAAATCTGTCTTGGAGCCGCCGCCGCGAACAATGCAGACCACGTCGATGGCGTCTACTTTCGCCAGCTTTTCAAGTGCTGCAAGCACCGTGGGCTCTGTTTCTGCGCCCTGCATTTTCGCATAAATCGTCATGACCTTGAATGCGAAGGGCGACTCAGCTAGCTTGGAGGTGAAGTCCTTGAAGGCGGCGGTGCCTTCGCCGGTAATAAGGCCAATGCGCATGGGGGCGGGTGCCAACTCCAAAAGCTTGTTCTTTTCAATAAGACCTTCGGCACCAAGCTTTCGCAGGATCTCCATGCGGGTCATGGCTAGCTCGCCAATAGTGTACACCGGATCAATGTCCAAAATTTGGGCCTGCAACTTTCCGTAGGGAACGTAAATCTCCGCCTTGATCAGGAAACTGACTTTCAACTGGTCCTTTAGTTCAAAAGGCTTTCCGCAGGAAGCAATTTTTGCCTGGATGGCTGCAAATCGGCCTGCGAAACAGGAAAGGCTAATAACAGAAATTGGCTTTACGTTACCTTCTTCAAAGTCCGCGATGGTCAAATAGACGATGTTGGGCTTGATAGAAATCTGGGTAATGACCCCGCGAACCCATACAGCCGGGGTTTCTTCCACTTTTCGCTTAAGGGAAGTCATGTATTGCGTGACTGTATAGGATCTTACTTCTGTTTCCACGATGAGAATATAACTATTTTTTAATCACTATGGCAAAAGTCGTATCTGCAATGGAAGTCCGCCAAAATTTTGGCAATCTGTTGAACCAGGTTGCCTTGAAAGACGAAGAAATCGTAATTGAACGTGCCGGTAAGCCCTTGGCTCGCCTGGTCAGTGTTTCTGCGCCCACCGCAGGCAAGTTGGACTTTCGCGATATTGGAAAACTTCCCAATCAGATTTGGGAAGTCTAAGATTTATTCTTCAGCAGTCTTTGCAATTACCAGAATGCTAAGCGTATCTCGCATAGACGGATCCGCCACGCTTTCTGCAATCAGGCTTGCGGTTTCGCCAACAGCGTCCTTCACGATCAGGTAGTTGGAAGTAATCAACTGCTCGCCAGAACCATTGGCTTCGCAAGAGGCAACCCTGTAGTTGAAGTTGATGATGTTCAAGTCGCTGCAGGGAACGTACCAACGAACGTCGTAACCAACGTCGTCCCAACCCTTATCCTTGTTTGCATCCATGGAGAACATCTGGTTCAATCTGCCGAAACGGATTGTGTCACCAACGCTATTGGATATCACCTTCACAGAACTTTCAGTTTCGTGGTTGTAGAATTCCATGTTTTCCACAGAACCAATCTGCTGTAACAAAGTGCGGAGCTGGAGCACATAGCGCAGGGAGTCTGCCACCTGGTCCAAGGGATTGGAATTCAAACGGAGATAATGCAGATAGTACGGGCCTTCGGGCATGTCCTTGGTTACAGAAAGACCACCACCATAAACGGAACTTACTGTTGCGTGAACCTTCTGGTCCTTGTCCATAATCTCAATGGTGACGGGGCTAACCTGGTTGTCGTCGGAGTAGTTAGAAATCTTGTGTTCTACGCGAATGGAGTCTCCCTTCTTGAAATCGCCCAGCCATACGTACTGTTCCTGACGCAGGTTGTACTTGTAGATGGCCTTGCCCGGATCGTCCTTGGGGCGTGTGCTGACCAGGTATTCGCCGGGCATCTTAATGGAGTCGGGCTTTGCAAAGTATTCACCCTTTTCCAATGCACGAGCCTTGGAGTCTACTTCGAAGAATGCAAAGGGACCGGTCTGGTAGAAGAAGGAGGTACCTTCGGTAGTCAGGTCCAGGGACCATTCCACGGAATCGTTGGGAACCAACAAGGTGTCTACGTTGCCAGCGAATTTTCTCAAGATTTCCTTGCCGTCCTTCAATTCAATCTGGGTGATGTTCTTGCCGGAGGACTTAAGGTTGATGCTGTATCCTTCGCTGGCAGAAAAATCAATGCTAATAACGTCTAATGTATCGTTGATCAGAATGACACCGCGGATAGTGTCGGTCATCTTCATCGAAACGGACTTGCTGTCGCCGGTGTAGTTGTAGTAGGCTGTGTCAACGACGGTCTTCAAGCGCAGGGTGGATTCGTTCTCGAATTCGCCGGAAAGTTCAAGGTAGTAATGGCCTTCGTTGAACACGATGAATTCGTTGGAATCTCTAAAGATCTTGGAGGAGTCAGCACCGAAATCGGGGGCGAAGTAGTCGGCGTAAACTGAGTCCTTGCTCTGGGCCTTCTTGGGAATAGCCGTTACAGCACGGAGGGATTCGCCCTTTTCGCTCTTGATACGAATCTGTGCGTTATCCAGGTTGTTTGCGCGTGCATAAACCTTGATGCGGCTGCCCTTGGGGAAATTGCCCAGGTACAACGGAAGAACAGTGTCGTCACTTTCGATGTAGGTTTCGCTGGGGTCCCTGTCGGTGGTGTCTGCGCAGTTCTTTTTGCAGATTTCCACGTTGACCTGCATAGTGTCGCCAAGTTCAATTTCTCGGGGATAGGGAATTTCGGCGCGGTCCGGGCTCAAGGAACTGCTGGACTTAAAGCTTGCAACAGAAGAACTACTGTCGTCGTCCTTGGGATCTGTGCCGGAACCTTTATCGCATGCAACGAGGCCTGCGACGCTAAGCGAAAACAAACTTAATGTGAAAAGTTTCTTGATGCTCATCATGGTATTCCTAGTTCAGGATGTAGAATTTCTGTTCTGCGGTAAATGCTTCGCCGATCACCTTCAGAGTGTACTTGCCGGTGGGGAAGGCCTTTGCCTTAAACTTGAAGTTGGTCTTCTTTTCGCCGTCAAGTTCGCGGGCTGCAACGGTCAGCATTCGCTTACCAAATTCGTTGATAATTTCAATTTGAATAAACTGCGGGTAACCCACGGTTAAGTCAAAGTTGCAATCCAGGGAGAACTTGTCTACGTTGACCTTAGACAAAGTATAACCGCCATCCATAGCGTCGCCACCCACAGAACGGGTGTTGTCGAAGTAGCCAATGTACAGGGACGGTGCGAATTGCTTACCAGTGCTGGGAGAAGTCATAATAGTTTCGCCCGGTTCAACTGCAGTAAGAATCAAGGTGTACATGTGGGAGGCGTGCTTGCGCTTGAAGAATTCAGTCAAGGTGGGGGAACGCAGGAATGCGCCTAGCGGGGCCTTGGGGTTGATTGTAATAATGCCTAGGTATTCGGCGTACTTGGTATCCACGCCGCCACCGGAGTTCTTACGGATGTTAAACTGGCCTCCAGCCTGGGGTAGGTTTGCGGGAGCGTTTTCCCAGGTCAGTTCATTCTCGGACCAGTCAACGCCCAGCTTCTGGTCGCCGAAGTCCATGTCCTTGGAAGTTTCCTTTAAGCCAAAGATGTTCAACTGCACTGGCTTCTTGATGGAATCAGGCATGTTCAGCTGGAGTGCTACGTCAAACAGAGGCCCGGGCAAAGCAGAAAGGTCAAACTTCAGGTAGATCTTTCCTGCCTGTCCAGGAACGTTGGCCACGTGGAGTTCGGGGTCGCTGCTGTGGGGGCTGTAGTTGTCGAATTCAGAAATCCAGGTGGCTGCACCGCGACCGCTGGGAATGTTGTTTCCGCTGTTGTCCATGGTGGTGTAGCGCTTGTCGAATACGTAGACCTTACCGGTGTCTGCACCAGTGAGGAATCCGTCGTCGCCAGTGAAAATCACGTTGTAGCGGCCACTTGCAGTAAAGGAAATGTCTGTCTCGTAAGCGGTTGTGTCGGAGAAACTTGCCTTACCGGGGCCCTGAGCCTTTTTCCAGCGGACGGGCACTTCGCAAAGACCGTCGCCACGGCCGTCATCTTCTACGGAGCCTGTAATGCGCAAGCGGTTGGGCTGCACAACAAGCATCTCCTTGGGAATGCTAACCTTGGGCTTTTCGTTAGGACCGGACTTGGGAGCGTAGCCCACAAACAGGGGGAGCATTACGCCGCCGTTCTCGGTGTGGAGCAGTTCCTTGCCGAACAGAGCCTTGATGGCAGATGCCTGGCGGGAATCTTCGACAATCTTTAAGAAGGGGTTGCCACGGGTCAATGTTTCGCGAAGACCCACGATGCTAAGGCTGGAATTGTCGTTGATGAACATGGGACGCTGCTTAGCCTTGTCGCTGGATTCGATTTCAACGCCAACCAGTTCTGCAGAAGCCTTGTTAAAGTTCTGGATAATGGTGTTGCCCTTCTTGGCAGTAAGACCTAGAATCCATACGGTGCCACCGTTGTTGGTAATCTTCGGGCCCTTGGTGTCGCCAATCATGGTCACCTGGCGGCCCCAGAGTCTTTGGTAGTTCATCTGGATGGTGCCGATAGAAACGTCTTCCAAGAAGATGTCGCCCTTGCCCAGTTCGTCTGTTTCAAGGGATTTGACCATCATGTTCTTGAGCAAGATGGAACGGGTAGACTTTTGGATAATGCCGTTACCGAATTCTGAGAAGCGTTCGATGGTCAGTTCATTGAACGCTCCGTTCTCGATAATGAACTTGCCCTTACCGTCGATGCGGGCTTCGGTACCGAGAAGGCGACGAACGCGGTTGCGGATATAAATGTCGCGGTTAATGGTCCATCGGCCTCCCGGCGGGAAGTAGATGGTTTCTGCACCATCGTCAATAGCTTCTTGAATGGCCTTGGAGTCATCGGAACCGGTGTTTGATTTTCCACCGTAGTCACCGGCAATGGTAATCCAGTCATCGGCTTTTTGTTCTGCAAAGCTGGGAGTTTCCGCCACGGGAACTCGCATAGACTGCTTGGGGCTGTGGCAAAGCTGCTTGCTGGGTTCGGTGGTGTATTCAATAATTTCGCTGTTGGTGATTTCGTCCATGACACCTTTCTTGGTGGATCTCAGCATGGTTGCGAACTTGCTGACCTTCATGGAACGGGCGAACATATGGCTTTCGTTAATAATAGCGGTAGCCTTGATGGGCTTCTTTTTGCCCGGGTCGTATTCCAGGGTGCCATCCACAAGGCTCATGATGGCGTATTCGCCGTGGTTGTAGACTGCGGGAACGGAACCCTTGAAGCGGAGTGCGCGAATGGCCAGGTTCATGTCTTCGTTTTCAAGGCCGTACTTGGTCTGGCCACCCAAGGTAACGTGTTCCATGGTGAGTGCGCCGGATTCGCCCTTGGTGTAAATGCCCACCTTAAAGCCTCGGACTTCCACATTCTTCAACAGAAGGGGACCAATCTTGTCGGTAAAGCTAAGGTCTATGCCGTACACGCCGGTGGTGTCGCCGGAATGAATCTTTACATTGCTGATAACGCCCTGGTTGGAGGCATTGAACTGGACGCCGATGGCACCGGGGTTGCCCTTGCCGGTTCTCAGGGTCAAGTCGCGTATGGCGTTTCGAATGCGGGGCTCGGGACCGGTACCGGTGTAAAGGATTGCCTTGGGGAAGTCCTCGTTATCGAAACCGTAGGTACTGTCGGCCAGCTGGATAATGGTGCCGCCGATGCTCTGGCCCTGCAAAATAGTGCGACGGGTTGCAGTTTCGTCTTTTTCGGTTTGGGGCCAGGTCAGCTGTTCGGCAATCTTGTAGATGCCGTGGGGGAGGTAGATGATGTAGTCTCCATCCGGGTGGTCATTCAGAGCCTGCTGAATAGCCTGGGTGTCGTCGTGCTTACCATCGGCCTTTGCGTTATACGGATCCTTGGTAACGTTTACAACTTTAGAACCCAGGGGGAATTCCACCTGTGCAAAAACGCTGCATGCGAGCATTGCCAATAATACTGTTAAACGGCGCATATTAATCCTTTTACCAAATACAAAAAGAAGTTAGAAAAAATCTATAAGGCGAAGCTTTGCGAACTTTCTAGAAGTTCTTTTCTTGGCATTTCTCGTAAACAAAGGGGTTGTGGTCGCCCTGAACCTTGAAAATTCGACGGTCGCGTTCGCATTCTCTGGGGGTAACGGGGTGTTGACGGTCCCAGATTTCGAATAGTCTGCGGTCTTGGTTGGAAAGTTTTATGCCATAGGTCTTTTCCATGTAGAAACTGGCTCGGGCGATGATACCCCGGGCTTCTTCGCGGGGCTGGGCTTTTTTAAGCTTGAAATCTACGATGGTCTTGCACTTGCCGTACATGGGCTCCGGATCGTTGGTCCACTGGCTGTACATAAAGTTGTTGCGGTCACCATTGACTTCACCGATGGCTGGGTAAAGGTTGTGCAGGTCGCCTTCCATAATTTTGAATTTATCATCGTTGGCGCTGCAGTTCTTGCGTCCGCCTTCTTTCCAGCAGGGCAGAAAGTGCCCCATATTGTGGGCGGTAACGATGTGCTCCCATTCGATGGACTGGGCTCGCTTTAGACTTTTTCTGTTGGGGTTGTAGCGGGGCTCAAAATCGCAAGTGGTAAAATCTACGTGCTTTTTATCTTGGTATTTGCAACCGCAGTACAATGTTTCTTGCAAGTCGCCGTAGTAGATTCGGCGCATTTGCTGGCCGGCCCCGCGGTAGTCGTAATGCTGCGGCTTTGCCTCGGGATCCACCTTGGCCTGCGCTTCGATGAACAGCGCCAAAAGAAATACCGCCAAAAGAACAAATACAGAAATGGGCTTTGCTCCCGAAATCTTGCGACGCATATAAAAACCTATTTACAAATAATCTAAAAATGGACGAATCTTTGATTCGTGTATGTAAACAAAGATACATCATTTTCGTGAAAAAGGAATGTTCTATATTGTAGGCCATGCTCTATGTTGGTATGGAATATCTGAATTCCCGCTTAATGTTCGGGATGATGCCTGGCTTGGAATCCACTCGCGCCCTTTGCGAAGCCCTGGGTAACCCTCAGAAAAAATTCAAGACAATTCACGTGGTTGGCACCAATGGAAAAGGCTCAACCAGCTATTATTTGTCGGGTGTTTTAAAGGCTCACGGATATAAGACAGCCCTGTATACGAGCCCCCATCTAGTAAGCCTTCAGGAAAGAATTCGTGTGGATGACGAACCCATTTCTATGGCTGATCTGGACAAGTATTTGCTGCAGGTGCAGGCTGCCGCAGAACAGGTAAATGCTGGTCGTAGCGATGCCGAAAAAATCGAACCTACGTTCTTTGAAGTATTGACTTTGGTTGCCTTTTTGCATTACGCCAACTCCGGCGTTCAGGTGGCTGTTCTGGAAGCAGGAATGGGCGGTCGCCTGGATAGCACCGCTGTTGCCGATGGTGAACTGGCTGTGGTCACAAGCATTGGTTTGGAACATACAGAAGTTTTGGGTGCAACAGAAGAAGCCATCTTGAAAGAAAAGATGGGTGTGCTGGGGACTTCTGCGGAGCGCGTTGCCGGAAAGACCTTTGTGCTGGGCGGTTTGAACGAGCTGTTACTTGATGTGGCTAAGGAATATGCGGCCTCCTTGGGTGCAACGGCTGTTGTCCCGGAGATTCGTTCTGATATTGAATTGCCCAACTTGGGGCAGCATTATGTGGAAAACGCTAGCCTTTCTCTGGCTGCGGCGAAATTGTTCTGCGACAGCGCCGCGGTAAAAGGCGCGGCCTCCTACAACGACACCCTGGCGCTAACCACACTTGCAAAACGCTCTTGGGCCGGCCGCATGCAAAAGCTTGAAAATGCCTGCGGTCAGGTGGATTACATTCTGGATGGAGCCCACAATTCCCATGCGGTGCGTCGCCTTGTGGAATCCTTGGACAAGTACTATCCCGGCCAAAAGTTCCATTGCGTCTTTGGCGCCCTCAAGGACAAGGACGTTAGCGAAATGCTTAAACTGATGGCGCCCCACGTAAGCCATTGGCACATTACCAAAACGCCTTATCCTCGCTTCCGTGAACTGGACGACTTGCGCGGGCTCCTAAGCGACCTAGGATTGACTGTTGCCAGCGAAGGCTTGCTCAGCCGCACCTATCTTGATGAAGTCCGTGCTGCCGCCGACGAAGATTCCTGCGTAACAAATAAAAAACTCCCCGTTTTGATTACGGGAAGCCTTTATATGATTGGCGAAAGTGTGCAGGCTTTTAAGAACGATTACGAAGGGCTAGCCTTCTTCCGTGGCTTAGAACCCACTACGAATGAACATCGCTAATTATAGACGGGGAATGCTCCGCTGTTATTCTGCCGGAACTTCGATGTCTAAATCTGCGTAAGCCTTCTGGGCCAAGTCGCGGATTGCCTGCTTCTGTTCGTCGGAAAGCTTGTTGTCGGTATTTTCAACGGACTTGAAGTATTCTTCGATGAGAACGGTGTTCAGGGGCATAACGCCATAGACCTTGAACTTGCCGTCGACTGTTTCGATCTTAACATCCATGAGGGTTGCACCGGTGAGGTTCACATCAACAACAGTCTTTGCGGTGTTGGAGAAATGTTCTGCGACAGCTTCCATGCCTTCGACGTTGATCTGTTCCTTGAAATTCTTAGTCAAAGCCTTGACCTGTGCGTCAATTTCCTTTGCCAAGTCAACACGAGCGTTCTGGTCGGCTTTTTCGTAAGCGATCGTTTCGTCGGAGGAGAGACCGATACCCATGCCGGCGGGCTTACCTTCACGGATGTACTGGGTTTTCTTGGCAATAATCTCGGTCATTGCACTGACTGTTTTTTCTTGGGGGGTCTGGCTTGCGCAGCCGGCCAACAAAGCGACGACAGCGAGTGCGGCGAACAATTTCTTCATTCTTTGTTTCTCCTTGGTTAAAATCGGTCGATTGATTTTGTTTTGCCTAAATTTATGTTAAAGCGAGGGGATGGTCAAGAACGTTTGTTCAAATTACGCAAATTATTGACTACATTTTGTGTGTAATGTTAGGAGTCCTTACATGAAAAAATGGATTGCATGCCTTGCCATATTAAGCCTTTTTGTCGCAGGGTGCCAAAAAAAATCTTCAGATGATGCCTCTAAACCGGAGATAGAGACTAAGCCTGTAGTTGAATCTACGGCTGTAGATTCCTCTACTCATACGGATGATCTCGATGCTCCGGCAGAACGCAGCCTGTTCAAAACCAAGGCCCGCAGTGTTATTGGCGATGTTACCATGCTAAAGACTGGAAACGGAGACAATTGGAAAAAGGTTCGTATTGGCAACTGGATTGTTGAAAATGACCATGTGAAAACAGGGTTGGAATCTGAAACAAGATTGGGTGCAATGGATGGTTCTGTTCTGATTGTATCTGAAAATTCCAACGTTACCCTGGAAGCCCATGAAGATGGTGCTGGCGCCAAGTTGTATTTGGTAAGCGTTGATAATGGTAAAGTCTATTTCGATATTCAAAAGCAGAAGAACGCATCCTACCAGTTTAAAACGGGGAATGCCGGTGCTGCAATTCGAGGTACAGCAGGCTTCGTTGGCAATGTGAAGGGCAATACGGTGGTTTCCTTGAAGGAAGGCTTGGTGGACGTGTCTGGTAAAACCGGCAAGGTAAACCGAATTGCCCAAAAGCAGACGATTCTTGTGGATTTCAAGGGTAAGGCAAACAAGATGAACTTGGCCTCTTCTGGTACAAAGCAACTGGCTCGGGCTATTGACTCCTTGACTAAGGGACCTGAAGAACAGATTGCCCAGGTTGATTTGCAGAAAGCCTTGAAGGAATTTGATAAGACCTACGAAGAACAATTGAAAAAGTTCGAGAAGAGCTTGACCTTCCAGGCCCGTAAGATTCAGGACTCTATCGCCCAGCCTATGATTACCCTGCAGGCTTTTGTGGATTCCGGCGTGGTGGTGACCATTTGGGGTGAAAGCGATACTGTTGGCGCTGATGGCGTTTATAAAAAGAACTTTGCCTGGGATCCCGAAGCATATGGAACCAAGCGATTCCTGGTTAGCTGTGGCGATGGTACTGTTGAATTCCCTTGCTACATGTGGGTGACGGAATATGTGACTCCTGCAGAACTAAATGCTGCTGATTCCGCTAATAGTGCAGCCTCTGCTACCGCAGCTGCAGAAAAGAAGAATTCCTTGATCGAAAAACTCACAGTAGATTTGGGTGGCGCGGAACAGGTTCATTTGCCGCCTCCCACAGGACGCGTTACAAAGAACTTGAAAATCAATCTTAAAGGCATCTCCAAGGAAGACCTGAACGATCTTAGTTCTATTACTGTTAAACGTGGTGGAAAGACTATTAGAACGTACAATGAAAATCAGTTGACGGCGTTGTCGTACACTGTTCCCTTGGTTATCGGCCCGTATAACACCGTGGGTCGAGGGATCGTTGCCAAGACTGTAGATATTGAAGTGGTGGCCAAGACCAAGTCTGGAAAGGAATTTACGGGTAGCAAGTCCTACCAGGCATTCTGTAATCGTGGCAACCATGATCCGGAAACTAACGAGATGGTTTCTCCTGAATCAGATGAATTCAATGACGCCAAGTCCTACTTTGAAAAGGAATAGTTTTTATACTTGAAGAAAGGGTTTGAAAGATGAATAAAGTTTTGTTTTCTGTTATGGCCTTTAGTGCCTTTGCTTTGATGTCTTGTGCAGGTAGCGCTCCTGAAAAACCGGCCACTATGGATGCGGCCACTGCAGATGCTGTTCGCAATAGTGCTGACGCCTCTTACAGCGAAGTGCCTAACGATACTCCTGCAGCTAAGGAATTGGATGCAGAAAAGCCTCCTGTTGCTGCAGGCGGTACTGTAGAAGCGGCTCCGGAAGAACCGACAATTCAGTTGTCCAATGTGGCCTTCAAGGTGGCTCCCACCGTTTTGGTTGCGCCAGCCCTTACCGGCAAGATGAATCCCAATATTGATGTGGTCCGCAAGAATCCTCTGGCAAAGACTGCCATGGAAGTCATTAACGCTTACCTGACCGGCAGGGACTACAACGTGGTTGGCTTGGAAAGTCAGGCTCAGTTGGATGAAGTTGTTTCTCTCCAGTCTGCCATCGCAGGTAACGACGAAGACCTTGCATATGCTGCAGGCCTTACCGTTGGCGCCGACATCAACATTACTTATTCCGGTTCCATTCAGGAAAACGATATCGTTATCGACTTGAACGCAAGCGAAGCTTCTACCGCACAGTTGCTTGGCAGCGAATCCGTTCGCATGAGTACCGCCGGTAGTGAATCTCAGCGTGCACTGGTTCAAAAGGCTATGGAAAAGGCTATTGTGGGCCTTGAAAATAAGATCCGTGCAAAACTTGCCGCCCAAATGGAAATGGGTGTCCAGTATAAAGTCATTGCTCATTTGGTAGGCCAGTTTACCGATGATCAGGCCGAAGAAATCTCCAATATTGTTTCGATGCAGATTCGCAAAAAGTTCAGCAAGATGGTGGTGAATTCCATGAGTCGCAATACCTATGACCTGATGGTTTTTGCAGACCCCGAAAAACACGAAGACGCTCAAATGGTCTATGGCGAATTTTATGAATCCTTGAGCGGTTTTGCCAAAGTTCGTAAGCAGAACATTACCAAGAAACTGATTATTCTGGAAATCCAATAATGAAAATGATGCGATTTGTTCTAGGAGCCTTGGCCTTGGTGCCCGCGTTGGCTTTGGCTGCCAACGTGGTAACGTATACTGCGACTTCCAAGGTATCTCAGAAGGATGCTGATAAAAAGGCTCTGGAAGGAGCCGCCATGCAGATTAGCACTAACGTCAAGGCCTCTGTAGAAACGATCAAGACTGAAGATGCCGAGGGCAATGTGCAGTCTACCTTCGAAAGCAAAAAATCTGTGACTAGCAATGTGCTGCTGAAGGGCGCAAAGATTAAGGCCGGTCCAAAGAAGAATGGCTTGTTCCAGTCTACGGTGAGCGTGGACTTAGATCAGCTGGCTTCCAAGATCTTGGTTGACATGGAAAAGATGCGTAGCGATGTAAAGAAAAATGATTCTATCATTCGTCGCGACATGCGCAATGGCCATTATTACAGAGTCTCCGGTGAACTAGTAGACCTGAAAAAGACGGTGGACCGTTACGACGAACATCTTGAAAATCTCTCTTGCTTGCAGAAGGTTTCCAACGATCTTTTGCTGGAAACGACTCTTGCCGAGTTGGGCAAGTTCCTGCGCTCCGCCTTGGCTTCTGTGAAAATGGACGCCGTGGTGACGGATGAATCCCTGATTGTGACTGTGTCTGACTATGTGGGCCCTGTGGAAAATTTCCCCATTGTGCTGAGTCAGGACAACAAGGACCTGGCGACGCGTAAGACGGATAAGAACGGCAAGGCCGTTTTCCCTATGGCTGATGTAAAGAAGAATAAGCCCAGCGGATCGGTGACTGCCATTGCGGATATTAATTTTGAATTCGCCCAGCAGTCTGGCTTGGTGAAGAAAGAAGTCGCTTACCAGTCCGAGAAGACCGGATGCGTGTACAAACTTGTTTGTGACGGAAACGTTGTGGAATGCGGCGCACTGCAGGGTTTCTTGGCAGATGCGGGCTTGGGCATTTCTAATACGGAAGGCCTGCCCGAAATTAACGCTACCCTGAATTTCTCTGATAAGCCTAATACGGCGAGAACTTTGATTACCAGCCGTGCAACCATCGTTTTGAAGTATGGTAACACAGAATTGGTGGAACAGCCCCAAGGCGTTGGCAAGGATGAAGAATCCGCCCATATCAAGGCAATTACGAAGCTTTCTGCCAATAAGATTCTTGATGCTTTTGCTGGCAATAGTTGTGTGAAGTAATTGCGCGGTTAGTTGTTGCGCATCTTTTTTGCGCTCTTTGAAACTGCGCCAATTTCGTAAAACAAAAAATCCTGGGTTTTGGCCCAGGATTTTTTTATGGGGTGACCGCGGCGTTTCCACCGCAGCATCCAATTACTTATTATTCAGCTTGATCAGGTTCAGTGCGGAACCGGCCTTGAACCATGCCCACTGCTGTTCGTTGTAGGTGTGGTTCAAAGTGATGTTTTCGCAAGAGCCATCCTTGTGGTGGATAGCGAGAGTCAGCGGCTTGCCCGGTGCAAACTCGGTGAGGCCGAGAATGTCGAACACGTCCTGTTCCTGAATCTTGTCGTAATCGGCAGGATTTGCGAAGGTGAGGGCCAGCATGCCCTGCTTCTTCAGGTTGGTTTCGTGAATACGGGCGAAGCTCTTCACGATCACGGCCTTGACGCCCAGGAAGCGGGGTTCCATAGCGGCGTGTTCGCGGCTGGAGCCTTCACCATAGTTTTCGTCACCGATAACGATGGAGCCGATGCCCTTGTTCTTGTAAACCTTGGCAAGTTCCGGAACTTCCTTGTATTCGCCGCACTGGCAGAGAACCTTGTTGGTTTCGCCGTTGAATGCGTTCACAGCGCCGATGAGCATGTTGTTGGAAATGTTTTCCAGGTGACCGCGGTAGTTGAGCCACGGACCAGCCATGGAGATGTGGTCGGTGGTGCACTTGCCCTTGGCCTTGATGAGGATCGGAGCGCCCATGATGTCCTTGCCGTCCCATGCAGCGAACGGAGCCAGAACCTGGAGGCGCTTGCTTTCGGGGTTGATGGAAACGGTGATGGAGGAACCATCTTCTGCAGGAGCCTGGTAGCCAGCGTCCTTCACATCGAAGCCCTTCGGCGGCAGTTCGCACTGTTCAGGAGGATCCAGCTTCACAGCCTTGCCTTCGCCATTGACGAGGGTGTCGGTCATGGGGTTGAAGCGGATGTCGCCAGAAAGGGCGGCGATCACAGCCATCAGCGGAGAAGCCACGAATGCGTGAGTGTTGGGGTTGCCATCGGCGCGTTTTGCAAAGTTACGGTTGAAGGAGTGAACGATGGTGTTCAGTTCCTTCTTCTCGGCACCGGCACGGTCCCAACGGCCAATGCAAGGACCGCAGGCGTTGGTCATGATGGTTGCGCCAAACTGCTTGAAGAGGTCGATGAGTCCGTCGCGTTCAGCGGTGTAGCGGACCTGTTCGGAACCCGGGTTGATGATGAGCGGGCACTTGGGGGTAAGACCCTTAGCCAGAGCCTGCTTGATCATGCTAGCAGCCATGAACAAATCTTCGTAGCTGGAGTTGGTGCAGGAACCGATGAGAGCTGCGGAAACCACCGGGGTAGATTCCGGCTTGGCTTCAGTAGCCTTGATGGATTCAGCCATGTCGGTAACGGCGAATGCGCGGTCCGGGCTGAAGGGGCCATTGTAGTGGGGAACCAGTTCGGAGAGGTTGATTTCTACAACGCGGTCGAAGTACTTTTCCGGTTCAGCTTCCACTTCGGGGTCGGCCTTCAGGTGTTCAGCAATCTTGTCGGCAGCGGCAGCCACGTCTGCACGGCCAGTAATCTTCAGGTAGCGGCTCATGGAGTCGTCATAGCTGAAGGTAGAGCAGGTTGCGCCCACTTCTGCACCCATGTTGGCGATGGTTGCCTTGCCGGTAGCAGAAAGGCTGCGAGCGCCTTCGCCGAAGTATTCAATAATAGCGTTGGTGCCACCCTTAACAGTCAGGATGCCTGCCAGCTTCAGAATAATGTCCTTAGCGGTTGCGAAGCCCTGGAGCTTGCCGGTGAGCTTCACACCGATCATCTTCGGGTACTTCAATTCCCAGGGGAGGCCGACCATGGCGTCCACAGCGTCAGCACCGCCAACGCCGATAGCCAGCATACCGAGACCACCTGCGTTCACAGTGTGGGAGTCGGTACCGATCATCATGCCACCGGGGAAGGCGTAGTTTTCAAGAACCACCTGGTGAATAATGCCTGCGCCCGGGAGCCAGCAGTCAATGCCGTACTTTGCAGAAACAGACTGGAGGAAGTCATAAACTTCCTTGCTGTCGGACTTTGCCTTCGGGAGGTCAACTTCCACACCTTCCTTGGCGATAATCAAGTGGTCGCAATGTACAGAACTTGGAACAGCGACCTTGGATTTTCCAGCAGTTGTAAACTGGAGGAGGGCCATCTGGGCGGTAGCGTCCTGCATGGCGACGCGGTCCGGGTTAAATTCGGCAAAGTCAGTGCCACGAACGTAGGTCTTGGATTCGGCGCCAGCGATCAAGTGGCTGTACAGAATCTTTTCGGCCAGGGTGAGGGGGCGGCCAAGCTGCTTGCGAGCTTCTGCCACGCGACCAGGAATACGGGCGTAAGTAGCCTGAATCATGTCGAAATTAAAAAGCATAGGATACCAGTGGTTGGTGGTTAGTGTTTAGTGGTTAGACCATATTTAAGTTTTTCGAAATAAATTTAGAAAAAACAAAAATCCGGTCGGGATGGGTCCAATTGATTATTGCAAAAAATGTGCCAAACAGAATTGACTGAAATCACAGCCAAAGAACAGGATTAATCTTATTTTTCGCCCGCTTTAAAAAAAGGAGTAAAAGCATGAAAAAAATGTTTGCATTGTTGGCTTTGACTATGGGTATGGTGGCATGCGGTGATGATACATCCGTGTCTGCGCCTAATGATGATGACTCCAGTAGCTCCTCCATCGAAGAAAAAAGTTCTTCTTCCAAGGAAACAAAGAGTTCCTCCTCAAGTGTTGTGAAGAGCTCTTCGTCCAGTGCAGTAAAATCATCCAACTCTCGTGACGATGAAAAAAGTTCCTCCAGCGTCAAGGACGATTCCTCCTCCAGCGAAAAGGTAGAATCTTCCTCTAGTTTGGAAAATGCCTCCAGCAGCAGCGAAGAACCTTCCTCTAGCTCCAGCGAAGAAATTCTCTCCAGTTCTAGTGAAGAGACCTGGTCTTTTGACGTGTCCAAGGAATCTTACATGAATTCCTCTATTGAATACGGCTCTATGACTGACGACCGTGACGGAAAAACTTACAAGACCGTAAAGATCGGTGAGCAGGTTTGGATGGCAGAAAACCTGAACTATGCCGATTCCGCAAAAACAACTAGTCTTAAGGGCCGTTCTTGGTGCTTTGGTAACGTTGCGAAAAATTGCGATGTGACCGGTCGTCTTTACACTTGGTCTGCTGCAATTGATTCTGTAGCTTTAGCCAAGGATGCTGAAAATCCACAAACTTGCGGCTATGGTAAAACTTGCACCCTGCCGGCAACGGTTCAGGGTATTTGCCCCGATGGTTGGCACTTGCCCTCCAAGGCTGAACTTGAAACACTTGTGAATGCTGTGGGCGGTAAAGCAACCGCAGGTACTGCTCTCAAGTCTGGCCGTGGCTGGAATAAGGACGGCAATGATAAGGACGGTAATGGCACTGATGAATTCGGCTTTTCTGCGCTCCCCGGTGGCTACAGGAGCGGCGCTGACGATGAATTCATGTCTGCAGGAGAACGCGCTTACTTCTGGTTAGCCAGTGAGGTTGCAACTGACAAAAATAAAGCCTCTGATCTGGCCTTGTTCAACAACGATGCTAGCGTTTACATGAAAGGTGAATGGAATAAGAAAAGCGCTAGCTCGGTCCGTTGCGTTCAGGACTAAGCTACAATAAAAAAAGATCCTTATAAAAGTCCGAGTGCGTAGAAAATTTTTTCTGCCGCTTGGGCTTTTTCTATGTTTGATTTTCATGAAGGTTCTTCAGATCAACAAGATTTTTAATCGCTTGGGTAAGTTCCAGACAGCCCATCGTCGTGGAATTCTTATTGGGATTATTCTTTTTACGTTGGCTGCCGCTGCCGGCATTTTACGTTTTGAGTTCAGTTTTACAAATGATGGCTGGTTTCTGGAAGGGGACCCGGCCAAGGTCAATGCGGAAAAGTTCCGGGAGCATTTCGGAAATGACGCCAGCGTCGTGGTTCTGGTAACTGCAAAGGGTGCGCAAGGGGCAGGCGGTTCCGCAGAATCCGCGCCAAGTGTCCGTGATTCCGCAATCCTTGAAATGCGGGACACACTTTCTCGCTACATGCTGGCGAACATTCCTCTGGCAAAGGAAATCCATTCCATCGAAAACTCCGCAGGTACCGAGGCGCTGCTTCACCTGAGCCTTGAACGTTACACGGATCCGGCTGATGATGCTGCAAAAATTGGCCGCGCAGTAGCGGACATGCTGAAACGTCCGGAGTTTAAGTCTGAAAAGTGGGACTTGAACGCCGGCGGCGAGCCTTATCTTGAAGTTGCAAAAAATGATTCCACCATGCCCCAGGCGGCACGTTCCGTAGTTATCGGCGTGTTCATCATGATTTTCTGCCTGGCCTTTTTCACCCGAAGCAAATTCGGTGTGCTGGTGCCCCTGATGGCCATTGCCTTTGCCATGGCTTCTGTGTTTGGCATTTGCGGCTGGCTGGGCGTTAAGCCTGACTTTACCTTGTTTACGTTGCCCTTGGTGCTGGGCATGGCCTTAAGCGTAGGCTATTCCATCCACTACATAAACAGTTTCAAGCAAGCATATCAGCGCCTAGAAACCTGCTTTGGCAATCGCCCGAAAAATCGTGATGAAGCCCTGGTGGAAGCGGTAACGGAAACGGGCTGGCCCATCTTCTTTACGGTGGTGACCACGGTTGCTTCCATGTTGTCATTTTTGGTTGTGGAAATGCCCGTGATGAAAATCGTGGGCTCCATTTGCGCCGCCATGGTTTTTGCTGTTTACCTGTACGTGATTATTCTGGTACCCATCCTGTTCAGCTATGACGGCAAGGGCGAAAAAGCGGTCGCGAAACTTGCAAACGATGAAGGCCGAATTGAAAAAATCCTGGTGAAGATCGGCGGCAAGGCTTTGAACATGAAACTGCCGATTGCCTTGGCTTCTGTTGCCGTTGCCGTAGCCAGCGCCATTGGATGCATGGGGCTGAAAGTGAATATGGAATATGTGGAAATGTTCGGCACCAAGTTGCCTTTTGTGGAGCGCCTGGTAGAACTGATGGATTCCGAACTGGCCAATGTTTACTCCTACAATGTGATGATTGATTTGGGCGGTGATTCTGATTCCGCGTCCTTCAAGAATCCCGAAAAATTCGCCGCCTTGGACAGCTCCGTTACGGATTTGTCAAAGTTGCCTCTGACCAAGTTCACCGAAGGAAAAGCCCGTGTGATGGTGGGTGGCGTTACCGACGATTTCAGCACCGCCTACATTCATGTGGAACTGAAGGAGTGGAATTCCAAGCAGATTGATGTTGATATCGACAGCGCCCAGACTCTTGTTCGCCATTATTTCCCCAAGGCCGATGTGGGTGTAGAAGGTTATGCCGTGGAACAGGCTTCCATGAATAACAAACTGGTGAAGGGTGAAATCAAGTCCGTGTGCGTATCCTTTGTGATGATAGTCCTGCTTTTGATTGCATCGTTCATGAGCGTGAAAACGGGATTGATTGGCATGATCCCCAACGTAGCTCCCATTCTTGTGATTGGCGCTGTCATGGGCTACTGTGATTTCAGCATGGACATGATGACCATGATGGTGATTCCCATGGCCATCGGTATAGCGGTGGACGATACCATCCACTTTGTCAATCATTCCAAGCTTTGCTTTGAACGATGCGGGAACTATCGCGAATCTGTTCTTGCCACCTTCAGGGACGTGGGCAAGAGCATGGTGAGCACCACCATTATTCTTTGCATGATGTTCCTTGCCTACATGGTAAGCCCTGTGACCATCTTCTTTAGGGTGGGGCTTATGGCAAGCATTGGCCTTGTGACTGCCCTGGTGGCGGACTTTACCATTACGCCGGTGCTGATCGTGCTGACAAAACCCTTCGGTAAAGGTTTTAAAAATCAAAAATCGGCTGGATTACTCCAACCGATTATATCGCAAAATTTATGTCAAGAATAGGAATGAAAACTAGATGCAGTTATCCGGAATATCCAGGGTGAAGGATCCGTCTGCTCTGAAAAGAGTGTCTGCTTCACAGGATGGCACCACGACGGAGTCATCGTCAACTGCCTCTCCATAGTCCATGTCCTGCTGCTTGCAGTGCTCAATTGCACGATTCTTTGTTTTCTCTATTGCGATAGAATCGGACACTGTATATGAACCGAATGCGACTTCTTTGATGTAATCATCTTCGCAAACCACGTACGCGCCATTGGCTGTATCAGCGCTTTGGGTCATTTTATTGCACATGTCTTCCATGGTCTTTTTTGTATAAGGTTCCATGCTGACGAAAACAGTTACTTTGATGCTGTCGTTTTTGATGAGGTTGTGGTATATGGCCTTGATTTCAAATCCTGATTGAAATTCAATGGAGGATTCAATGACTGCGTTTTCGCTTTCATAAACAGAACATTGGAATCCATTGACGGAGTCGCCTTTGGCAACGGAATAAATTTCGCTTCCGTAACCTGCAGGATTGTTTGCCCAGCGCTCGGGGAAAACGCCGCTGGTTTCATCGGCATCGGTGCCGCTGGAACAGGCGCTGATTAATGCGATGGCGAATGCGCTAACCCAAATAAACTTTGACCTGAACATAGTCAAATAAACCTCCTAAATTTCATACGCAAAAAATAAAAAAAGTCCTGCGATTTGGCTCGCAGGGCTTTTTGTTGAACTAAGTCTGTTAATTACTTGTCCAGGCAACTGTCCAGAACTGCGATGATCTTCTTCTTTTCCATGTGCTGGCCAATGAACACAAGACGGATGATACGGTCGCCGTATTCGTCGTCCCAAACCTTCTTCAGGTCGGGATTCTGGGCGAGAATGTAATCCTGGGTAGCCTTGTCTTCTGCAGCAAACCAGCGACCGAAATTCTGTGCGGTTGCCTGCTTGCCTGCCTGCTCGAAGAGGTAGCTTTCGGAACGTTCGTCGCTGAACCAGAGGAGACCCTTGGTGCGGATGATGGCATTGGGATAGTCATCCAGGAATGCTTCGAATTTCTTGCGATCGAAGGGACGGCGGCGTTCATACACGAAGGTTGAAATGCCGTATTCGTCACCATGCGGGTGATCCTTGTCGTGATGATGGCCGCAGTGGCAAACGCCATGTTCATGGTCGCAGTGGCTGTGGTCTTCGTCATCGTGATGGTGATGATGTTCGTGATCATCGTCGTCGTCATCATCGTGGTGATGGTGGCAAACACCGTGTTCATGATCGCAGTCGCTGTGATCTTCTTCATCGTGATGGTGATGATGTTCATGATCGTGTTCGTCATCGTCGTCATCATCATCGTCGTGATGGTCGTCATCAATCTTGTTCAGTTCGATGGCCCATGCAGCAGATTCTGCAACCTTTTCAAAATCAAACAGCTTGGTATCCAGGATGTCCTTCATTTCCACCTTGCCGTAGTTGGTTTCAATCATCTTGGCGGTGGGCTGGAGGGCTCTAACAACAGCCTTCACATGTTCAAGGTCCTTTGCGCTCAGGCAGTCCACCTTGTTCAAAATGATGGTGTTGCAGAATTCGATCTGCTGGATCAGCAGGTTTGCAATGTCTTCTTCTTCCAGATCCTTGGAAAGGAGCTTTTCGCCACCGGCGAATTCGTCGGCCAGGCGGAGAACGTCTACCACGGCAGTAACGCTGTCCAGATGGCAGGGGAGAGGCTCGCCATTCTTGCCCTGGAGCTGGGAACCTGCCATACAGATGGTCTGTGCGATAGGTACGGGTTCGCAAATACCGCTGGCTTCAATAAGAATGTAGTCGAACTTGCCGGTTTCAAGAATTTCGGCAATCTGTTCCAGCATGTCCTGCTTCAGGGAGCAGCAAATGCAACCGTTGGAAAGGGGTACCAACTTGCCGGAATCTTCCTTGGTGATGTTTCCGCCCTTTTCAATGAGGGTCTGGTCAATGTTGATTTCGCCAATATCGTTGACGATAACAGCTACGTGATAGCCTTCCTGATTGTTAAGAACGTAGTTGAGGAGAGTAGTTTTACCGGCTCCTAAGTAACCGGTGAGCACTGTAATAGGTACTGATTTCTTCATGGCCCATAATCTAGCAAATTTTGTATTTTTAGGCTATGGATTACAAGTTTCTCTTATTACTAATTGTTGTTTTGCTGGTGGCGGCTCTTTGCTTTTTTGTGGTAAATCCCATTGCTAAGCGAATTGCTGCCAAAACTCCCAATAAGTTTGATGATTTGCTGGTAGAAAAGAACTTTTTCTCCAGGGCAACCCAGTTTTTCCCCATTGCCATTTTCAGCGCAGGGATTGTTGAAATTCTGCCGGCGGGTTCCGCCCTTTTGGATCATTGCACCCGACTTTCCAACGTGTGCTTGGCTCTGGTTGGCTTTGCTGTGGGTTGTTCTGTGTTGGACGTTGTCGAGGCGCTGAACGATAACCATCAGAAGACAAAGAATAAACCGCTGCACGGAATTTTCCAGGCAATTAAACTTTTCTTTTTCTGCGTGTGCGCCATTATCATTGTTTCCCAGGTTTCTGGGAAGAGTCCAGTGTTTATTTTGTCTGCATTGGGCGCTGCCGCAACGGTCTTGATGTTGATTTTCCGCGACTCCATTCTGGGCGTGGTTTCCGGTATCCAGATTAATATTTCGGATCTTTTGCGCAAGGGCGACTGGATTGAAATTGAACGCCATCATGCTGACGGTACGGTCATCGACATTACCTTGACTTCGGTGAAGGTTCGTAACTGGGACAAGACGATTTCTGTGATTCCGGCCTATGACCTCATTACCAACAGTTTCAAGAACTGGCGCGGTATGGAGGAATCCGGCGGTCGCCGCATCAAGCGCTCTCTGCTCATTGACCAGCAAAGCATTCGCTTCTTGACTCCCGAAGAAATCGAACGCCTTTCCAAGATCGAAATCTTGAAACCTTACATGGATGAAAAGCGTAAGGAACTGGCTGAGGAATTTGCGGCTAAGTATGGTGAAGGGGCTGAACCTAGCGAATTGGATATGGTGAACAGCCGCCATTTGACCAACGTGGGAACCTTCCGTGCCTATTGTACGGCCTACCTGCGTTCCTTAGAAGATGTGGCTCAGAACATGACCTTGATGACCCGTCAATTGCCGCCGTCCCCCGAGGGCTTGCCTCTGGAAATTTACGCCTTTACCAACAAGACTGAATGGATTACCTACGAAGGAATCCAGTCCGATATTTTTGACCACCTCATTGCGGTGCTGCCTGAATTTGGACTTACTTTGTTCCAATATGCAGGGTATTTGAAAAAATAGCTGATAGTTCAGGTTGTAAAAAGAAAAGCGGATCCTTTTTAGGGAGCCGCTTTTTGTAATGATTGTTTTCTAGGATTTGATTTTTGAAAGAATCTCTTTCACTTTGTCTACGGGGGTGTCGTTGTCCTCGGCGATTTCCTCAATTGTGAGTTTTCCGCGCTTTAAAGCCTTAATGATGGCCTCTGTGCGGGCTTCGCTTTTGCCTTCAGAGAATCCTTCAGCACGCCCTTCAGCACGCCCTTCCTCAAGGCCTTGCAGTTTGCCTTCGGCGAGGCGGCAGATGATTTCGTCCTGTGCGATCATGGAGTGCTCCTGGGTCTTTAATAAACTTTCGCTCGCCGAGTCGATTGAAATCCGCCCTTTGGCCTGATTCAAAACTTCATCTTCCATATCGGGCAGGTCTTCTTTGCCTCCTGCGTTTGCAAGAAGATAGAGCCAGCGCATTTCGCGGGAGTCCGTCTTGTTGCAATACTTGACAAAGTTCGGCAAGTCCAGTAAAATATACTTGATTTTGCTTGTGATTGGCAAGGGACCTGCCTTGCCGCTATAATGCTCGATGTCCGACTTGCTGTAGATTGCCCATTCGTCCCGGTACTCGGTACAGTTTTCACGAGGGTGGAAATTGCAAATCCAGATGGAAATTGTCTCTGGAAACTCGTAGCGGCGCTTTAGCGCCCTCGTTCTAACCAAGGTGCCGAAGACACCACAACAGGCAGTAGATTTCTTACAAACTAATTTGTTTGTGGTTTAGTTTCCCGATTACTCTATAAAAAGTTCAGGAGTGTTTTATAGAATTTGAAAAAGCTACACATTGTGTAGCTTTTTTTTCTGCGAAACCTTCTATTTTCCCTGCAAATTTTTCTGGATTTCTCGTACCCGATCGATTGTAACATCGTTGTCTTCTGCGATTTCATCCAGGGTTAGTTTGCCGCGCCTTAGGGCTTTGACGATCGCTTCGGTCCGAGCCTCGTCCTTACCCTTCTCGATTCCTTGTTCAAGCCCCTTTTCAAGCCCCTTTTCAAGTCCTTTTTCAAGTCCTTTTTTAAGTCCTTTTTCGAAGCCTTCGTTAACGGCATCATCAATGTAACAGTCGATATCATACTGAGTGGTCATGGAAAGAGTCTGCCTTTCAAGGATTTCCTTAGGGGTTCTGCGGATGCGCAACCGCTCGTAAGCGTCGCGGATGGCGCCCGTTGCGGTGCTGGGAATTTCGTCGCGGCTGCCGCAGTTGTTGATGAAGTCCATCCATTCCCGTTCCCTTTCGGGGACGTCCTTGGCGCCTTCCAGCTTCGGCAACTTGATGAAAATATAGTTCAAAACATCGCTTACGGGCAAGGCGTCCTTGTTTCCCAGGTCGCTCTTGCGGTAGATTGCCCAGGTGTCGCGGTAGTCCTTGTTGCCGTCGGTGGCGTTCTCGCAGATCCAGATGCTGTATATCTTGGGCATGCGATAACGTTCTGCGAGGGAGAGTTCGCGGCGGCGCTTCTGAAGGGAAAGAAGTTCTTCTCGGTGGGCCTCGGCGGCCATGACGGCTCCGTACAGAACGACGCGATCCTTAAAGTGAGTGTGACCGTATCTCTGCATCTCTACGTCGATGTATTCGCCCTTCTTGGTCTTGGCGTGAACATCGACACCGACGATGTCGTCGCTGGGGTAGATGACCGCCAGGTCGCGGTTCATGTGCTCCACCTCGGTGATTACGTCCTCGTCGCTACGGCGAAGGACCGCGTTCAGAAAGTCTATCAGGATTTCCTTGTCCTCGAAAAGCCTGATGAAAGCCGTATTTTCCTTCGCGGAAAGGAAGGTGGAGTGCCGCAGGAGTTCCGGGATTTCCTGTTCCGGAAGATCCAATCGGGAGACCTACGTTACATACTCAGGAAGCGCTTTCCCAGGTACCCTGCGGCGTCCTTCCTTCGGTCAAATTGAAAGGGTCGTGCCGCGAGCAGCAAGCAGAGAGTTAATGGCCGCGCACGAATGCCGGATGAGAATGAGTTGAATATAGTAAAATTTGATTTCTATGAGTCCGGTCGCGGACGAAAACCTGTAATTTAAGTTGTACTTAAAATGCTGGTGGTATTGTGGAAAATTTTTGAAATGAGAGCGACAAAAGTTGACTTTGAAATTGATTTCGTTTAGTTATCTGCTCAATTCCACCACATAGTCTGCGGCATTCACAAAGTCCTGGGCGTGTTCGATGGCCACTACGGTGTGGCCAGCTTCCGTAAGACCATGGATGAGTTCCAGCAGGTGCTTGATGTCCACCTGATGGAGGCCGCGTGCGGGCTCATCGAACAAGAATAAGGTGTTGGGAGCCTTTGCTCTGGCAAGTGCGATAGACAAACGTAAACGGGCGCGTTCGCCGCCGGACATGTGGGCGGTGGATTGTCCTAAGCGCAGGTAGTCCAAGCCTGTATCCACCAGAGGTTTCAGCTTGTCGGCGAAGGACTTCATGTTGGCGAAAAGCTTGTAGGCTGCGCCGATTTCCATATCCAGAATGTCGGCGATGGAAAGACTCTTGAATCGAATTTCCAGAACTTCGTCGCGGAAGCGCTTGCCTAAGCAGACGGGGCATTCCGTTTCTTCGTAGCCGGAGGGGTCCAGGATGACGCCTTCGCCCTTGCAGTTTTCGCAGCGGCCGCCTGCAGCGTGGGTGGCGAATTTGCTGGCGGCGTAACCGCGGACTTTACTTTCGGGAAGCTTTGCAAAAAGATCGCGCAAGAGGTTTCCCATATTGATGGCACTTAAAACGGTGCTGCGGCGGTTGCCGTGAAAATCCCCGGTGGAGAGGATGGACAAAGCGTCAATTCCCAGCGGGGCGAATTCGCCTGCCTTGGCGCGGGCTGCCAAGTTCTTGAACATGAGGGTAGACTTGCCGCTACCGCTCTGGCCTGTAATGACACTAAATTTCTTCAGGGGAAAATCGGCGGAAACGGATTTCATGTCGAAGAGGGCGAAATCGCGAACGGGGATGGATGTCCCTGGATTCTTCGCCTTCGGCTCAGAATGACGTTCAGTCTCGCGCCTCGTGCCTTTCAAAAACTTGATCCAATTTCCTGTGGGGGAGGCGGGGTTGCCTAAAACTTCTTTTGCGGGGCCCATGAACAGCACTTCACCGCCATTTTCGCCGGCGCCCGGACCCATTTCAATAATCCAGTCGGCCTTCTCAATAATGCCGGGATTGTGTTCAATCAAGACCAACGTGTTGCCGCGGGACTGAACTTTCTTCAGCACCTTCCAAAGGGCTTCCACATCGGTGTGGTGAAGGCCGCTGGCCGGTTCGTCCAAGGCTATGGTCAAACCATTCAGATGTCCGGTAGACAAACTGGCCAAACGCAAACGCTGCATTTCGCCGCCGGACAAGGTGACGCCGGAACGACCTGCTGTCAGGTAGCCGATGTCCAGTTCGTTGATTGCTTCAATGCGGTCCAGCAGGCTGTTCAGCGTGGGAGCCAAATTCTGCTTAATGCGTTCTTCAAAAAGGCCCCGGACTTTTTTCTCCAGCAGGGAGAAGGGCGTGCTTAAAACCTCGGCCCAGGTAACGCCCCCGATGGTTGCATTCAAGAAGGCTTTCTTCAATCGCAGGCCGCCGCATTCTGGGCATTCCTCGTTGACTTCTTCCGTCGCATCGTTGCCCGCGCTTTCCTTAAATCCGGTTCCGCTACAGCAGGCACAGGCGTTCTTGCGGTTGTAGGGCGTAAAGTCTGCGGCTTCCAGTGCCTTGATTTCTGCAGCCCCGTGTTCCTTACAGCAGGGCACGGTGCTAAACACGGTGCGCGTGCCGTTTTCGTCCAGAGTCAGTTCGCTGTGGGTCAGCTTCAAAACGCCATCAACCGCTTCTGCAATACGAGTGCGGGTGTTCTCGCGGACAATGACGCGGTCTACGACAATGAAAAATTCCTTGGGGCAGATTTCCTTTTCTGCGTCGGTCAAGTCGGCCAGGGAATAAACCACTCCGTCGGCGATGGCGCGGGTGTAACCTTGCGCCAGGAAAACTGCGGACAACTTGTCCAGCGACTGGCCGGCGCTTTTCTTACCCGCGGCGCCCTTGCCTCCTGTTGTCATCTGCGAACCGACGTTCCCACATCCCGTGTCCATTCGTGCGAAAAACTGCAGTTTGGTTCCTTCCGGCCTGCTTGCAATCTGCCTGATGATTTCTTCACGGCTGGTACTTTCCATGGGGCTGCCGCAAACAGGGCAGGCCGGTTTCGCAAACGCCGCAAACAGAGTCCGCAACGCGCTATCGCATTCCGAAATACTTAAAGCATAAGCCTTCGCAGGCGATTCCCCGTGGCTAGGGCCGATGGCGAGACTTGCAGATAAACCTTCGGCGCTGTCCAGCGGAATGTTCCTGCGACCGCCCAACAGTTCGCATGCGAAGGGAGACAACGTTTCAAGATAACGTCGCTTCGACTCCCCGTGAAGGGTGTCCAAAACTAGAGTTGATTTTCCGCAGCCAGAGGGGCCGCAAACCACAGTAATCTTTCCCAACGGGAACTGCGCATCCACATTCTTCAAGTTGTGGAGCCTACACCCACGAAGAGAAATGAAGCTAGACATTATTCCTTGATGGTAAAGCGGAGTTCACCAAAGAGTGTATTGAAGTCAGAATTCTCCAAATTGTTTTCTTCAATGCCGGCGAAAATCCTGTAGCCGCCACCGATAGAAACTTCCAGAGCCTTGGTCAATCGTGCGCCAAAGTGAACCGAAGCGTCAGCCACAAAGAAATAATCTTCGGGAGAGAATGCTTCGTCTCCCTGGTTCATGGTGTTCACCACACCGAAACCTACGTTCACGGGTACGGAAACAGAGAAAATCCCGTGGCGATAGGGAGTGATTTCGCCCTGCACACCGAATGCCTTGTAGTCCAGCATCTGCTTCTGCTTGACGTTGTAGTTGCGGACATCGCTAATGATAACGTTGCCCCAAAGGCCGGTGCCGATCAGGGAGTTCCAGTCAATACCGATGCGGAGACCGGCAAAAATTGTACCATCGTCGGCGATCATGGAGTTTCCGCCGCTAAAGCCCAGGTAGGCCTTCCAACTGTCGTTGGCGCTTTCTTCGGGGGTGAACTGCATAGAGCGAAGTTCTGCAAAGCTGCTGGTGGCGCAAGCCAAAATGACCAGAGCTGCGGTGATGAACTTACTTCTTTTCTTCAATAGTGCTGTCATGGACGTCCTCCAGGGTTGCTGCCCAGTTCCATTTCTTTTCCTTGGCCTCGGGCCAACAACAGATGGTCCACACAAGGCTGTTTCCACATAATATAATTGTCCAGATTCCAAAAACCAAGAACAAAAGTAAGGGAATGAAAGCCAAAGAACCATAGAAAATGGACATTCTGGTGACCATGGCGGTCTGGATGAACATCAGGATCTTTACGTAAATGATAATGCACAGCCAAGAAATCAAGGCGGACATCAGGGAAACCAAGGTCAATTTACGCTTTGTGTAATGCTTGGCCTTGTGGCGCGGGCGTGCGGGCAGGGCGCGGAGCATCAGGAAAATCAGCAAAATTGCGGCAAAGTTGAAGGCTGTGTACCAGAAGAAATTGATGACGGTGGTCAAGGTTTCCTGGGAAAAATGGAATCCGTCCACCATAATCAGACGCAGTACGTTCTGCACGTGGTTTACGAAACCGGCGAACATACCGATAATGCCTGCCACAATCAACAGAAGCGGGGTGTAAATCTGGATCTGTCGAATCAGGGTACGGGAGGTCTTGTTTTCCCACACCACGTTAAAGTTGGTTTCTAGGCTGCCGATAGCCAGGATGAACGTGACAAAAAGACCCAAAGCACCGATAAAGCCCAGTCTGCCTATAGGTACGTGTTCGGCGTTCTGCACAATGGCGATCAGGGGATCCGTCGGCCAGTCCAGGTTCAGCATGTCCAGCAACATGGGCAGGTAGTCGGACATAAAATGGCCCAGGCCAACAGCCAATGTAATGGAGGTGAGCAAAATCAGCAGGGGAACCACAGCCACCAGGGTGGTGTAGGTCAGGGAGGCGGCACGGGTCATACCGTGGTAATAGAGGAAGGACTTACCTGTGACGACCATGATCTTCACGAACGTCGGAGAACGGGCTGCGATTCCATCGAACAGCCATTCCCAGGAGAATTTCTTCCACCAATTTGCCATAACGGCCAAAAATGTAGTAAAAAAGCGTGGTTCTACGACGGGTGAGTGAACCTAGTGTCTCAAAAAATGTAAAAATGAGGATTTTTATTTGAAATGTGGACTTTTTGTTTTGTGAATTGTAATTGAAAATCGAAAATCTTGTAAAATAACTTAAAAGTGTTGACTTTTATATAAAAAGTATGTATATTCCAAATTAGAAGAAAATGGGTGTCCGTAGTCCCTGGACTACGGTAAAATCGGGAAGGGTGTGGATGTAGGAACCTTTTTAGATTAGTTTTCTTCTTGGTGTAAAACATAAGGGCTATGCCCGAATGGAGTGTGTTATGGGATATGGATTAGTGAAAGCCGTTGTGGCTTTTGGTTTGGGCCTTGGTTTGACCGTTCAGGCAAATGCGGCTCGTCAAATGGAAAATTTGAGCCGAGGTCTTGTCGCTGCGAACGTTGGCGGCGGAATGCTGGTCAGCTGGCGCCTTTTGGGTACAGATGCGCCCACCACCGCTTTCAACCTCTATCGCGACGGAACGAAAATTGCCACCATTGGCGGCTCTGAACCGACCAATTACCTGGATGCCAAGGGCACCGCAACATCTAAGTATACCGTTGCCGCAGTAGTGAACGGTGTGGAAGGAACTCAGGAAGGCCTTTCCCTGGTTTATGACCAGACTTACAAGGACGGGAACAGCAAGATTTCCTTCCCCTACAAGGTTCTGAACCTGAAGGCTACAGCTCCCGCCAACCAGACAATGCCCGACGGCAGCACTTGCGTCTACAGCATTAACGACATGAGCACTGGCGACCTGGACGGCGACGGCACGCTGGATCTGGTGATCAAGTGGGACCCGAACAATTCTAAGGATAACGCCAACTCCGGTTACTCCGGCAGCGTTTTCATCGACGGCGTCAAGCTGGACGGAACCCGTCTGTGGCGTATTGACCTGGGCAAGAACATTCGTGCCGGTGCGCACTACACCCAGTTCATGGTTTTTGACTTCGACGGAGACGGCATTTCTGAAATCGCCATGAAGACCAGCGATGGAACGGTGGATGGCACTGGCAAGGTCATCGGCGATGCCTCCAAGGATTACCGTACTTCTACAGGCACCATCATGAGCGGTAATGAATTCCTGACCATATTCAACGGCACTACAGGTGCAGCCATCAATACTATCAACTTCTGGCCTGCTCGCGGCAAGATTTCCGGTGACAATTACGGCAACCGAGATAACCGTATGCTAGCCGCCGTTGCCTACCTGGATGGCGTACACCCCAGCTTAATTACCTCCCGCGGTTACTATACCGAGGCGTACGTTGCCGCCTACGATTTCGATGGCAAACAACTGAAAAACAAGTGGCAGTATTCCGCTTCCACAAAGGGGCAAGGGCTTTACGGCCAGGGCAATCACAACCTGAGCGTCGCCGATGTAGACAACGACGGCAAGGACGAAATTATCTGGGGCGCAGGCGCTTTGGATCACGACGGTACTTTTATGTATCGCACGGGCCTTGGTCATGGTGACGCCATGCACGTGTCCGACATGGATCCGGATCGCCCGGGTCTTGAAGTTTGGGACGTTCACGAAGAAACTAACGCTGCTTACAGCGATGAACTTCATACCGCCGAAGGCGGCAAGATTATCTGGGGCACCAAGCAGACCGGTGGCGACAACGGTCGCGGTCTGGCTGCAGATTTGGATTCCACCAACCGCGGTTTTGAAATGTGGAGCTACGCCAGCGGTGCCATTTATAGCGCCACCGGCAAAAAACTTTGGGACGTCCTCCCGTCCCAGAATTTCCGCATCTACTTTGACGGAGATCTTCAGGACGAATTGCTGGACGCCGTGGGTTCTCCCAAGGCAGGCACTTACGCCTACAACACCGGTGGAAAGATCGACAAGTGGAATCAAAGCTCCAAGGGCATTGACCGCTACTTCAGTTTCTACAATGTGGAAGGCTCCAGCCTGAACAACTACACCAAGGCTAATCCCTGTCTGGTGGCGGATATTCTGGGCGACTGGCGCGAAGAACTGATTACCCGTTCCGGCTCCGACCAGAACAAGATCATCATTTTCTCCACTGCGGTGACTTCTCCTCATCGCGTCTATACCTTGATGCATGATTCCCAGTACCGTCTGGGCATTGCTTGGCAGAATGTGGCATACAACCAGCCGCCACACCTGAGCTATTACCTGCCGGATAACGTGGGCAAGAACCTGAAGCAGCCCAGCCTTTATACCGTTGGCAAGGGTGGTGCTGTGGTTTACCCGAATAGCTCCAGCAGCTCCGTGACTCCCGCAGTTTCCAGTTCTTCCGTCACTCCGGCACAGTCTTCTTCCAGCGTTGTTCCGGCTTCCAGCTCCAGCGAAACTCCCGCTGTGTCCAGCTCTAGCAAAACTTATGCTACCGCTCTAGACGCCTCCACTCCGGATGATGGCGCGGGCACTTTTGAGAGCACTAATGCTGGCTGGCAGGAAAAGGGCTATTACAACTTCGACAATAGTACAGAAAGCTTTGGCACCTGGAATATTTACTCCAAGTCCGCTACGGAAGCTACCTTGACTATCCGCTATGCTAATGGCGGCAAGGCTGAACGCAACATGAACCTTACTGTCAACGGAGAAAAAGTTGGCGAAGTGAAGATGGACATGACCGGTGCCTGGACCACTTGGGAAACCGTGGATGTAAAGGTGATGCTTGTCGAAGGCAAGAATGTTCTGACCCTTTCCTCCATCACCACAGATGGTGGTGCTAATGTGGACATGCTCTACTTTGACAAGGCCGACATTTGCCTCTATAGCGACTATGAATCCGGCAAAGTGAAGTTTGAGGAAGAAAAGACCGATATTGGCGAGACTGAAGGGGAAATGAGCACGGCATCTCGTGTTGTCAAGGTTCGCGGCATGAACAGCTACAATGCTGTAACAGGAA
>JAKSID010000013.1 GCA_024399035.1 Fibrobacter sp. | reverse complement strand
GGCTACGCCCGTATATGAAGAACCACCGGCTTCGCCGGTGGGTTCCTTTTTTATTCAGACAAGGAGGGGCACGTCCCTCCTAATACGTCCCCGGCTCTTGCTTTTGCAAGAGCGAATGCAGGAATTGATTTGTGTTTTTTCTAAATTCGCAATTAATGGAAAAGAATAAGATTAAGAATATTGTTTTGCGAGTGGAAATCATCATCGGTGTGTTGGCCGTGATTCTCGGGTTGGGCTCCACGATTTACGTTTGGAACGAAGGTTACTTTGTAGGTACATTGATGATGGTGGTTACCGGCATGATCAGCGTGTTCCTGGGCGTAAAGGAATTGATTGCCCCGGTGGACAATATGCTGCAGTGGCTTCCCTTGTTCTTTATCATTATCCGTCGCACATTCTTCTTCTTGAATCTTGTGCTGTGCGCCTTTGTGGTGGGCACTTTTACTAATCTAATATAGGTTGTTGCACGGAACTGCGCGTGGAAACCGCGCGGTTTTTAGTGAACGCCGTCTTCGTTGGCGGACTGCTTTTCGCTGTACCAGAGCTGAATTTTTTCTCGAGCATCTTCATCGAAGGCGCTTCTGTCGTTTAAAATGTTCTCAGCCATCTGCAATGTTTCTGCGATGAGTTCCTGGTCGTGAATCCAGTCGAACCAGCGGAACACCCAGCTGCCGCTTTGCTCGTTGCCTTCCAGGTTGCCGGCCCCGCGGGTCTGCAAATCCAGTTCGGCGATTTCGAAACCGTCGTCGGTATGGGAGAACTGGGTGAGGCGTTCTTCGGAGGTGGCGGCGGCTTCGCCTTCGGGCAACATCAGAAAGCACCATGCCTGCACATCGCCACGGCCTACGCGGCCTCGTAACTGATGGAGCTGGGCCAGCCCGAAACGGTCCGGGGAATCGATTGCCATGACGTTTGCTTCGGGCACGTTGACGCCCACCTCGATAACGGTGGTTGCCACAAGAATATGGACTTCGCCTCTGGAGAAACGCTTGAGGATTTCGTCGCGGACAGTTTCGTCCATTTGCCCGTGGATTCCTTCGACAACGATGGAAGAATCAAAGGCTCGCAATTCGTTGACAACGTCATCGACGCTTTTTGCGGGGGCACGATTGTCGCTGAATTCGTCGTCGCTGGCGTTAACTTTGCTGACAATCCAGTAGCAGAGATTGCCTCCTTTGGCTTCGTTTACAATAAAGCGCTTCATATCGTTGCGCTTGCCCGGCGGAACAAGGCGGGTCTTGATGGGTTTACGTCCTGCGGGCTTTTCCTTGATGGAAATAACTTTCAGGTCGCCGTACAAAGTCATTGCCAAGCTGCGGGGGATAGGTGTTGCACTCATCACCAGCATGTCGGGATATTCGCCCTTGGCAAGCAAGGCCTCGCGCTGATTTACGCCAAAGCGGTGCTGTTCATCGATAATTACAAAGCCCAGCTTTGCAAATTCCACATCCTTGGAGAAAAGGGCGTGGGTGCCGATCACTGCCTGGCAAAGGCCCATCTGCAGTTCCCCAAGAATCTGTCGGCGTTCGGCGGCGGGAGTGGCGCCTACTAAAAGTTGCACACGCATTCCGGCGGCTTCAAAGAACGGCTTGATTTGCTTGTAATGCTGGCGGGCCAGAATGTCGGTGGGCACCATGAGTGCGCTTTGTTCGCCCGCGCCGCAAACGGCAAGCATGGCAAGCATTGCCACTACAGTCTTGCCGCAGCCTACGTCGCCCTGGAGCAATGCGTGGAACTGTTTTTTGCCATTGAGCCCGTCTACGATTTGATTTAACGCCGCCTCTTGCCCGCCGGTGAGGGCGAATGGCAGCCTTGCGCGGGCATTCATTACCTGACCCAAGTCCACCTGGCGTTCATGCCCGCGAAGCATCTGGTTTTGCCTGCGGTGAACCATGCGCAAACAGAAGGGCAGTAACTCCAGCACCTTTAGCTGGAACTTGGCCTTGCGCACGGCGTCAAAATTCTGCGGCAAATGTAACGCCTGCAGATTCTTGACCACAGGGTCAAAGTGCAGGTAGTCCGTAAGCGCCTTGGGGCAAACATTCCCCAGGGTCAACGCCGGAAAATTAAAGACGACTCGGTACCAGTTCCGCAGGGACTTCTGGGTAATGCGGCTCTTGGCCATGGCTTCCGTCATAGAATAGACAGGCAGAATCTGGCCGTTGAACTGCTCCTCCTCATCGAAGGGCTGCATGTCGGGATGCGTCATCTGGAAACCGCGGTATTCGCCCACGACTCCGGAAACAAGCCAGCTGGAACCGGGTTGCACACGCCTGCTATGGTACTGCGCACCCTTAAAAAACGTCAAGGAGATTTCGCCGGTGCCGTCGGTCAGTGTCGCCACAAAACGGCTTGCCCTACCGCGGATAATTCCTGCCCTGGAAATCTTTCCGATAAGCACAACGCGGTCGCCTACGTGCAGGTTTCCGATTTTGCTGACCTTGGTCTGGTCCAGGTAGGTACGAGGAATGTTGTACAGAAAATCTGTAAGGGACGAGATGCCTGCGCTCCGTAATGCTTCCAGGCTTTTAGGCCCCATCTTGGGCAGGTTGGAAAGATCCATGGTTTAATCCAGGCTTTCGCCCTTTGCTGCTCTTTCGGCGGCCTTTTCGCGGGCGGTCTTGCCAATGATGTTCATGTTACGGAAATGAATCAGCTTAACCGGCTTGCCTTCGTCATCGTAAACGGTGATGCCCTTTGTGTCAATTGCCTTGATCAGTTCGCTAAGCTTGTTCACCATCTCGTTGGTCTTTTCGATCACCTCGGCGGAGTTCAAAAGCTTGTCTACTTCTGGATTGGTTTCAATGCTGGCGATCAGATCGTTAGCCTTTTGCACGCTGGCAGAAACAGTCTTGAGAGCGTCTTCGGTCTGGGCCAGCTTTTCGTTGACGACGTTGGTTGCCGTCTTGATGGTGGTGTCCGCCTGGTTGGCGACATCCATCAGGACCTTGGTGGTGCTGTCCACGTTGTTGAAAATCTTGTTGACCGTAGGCTGCAGGGATGCGACCATCTTTTCGGTGTTCTGCATGGTGACTTCTACAGTCTGGAGAACGTCTTCGAAAACCTGCTGGAGAGATGCGTGGGCGGAGTCGCCGTCGGTAAGCATACGGACCATGTCGCGGACCATCACCAACTGCTCGTTCACGCCTTCGATAAGGCGGAGAGCTTCGGCAACACCCGGTTCAAAGACTCCAGTATGAACATAGTCATCGGGCAAGACCTTGCCGGTCTTGGAAGGGATAATTTCCAGTCGACGCTGGCCCATAAGAGCGTAGTTTACATCGTAGAACTGGGTGCCTTCGCGGATGATAATGGGTTCGGTAAACTTGACTTGGACTCGGGCGCGGTCTCCAAGCCAGACGATATCACCAACGACACCGACGGTGTAACCCTTGACCACAACGACGTCTTCGGGCTGCAGGGTTCCCAGTTCGTCAAATTCTACATAGATGCACTTTGCCTCTTCGTGGTGGGCGTCGTACATACCGATAGCCACTCCTGCGAAAATCAGCAGAAGTACAAGGAGGGTCAGGTACCCTAAGGTTCTATCGGAAAGTTTCATCGCTCTTAATATAGTAAAGAGAAAAATCGATTTACGAGAATGTGCAAAATGATTTATGATAATTGCCCCAGGTTTTTGCCAAGAACGTGTTCGACTTCGGGCAGGTCCGTGATTTGCTGGGCTATAAGCTTTTGGGCACAGTCCCGAAGGCTTCCGCAGACGAAGGTGCCGTTTGGCTTGAGAATCTCTGTAACCGCGGTGCGACCACCGCCTATTTTGCGTACGAGCCGCTGGGCCATTACACCTAGTAACGTTTCTTGCAGAGAGGTTTCGCCGACGCCAAGGTCCATCAGTCTCGTGCGCGCCGCCCTGGAGCTGTTGGTGTGGAGGGTTGAAAGCACCAGATGACCCGTTTGGGCGGCGCGAATAGCAATCGCCGCGGTTTCCTTGTCGCGGATTTCCCCTACGAAAATTACATCGGGATCCTGACGCAAAATGCTGCGCAATGCCTCCGCAAAACTAAAACCGCATTTCTCGTTGACCTGTACCTGATTCACGCCTGGCAAGACGTACTCCACCGGGTCTTCGATGGTGGTGATGTTGATTTTCTTTCGGGCGATTTCCTGCAGGCCGGCGTGGAGGGTCGTGGTCTTGCCTGAGCCCGTGGGGCCCGTCACCAGGAACAGCCCCTGAGGGCTTTCGAAGACTTGTCGCAGAAAATCCTCCTCGGCCTGGGGAAGATTTAACTGAGCGAGTCCCGAAATGGATTGTATAGCGGAACTGGAGGCCTGGGGCAGCAATCGCAGAACGCATTTTTCAAAGGCCGCTCCCTGGCTTTGAATGGGAATAGTGCTGAGTCTTACGTTTGCCTTGTGCCTTATTCCGCAATAGGTAAAGCTTCCGTCGTGTGGAATTCGTTTGTCCGTAATGTCTACTTCCGCAAGAATCTTCAGGCGAACAAGCACCGGATCGCAAATCCAGTGGGGGAGCGTCTTGAAGTCGTTTAAAAGACCATCCTGACGAATCCTTATCCGCAGGCAGGTTTCGTCGGGCTCAATATGGATATCCGTGGCCCCTTTTTCCAACGCCTCTTCCATAAGGCTGTCCACCAGGTTGATGATGGGCTCCGATTCCCAGGAGTTTTCAGAATAATGGATCTTATTCAAAACCTCCACGTCAAAAGGCTTTTGCTGGCAAGCGAGCAGACTCCGGATTTCTGCCTCGGATTTTTTGATGGGCTCGATCCGTTTGTTTGACGTAAGGCGAAATCTTTCTAGTAACAATTCGTTGTGAATCTCGTTGACGGCTACGGTGCAGTGTTTTTCGGTTTTTTGGATAATGGCGGCTTTCATGCCTTCAAACTACAAATGCTCTTGTCGTTAGGGTGTCAACAATTGTTTGCAAAATGAAGGCCCGTGACGGGTTGACTGCGACGAATTAATTCCAATGATTAGCCAAAAAAAAGCCCGCGGTTTCCCGCGGACTTCTCTCTCTATGTCTAAAACTTGTTATGCAGTTTTGTGACGCACGATTTTGTTCTTCACCTTGCTTGCACCTCTCTTCACCTTATGGAAGATTGCGTTGGGCAGCCAGAAGAAGGTGGGGATCAAGTACATGGTGAGAATTGCAGAAATTGCAAGACCACCTACGCAAGCAATACCCATGGGCTGAGTCAATGCAGCCACGTCGCCACCGATAGCGAATGCCAGCGGAAGCTGTGCCACGATGGATGCCAATGTGGCAAGCAAGATGGGCTGGAACTTTGCCTTACCTGCAGTAAGGATTGCCGAACGACGTCCCATGGCGCCACTGCGGAGCAGACGGTTTGCTTCATCCAGCAATAGAATTGCATTGTTCACCACCACACCGATAAGCATAACGATTGCCATGAGGGACACCATGGAAAGAGTCTTTCCGGTAAGTACCAGGGAGAGAATCACACCGATAGCACCCATAGGAATGGTTGTCATGATGATGAAGGGCTGTGCAAAACTTTCCAGGAGGGCAACCAACAAAATGTAGGTCATGAGGATTGCCATGATGATTGCTGCGATGAATTCGTTCACCATGTCGTTCATCATGTCTGCATCGCCACCGAAACTGTAGGTCACGCCTTCGGGGATCTGGTCCTTCATACCGTCGGCCATTGCAATAAGCTTCTTCTGGATTTCGCCCGTGGTGTGCCCCGGAAGAAGGTTCATGGAAATGTCGATACGCATGCGTTTGCGCTTACGTTCAATCTTTGTAGGACCGGAACCGGTTTCGATATCGAAGAGGTCGCGGGCGGTTACATAGCCCTTGGGGGTCAGCATGGGAAGGTCGGCAATGTCGTTGTAGGTCATGCGGTCTTTTTCCTGCATGCGGACATACACATCGTATTCTTCACCATTTTCAGAATAGGTACCTGCTTCGTAACCGCTGACGGCGATGTAGTTGTAGGTTGCCTGCTGCTGCAAGGTAGTACCATAGTCGGCCAGGGCCTGGCGCTTCGGAACCAAGCGAATTTCCGGCTTACCGGCTTCGTAGCTGGACTTGACTTCGACCACGCCTTCAATGTTATCCAAGACAGAGGCCTTGAGCAATTCCGCAGCCTTGATCACGGAGTCGGCGTGGAGGCCGTTCACTTCGAACACCACGTCACCGGACTGGCCACCGTTCATCTGGGTTGTGGAGGATGCCTTGATGGAAACATAGGCGTCGGGAATGTTTGCCAGGTAGGGGCGCAGTGAGTCTACGATATCGTCGGTGCTTCGGTCACGACCTTCGCCGCGTTTCTTCATCTTGATACGCATCTTGGCTTGGCGGATGGAGGAGAAGCCGCTTTCGCCACCAGCTGTAATGCTGTATCGTTCAATTTCCTTAAGATCCTTGAAGCGGTTTTCAATCACCTTGGAAATACTGTCTGTGGTCTGGATGTTTGTACCTTCCGGCATTTCTACGGTAATGTCGATCATACCGCCGTCCTGCTTAGGCATCATTTCCACATTCAGGAAGTTCATGGCGAGCGTTGCCACAAACATGACCAGGGCGATAAGACCGCCAACCTGAATAAACACACCCGGAATGGACAGCGCAAAACTCAAGGTCTTGAGGTATACGAAACGGACTGCGTTCATGCACTTGGGGAAGATTCCCATGATGGCGCTGAATATACGCACGATGATGTTGTGCTTTTCTTCGATGACGTTGCCGTTCTCGTCGAACTTCTTTCCCTTGAACAGGTAGGCCGCCATAAGCGGAGTCAGGGTGAAGGTTACCAACAGCGACACGAGAGTTGCGAACACCATGGTCATGCCGTAGGTCTTGAAGAAGATACCTGCGATAGACTTCATGAAGGCAATAGGCACGAACACGCAAACGTTGGTCAAGGTAGAAGCCATGATGGCGATCATGATTTCCGATGTACCCTTGAGAGCTGCTTCCTTGGGGTTCAAACCTTCCATCAATTTCTGGTTGATGTTTTCAAGCACCACGATGGAGTTGGTCACCAACAAGCCCACCGCAGAAGATAGAGCCATCAAACTCATCATGTTGATGCCGAATCCTGCGAAGTACATGAGGGTGAAGGAACCAATCACGGAAATAGGCATGGTAAGAGCAGCGATGAACATCGTGGAGATCTTACCCAGGAACAGAAGAAGAAGAACGGAAGTTAGGACAATGGCGATGATGATATTCTGAATCACGTTATCGATGGATTCGGAAATACCTTCGGACTTGTCATACACCAGGTGGAGCTCGAAACCTTCCGGCAGGGTCTTGTTGATTTGTTCCATGCGGCGGAGCACGCCCTTGGATACGTCCACTACATTAGCGTCGGAACGCTTCTTGATATCAAGAGAAACGGAGTTTTCGCCATTGAAACGGGATGCTGACTTGATTTCCTTGACGGTGTCCTTGACATCTGCTACTTCGCCAAGCTTAATGACGCCGGTAGAAGTCGGAATGTCCAGGTTGCGGATTTCATCCAGGGATCTGAACTTACCTGCGGTACGGACCGTGGTGTTCTTCTTTGCGCCGTGAAGGTCGCCCACCGGGTTGTTGATGTTAGAAGCCCCGTACAAGCCCATCATGGTGGCGATGTCCACGTTACGGTTCTTCAGCATTTCCTTGTCAAGTTCAATGGAAATTTCGCGGGTGGTACCACCGAAGATATCCACGCTAGCCACGCCCTTCACGGAGGTAAGCAACGGTTCAATGTTGTCTTCCACCATCTGGCGGAGTTCGGTGGAGTTGGTGGGACCGGTAAAGGAAAGTGACATCATGGCCTGACCGTTAATGTCAAGCTTGGAAATCACCGGAGCCTGGGCTGCATCGGGGAAGTCGAATGCTGCCTGTTCAATCTTTGCGCGGACATCGTTTGCGGCCACATCAACATTGGTACCCATCTGGAACATGGCAATGATGATACCGTAGTTTTCCATGCAGAGACCCTGGACGTAGTCGATACCGTCCACAAGTTCCACCTGTTCTTCGGAAGGTTTTACGATGGTTGTTTCGATTTCTTCCGGATTGGCACCAGGATAGACCACCACTGCGGTCACCACGGGCACTTCGAATTTCGGCATCAAGTCCACCACCATCATACGGTAGGTGTAGATACCGAACACCACCACGGTCAAGATGACCATGAGCATGGTGATTGGTTTATAAATACTTGCCTTGATCATTCAGAAACTCTCCCTGGATTAGTCTTCCAACACGAGAATCTTGTCGCCGTCGTTCATTCTGGACTGGCCTTCAACAAGGACCATGTCGCCTTCGTTAATGCCTTCGAGAACCTGGACATCTTTTTCGGTCATGACGCCCAACTTGACGATCTTACGCTTGGCCTTGCCTTCTTCATCCATGATCCACATGTAGTTCACACCGTTACGGTAAACCACTGCGTCGTTGGGGATGATGAGGCCGTTGACCTGGCCTGCGTTGATTTCTGCATTGAGGTACATGCCCGGGAGGAGCTGACGCTTCTTGTTGTTGAAGGTGACTTCAACCGGGAAGAAACGGGTCTGAGGCTGTGCTGCCAGAGGAATGAGGGTGACCTTTCCTTCGAACTTCTGTCCGTTCAGGTTGATGGTTGCTGTTGCACCCTTCTTGAAGAGGCCGATATCCTGAGTAGTAACGTTCAGCTTGAGGATAACCTTGTCCAGCTTGGCGATGGTGCAGAGAACGCCACCTACGCCAGGAACCTGGCCAACCTGGTAGTTCATGTTGATGACTGTGCCGGAAGAAGGAGCCAGAATCTTGCTTGCGCGGCGGGCGGTTTCCAAGCCCATCTTTGCAATCTTCAGCTGCATTTCCTGGGAGTCCATGTCCTGCTGGGAAATACCGCCCTTGGCATGAAGGTCACGCATGCGTTCGGTGACCTTTTCCAGAAGGGCGACTTGTTCCTGGGCCTGCTGGTAGGCGGTGTTATCGCCAGTAAAGACGTATTCGGCGAGAACCTGGTCCTTCTTGACGTTGCTGCCGACCTGGACGTTGATCTTTGCCAGAGGGTCGCTCATCTTGGAAATGACGTAGTTTTGCTGGGCGCCTTCGATGGTGCCGCTGAACTTACGGATGTCGTTCATCTTGGCAACGGTTGCCTTCACGACGCGTGCGGGCTTGCCTTTTTCTGCCTGGATTTCTTCAATAGTGGAAGCTTTCTTTTCCTGCTGCTCGCCCGGTTTCTTCATCATATCGCAACCTGTAAAGAGGAGCGAGAGGGCTGCCAAAGTAATAAAGGATTTCGTGATGTTTTTCATTTTCTTCCTCTTATCTCTTAATATTCACCAGTAGCCTGGAGCAAGGCTATGTATGCGTTGTTCCAGTTCAAAACAGCTTCAACGTAGTTGAGTTTAGTGCTACGGAGGCTTATGTTGGCGTTCATCAGGTTCAGCTGAGTTTCGCGTCCGAGCTTGTAGGCTGCTTCTGTAAGTTCGTAGTTCTTGGTGGCCAGTTCTACCTGGCGCTTCTGGATTTCCAACTGCTGGACTGCGTCTTCCAAGGTGTTTGCGCAGGCTTCGATTTGGAGACGGAATCCGCGGAGCGCCGTCTCCTTCTGGATCTGGGTGCTGCGAAGCTTGGACTTAGCCTGTGCCACGCTTTCCTGGGTTTTCATACCGTTGAAAAGATTCATGGAGAGGTTCAGGAACACGGCCTTGGTGAGCTTACTCCACTTGGGAGCGTCCCACTTATAGAATTCGTTTTGCTTGTTGCTGTATCCGATTTTTCCGCCAGCTACGATTGTGGGCTTGAAGCCACCGCGTTCAATTTCGACGTTGCCGCTCAACATTTCTTCGGAAGCTTCCAGCATGACCAATTCCTTACGACGCTTCGTGACGTTAGCCATGGATGTATCCGGGAACGGGTGTCCGTCTTCGGGGTTCCTGAATTCCCCAGTAAACTTTACGTCGGCATCGTAGTCTAGGCCCATGGTGTTCAATAGCGCATTGCGGGCGAGAACCTGGGATTTCTTGATTTTTTCAAGGTCTGACTTGATACCGTCCAAAGCCAACTGGGTACGGATCAAGTCCATTTCGGTTGCCATGCCGCTGGTGACTGCCTGCTGGACGAAATCTAGGTTGGTCTGGGTCAGTTCAATGCTTGCTTCCATGATGGCTACAGCAGAATCCAAGTAAAGTAACTGGTTGAAGGAACTTTCCACGTTGTAGCGGACGGTGGACTTTGCGTTTTCCAGGGCTACTTCCTGCAATTTTCTGTAGGTCTTGGCGATTTCGATGCCTGTTCCAACCTTGCCTGCGGCGTAAAGAATCTGGGTCACGGAAAGATCTACGCTGGACTGCCAACGATATGCCTGGGCCAAGGCCTGGCTTGTGGACTTGTCAAGAGCCGAGGCGACAACGCCGTCGAAGTCGGTAGGCATTGGGGTTCCATCGGGGCCAGTTATCCAGCCGGAATTATCGGGGTAATACTTGTTGTAGGTGTCGGTCATGACGGTGAAGGGCTTTACGTCCTTCATACCGAAAATACGGGTGACTGTGGCGTTCAAGTCTACGGAGGGGTAGGCGTTGCCGTAGCCTGCGTCTACTTGAGACTGGGCTGCCTTCAGGTCTTCTTCCGCGGTTTTGATTTCGGAAGAATTCTCCATAGCAATCTTTATGGCCTCTTCGCGGGTATAAACCTGTCCGGCGAAGGTCTGGGCTGCCATGCTAAGGACGATTGTAGCGGCCATGGTGGCCGAAATTCCAAAATGCCTAGACATGAATTCTCCTATATTATTTTTTACGGCCCAAATGTAAAAATTTCGTATAAAAATGAAAAGGCTATAATATGGAGTTTGCCGATGAAATGCTTTATTTGCCGATGAATTGTAACCGGTGTCATAGTTTGTAGCGAAAATTTGCGAAAAAAAAGCAAGAAAATGTAAAGAAACTACCTGTCCATTATGCAAAAAAAACACCCCCGAAAGGGTGCTTTTTATATGAAATCCGATGCTTGTTTGGGCAAGAATCAATTACATCATGCCGGGGATCTTCATGCCGCCGGTAATGTCAGAGATGCTGGACTGAGTTGCATCGTCTTTCTTCTTCACGGCAGCGTTGATTGCGGCCATGAGCAGGTCTTCCAAAGCTTCGACGTCGTCCTTGTCAACGGCGTCCGGGTTGATCTTGATCATGGTGACCACGCCCTTACCGTTCATGGCGACCTTGACCATGCCACCACCGGCTTCTGCTTCGAAGCTCTGTGCCTTAAGGTCGCTCTGAGCCTTCATCATCTTGCTCTGCATCTTCTGAAGGTCTCTCAACATTTTGCTCATATCCATAAGATTTATTCCTTTGATTTTTGGTTTTTCTACTTAAACTTATAAAATTTGTCGATTTCCAGGGTGGCTAGTCCCGTTCCTGGTCTTGAATCTGCTCGTCGGTCTGTGCTTCGATGACCTGCTTTTTGACCTTGGCGGTGTAGATGAGTTCCGCGTTGAACATGTCCACGAGGCGGGCGATGCCGGAGTCGTTCTGCTTGTCCAGCTCGAAGGGGCTTAGCTGGGCCTGACGCTTCTGGTGGAGTTCGCTTTCGGTGTAGGCGCGGGACTGGATTGTAAGAACCACAGGCGTCTGCAGGTTGTCTTCCAGAATCTGCTTGAGGCGGTCCAGGTACTCCGGGTGTTCTTCCATCTGGCGGATTCCCCAGTTGTCGCCGTTGGCGGTGTCGCCCACGTAGGTGAGCATAATGGGGAAAGGCGTTACCTGCAGGTCGCCAGTTTCCAGGACGGTGTCGTTCAGGGCCACGGAGAAGGTAAAGTCAAAGTCGTCGGCGATGCGTGCCTTGATAGAATTCCATGCGGCTGCGATTTCGTAGCGGGAATAAGCGGGCGCGTTGCCGTAATTGACGGTGTCGATGCTGTCGGCGTTATAGCCTGCGTCATAACCGCCAGCAATGCCCTCCTGCATGGCTGCAAAGGGATTTTCATTCTTCTGCCGGAGCGCCTTGGCTTCTTCCTGGGCGTCCAACATATTGCTGACTTCAGTTACTTTTTTTTTTAACGCCTCGTCGGAGGCGCTTGCTGCAGCTTTAGAGGGGTCGTTGATGGCCGCCAAAGCACGGCGCAGGTCCGTCAGGTGATCCAGCCAGGCCATTCGGGCGAAGGTGGTTTCTACCAGCAGACGGGGATTGGTGCTGTAGCGGAGAGCTGCCTGCAGGTCAATGAGCATCTTGCTGATTCGCAGGATGTCGCCGTTCTTGAGGCCCGGTACAGAACTCTTGTACTTGGTGTAAAGTTCTTCGGAAACGTTGAGCACGTCGGGGGTGAAGGCGTCCAGACGGGTGTACAGCAAATTGCGGAGGAACTTGCCGAAACCATCCAAGAGCGGGGTGAATTCGATACCGCGCTTGCAGGCGTCGTCCACCATCTTGAAGCAGGCCTTAAGGTCGTGGGCTTCGATGGCGTTGATCAACGTAAAGAAAAGTTCTACGGGAGGAATGCCCAGCACGCTACGGACGGCGTCTGCGGTCATTTCGCTACCGGTAAATGCGTATGCCTGGTCGAAGTAGGTGAGGCCGTCGCGCATGGAACCATCGGCCTTTTCGGCGAAAACGTCCAGGGTTTCGTCGGAGGCGTTGATGTTTTCCTGTTCGCAAATAAAGCGGAGGCGGCTGCGGACCTGTTCCACAGAGAGGCGCTTGAAGTCAAAACGCTGCACGCGGCTAAGGATAGTCTGGGGCACCTTGTTGACTTCGGTAGTGGCGAAGATAAATATCACATGTTCAGGCGGTTCTTCAAGAGTCTTCAGCAATGCGTTGAAGGCGCCGGTAGAGAGCATGTGGACTTCGTCGATAATAAAGATCTTGTACTTGCCGATAACGGGCGGATACTGCACACGTTCGATCACATCGCGGATGTTGTCCACGCCGGTATTGGAAGCGGCGTCGATTTCGAACACGTCCATGGGGTTGCCGCTGGCAAAATCCTTACAGCTGGGGCATTCGCCACAGGGGTGCAGAGGGTCGCCGCCGGTGCAGTTCAAAGTACGGGCAAGGATACGGGCACTGGTGGTCTTACCTACGCCGCGGGTTCCGGTAAACAGGAATGCATGATGCAAACGTCCCCCTTCGAT
Organism: Fibrobacter sp.; assembly: GCA_024399035.1. Taxonomy (GTDB): domain Bacteria; phylum Fibrobacterota; class Fibrobacteria; order Fibrobacterales; family Fibrobacteraceae; genus Fibrobacter. Next base: position 58,638 of record JAKSID010000013.1, on the reverse strand, counting down.
TGCGTTCTGAAGGGTTTGTGCGATATGTTCCTGACCAACCATGTCAGAGAAAGACTGCGGACGCCACTTTCGGGCCATTGCTACGTATGCCATGGCTGTAAGTATAGAAAAAAAAGCCGAGAGCTGTGAGTTTTGAGTAGTGAGTTTGGTGCGGATAAGGCTAATCCGCTGATTTTTGCGATTTGAATGTTTTTTTTGTAGTATTTTTTTGCGATTTGACTGACTAAAACTTGAATTTTGTGGTGGTGGTTAGTTTAATTTTGAATAAATTAATCAAAAAATTGTGTTACGGAGCGTGAAATTCGTCTTTTTTTGGCGTTGAAGGTGGTAATATTGAAATTTTTGACTGACCAAAAACGCTAATGATGTTTTTTGGTTAGTCTATTTTTATTTTAGTATTGCAGATAAAGTAAAAGTTGACTGACGTGATGGTCCTTATTTGTGTTTTAATCAGTCATTTTGAAGATTTTCTTGTTTTGCGCAGGTTATAGCGTGTCTTGTCGCCTCTGGTTTTGTATATTAAAGGCGAATTTAAGGACATGCGGATATTCGCTTTCCCCTATATTTTTTTATATCCCAATATTTTATTTGATTGCACGGGCCTGCTTTGAAGCCCCTATTTTGGGGAGTCATTTTGAAACCGTTAGATGCCTGGTTTGAGCCACCCCCTCATGATGGGGGGGGCGTGTTAAGATTATAAGGGAATCTATGAATTTTGCAAAAAATAAATTGAAGGAATTGGTCACTCCGGATTTATTTATTCCTGAACTTCAGCGAAAACGTGAAGAATTGTGCAAGTTGCTTGAACTTAAGCGTCGGGCTTTGAAAAATCTGCCCGCAGGGCGTTTACGAATTGCGGTGAATCGGGGAAAGCCCCAGTGGTTTCATGTTGACGGCGAAAAATCACCAAAGGGAACGCTCATGCCAAATTGTGAAATTCAAACATCAAATTGCACGAAACAAACTTGTTCATCACAAATTCGAGCAGTGCAAAAACGAACTTCACAAAACAGCGCCGCGCCGAGTCGCGACTCACTGCGGGGAACGTACATTCCTCAGTCGAACGAAAGACTGGCGAGGTGCTTGGCGCAGAAAAGTTACGACGAACGCGTTTGCGACGCCGCTGAAAAATCTTTGGCGGCGATCGACGAATTTCTGGATGCGTATGAAAGGGCGAACGTGTGCGATGTTTTTCAGAAAATGCATTCTGCAAGGCAAGCACTGAGTTGCCCTGTTTTTTTTTCTGACAAGGAATTCGCCCGGATGTGGCTAGCGATTCCTTACGAGGGAAAAGGTTTTTCCAATGAGGACGCCTTACTGATTACTGCCCGAGGGGAACGGGTGCGGTCTAAGTCGGAAATGACCATTGCGAATACCTTGGCGCGATTAGGCGTGCCTTACCGTTATGAGTTTCCATGTAGGCTTGTGATTGCGAAAGACGATAAAAATCATACTGCGGTTTTCTACCCAGATTTTACCTGCCTGAATCTTCGTACTCGTCAGGAATACATCTGGGAACACTTTGGCCTGGTTGATGATGCTGACTATGCTCAAAACATGAATTCCAAAATTCGTGCTTACGCAACAAACGGCTACTTTGCCGGGGTCAACTTGATTACGACGTCAGAATCCATGGTGGATCCTCTCAGTTCCGACCTGGTACAGTTGTTTGCTGAAAAATACTTGCTGTAAAATCATTTGTGTTTGCTTTTTTTGGCTTTTTTTGTAAAAATACTTGACATTGGTTTTTTTTTGGTTACATTTGCTGCGATGAACCAATGGCCCCCAAAATACAGAAATATTAAACTTCTTGTTGTAATTGGAAATTCCAACATGGGGAAGTCTAGCGTTATTCGCCATATTGGAGGCTTCCCTAAAGGTTTTGCGCATAGTAAATCGTTGGGTAAGTTTCAAATTCGCAAGCTTCGTTTTTCTAATCAGAAAGACGAGGATGTCGGTTTGTTGGGTTATTGTTCTCTTCAAGAAATGGACATTGATCCCGACGAGTTTGTAAAGCTTGTAGCAAATTCACCCAATTGTCCAGACAAAATCATCGTTCCTTTGCAAAAGGTTTCTTCTTGTAAGTGTACAAGTAAGGCTGTCGATTATATTCGTACTTTTCAAAAACAGGGATGGACGATTACTGCGTCTGTATTGCTTGAGGACAATTTGCAGAATAATATGAAGCAATGCCGAACTTATCCTAGATGTGTATATGTTCATTCTTCGTTAGGCGGGAACCCGGTGTATCCTACAAATGTCGTTGCTCAGTTTGTAAGGAAACATTTTAATTTGGTGTAATTTTTTTTTAAGGGATGAAACTATGAAAAATATCAAAAAGTTGTCTTTATTTGTGTCTGTGGCCGCACTTCTTATTGCCTGCGGTAGCGAAGATTCAACAAATAATCCTGTTGGTGGCGGCTCTGCCAATAATTCGATTGAGGGGGCTGCGGGTTTCCTTGTGGATAGTCGTGATGGTCATAGATACAAGACTGTGACCATCGGTACTCAAACATGGATGGCCGAAAATTTGAACTACGCTTACCTGCAGCCAACTGCGGAAATTGATTCATCCAGTTTCTGTTACAATGATGATCCTGCGAATTGCGAAATTTATGGCCGATTTTACGCATGGAGTGCCGCAATGGATAGTGCTGGCTTATTGTTGAACGATGGAAAGGGTCGCGGCTGTGGTGATGGCGGCGTATGCGCTGCAAATGGAACCGTTCAGGGAATTTGCCCTTCAGGCTGGCGCTTGCCTCAAAAGCAGGATTTTGAAATTTTGATTGCTTTTGTCCAGGATTCTGTTGATAAGATTGTTGCTCAAAAAAAGCAAAATCTTGAGCCGTTGATTGAAGGTATTGAAGATGCTCGCGAACATCTAAAGGCTTCGGTTTGGAGCAATCTTTACGATACCTTTGGATTCTCCGCTCTGCCTTCTGGATATACAGAATTCAACGGAACATTTACACCGGTACGTATAGATTATTATGGCTTGGGAGAATATACTTATTTTTGGTCGTCTACGTCGTCGGACGGTTTTTTTGGGGGCACCAACGTCAATATACTGTCATTGGGAAACAGTTTTTCATTGTCTTTCCTCGGTAACGGAATTGAGTCATCTAGAGCTGGTGATGGAATTTCTGTTCGATGTCTAAAGAAATAGCTGGACAAATAAGAGTTTTGTTTTCGTGACTGACGTTTTGCTTTGTTTTTATGTATCTTTACAAAAAACAATACGAGGTATAAATGAATCCGAATCTTGCTCTTCTGGTCCTTTCCTGGCAGGTGGCTTGCCTTTTCCATGAAACTGAAAATGAAAAGCTGTTGCCTGGTTCTTCTTCTGCTACAGAAGCTGAAAGTGATGAACTGGACAAGATTCACGATGAACTGACCCCGGACGTCAGTTGGGAAGAATTTAATAGCACCTATGGCTGCTATATCAATGCTAAGGAACGTACCACCGCTTGTGTGAATGCCTTGAAGGATGAATCCGACGAGTTCAAGGGCAAGGTTCTGGAAGCTATGCTCCGTGTTGCCGGTGCCTCTAGGGAAGACGGAAACGAGACGAATGTTTCTCCTGAGGAAATGAGCTTCATTCAGCAGGTGAAGACCGCGTTAGTCGGATAGAACGTAGGGACGATTTAGCGCCTGGTATATTGTCTTTCCGCTCGGCTCCCTCGCTTTGCTCGGTCACCCGCCTTCGGCGGACTCGCTCCAATTCAACATACCTAGGCTTTAAAAAAAATACCCCTCGCATACGACTAACGGCTTAATATTCCCGAAGAGTCTGTACGAATTTGAAATATGAAAAAAGCCTCGCAGTTTATGGACTGCGGGGCTTTAATGTTTTGGGCGATCCCGGGACGGAGCTCGGGATGACAATGCAAAATTAGCGCAGGGTGATGTCGCCGTTTGCAACCAGCTTGTCGCGAAGCTTGTTGTGTGCCTTGCTGACTTCGTCGTCGGTCAAGGTGCGGTCCATAGCCTGGTAGACCAAGCTGTAAACCAGGTTCTTCTTGCCGGCTTCGATCTTGTCGCCTTCGTAGATGCTCTTGAGGGCAATCTTTGCAAGGTTCTTGGGGTTGAGACCCTTGATGCGGGCGATGATTTCTTCGTGAGTCATACCCTTGTCCACTTCAATGGAAATGTCGCGGCTGGAGGGAACCTGACGGCTGAATGCCTGGAAGGTAATCTTCTTCTGGCTTGCCACAATCATCTTGTCCAGATCGGCTTCCATTACATAGGTTTCGTAACCGATGTCGAATTCCTTTGCAACGGAGGGGTGCAGGGCGCCCATGGTGCCGAGAACTGTCTTGCCGCAGACGATTTCAGTCTGCTTACCCGGATGCATAAAGATTTCGGCCTTTTCAGGAACGCGGAAATCAACCACGATACCGCAGCGCTTGAAGAGAGTCTGAACCAGGCCCTTGAATGCTGCGAAGTCAATCTGTGCGGGCTTGTCGTTCAGCGGGTTCACGTCGAATGCGCCTGCCACAACCATTGCCAACAGGTTGGATTCGTCAAAGCCGTTGTCGCGGACGTCTGCACGTTCACGCTTGAACTGACCCTTAGCCACTTCGAACAAACGAACGGAACCCGGACGGTTCTTTTCGTTTTCGGCAACGTTCTTCAGCAAGTTGGGCAAAAGGCTGGTGGGAACGGCACCCAGTTCTTCGGACAGGGGATTCAGGAGGAGAGCCGGCTTGGAGCGGCGGTCGTCAGATTCTGCGCCAAAGAGAGCCTCGGTGCGAGCCTTGCTGGTAAAGCGCAGGTTCAAGCATTCATGGAGGCCCATAGCAGAAAGGGTTCTGCGGATCTTGCGGTTCATCACTTCTACAGCCGGCAGTTCGTTGGGCTGCATGGTGAACTTGGGCATGGTGTAGGGGATGTTGTCGAAGCCCACGAGACGTGCCACTTCTTCAATCAGGTCCACTTCACGTTCCAGGTCCGGACGGTTGCCCGGAATTTCGAAGGTCATGGTTTCGCCGTTCTCTGCAGCCAGCTTCAGGTTGATGCTGGTGAGGTGCTTGCGGATCACGTCGGCAGCGATGTCCATGCCGATGATCTTTGCGACGCGGGAAACACGGAGGTCGATCTTGGTCAGTTCCTTCTGGTGGTCTTCGCCGGTGTATTCCACGCAACCCTTCAGGACCTTGCCGCCAGCCACTTCCTGGATCATGGCGCAAGCGTACTTGCTGTATTCGTCCTGGGTGGTGGTGTCGATGCCACGTTCGAAGCGGTAGCTGGAGTCGGAGCCGATGCCCAGACGCTTTGCCTGCTTACGGACGATGGTGGGGTTGAAGTAGGCGCTTTCCAAGAGAACGTTCTTGGTGGTGTCCACAATTTCGGATTCTACGCCGCCCATGGTGCCGGCTACGGCTACGGGACGGTCGCCATCGCAAATGACCAGTTCAGCTTCGGTCAGTTCGTGGTCGGTGTGGTCGATGGTCTGGATCTTTTCGCCCTTCACAGCGCGGCGGACCTTGATCATGGAACCCTTCAGCTGGTCCATGTCGAAGCTATGGAGAGGCTGACCTACGTCCATGAGGATAAAGTTGGTAACGTCCACAACGTTGTTGATGGAGTTCATGCCGACGGTGTGGAGGAGCTTGGCCAGCCAGCTGGGGCTCTGCTTGACTTCAACGCCCTTGATGACGCGGGCGGTGTAGCGGGAGCAACCGCAACCGGGAACCACTTCCATGGAAACTGCGGAGGAGGCTGCGTCGGCTTCTTCTACCAGGTTGTAGGTGAGAGGCTTCAGGGGGCGGTTAAACTTGGCGGCCAGTTCGCGGGCAACACCGCGGTGGCAAAGTGCGTCCGGGCGGTTGGGGGTCACGTTCAGCTCGAAGCAGACGTCGTACATGCCCAGGCTTACAAAAGGAGTTCCGGCCGGGATGGAGTCGTCGAGAACCATGATTCCACCGTGGTCGTCAGAAAGACCGATTTCGTCTTCGGCGCAGATCATGCCGAAGCTTTCCACTCCGCGGATCTTGGACTTCTTCATCTTGAGGACGGTGCCGTCGCTCATGGGAAGTTCTGCACCGATAGGAGCGAGAACCACGGTCTGGCCGGCGGCAACGTTGGGAGCGCCGCAAACAATCTGGATGGTTTCAGTGCCGTTATTGACGGTAGTGATGTGGAGGTGGTCGCTATCCGGATGGTTTTCGCAGGTGAGGACCTTTGCCACCACCAGCTTGTCGTAAACCTTGCCCGGTTCTTCGATGCCTTCAACTTCCAAACCGATGGAAGTGAGTGCCTTTTCGATTTCTGCCACAGATTCGGGCAGATCCACATGACGCTTCAGCCAACTTAAAGAAACTTTCATCTTTTTATCCTTTTTTACTGCGATTGGGCGTCGGCCTTAAAACCGAGCTGCGCCAAAATGCAGCTTTTCAAAATTCGGGGTAAAATTTAGATAAAAAACGCCCACCACAAGGGCGGGCCGTTTTATAAAGAGGTGAAAAATCGTGGCGGTTAATTGCAGGTTGTTTCTGCGTCGGCGGTGTTAACGTCGGCGACTGCGCACGAAGTTGTTTTCCTTGCGTTCGTAGGGCTTGCGCTTCAGCTGGTCGATGACTGCCTGCAGTTCCTTGGGCAGGGGGCAGTCCAGCACCTTTTTTTCGCCCTGCCAGTCAAATTCCAGACGGCAGCTGTGGAGGAAAAGGCGATGGAGGCCCAGTTCCTTTTTCACTTCGCGGTTCAGGGCGAAATCGCCGTAGCGGGAGTCGCCCAGAAGCGGGTGACCGATGCTTGCGAAGTGTGCGCGAATCTGGTGCATACGGCCGGTTTCCAACTTGATTTTCACCAAATCGTAACCGATGTAATGCTGTTTGACGCGGTAGTGGGTAATGGCTTCCTTGGCGTCCTTGTCTTCGACGCCAACCTTCATCTTGCTGCCCTTGGCGGCGTCGGTGCGGGTCAGCTTTTCGCTGATGGTGCCGCGTTCCTTTTCCAGATTGCCCTTGACCAGTGCGTAGTAGTACTTGTCCACTTCGTGTTCGCGGATCATGCGGGTAAGGTCGCGGAGGGTGTCTCCGTGGAGTGCCACAAGCAACATGCCGGAAGTTTCCTGGTCCAGGCGGTGGGCGATGGTGGGCTTAAAGTCAAGCTGTTCCTGACGGCCCCATTCCCAAAGGTATTCCACCAGGCTTTCGCCGGGCTTAGTTCCGGAACCGGGCTGGCTCGCGAGACCGGAGGGCTTATTTACAACAAGGTAATCTTCGGTCTGGATGACAATGTCCAGTTCGCGGGCGCCCCAGTTGGACTGCTTTTCGGCACCGGATAAAGTCTTGCCCCAGGTAGATTTCTTCTTGGCGAAACCTGTGGCCACGGGTGCGCTTGCGGTGGAGCCTACGGCGCCTGGGAAGGCGATGATGTTGGAATCGCCGGCTTCGTAAGCGGCTTCCACTTCAGCCTTGATCTGTGCGGACTGGGCGCGGCTCATGTCCTTTTCGTCGTCGGATACGGACTTGAAATTTTCGTAGATGTTAACCAGGTCACCTTCCTGGAGCATCTGGTTGGCCTTGGCCACCACGCCGTTGACGCGGACCTTCTTCTTGCGGATGATGGAGAAGAATACGGAGAGGGATTCCTCGGGAAAAGCCTTGCGGAGGAATCGGTCGAGACGCATGTTTGCGAAGTTGCGGTCAATCTGGCGAGTAATCATGTTTTAGTGGTTAGTGATTAGTGGTTAGTGATTAGTGGTTGGTGATTGGCGGACGTTTTGTTTTTGAATTACTGTCTACTAACCACTGTCTACTGTTTACTTCTCTTTGCGTAGTGGGCGAGGCGGATGCCGTCTGCGGCGCTGGTGACAATTCCGCCGGAGTAGCCTGCGCCTTCACCGAGGACGTAAAGACCCTTGGTGTTTACGCTTTCCAGAGTCTCGTTGTTGCGGGTGATGCGGAGCGGCGAACTGGTGCGGGTTTCCGGAGCCACAATCAAGCCTTCTTCAATAAAGCCCGGAATCTTCTTGTCGAAATTCTGGAAGCCTTCTGCCAGAGAAGCGCAGATGGTCTTGTCCATCCAATCCCACATGTTGCAGGCTACGAGGCCGCAGGGGTATGTGGTTTTCGGCAGGCTGTCGGCGCGGTCCGGGCGTTTGGCCAAGAAGTTCTTGATGGTCTGTGCGGGGGCGGCGTAGTTCTTGCCACCTACGGCGTAGGCGTCGGCTTCGATTTTGCGCTGCAGGTCCAGACCGCCGAACAATGTGCCTGCGGTCTTGATGTCGAAACCCACTGCACCGGGCGTGATGGGAACTGCGATGGCGCCGTTTGCGGTCTTGCCGTTACGGCTGCTGTAGCTCATGCCGTTGGTGGCTAGTGTGCCGGGTTCCGAGGCGCAGGGCACCAGGACTCCGCCGGGACACATACAGAAACTGTAGGCGCTGGAGGTCTTGTTCAGCGTAGGCGTTGCCAGGAAGTATTCTGCGGCGCCAGTCAGCTTGGTATCGATATCGCGGCCCAGCTGGCGCATGTTAATAAGCATCTGAGGATGTTCCACACGGACGCCCATGGCGAAAGCCTTGCTTTCCAGGGTGACGCCTCGGGCATGGAGCATCTCGTAAATGTGACGGGCGGAATGGCCTACTGCCAAAACCAATGCCTCGCAGGGCTGCCAATGACCCTGGGTATTGGGGGAGGAAACGTCGCGGAACTTTGCCCCGCAAATGCGTCCATCCTTGACTTCAATATCTTCCAGGGTGGTGCTGTAGTGAATCTTGCCGCCCAGTCGTGCAATCTCTGCACGAATCTGGCGCAGCATCAGAACCAGCTTGTCGGTACCGATGTGGGGCTTTGCGAAAGTGACCACAGATTCATCCACACCGAAGGAAACCATGTCCTTCAAGACGGCTTCGGAGAACAGATTACGACTACGGGTGTTCAGTTTTCCATCACTGAATGCACCGGCACCGCCTTCGCCATAGAGCACGTTACTGTAGGCGTTGAACTTGCGGTCCACAAAGAAACGGCGGATATCGCGGAAACGTTCCTCCACCAGTTTTCCCTGTTCATAAAGATCCACCTTGAATCCTTTACGGAGTAAATGGAGGGCGGCCCACAAACCGCTGGGACCTGCGCCAATCACATCCACATGGCCTGCCATGGGAACGGTGTTGCGCTGCGGATCGTTTTCCAGGGATTCGGTTTCGCGGGAGGCCTCTACCAAGCCCTTGGCGTGGTTGCCTGTGGCCCTAAGCTGACGCTTCACCTCAAAAATCACGTTGTAAGACCACTTGGGGTCTCCCTTACGGCGGCTATCCAGAGAAAAACGTTCCACTTCCAGATTGAAAATCTCTTCTGGATGAAGACGCAATTCCCGGGCCAATGCGGCACGGTACTCGCCTTTTTTTGCCAAAGCAACGGAAAGTTCTCTGTAGCGGTAAGTAAACATCAACCCAAAGGTAGAAATTTACAGCGTGCCTTCGTAAACCACCAGACGTTTTCCATCGATGGTAACGGCCATGCCGCTTTCCAGTGCGTTGAAGGCGCCCTTGGCCTGGGTAAGCCAAACCAGGCGGGGGTTGATCAGGGGCAATGTTTCGGCAGGGATTCTGCTTTCGCCTTCTACAATCACGCCGCGAACGTCACGGAGCACGGGGATGTATTCTTCGGTGAGGGTGTTGCAAAGCAGAATTTCGTTGCTGTCGCGGCGGAGAAGCATGTAGGCTTCGGTGGGGGTCTTTGCGCGAAGGATGCGACCGTTGGCGCGTTCCATATCCGCAGAGGCGCAGCCGCCCTGTTCTGCCTTCACCAATTCGTTGCCTACGTGAAGCACGCGGATGGTGTTCACAATCTGGGCGCTGATGGGGTAGCCAGAAGCCATGACGATTCGGTCGGAGATATGTACGGCGCCGGCGTCGTGGGCGCTCTTGATGGCGTTCTGCACCATGGAATCGGAGTCAATCACTTCTTCGGCAAACAGAGGGAACACACCCCAGTTCAAAAGGAGCTGACGCTTGACCTGTGCGAAGGGAGTTACAGCAAGAATGGGCTGGCTGGGACGGAACATGCTGATCATGCGGGCTGTGTTGCCTGTAAGGGTGGGGGTAATCAATGCGGCTGCGTTCACTTCGCGAGCAGTCTGGTAGGCGTTCTGGGAAACAATGCGGCTTACGTCACCCTGCAAATCCATTTCGAAGGATTCGCGCATTTTCTTGTAATATTCAGGAGAGTATTCTACGGTAACAGCCACGCGGACCAAGGTTTCCACCGCTTCGATGGGATAGAGGCCGTTGGCGGTTTCCCCAGAGAGCATCACGGCGTCGGTACCGTCAAAGATTGCGTTAGCAACGTCGGTCAGTTCCGCACGGGTGGGGCGAGGGTGCTGAATCATGGAATCCAGCATCTGGGTGGCCGTAATAACAGGCTTGCCCAGCTGGCGGCAAACGCGGATGATGTGCTTCTGTGCCAGAGGAATCTTTTCGGTGGGGAGCTGTACGCCCAAGTCACCGCGGGCAATCATGATGCCGTCTGCGGCGGCTGCGATTTCGCGAATGTTGTTCAGGCCTTCTTCGTTTTCGATCTTGGCAATGATCTTTGCCTTGGAATTGAGGCTGTCCAAATAGCGACGGATTTCCTGGACTTCGCTGGCGTAGCTTACGAAGGAGGCGGCGATAAAGTCTACGTCCTGTTCGGCACCGAACTTAATGTCGTTCTTGTCCTGCTCACTCATGATGGGGAGGCCGGCGTGCAAACCGATGAGGTTTACGTTCTTCTTGCTTCCGATGGCGGCGGAGTTCTTGGCGACACACTTGACGGTAAAACCGTCGGTTTCTTCTACATCAAGTTCCAGGAGGCCGTCGGCAATAAGGATGCGGTGGCCGGGCTGAACCTTCTGGGGCAATTCTTTCCAGGAGAGGGACAGACGACCCGGTTCCTGTTCGGAAACGGCGCGGGTCAATGTTTCGTCGACGGTAACCCAGACCTTGTCGCCCTTGTTAAACTGAATGACAGCATCACCTTCCGTATTGCCGGTACGGATTTCCGGGCCCTTGGTATCCAACATCAAGGCGATGGGGCGCTTCAACTTTTCGGATACGCGCTTCACCCTGTCCATGGCTTCCTTGTGGGATTCGTGGGAGCCGTGGGAGAAATTGAATCGGGCCACGTTCATGCCTGCGATAATCAGGCGGGAGACGACCTCGTCGTCCTTTGTGGTGGGGCCCATGGAGCAAACAATTTTTGTCTTGTGGGTGAACATATCTCTCTATCCTTCTTATAATTTTCAAGCCCAACGATAAAAATTTTTAATGATTTCCCAAAGGGTAAAAATGGCCGTACAAAAAAAGTATGCAAAATCGTATTACAGATTTTGTTTCGAAAACGGCGGTTTTCCCCAAAAATGAAAAAGCCGGGCGATAACGCCAGGCCTTTGTGCTCAAAATGTGCTTTAATGTTAGAATACGTAATTGACGCGGACTCCGCCGAAAGCGTCCTTGTATTCATTGCCGAGATTTTCGGGGCGGTAGTACATGGCCGTACCAAGATACCATTCGCTGTTCAAGTGATTGGTATGATTGATGCGGACCTTCACATTGCCCAAAACATCCGTTTCAGTTTCGTTCTCATCCTTGCCATCCTGGGTCCAACTTGTGGTCAGGTAACGGAACGTTCCGTTGGCGCCAAGAATCAAGAAACGGTTCATCAAAGGAATTTCAAGCTCGTCGTCGATGGTGATTTCTGCTTCACTCATGTCGTTGCGTTCGTAACTCTTGAAGCGAGGAGTCACAGCGATCTTGTTCTGCAGGGCAGGCAAGGTTGTTGTTGCAGAAAGCGGGTAGGTTTGTTCAAAGTAGTCGGCGCCGCCGAAGTAGTAGCCCATCTTACTCCAGGTTTCCGTGGACAAGTCAAGCTTTTTCATAAGGCTATCGTTATGGAATACAGAACCGTCTACGCGGAGTGTCCAAACGCCGCCCAGCTTAAATACGGACTTGTAAGCCTTGAGGGTTACGTCGCCCTTCCAAGTGTGCTTGAAAATGCGTTCCTGGAAAATGGAAGCCAAGTACGGTTCTGTTGCCATTTCCATGTATTCGTTCCAGCGGCTCTTATCCACTACGGTGCTGTCGCCGTCGTTGTAAATAGTAATGGTTTCTTTGCCCTTGCGCTTTGCAAACCATTTGTCCTTATAGATTTCGTCGCTTAAGCTGAAAACGCCATGGAGTCTTGTGGGCTTGTACTGAGTCCTGTATTCAAGGCCGTAGCCTACGTTGACGCTGACTTTGTCATTGACCTTGATGTTGTTTGCAAGGGAAATATTCTGGATGTATTTTGTTCTGTCGTTATCAAGTTCGTGGGCCTTTTTCCAACTTTCAGATGCGCTGCCGAAACCGATGGTGGTGCCTTCGCCAAGGCCGAAGATATTTGCATTATCATCCTTGGCGGCGTTTTCCACGTTGATCTGGTAACCGAAATTCAGGGCCCAGAATTTATTGATAATTTGTTCTAAATTACCGCCGAATTCACGAGTGTCGGCCAACAAATCCGGAGAACCTGCGCTGTAGTAGTTTTCGCCAACGTACTTAACGTGGCCGGAAAGTGTTGTCTTGTTGATGTTCCAGAACAGGGAGGCTCCAATGGCTAGGTTCTGTCCACTCCATTTCATGCCCAGGACTTTGTCATCATCGTTGGAGCTTGCTGCATCCTTGCGGGTTGCGTTTGCCTTGCGAACGAGAGTTCTCAAGGAGTCTCTCATTTGGCCGCGAGTCATGGTGGTGTTGTCACCAAAAATTTCTTCCAATTCGTCTTGAGTCAAGCGGTAGATTTCGGATTCGTTAACCATCAACTGACGGAGAGAACTGTAGGAGGCTACGTTGACGCCTGCGTCCTGGAAAACGCTGTTGATGGCCCGTTCTACGAAGACTTCGGCTGTGTCTGCGCGGCCCATGGCCACCTGCCCGTTGAGCTCGATATCACCCGGGTAGAAAAGCCAGTTACCGTCGGCGAAAATGGTGAAAGATTCCTGTAACGGTTCGCTTGTTACATTGGGCTTGCTTGTGCCCTTGCGGATAATGGGATCCTTGATGGCATCGTCTGCGTAGAGTGCGCCAAACTTTGCATCAAATCTGCGTAGCGGAGACCATTTGAATGATCCACCGGCAACTGTTCTTTGAGCCTGTGCGGAACCGTCTTCTACGTAGACGTTGTACATGTCCGGCTGACGTTCGCCAGGAACCAAGGACCGCTGAGATTCACCTGCAAATGCGTTGAATTCAAACAAGGGCTGATCGACGTTGTTCTTAAGCAAGGACAACGTGTAGTCCGCGCCGAATACGGGGAGCGAGGACATATAAATGTCTCCGCTGATTTTCTGGAAATCACCGAGAGTTGCGTGATTATAGGAATCTGTATAGGTAAGGGAAACCGGATTCGGGGAGAAATGATTCCAGGAATCGGCGGTCAGGTTTGCATCGAATTCAAGGGTGCCGCCATTGGGAAGCTGCATCAGCAAGTAGGCACTGGCTTCGCCGCCAAGGCCCGGAACCTGGAATGTATTCTTGTAATGCTGATTTGTCTTGATGGTGTCCTTGCCGACGATGACCGCTTCCTTACTGTGGTTGCGCCTTGTCATAACGTGGTGGTAGTTTGCACCAAGCATCACGTTTCCGATAATGGAAATGGACTTGCTTGCGGTGTCGCCTACGTTTGCGGCAATGCTGTTGTTGACTACGTCGCTAATGCTTTCTTTGGGCTTGATTTCGCGGCTCTGGACGCCCGGAATCTCGGGGTCTGCAGCCAGTGTGGCGATCACAGCGCTTGGATTCTTGTTGAAATTTGCGTTGTTGTCCTTGATACTTTCGGTAACGGACTTGTCCAGGATTTCGCTTGAGGCAACGCCGTTCTGATTCTTGGAAACCTTGGTGTCGCTAAAGACAAGCTTGCTGTTGCCCTTGTCCAAAATGCCGAAGGTGTTTTCTTCGAATGCGGAGGCGCTTACGTCGGTCTGGGCCAATTCTGCGTTCAGCAGGGCCACGTTGTTCTTTTTGAATGTGGAACGCTGGACGTTTGCCACTGCGTAGTTAGAAACGTGGAGTGCAACGCCTGCGTTTTCTTCGAAGGAGCAGTCGCTGATGCTGACTTTGGAGTTCTTTGCAAATACGGCGCGCTGGCTTGTTTTGCTGACTTCTGCAGATTGCAAGGACAAATTGCTGTTCTCTACGACGAGGCCGTTTTCTGCATTAGAAATGGCGGCGTTGCGGATTTCGTTTTCCGCCTCGGAGGAAATGAAAATGCCCTTCCATTTGGAATTGCCGGACGCGTCGGCGGTGGTCAAGACGACCTTGTTTGCCTTGTTGCCGGCAAGGACCAGCTGGCCCTTGACGTTCAGACCTGCATTGGGTGCGAACTGCAGAACCACTCCGGGCTCGATGATAAGAACGTTGTCCTTTTCGATGGAAACGTTTTCTTCAATGAGGTAGGGGGAGGCATCGGCCTTAAGGAAACCATGGAGGTTGCCGGAAAGCTTTGTACCAGGCAAGAGCTGGACTGTGGACTGTTCGGCGACGGTAGCGGGCAGCTCTGCGACGGGTTCGGCGACGGTAGCGGGCTGCTCTGCGACGGGTTCGGCGATCGGTTCTGCGACGGGTTCGGCTGCGACATTCTTTGCAACAACAGAATCCGCGGGCTCAGCGACAGGTTCTGCAACCGGTTCGGCAGCAGGTTCTGCAGCAGCAACCGGCTCAACAGCGGTAACGGAGTCAACAGCGACTGCAGTGGCAACTGAATCGGCCGCAACGTTCTTTGCAGCAACAGAATCAACTGCGACGGGCTCTGCTGCAGGTTCTACAGGAACTTCTTGTGCAATGGACAAACCTGCAGTGAGGGCAATGGCGGAAAGATAAAACGGGGCTTTCATTATTGGACCTTGTAGGTTTTGGTTACACTCAGAACAGAACCATTCTTCATTATCACATTGATGGTAACGTTGGTAACGGCGTTGTGTTCCAGCTCAAGCTGATGGTCAAAAATATTTGACTGGAAATCTGTGGGGCGCAGAATTGTTTTCTTGCCCTTTTGAGAAATGGTAATCAACTTGATGTAGCTGGGGTCGTTGTCTGGAATATTTGTAATCTTGAAGGTCAATTTTTCGAAAATCGTGTTGCTCGGGTATCCCTGGGGCGGCTTCGGGGCGCGAATTCTCTTTTCGGTCTTTCCGCCTTCGATTTCAATGGTGTGCTTTCTGGCCGGGAAACATCCAAGCGTCTTTGTAATCTGGCTGCTGTTGCCGGCCAAGTCTGTGACATTAAAGGTGTACTTGTGAATGCCGCTGGTCAAGCTCTGCTTGATTGCGGTTTTGTTCTTATAGCGGATGCTTACGTTTGCAGTTTCGTTATCGATGCTGTAGCTGTAAATGACCTCGTCATTGTAGAGGTTGTCCAGATACAGCTTTGCATAGCACTTTAAGGAGTCCTTGGACTTCATTGCCAAGGTGGGGGCAATGTTGTTTGTCGCCTTGCTGGACTTATCCACGTCAAGACCCAGCACCACGGTCTTGGAGCCCAAAGTCTTGGAGTTGTATTCTACTGTAAATTCTTTTTCGCTCCAATTGCGCAATCTTTCAGAAATACTGATGGTGTGGCTGAACTGTCCGTTGGCGCTTAAAGGCACAAGGTTCGGTGAAGTGTATTTACCCAACTTTACGAACAAAGTTGCAGAAGTATCCTGGGTGTTGAAAGAACCTTCGATGGTTGCAGCCGCCGGATTGCTCACAGAAACGGGGGAGGCTGTGGAAACTGTCAACAACGGCTCGTTCTGGCTTGTTGCCACCTGGGCTTCCTTGGGAATCCCGATATAATTGGTGGTCAGCTGGCCGCAGGGGAGGTGCAATGCTCCAACCTGGCAGGTTACGGAGAATTTCTTGGCACCCAGGGCGCTTTCGTCCCAGACGGGGGCGAAATCCATGTCATTGCCCTTGGCTTCGCGCTTCTGTCCAGAAATTTCCACGGAGTCTGCTCCGGCGCACTTGCCACGGATAACCACGGTGGTGTCGGTCACCTGGTCGGGCATAGGCGCGAATTCGCATTTCAGGGCTTGCTTGGCGAGTTCAGCGGCTTTTTCCAGGTCCAGGTTCTTTTCAATAATCAACTTACTTAAGGAATCCATGGTCAGGGTGGTGTCGCCAAGGATCTTGTCGATGATATTGAACAAGTCGGTTGTGCCTGAATTGCTCAGGTCCATAACGACCAGTTCGTCACCGTTAGGAATTGCCGTTTGACCTCCGTTGATAGTCGTGGACTTTCCGCCCATGACGATTTCCAACTGACCATTGAGGAGGGATGCGATAAACTTGTTGTTCTCGGAGGTGCCGATTACGCCTTCTGTACCGCGGATTGCAGCCACTGCGGTGCCAGTTTTGAACTTGAAGGAACTTTCCTTGTTGGCCTGCTTCTGCACGTCGAAACGGACCTTACCTTTCTTGATGTCTGTTGTAGAGGTGTTCTTGCCGTCTTCAGAAACAAGTTCGGCTACGGAAACGATGGAGTTTTCCTCGATGGAGATGGTACTACCGTCGGGAATACGCAAAATGGTCATGGATTCTAGGTACGTTTGAATAAGATCGCCCTGGTAAACTTTTTGGTCGCCCTTCAACGGAACCCAGTTGTCGGCTTTGTTCTTTAGGTAGGAAACATCGCCTGTCTTGTAGTGAACCTTGGCATAATTATTCTTGGCTGCCATGGAAAAACTCGCCAAAATTGCGAGAAAAACGCAAACAGCCTTAAAAAACCTTGAAAATGCCATATCTCCCTCATATGCTCTTTTATATACGGGGTAAAATATATTTATTATTAAGGAAGACCTCGGCTCGCGCAAGCTCCGATGTAAGAAAAAGAGAAGCTTTTCAAACAAAATGGAATAATTATGGAAGTTGAAGAATTGACCGTTGCCTTTAGCGACGAAGACTCTGGCGAAGAAGTCATCAAGGAACTGGGTAAGGAAATCCTTTCCAAGGGTGCATGGCCTACCGTCATGTTCCACTACCAGGAAAAGGATCCCAAGACTGGTGACTTTGGTGAACCGAAGGTCTCTCTCCGCCGTTATCGCAAGATGAATGGCAACTTCAAGGCCCAGGGCAAGTTCAAGATCACTGGAAAGGCTCAGGCTGAAGCAATTATCGATGTCCTCAAAAAGTGGTATAACATTTAATGCCGGACCCTGCTAGTAAGAAGGCCACAAAGGTGGCCCCCAAGAAGCCCGCAGCAAAGAAAGCTGCTGCTCCCAAGTACAATATCGACTTCCTGCTGGAAGGCGATATTGATACTTTCCCTTACAAAGACAAGTTCGAAGTGATGGCTCGCAAGCTTCTTGCCGAAGAAGGCAAGGAAAAGGACGTGAACATCGTCCTGTGCACCGACGAATTTGTCCGCGAAATGAACAAGAATTACCGCGGCTTGGACAAGGTGACTGACGTGCTTTCTTTTGAATGGCATGCCGAGTTCCCCGGTGAACCTGAAATGCTGGGCGAAATCTACATTGCTCGCGAACAGGTGAAGCGCCAGGCTCCTGAATACGGAAATACCTTTTATGCCGAAATGAAGCGAGTCATTGTTCATGGCTTGCTGCATCTCTCCGGCTACGATCACATTAAGGCTGCAGACCGCAAGGTGATGCGTGGCCGTGAATGCGAGTTCCTGGGTCTGGATCCCTACAAGGAGAAAGACTAATGGAATCATCTGAAAGTTGGGCTATAGCCTTTTTAGTTCTCTTCGTTTTTGTTTCCTTTACCTTCTCTCTGGTCAAGGCTTCCTTTAGCGCAATCTATTCTAAGCGCGATGCCAAGGACCGTGAAGGCCGCGAAGAAAAGGTGGCTGCTCTGGTTGAACAGGGCGGTTTTAACGAAACCGTTTCTATTGGCCGAATCTTCTGCAATGTGGGTAGCGGCGTTCTTGGTTTCTACCTGTTTGAAATGATTCCCTGGGCTTGGGTCCAGCAGTACTGGGTATTGGCTTTCGTTGCCTATATTGTGGTGGCTTGCGTATGCATTTATACCATCACCGTGTTCTTGGCTAACCTGCTGGGCAACCTGAAGCCGGATACTTTGGCTGTTGTGCTGGTTCCCTTGTTCCGCTATATTCGCTTGCCCTTTGTGATCCCCGCAAAGATTTGTCACGCGATGTTCGTGAAGTCCTTGGCCGGCATGGGTTACGATTCTAAGCTGAGCTTTTTGCCGGAAGAACGTCGTGATGCTGTGCAGGCTGATATGTCCGATGATAACGGAGAAAACAGCGAAGGCCTTGAAAAAGAAGAACGTCAGATGATTCTGAATATCTTCGATTTCGTGGAAACTCCTGTTCGTGAAATCATGACTCCCCGTGTGGACATGTGCGCTATTGACGTGGGTACTTCCCTGGAAGACTTGGTGAAGGTGCTGAATAGCGAACGCCATTCCCGTTTGCCGGTCTATAAGGAAACGGTGGACAATATCGTGGGTATCCTTTCCAATAGGGATTTCTTGGAATGGTACACGGAACATGGCAGCGAGCCCTTCGACATTATGAAGATTGTGATGCCGCCGGTGTTCGTTCCTTACCACAAGAAGATTGATGACTTGCTGACTGAACTGCGCAAGACTGGTAACCAGTTGGCAATCGTTGTGGATGAATACGGTGGAACCGCAGGCCTTGTGACCTTGGAAGACATCCTTGAAGAAATCGTTGGCGAAATTCGCGACGAAGACGACATGGATGAGGAGCAGGATGTGCAGAAGCTGAAGGATGGCCGTTATATTCTGGATCCGCTGATGACCTTGTCTGACCTGGAATATGAACTGGGCGTAGAACTGGAAGCTCCCGAAAATTCCCATGTGGAAACTTTGTCCGGCTTGATCCAGGCTACTTTGGGAATTATTCCTTCTCCGGGTGCAGAAGTAGTGATTAAGGGCTATACCTTCCGCGTTCTTAAGATGGATGGAACCCGTATGGAAAAGGTACTGATGATTCAACCGGGTAAGGCAAAACCCAAGAACCCGCCCCGCACCCAGACCTTTAAAATCCTGAATCCTTAAGGCTCGCGGGACGAAAATCTCGCAGCAAATAAAAAAGTCCCGCTTAACCGCGGGATTTTTTTATAGAA
Organism: Fibrobacter sp.; assembly: GCA_024399035.1. Classification (GTDB taxonomy): domain Bacteria; phylum Fibrobacterota; class Fibrobacteria; order Fibrobacterales; family Fibrobacteraceae; genus Fibrobacter. The sequence goes on along the minus strand of JAKSID010000013.1, from coordinate 39,568 downwards.
CCGAGGGAGAGCTCAAGCATTACTTCCGGAGCCGCTACATCTTTATTCGATTGCCTTCAAATCCTTATACAGTGCGCGAATCGCATTTCCGCGGTGACTAATAACTTTCTTTTCTTCAAGTTCCATCTGGGCGAAGGTTCTTGTCTCCCCATTAGGCACAAACAGCGGGTCGTATCCGAAACCCATATCACCTACGGGAGCATGATTGATAGCGCCTCGGCATTCACCTTCGTAAATCTTGGGCTCCGTCACAGAGAACGTTCCGTCTCCGTCCTTTACCACCTTCTGGTAGGACAGTGCGCAGAAATAACGGGCGGCGCGGTCTTCCACGCCTTCCAACTTTGCCAAAAGCTTGTTGTTGTTTGCGTCGTCGTCGCCGTGGCCGCCTGCATAGCGGGCGCTGTAAATCCCAGGTTCGCTATTGATGGCGAAAACTTCCAGGCCGGAGTCGTCTGCAAGAACCGTAGCTTCGATGCCCTTGGCGGCAAGCCACTGGGCGGTAACGCTGGACTTGATGATGGCGTTTGCAGCAAAGGAGTCGCCGTCTTCAACGATGTCGCCATCGAAACCGATGTCCTTCAAGGTCTTGAATTCGTAATGGTCGGTGCCCAGAATGTGGGCGAAGTCGCGAATCTTTCCGGCGCTACCGGTAGCGATAACAAACAAATGCTTCATTAGTAATGCTCAGGTTTCATGACGATGATGATGGCGTCCACTACGACACCTACGCCGCAGAGACCGGCGGTGCAAAGCCAAAGAATGCCTGTCCAGATCTTGCCTTCGTAAAAACGATGCAAACCCAGGTAGCCCAGCAAAATGCAAAGGGCGAGAGCGATCCATTTGTTGTGTTCACCTTCAGCGGTCATAACGCCTCCTTTTGTTCAGCTATAAATATAAAAATTGTTCCTTCTATGGAACACCCTATGGAGCTGACTTTGTTACTTCAAGGCAGAAGAAATTTCGGGAATCAAACTTTCGTAGTTCCCCAGGCTTTTGCACTTGGCAATTTGTTTTAAAAGCTTTGCGGGCAAGGTTTCGGTCTGGTATTCCCAGAAACAGCGGAATCTGTTCAAGGTCTGGTTCTGGTCCAGCTGGGAGTCCTTGGATTGCTGAAGAATTCCTTGGTGCATATCCCACACAACAGAGTTCCGTTTTGACCTGCTCCAAGGCTCGCCGCCTGCACATCCGCTTATATACTCTGCGGCCATGGTGGGCAGGGTTAAAATGCCGCGTCCGATCATTACGCCCGCAAGCTTAGGGAACTTGGTTTCCAGATACTGGACGCGTTTAGGGCCCATAATGTCCCCGTTGTAAACCAGCGGGTGCTTGCACGCCTCGTAAAACTTCTGAAAGTTTTCTTCGTCCAAAGCTCCCTTGTACTGTTGCTTTCCAAGGCGTGGGTGCAATGTGATTTGGCTAAGTCGTGTGTCATTTAAAATCGGCAATAAGTCCCAAGATTCCTGGGCCGCATCCAAACCCAAACGCATCTTCACGGAAAACTGAATTTCAGATAAACTATCGATGCGTTTAACAACTTCCTCGACAACCTTTGGACAGGGTAGAATTCCTGAACCTCGTCCGTGCCCAGTCTGCATGGGGTAGGGACATCCCATGTTCAAGTCTATTTCCTTGTGCCCTTGTTTTTCCAGGGCTTCTACCAAAATTTCAAACTCTTCCAGAGAACCAAAAATGATCTGGGGAACGAATTCAAAGCCTTGGTTATTTTCGGGTTTAGTGTCCCACAAATCTCGGTCACGGGCCATTCCTTTTTCCACGCGGACAAAGGGGGAATAATATTTTTTTATTCCACCAGCGAACTTGGCGTGGTTTTGACGATAAATGGCGTCGGTATAACCTTGGAGCGGGGCTAGAAACACGGGTAACATACATCTGTAAGTATACAAATTACTACTTTGTTTTTTATGAAGTTTGACTATCGCAGCAAGATTTTTACCGCCAGTTTGGTGGCTCTTATGGGTTCTGTTTCATTTGGGCTTTCTGCCTGCGCTTCTAGTGGCGCTGCAGGAAATGTTGCCCAAGATTCTAAGGTCGAGGCTCCAATTTCCGCCACCCCCGTGGCACCCGTGGTTGCAAAGACGGATTTTGAAACAGTAACTGTTGCCGAGAATAAGCAGATCCGCGTGGTGGAAAAGCCTACCCTGGCCGCATTGGATTTTGCTGCGTATTTCAACAATCCTATCCGCCTGGCCGGTAAGGAAGAAAAGCCTGAAAATTATGTGGGCAAGATGGCTTCCGCAAAGATCGAGGAATATCCGTTCCCCATGCTGGAATCCATTTCTGCGACCCAGCCCGCAGTAGTTGCTGATCGCGCTCCCATTTCCTGGGAACCCTTTGCAAAGCTGATGTACGCACAGCTGGGTAACGATTCCCTGAACATCTTGCTGAATTCTGTGGAAGCGGTAAAGTGGGATGAGCCGGAAGTTTTCCGTGCCTTCCAGAACGTGACCCGCATGTGGGGCGTTCCCATGACCGATGGTTCTGTGGAATGGTGGGTGGAAGTGACTCCTGCCTTCTGGACCGGTCGAGCTCCATTCTACGGCAAGTTGAATTACAAGTCCTACGGCGAAACGGCTGAAATTTTCAATTACTACCTGACGGGCGAAATGAATGCGGACGATGCCATGAACTGGGCCCGCACTCTTTCTTCTTACTGGTACCCCACTTTGAATACGGACTTGGAACCGCACACTGCTGGCGCTCCTTGGGAAAGCGGCAAGCCTTTCGCTGTGATGCGCGGCAATCCCATGGGTACTCCCATGTGGATCGGTTTTGAAGTACCTGATTTCCGCATGAGCGAAGAGGCTATTCGCGCCAAGCATGTGGCGGATTCCCTGGCCAATTCCGGCGAAGTGATTCCTGTGGACCGTCACTTGGATACTTCTTCCACATTCCGCCTGCAGACTTTGAATGAAGTGAAGGGCTCTTGCCCGGCAAACGCAGAAACCAAGAAGTTCCGCGATGCCCTGGCCGCCCAGATGGCAAAGCTTCCCAAGGAACAGAATGCCTGGTCTCAGGTGGACGCCCAGGGCAATAAGGTGGATGGTGGTTTCCTCTGGTTCCGCCGCAACGCCAATTATCTGCTGGCCGACAAGATCAGCGCACAGGACAGCCTCCATAACCCGTTGCCCCGTATGGTGGAATTGAAGCAGTATCTGGATTCCCTGGGCATTCAACTTTTGGTGGTGCCTGTTCCTGTGAAGGAAGAAATCTACGGCGAAAAGATTGTGCCTGGCACTCCGGCAGACCTGTGCGTAAACCCCGAAGGTCGCACCTTTACCCAGGAACTTTTGGAAGCAGGTATTGACGTACTGGATATTTATCCGGCCCTGATGGCTGCAAAGGCTGGCGACGAGGGCAATCATTACAGCTTCCAGCGTTACGATACCCACTGGGCGCTGCCTGGCGAACTTGCCGCCATGGAACTTCTGGCTAGCCGCGTTACCCAGTACAGCTGGTACGCAGAATCCGGCGCTCAGCCGGGCTCCTTGAATTTGCAGGAAACCAACACCCTTCGTGAAGGTGACCTGGTGGCTCATTTGCCCGACTCCGAAAAGGCAAGGTACCCGGCTGATACCTTGAACGTGATGAAGGTGTACAAGGGTACCGAAACTTACAAGGGCGGCAAGAATTCTCCCATCCTTTTGATGGGCGACTCCTTTACAGGCGTATTTGAATCTGTGGACCAGAAAAGCGGTGGCCCCGGCTCACTGCTGGCATATGCAACAGGCCTTGACGTTCAGGTGGTAACAAGCTGGGGCGGCGGCCCCGGCGTTCGCAGCCGCATGATGAAAATGAAAAAGGACATGCACAGCAAGCGCCTTGTTATTTACATGATGACTGCCCGCGATTTCTGGCAGTCTCCTATGGAATGGGATAAGTTGTAATGAACTATTTGCAGAAACATTTGACGAAATCTTGTGCCGCTGCTATTGCCATTTGTATGATGGCGTTTGTCTTTGCTGCATGTACTGGCTCTGAAAACAATTCTGGATCCAATGCTAGCGACCCCAACACTTCTGGTGAGGGGAATACAAATTTGCTTAATGCGTATACAGCCCTTGTTGCGGATTCAATCGAATTCATTGAGACGGATTGCTGCAAAATGCTTCTGTCTTCTGATGAACTTTTAAGAACTGTGGATGCCTCCCGCGCAAAACTTGTCTTTCGCGACGACGCTCAGATGAAGCTGATTCTTGCGGAATTCTCCAAGGATAATTCTGATTCAATTAAGTTCTATGATTTAAATAACGGCATTGACGCTTATCATCCGGATATTTCGCCCGATGGTGAATGGGTTGCCTTCGGTACGACTTACGAAGGATGGTATCATCGATCTACATTGTACGTGCAAAACCTTCGTACAGGCCAACTGGTGTCTTTAGAGAATCAGCCTGGCGTGGTGCCCCGCTGGCGTGTGCTTGGTCAGGATACGGTAATTTTCTTCATGGATAATTGCACTCTGAATGTCTATGATGATTGGAATGTATACGGAAATTATTATGTCCGCTTTTCTGATGGAAAATTCTCCGAGCCCCAGAAAATCTTTGGAAACGGAAGCTTTGGCGTAGTCTCCAACGACTTTAAATTTGCTGTTTCTATCGGGCAAAAATTTATTGTTCGCAAAATGACTCTGGTGGATGGCGAAGAAACTTATGTGGATACCCTTTGGTATAGTGGGGAGCAGATTTGCAACGTCTCCTTGGCCAAGGATTCTTCTCTTCGCGTATCCTTTTTGGATCTGGGAGGTAAAGAAGGCGTTGCTTTCGTAGGTGAAAAGTATTCTCCCCACGCGAAGTTGCTTGTGGCAGATTCTCTTGGGAAAATAATACAGGCGGTTCAAGCTCCCGAATATACTGTGTTTGACCATTCAGAATGGATTTCAGAAGGAGAATTTGAAATCGCTACTCTTCAAAATATGTTTAAAGATCTAGCTCATGACCGAATTGTTCTTGTAGATATGATCTTAGAAAGAGTAACAGAGATTGTGTCAGGTACAGAACTTTGGCATCCTGTTTTCTGGATTGAAAAATAATGGTTCAAAAAAATGCAAGGAAACTCTTGATGAAAATCTTTTGGCCAGTGTTCGTAATGACTTTGGCCATGTCCTTGCTTGTTGTTCTCTGGAGCGGTCGTGAAGAAGTTGACTCCTACCAGGAAATGGCCTGCGCCTTTGAAAACAGAGATCCCCTTTGCCTAGATTCTATTGCTGCATGGCATGAAGGCCTTTCTGCATACGATAGCATCCTGGTTGCAACGGGAGATACTTTACTCTCCTTGAAAAAACTCCTGTGGGAATACTGGAATATTGAATTTGCAGGTGCGGGCGAAGCCGCGGTTGCCAGGGAATCTATCCTGCCTTTGGAAGTCTTGAAAAACAGAAAATCTGGTTGCGTAGGGTTATCCTGGCTTGCTTTGATGGTTTCCGAAAAAAAACAAATTTCGTTGAATGCTATCCTTTTGCCCGGCCATATGTTCCTGCAGTACGGTTGCGACGGTGACAGCAAATGTGTAAATCTAGAGCCCAATCGTCAAGGCTTTTCCTATGCCGATGAAGAGTACAAGGAAAAGTATAAGTCTGGACCTTGGACTGGTTTTGAATTTAAGCCATTAAGTCAAAAACAGGTTTTTGGCCTTGCTGCGTTTGACATGGGAAATACCTACTTGAACAACGATGTCCATCATGCCTTGACCTGGTATAGAATGGCCGAGGAATTTTTCCCTGATTATCCAGGAATCAAGGCCAATCAAACTGTGGCAAAATCCCGCCTTTAGGACTCTTTTCTATATTACATGGCTATGAAGTCGATGCTGTACGTACTAAAATTAATTTTGGGGATTTCCCTGATTTGCATTTTTAGTGCATGTGAAGATCATAGGAATCATGCGGCTCCTTATGAAGAATTGTTGGATTTGCCGGACTTTATTTTAATTCGTTCTGCAGGAAAAAGTGTTGTTCTGGGTAAAGCTGATAGTTCTGCGCCTTTAAAAGAGCGAACAGAAATGACGGTTGAGTTTACCTATGATTTTTATATCGGTGAACACGAAGTCATTTGCTCTGAGTACAATAGAGACATGATGGTGAGCGGCCCTATTTCGCCTTGTGAAAGCGAAAATGATCCGGTTGTTGGCTTGAATGTAAATGATGCGATGTTGTATGCAAACGCCTTGAGTAAACAGTACGGAATGGATACGGTTTATTCTTACTATTCGGCTAAGTTTGATATTTATGGTCATTGCCTTGAATTGGAAGGCTTGAAGTTTCATACGGATGTAGCAGGCTTTCGTTTGCCTACTGAGGCGGAATGGGTCTTTGTTGCTAAACAGGGCTGGAATACTCATAACGCTTGGACATCTGAAGTCTCCGATTATTATGTTAAGTCTGTTTGCACTCAGCCTCGCAATAGTCTAGGCGTGTGTGATATGGCAGGAAATGCGGCGGAGTGGGTTTATGACTGGCTCGGCTATTTTAGGGATACGACTGTTACTAATTACATCGGCGCTACTGATGGGGGCTCCTTTGGAGAAAAGGTGGTAAAAGGCGGTAGTATTGTAAATGAATCCGACAATATTTCCTATTTGTCAAGACTAGATGTTTATCCGGTGACCAATACCAGTAAGGCAGGGTATGTGGGTTTTCGCTTGGCCTATGGAAAAATTCCAGATCCAACAACACTTTCGTTTGATGGCTCAATAACCATAGGTAATCTTACTCCGGTCGCAAGTGCTACGACAGTCAAGGAACTTACGGGAAGTTTTTATACGAAGCTGGCCTTTCGTAATGATGCTACGGGAAATCTTGCCTATATGGACTATTCCATGGGTAGCTTGAGCATTAAGGAAATTGCCGATACCATCAATGTTTATCATCCTGAAATTTCTCCTGACGGCAAGTGGGTTGCTTTCTGTACAACCATGGAAGGGGTTGGCGGAAAGTCGGAACTTTATGCTAGAAAGTTGAATGAACACGGTGAGGGCCTTGTTAAACTGGATGTGGAATCCGCTGCGATTCCCCGCTGGAGGGTCCTTTCTACGGGTGATACGGTTGTGGTCTATGTGACAGATGCTGGCGATAATTCACAAAGTTCAAACTTTGCTGCAGCAAGTACCTGGCAAGTGAAATTCTCCAATGGTCAATTTGGCGAACCTGAAAAACTGTTTGATGGTGCGTACCATGATGGCGTAAGTAACGATAACACTCTGGCAGTCTCGGGTTCCACTAGATTGAGGGCTCGCGTGGCAGACAATGGCTCCACGGTCATGGATCTGGCTTCTGATGAAATTTGGTATAATAACGAACAGGCTTGTAACGTAAGCCTTAGTAAGGGAAGCTCTAAACAGATTCTGTTCCTTGACTTCGCTAGTAAAACGGGTAGAGAGCTCGTTGGTTCCAAGTATGCTGCTCATGAGTACCTGTTTATCTCGGATTCTTTGGGGAATATTACCCGTACAGTTCATGCTCCCTCGGGTTACACCTTTGATCACGCGGAATGGATTGTGGGTGACACTGCAAAGGTCGATGGAGAATCGGGTGTTGTGGTCGCAACGCTTTCTAATCGCGACGGCGCCCATACGAAAATTGTATTGCTGAATACTTCGGATAGCTCCTATGCTGTCTTGGTTGAAGGTGATGAACTGTGGCATCCTAGTGTTTGGGTAAAACAGAATGTTATGGATTACGAAAACATTCTGCTGAATACGGACAGTGCAGGCGTGTACTACGATTTTTACGCAGAAACTAGCGAACGCATTATGAAGGTCAAAATGCGCATGTTCTGGGATATGAAGGATTCCATTGAACTTTTTGCCGTGGGAACTTCTAGAACGGAACGTGGTTTTGACCCCTTGGTGATGACATCATACAAGTCCTTTAACTTTGGGTATTCCGGCGGTGAACTTTGGGGCGAATTGTATTTGACGGAAAACTATATCTTGAACCATGCCAAGAATTTGAAGGCTGTGGTGATGGAACTGCCCTTGGACTTGCAGAGTAATTCCCCTCATTTCAAGGACTTGGCGGTTTTTGAAACTGCCCCTGGGTATATCTATGACAAAAATCATGACTTCTGGAAAGATGGCTTGCCTGAGTACTTTATTCAGTTTGTAGATGAAAATCTGCCTTATTCTGAAGCTGATGAGAAAAACTATGTAGAGACCATGGGACTTCTTTATACTGAGTCTGAAGGCTGGAAAAGTAACGAGGTGGATCGAGATTCAATCTATACCTCCGAAGAAATGGACTATTACAACAAAGTCATGGACTGCTTGGATCGCTTTATCAAGCGTACGGATACCCTCGGAATTAAACTGGTTCTTGTGATTTATCCGCAATCTCCGGACTATGCAAAAACAGGCTCCTTTGGTAGACACGGTGTTCCCAGAAGTGTGGCAATGAAAACTATTGCTCATTACGAAGATTTGTCAAAGAAGTACTCGCATTTGGTCTTGATGGATGAAAACAAAATGGGCGAGCATGAGTACACCGATGAAATGGCTTTGGATTATGACCACCTCTCTGCTGTAGGTGCCAGGTATTTCTCTAAAAAGTTGGATTCTCTGCTTAAGGCTTGGGACTAATGACCCGCCTTTTGATTCCACTTGTCGTTGCGTTTGCAATTTTCCCCCTGACAGATACGGATATCTGGTGGCACCTGGCTTGCGCTAGGGAATGGGTAACTACGTGGACTCCGGTACGTGAGCCTGTGGTGAATGTCCATGAATATTTCCAGCAGATTGTTGCCTTTGTCTTTGGCTTGGGCGGAGCTCCCTTACTTGTTGCCTTTAAGGCACTTTTGTGGGGCGCTGTGTTTGCCCTGTTCCTGCACGGCTCCTTGAAAAAATGGATAAGCGTTGTTGTTGCTGCCATCCTTATTTTTGTGTTCCGTTATCAGCTTGAAATGCGCCCGGTGGTGCTTAGCTTGTTGTTCCTTGGGATTTACTGGAATGTTATTCCGTGGCTTGCCATGGGCTATGACGATAAGAAAAAACAATGGGCCGCGGCTATAGGAATTTTGTGCCTGCAGTGGATTTGGTGCAAGTGTCAGGGACTGTATATTCTTGGACCGATTTTTGCATTGGCCACTATTGTGGTTTACTTCGATAGGAACAACTTTGATCGCCTTGCTTTGCTGGCATTATTTGTCTTGGCTTTGTTCGGAATGCCGTTCTTGCATAGGGATGGCTTGCTGTTGGCGGTTTATCCTTTTGAACTGCTGAATCGTTTAGTAGGGTTAAGCGACTCTGCTACTATTTTTGCAAAGGAGATTGCGGAGAACCGTTCGCCAATTACGTTGCTTTTGGAGGGGGAGAATTTCTGGACTTCGCTGTTGATGATCGCCTGTGCGGTGGCTGGGCTTGGTTATGCCATCAAGCAGTTTGTTGGGATGGTTAGGAGCAAGGCCTTGCGTAATGAAGAAGGTTTGCTGAAGTCTGTCGTACTTTGCACTACGGCAATCTTGGCCCTGCTGGCAGAACGCAATTTTGTGTTATTTTTGCCAGTGTTCCTTTACTTTGTGGGACGTTTGGAAATCCCGGGTTCATCCAAAGTTGTCATCCCGGGCTTTGACCCGGCTGCAACTCACTTAGGAATTTATTCCTTAGTGAGGCTGGTCCCCGTAGGGGGAGGATCTCCTGTTCCTAAGTACATCGTCACCATCGTCTTGATGTTCGTGCTTGGCTTGTGGGGCAAGTCCATGCAAGTCTATGAAAAGAACCTGATTTCCAGCCAGAGGGTGCCTGTAGGCGCAGCAGCGTGGATGAAGGAAAATCCTCACGAAGGCCGCCTCTTTAACGATGACCGTGCGGGTGGATTCCTGGCGCTTACGAATCCCGCAGACTCCATTTACATCGACGGCCGCTTTATGCTGAAGACCGCGGAATTCTTCGAGCAGTACCTGCGCTTTGCAAAGGAGCCGGCGCAGTTCCTGAGTTATGCGGAGGCAGAACACATTGACCGCGCCATTTTCCCGCTGAAGTATTATGCTCGCTGGGGCAAACTGATCCAGGCTCTGTCCAACGATTCTGAATGGAATCTGGCTTACAAAGACGAATATTTCTGCGTTTTCCAGAAAAAATCCTCGTTGTAAGCACTTCAAAAGTTGCGCTTTTGGCTTGAATACATTATTTTAAGAAAAAAAATCCGCATTGGTGTGCGGCCCAGGAGTGTTTATGAACATTTTTGCAAAAATGAGTCTTATGGGTATGATGGCCTTTGGCCTTTCCCATGCTGTGGTCAATTATCCCTTTCCTCAGATGTCTAATTATGGCGGCAATGCAACCTTGCTTAGTGACAAGTCTAAAGCGTCTGACCAGCTTAAGCAGCAGTTCTCCGCTTGGATGAGGGACATGTACAACGAATCTGGAGATATTGCCGCGATCCGTTCCAATCCAGGTTCTGATGAATATTTTTCTGAAGGCGTGGGCTATGGTATGCTGCTTATGGTGTACTTTAGCGATAACACCACTAGCTATCAGGCTCAGTTTGATAAGATCTGGAACTGCTACAAAAAGTTTGATGACGGTAATGGCCTAATGCATTGGCAGATTGGCAAACTTTCCGAAGTTTGGGGCAAGGGGGCCGCTCTCGATGGTGACATTGATGCTGCCGCAGCCCTCATTATGGCTTACCATCAGTTTGGTGATGAAAAGTACTTGACCGATGCCAGGAAACTGATTCAAGCCATGAAAAAATACGAGTTCGAATCCAATGGTCTCCACATGCCTGGCGACTCTTGGGGCGAAGGCGCTTATACCCGCAAGAATCCTGGCTATTTTGATCCGGCCTACATGCCGCTCTTTGCCCAAGTGGATACCGAGAATGCTGAATTCTGGAATACTTCCGCCTATGATGCAAATATGAAATTGTACGAAGCCAGCTCCGCCGAAGTTACTACCGGCCTTATTGATGACTGGACCGATAAGAACGGCAAGAGCGAAGACGATTACTATAGCTATGATGCGTCTCGCGCACCTTGGCGTAACGCTAAGGCTGTTTGCTGGCATGGAGACCAGCGTGCACTTGCTATCGATAAGAAAATGGGCAAGTTTGTCTCTGGCGTCAGTGCTTCTCAAATGAAAGGCCCCGTGATGCGTGCTTCTGGCAGCCTGGGTAATGACCACAATAGTACCTTTATCACGTCCCTCATGACTGCCTTGATTTCTGATCCTACGTATCAGAGCAAACTGGATGAATACTGGGCTGAAGCGGTTAGCCTTGGCGACGAAAACTACTTCAATCAATCCTTGAAGTTGCTCAACGGTTTGCTGGTGTCCGGTAATATGCCGAACCTGGCCGCAGGCGGTCAGCCCGCAACAACTGATCCTACGACTCCGACGGACCCCACAACGCCTACTGATCCTACGACTCCGACGGACCCAACTACACCGACTGATCCCACAACGCCTACTACACCTACCGATCCTACGACTCCCACCGACCCTGTGGATCCGAACGTCCCCACTGATCCTGGCATGGCCTTGGCTTCTGCTACAGTACCTGCGGTTTCTGGCCTTCGTCTTGATGGTCGCACCTTGTTGATGACAGTGAACGGCAAGGCTTCTGTGGATTTGATTTCTGTTACCGGAAACGTTGTGAAGAAACTTTGGAATGGCGATGCCGCAGGCTCCATCTCTGTTTCTCTTCAGAATCTTCCTAGTGGAGTTTATATCGCTCGAATCCAGGATGTAAAATCCATGACGATGCAAAAAATCTTCTTGAAGTAATTGAAATCATTTTGCAAGGCTTAATTGGTCTGATAAATGAAAGAGGTCCGGCGGTTGCCGGGCCTCTTCTATCTTTTTCTCTCAAAATTTTTTTGCGTTTGGCGCTTGGAATAGCGCGGCGCTAGATTACTTCAGGTTGATTGCCTGGATCTTGCTTGCAGAACCACTGGTTACCTTTACCATGTACATGCCTGCGGGGAGGGCTGCCAAGGAGAGGGAGCCTGCAACGCCGTCGATCATCATGAGCTTGTTGCCCTTCAGGTCGAACAGTTCAACGGTTGCTGCGTTAACGCCGGAAATGTTCAGGGCCTTGTTGCTGAATGTAACGCCCAAGGTTGCTGCATTTACGTTAACCAAAGCCTGGCCGATTTGTCCGCCAGTCTGACCGCCGGTTTGGCCACCGATTTGACCGCCAGTCTGACCACCTGTGGAACCGCCTGTTGCGCAAGCGGTGTAGCTGGTGGGATTGGTGGAAAGGTACTGCTTGACCAGGTTGCCGGACGTGGTGTACTGGAGGCTGTTCTTGTTGGAACCGCCCTGGAATGCGGCGGTACCTTCGTCGATCTTGGATGCGGACCAGTTTGCCCAGGAAAGTTTGTACTTATTGATGTAAGTCTGCCATTCGGTATTCTTGCTCTGGTTAGGAGTACCACCGCCATTAGCATCACCGGTGCCCCATTCAGATACGAATACGGAAAGACCCGCCTTAATTGCCTTTTCGCCCTTGACGCCTTCACAAGCGTCGTTGTTGCCATCGCCCCAGCCGTAAGAACCGCTAACGCAGTGGCTGTTGGCGTAGTAGTGCAAAGTGTAGGCGGTGTTCTTGCCGCTGTCGGTTACTTCATTGCCGATAGCGTCGTTGGGGTTCTGGTCCCACTTGGGGTTGCCCACAAGAATCAGGTTGTCGGAGTACTGACGAATTACGGGAACGATCTGGTCAGCGTAACCCTTCACGGTGCTCCAGGAAACTTCCTTCGGTTCGTTGAACAATTCAAAAATTACATGGTCATACTGACCGTAGGCTTGGGCCATTTCTCCGAAGAACTTCTTTGCGTCGGAGACTTCTTCGTGTGCCTGATGAGAATGCCAGTCGATAATGACGTAAATGTCGTTCTTGATGGCTGCTTCAACAACAGTTTTCATCAGGTTGGTCTGGTAACTCGGATCGGCTGCGTAGCCTCTGATATGTGCGGACGGATCATCGCCACACTTGTCATTACCGTCCTTACAGCCCCACCAGTCTTCGCTGGTAGTTGCCATGGCTGCACGAACAATCTGGATGTTCATGTCGTTGACCATAGTGGCCACGCCTTCGGCGGTCCAGAATTCGGTTGCCTTGGGCAAAAGGCTCCAGTAAAGGCTCATACCGCGAACCTGGACTTCAGCGCCGTCCTTGACGCCCTGGCAGCTACCATAAATGCGGCCTTCGCCGGCAGCATTCTTGCCAGTCATAAGCTGGCCATACTGGCTAACTGGACCCACGCGGGTGGGGGTGATAGTCTGTGCGGAGGCCAGGCCAAAACCCAGGGTCATGGCGCAGGCGAGAGCGGGTATAGTTAATTTCTTCATAAACATCCTCATTTTTTTTTCAAATAACATATATAGAGAATTGCAAAATGAACTTGGTTGTAAGTTTTTTGGTGTATACAAGAATAACCGGTGTGCGTTTTATCATGTTGTTTTGGGGCGATTGGGGCGTTATTTCCCGTATTTTTGGGAATTTAGGCTGATTTTTTTTGGTAAATTGTGGAAAGATTTAGAGGTTTTTATGAAAATGAAGAAATTTGCCCTGGCTTCTTTGATGGCCTTGACCTGTTCTGCTGCGTTTGCCCAGCAAGGTGCCCCTACCGGTGCCGCCGTGGACCCCACAGCCGATGAACAGAAGGCCTTGGATGCCCTGAAAGGTAAGGTAGAAGGTGTAATCGCCTGGTCTACCAGCCGTGCAAATTCTCATCATGACATTTGGCTCATGAATGCCGATGGTACCGGTGCCCACGCTTTGACAAACAGCGACAATGTGGACTGGTTCCCCCGCATTTCCCCCGATGGCTCCAGGGTGCTCTTCAACCGCAGCAAGGGCGGCTGGGTTCCCGAAAACGATGCCAACTATCCTGAAAAGTGGGACTTGTGGACCATGGACATTGATGGTTCTAACCAGGTAAAGGTTGTGGAAAATGCAACCTGGGGTACCTGGCGCCCCGATGGCAAGACCATCGTTTTTAGCCGTGCAGGCAAGGTGTTCACCATGGACATGGCTTCCAAGGCTGAAACCATGATTCTTGACGGAGAAAAGGCTTTCAACAAGTCCGGCGTAATTCTTCAGGAACCCAACATGAGCCCCGATGGCAAGCACGTGGCGATTACCCTTCGCGGTTCTATGCGCGAAACTGGCGTCTGGGATCTCGCAAAGAATAGCTGGACCAAGTCCGGTGACGGCTGCCAGATTGACTGGAACTTTGACGGAAGCAAGCTCTATCGCGTGAACCCCACAGGTAATGGCGGCACTGCGGCTCCCAGCGAAATTCTGTGGTTCTCTGCCAAGGATGGCAAGCAGATCGAAAAGGTGGGCTTCTTCGGTATTCCCAAGAACGTCCGTTTGATGGACTTGCCGGGCCGCCGCAGCCATGAATATTTCCCACGCATTTCTCCCGATGGTAAATGGCTCGTGTGGGGCGCTACCGATAAGGGCCACGACCACGATATGTTCGACTACGAACTTTATATGTGGAAAATTGGCGAACCGGTGGAATCCGCCGCCCGTATCACTTACCACTCCGGTAACGACCGCTGGCCCGATATCTGGCTGGGCAAGGTTCCTGAATCCGCCACCGCAAAGAATGTTGCCGGAGCAGCAGCTGACATCAAGTCTCAGGCCGCCGCAGCTATCGTGGGCGGTGTAAGCGAAGCCAAGATGGACGAACTGATCCAGGCCATCAACAAGCTTACCGACGCCGTGAATGCGCTTACCCGCTCCCAGATGGACAAGAATATGGCTGCCGAAGGCGCAGAACACATTCCCGCTGCGCAATAGGCGAACCTCGTACCTCGAACCTGGTCTCTAAAATGTTTTCCTCCCACGTGTCATCCTGAGCGGAGCGAAGGATCTAGCTATATGTTTTCAGAAAAAAAATTTCTGGCCACAAAGCCCACGTCCCAGAACAAGCGTATGGCGGAACTTCTCCGCGTGATTATCCTCCAGCTGGGGGATGATGTTCCTCGTGCCCGCAGGGAATTCGAGACCTATGCCGGTTGGATGAAACTTCCTGCAGAAGAAACTTTGGTGGGCAAGAATCAGGCCCAGATGATCGACCTGTACAAGACTTTCCGCACTCGTGCCGGTCTCGGTTTTGAACGAGATGTATACTTGGAACAGGAGCCGGGCGACCGCGAGATTCCTAACGAAAAGCCCATCCAGTTTGCGGTTCTGGTTCATAACCTTCGTAGCGCCTTTAACGTAGGTTCCATCATTCGCAGCACCGATTGCTTCGGCTTGGAAGGCGTACACCTTAGCGGCTACAGCTGCAGCCCCGATCATGTGACTGTGAAAAGTGCCGCCCGCGGCTGCCAGGAATGGATTCCCATCAAGCGCTGGGAAGATCCCTTTGACTGCATCAACTGGCACAAGGAAAACGGCTACGAGATTATCGCCCTTGAAACCGGCGAAGACATTCCCGATATAAACAAAGTAACGTGGCCGGAAAAGGGCCTGATTATCTTGGGAAACGAAGAGCTGGGTATCGCTCCCGAAATCATGGCCGCCACCACCATGAAGGTGACCATTCCCATGGCGGGTCGCAAGGCCAGTATGAATGTGGCAGGAGCGTTCGCCATCATGGCTTTTAAGATCCGCTCAAGCTATTCTGCATAGTAACAGCGGCAGTTCTTGAAACTCTCTGAAATTTTTGCAAGGAAATGGAAAATGAAAAAGAATTTCTTGACAAGTGTTGCGTTTGCGCTGGCTTTGGGCCTTGTGGCCTGCGATGACAGCACTTCTGCGAATGGTTCGTCCGGGGATGAAAATCCCGCTGAAGAATCCTCCTCAAGTGTCATCCTGAGCTCTTCCTCCAGTGTCATCCCGGGCACCGACCCGGGATCTAGCAGCTCCGTTGCATCATCAAGTTCTTCATCTTCATCTTCATCCGTCATTCAGAGCTCATCGAGCGAAGAAACTAGCGTCAAGGATGGAAGTAAATACGATGCTTCGGCAAACACCTTGACAGACCTTCGCGACGGCCAGGTCTACAAGACCGTCACCATAGGTACCCAGATCTGGATGGCCGAGAACCTGAACTATGCCTATAAGGGCGTGAAATACAGCTATAGCAGTTACACTTCCGATTCCACCAGCTGGTGCTACGGAAACAAGGCTTCCAACTGCGAAAAGTACGGTCGCCTTTATACCTGGAGTGCCGTGATGGATAGTGCTGCCCAGTTCAGTGTAAATGCTGGAACCAGGTGTGGCTATGGCAAGACCTGTACCCCCAATAGCCCCCACCGCGGCATTTGCCCAGAAGGCTGGCATGTGCCCACGAACGAGGAGTACAGCACTCTGTACACCTACATCGGTGGTTCCAGCACCGCAGGTTCGTTGTTGAAATCCACCAGCGGCTGGAATGATTATAACGGCATGAGCGGTAACGGTTCCGACAAGTATGGCTTCTCGGTGCTCCCCGCCGGTTACAGGTACAACGGTGGCAATTACAACGGTGGCAATTTCTACGGTGAGGGCAGCTACGCCTACATGTGGTCTGCCTCTGAGTTCAATAACGGCTACGCGTGTTACCAGACCTTCAACTACAGTTACAACGGCGTGGGCCAGGACGGCGACAAGGAGCGCGGTTTTTCTGTACGTTGCCTCAAGGACTAAAGCAAACTTATAACCGAGCCTGATTTTTTAGGTAATTCCACAAAAATCGTATGCTTTATTTGAAGGTTTTGCAAAAAGTGTACTTGACTACCATTTTTACAAAACTTATATTTAGGGCATGATTAGGCGCCAAATCAAAGACTTCCTGTTAAAGTCTGCTTCGCAATACCCGGTCGTTCTGGTTCATGGTCCCAGGCAATCCGGAAAAACTACTCTTTGTCGCGACACTTTCGCCGACAAACCCTACATTTCTCTAGAAAATCCTGACACCAGGGAAAGAGCTTTGCAGGATCCCCGGGGGTTCTTCAAAAGTATCCCCAATGGGGCTATTCTTGATGAGATTCAAAATGTTCCCCATTTGCTATCCTATATGCAGCAGATTGTGGATGAATCAAATCAAAAGGGTCTGTTCATCGTTACGGGCAGTAATAATTTTGCATTACAGCAAGCTGTTACGCAGACTCTTGCCGGTCGTGTCGCCATGCTTAAACTGCTGCCATTTTCCTTGGACGAAATCAAGGATCTGAACGCAAATGATTCCATCGACAGTCTTATTCTTTCTGGAGGGTACCCCCGCTATATAACGGAACGCCCAGACAGGTTCTTCTTTTACCAGAATTACATTTCAACTTATGTTGAGCGGGATGTTCGCCAAATTGTCAATATAAAGGATGCGGCTCTTTTTCATAGATTCCTTGTTCTTTGCGCTGGACGAATCGGCTCCATTTTGGATTACACTTCCCTTTCTAACGATTGCGGAATCAATGTTAGGACAGCGAAGGAATGGCTGTCGATTCTTGAAGCTTCGTTTATCGGTTTCACATTGAATCCGTGGTACATGAATAGGACTAAACGCTTGATAAAATCGCCCAAGTTCTATTTCTACGATACTGGGCTTGCATGCGCCTTGCTAGGAATTGCCGAGGAGTCGCAATTAAACCGCGATCCCTTGCGAGGCAATCTTTTTGAAAACTTTGTGATTCTTGAAAGAATGAAGCGCTCGTTTAATTGTGCGGAGCAGAAAAATTTCTGGTATTATAGAACCAGCGACGGCAAGGAAATTGACCTTGTTGAAGAATCGGGAAGAACCTTGATTCCTTTTGAAATAAAGTCTTCGGAAACCTTCAATTCGGAATTCGTCAAAAACTTTGGTGTTTTTGAAAAGGAATATCCCGAAATGTGTGGAGAAAAAACGGTCATTTACGCAGGCAAAGAAAGTTTTGAATTCAAGGGCGTTCAAGTCAAAAATTTTAGATAAAAGTTTGCGTTCTAGTTTTCTCAAAAAAACACCCCTAAAAACACCCCAAAATGGGCGCTTTTTTTGCCAGCTTTTGAAGTAGCTGATTCGCTTTTTTCTATCTTTATAAAAGCATGCAAAATACCCCTAGAACACGAGTTCTCATCGTAAACGACGATGGGTTTAAGAGCGGCAATCTGCGCGCTCTTGCGGCTGCCTTGTCCAAGGTGGCTGATGTGTTCGTTTTTGCCCCCGAAACGGAGCAGAGCGGGGTCAGTCAGGCCTTTACCGTGCGCAGAGGTTTGCGCGTTAAACAGGTGCCCGTGGATGAAACCACTCCCGTGGCTACCGACGGTACAAAAGCCTGGCCTTATGAATTCTATTCCGTGTCCGGCACTCCTGCAGATTGCGCCAAGTTTGCCCTTGGTCATTTCGCAAAATTCGGGCTTTCTTTAGAACCCGAAGGCTGCACTGGTGTAAGCTCTGCCGCAGGTGAATTTGACGTCTGTTTCTCCGGCGTGAACGTTGGTGAAAATTCCGGTGTCTCGTCCTTGTACTCCGGTACGGTTGCCGGAGCTCGCGAGGCGGCCCTCTGGGGTGTTCCTGGCGTTGCACTTTCCCTCCGCGGTTGCGGGGGAGACCTGCTCCAGACTGCCGTGGACTTTGCGGTACGTGTGGTCAAGGATCGCCTTTTTGAAGGTATTGCGCCCGGAACCTTCTGGAACGTAAACTTCCCCAAGGTAAAACCTGCAGACTTCAAGGGCTACAAGTCCACGAAGATGGCCCACGAAATGTTTACGGACCACTACAGCCTGGTGGATGCCGACGATGGCTCTGGCGACAAGCTGTGGCTGCTGGATGGAGATAAGCTTTGGGACAAGGCTCCTGTGGATAGTGATGACTATCTGTTGCACCAGGGGTACGCAACCATCACCCCGCACCGCATAGACCAGACCGACTACGAAAGTTTGAAAAAAATAAATGAGATGATAAATGAAAAATTAGTGGAGGGTGGCCAAGTTTAGGAGTGCTTTCCTAATCACTAACCACTAACCACTAACCACTAATTGAGGATAAGTAATGTCAGAAGAATTGGTTCCAGGATCCCAGATCAAGTCCTTGATCGAAAAGGATATGCAGGACTGCTACCTCCGCTACTCCATGAGCGTGATCGTGGCACGTGCACTTCCCGATGCCCGTGACGGTTTCAAGCCCGTTCACCGTCGTGTGATGTACAGTATGCACAAGCTTGGCGTGGTTCCCAACAAGCCCACTGTGAAGTCTGCCCGTATCGTGGGTGACGTGATCGGTAAGTACCACCCCCATGGCGACTCCGCTGTATACGAAACTCTGGTCCGTATGGCTCAGGACTTCTCCCTGCGCTATCCGCTGGTTTTCGGTCAGGGTAACTTCGGTTCTATCGATGGTGACGGCGCCGCTGCAATGCGTTATACCGAAGCCAAGATGAACAACCTGGGTGTTCTCATGCTGGAAGATCTTGAAAAAGATACCGTAGACATGGGTCCCAATTTCGATGAATCCTTGGAAGAGCCGAAGGTCCTGCCTTCTGCCATTCCCAACATGCTGGTGAACGGTACTACCGGTATTGCTGTGGGTATGGCCACCTCCATGGCACCCCATAACCTCCGTGAAATTGCAAACGCTATTCATGCTCAGGCTGTAAATCCCGACATTACGGGCGAAGAACTGCTGAACTATGTCAGCGGTCCGGACTTCCCTCTGGGTGGCATCATCTGCGGTCGCGCAGGTATCCGTGATGCATACCTCACTGGCCACGGCAAGGTCCGCCTCCGTGCCCGCACAGAAATTGAAACCGACAGCCGCGGCAAGCCCCGCATCATCGTGACGGAAATTCCGTACATGGTGAACAAGGCTGAACTCTGTAAGAAGATTGCAGAACTGGTCAAGGACAAGCGCATCGACGGCATTACCGACATTCGCGACGAATCCAACAAGGAAGGTATCCGCGTTGTGATTGAACTCCGCAAGGACGCCGTTGCCGAAGTGGTGCAGAACAACCTGTTCAAGAACACCCAGCTCCAGACCACCTTCAGTATTTACAACCTGGCTTTGGTGAACAACCTGCCCAAGGTTCTGACCCTGAAGGACTTGATCCAGATTTACATCGATCATCGTCTCGACGTGATCACCCGCTCCACTCAGTTCGACTTGAACAAGGCTGAAGCTCGTCTCCACATCATCGAAGGCTTGCGCATTGCAACCCAGAACATCGATGAAGTTGTCCAGATCATCAAGTCTAGCCCCACCACTGAAGCAGCCAAGCAGAACTTGCAGGCACGTTTCGCCCTGGACGAAATTCAGTCCCAGGCAATCGTGGACATGCGTCTTGCCCAGCTCACTGGCCTGAACCTGGAAAAGTTGGAAAACGAATACAACGAACTCCTGGCTCTTGTTGCCGACTTGAAGGACATCTTGGCTCGCCGCGAACGTCGCGTTGCCATTATGCTGGAACGCTTGGACGCTGTGGTCGCCAAGTTCGGTGACGAACGTCGCACTTCCATCGAAGACGCTGTTGACGACTACGACTACGAAGACCTGATTGCTGAAGAAGAACAGGTAATCACCTTGAGTAAGGAAGGCTACATCAAGCGCCTGCCCATCGATACCTTCAAGGCCCAGACCCGCGGTGGTAAGGGTGTGGTCGGTACCGGCCTCAAGGACGACGATGACGTAGACCAGATCTTTACTGCAAGCACCCATAGCTACCTGCTGGTGTTCACCAACAAGGGCCGTGCTTACTGGACCAAGGTCTACCGCTTGCCCGAAGGTAACCGCAGTAGCAAGGGTCGCCCCATTATCAACTTTATCGGTCTCACCGAAGGCGAAAAGGTTCAGGCTATCGTGCCTGTCCGCAAGTTCGGTGGATGCTTCTGCCTGGTGTTCGCCACCAAGAAGGGTATCGTCAACAAGATGGATCTCACTCTCTTCAGCCGTCCCCGTAAGGCTGGCGTCAACGCCATTAGCCTGGACGAAGACGATGAATTGGTCAAGGTCCAGCTGGTGGGCATGTCCGCAGAAGAATTCAACGCTTCTCAGGAAGGTGACGACGAATCCGCAGAAGTACAGGCTGCCGCACAGAACGCAGAAGCCGCAGACGCCTCCGCAGACTCCGATGATGCCGACGAAAATTCTGACCAGCCCATTGCCAAGGACCTCCTGATGATCGCCACCAAGAATGGTCAGGCTGTCACATTCCCCATTAGCTGCATGCGTAGCATGGGTCGTGGCACTCACGGCGTGAAGGGCATTACCTTGGCCGAAGGTGACGAAGTCATCTCCCTCATCTGGCTCAAGGAAGGCAACAAGATTGTGACCATTACCGAAAACGGCTTTGGTAAGCGTTCTCTGCCGGGTTCCTACCGTGTGACCAAGCGCGGCAGCAAGGGTGTTCGTAACCTGAGCGCCGATGGTATGGAAAAGACCGGTCCGGCAGTGTTCGTGGAAAGCGTTGCTGACGACTACGACTTGATCATCACCAGTAAGGAAGGCCAGGTCATCCGTATCGAAGCCGATACCATCCGCTTGACCAACCGTAGCGCTATCGGCGTGAAGTGCATCCGCCTGAATGATGGCGACACCGTTCAGGATGCAACCGCTCTGCCCAGCGTGGAAGACATCGAACACGATTCCGCGGTCGCCAAGGAAACCTTCGACCACGTTGAAGGTGTGGAAGTGGATGACGATTCCGTTGTGAAGGACGACAAGCCGGAACAGCAGATCGGAGTCCCCTCTGAAGGCCACGAAGATTCCGAAGAATAGTTCGTTGTAGATAATTGTAAAGACAAACTAAAAGTCCCTGCATCTGTTGGTGTGGGGACTTTTTCTATTATGTTGTTTGTAATGGATTTGGCTTTTTTAAACGAAAAAACGGGTTTTCTTAATGTAAACTAATGTTTTGGAATGTTGTAAAAGGTTACAACGGAATTGGTCCAGACATGCTTAACAACTTATGTAGAATAGTATAAATTAAAATAGTGTACAAATAACCCCATGAGAGGAAAAGTATGAGTATCAAAAAAGTTTTAACAACAGCCTTTGCCGTGGCCGCCATTTCGTCTTCCATTTCCTGGGGACAGACCGTTACCTGCTCCAATGGCACATCCCAGAAAATGGGTAGCGCCGGTGGCTATGATTACGAACTCTGGAGCCAGAATGGTGCCGGTTCCGCAACTATGAAGCTTAACGTAAGCGACGAAAATGGTGGTGCTTTCGAAGTTGAATGGCAGGGTACTATCAACATGTTAGCCCGTACCGGAAAGCGTTGGGGATCTAACTCCAGTGTTACCGTACAGAATGTGGGTAATATTACCTCTGAATTTGAAGTGGAATGGAGCTCCACCGACAACGTGAAGTATGTCAGTGTCTATGGCTGGGGCTATTACGACCAGGCGGACATTCCCAGTGGTTTCAGCAATGAAATTGAATACTACATTGTCCAGGATCGCGGAAGCTACAATCCTACCCAGGGCGGTAAAAAGTGGGGTTCTGCCGTTATCGATGGTATTAGCTACGATTTCTATACTACCGACCGTATTCATCAGCCTTCTCTTTCGGGTACCAGCACCTTTAAGCAGTATTGGTCCATCCCGTCGAATACGAGCCAGCATCGTACCAAGGGTACCATTTCTATTTCCAAGCACTTCAGCGAATGGGCTAAAGCTGGTATGAAGATGGGTAAGCTGTATGAAGTTGCTTCCATGAAAATTGAATCCTACACTGGAAATACGGGTACTGCAAAGGGTTATGCTAAAGTTAAGAAGAACCTGCTGAAAATCGGTGGCAGTGCCGATGAACTTGCCCTCAATGTAACTGCATCTCCGGCTGCTGCAGGTACTGTGACAAAGAGCCCCAGCGCTAACTATTATGCTCCGAAATCAACTGTACAGCTCACCGCCAAAGCCAACGAAGGCTGGAAGTTTGTGGGTTGGGAAGGTGGTGCTACCGGCTCTACCGAAACCGTTTCTGTAACCATGGACAAGGAAAAGTCTGTTGTTGCCAAGTTTGAATTGGTTGGCGAAACCACCGTGAACCTTCTCAAGGATGGTAATTTCCCTAGCAGTAGCGTGATTTCTACAAGCAACGGTGCATCTTCTTGGTTCCTGGGTCAGGGTACAAACTGGGGCGGCTCTGCTGCAAAGACTTCTGTTTCTGGTGGCACCGCAACGGTTGATGTTACCACTATTGGTACTGAAACTTACCAGCCGCAGCTTGTTCAGTACAATGTTGCTCTTGATAAGGGCATGAAGTACAAGTTGACCTTCAAGGCTAGCGCTGATGTCGCTCGCGAGATTGAAGTTTCTTTCCAGCAGTCCGTTGACCCCTGGGGTGCATACGCCACTAAGGTATTTGACATCACCACCACGGAAAAGGAATACACATATATCTTTGCTATGGAAAAAGATTCTGATGATGCAGCTCAGTTTGCCTTCAATTTGGGACAAGCTACAGGTGCAGTTAAGATTAGTGACGTCAAGCTGGTCTTCACCACTGCAGAACCGGGTTCCGAGATTGTAACTGATCCTATTCCGAGTTCTTCCTCTGCAACTGTTCCCACTTCTTCTGCAACCACCGAAACCCCGGCTTCTTCCTCTGCAACTATCGATACCCCGGCTTCTTCTGGTTCCATGGCTCTCGGTGTTCAGTTCGAAATTGCTGCGGGCAAGAACTTCCAGGTGTTCGACATGCAGGGCCGCTTCCTCGGTGCAATTGAACTGGCAAACGGTGCTTCCTTGAAGGATGCTCTCAAGGCTCAGTTCAACAAGGCTGGTGTCTACATGCTGAAGCAGAGCAACGGTCGTATGTTCACCACTCGCGTGAAGTAAAGAGTTCTCCTTAATGAAATCAAGAATGGCCCCGCATGGGGCCATTTTTTTTATCGGGTCTATTTCTTTTTTTATCTTTGTACAAAACTAGAGGTTGTTCAATGAAATTCTTTGTTACAGGTGTTGGTGGCCAGCTTGGTCACGATGTGATGAATGAACTGGCCAAGCGCGGTCACGAAGGTGTTGGTTCTGATATCGCTTCTGAATATAGCGGTGTGCAGGATGGTTCTGCCGTAACGAAGATGCCCTACGTTTCTGTGGATATTACGGATTCCGTGGCTGTGGACAAGGCTCTTAGCGAGATTAAGCCCGATGCTGTGATTCATTGCGCAGCCTGGACGGCTGTGGATTTGGCAGAAGATCCGGCCAACGTGGCTAAGGTCCGTGGTATTAACGGCGGTGGCACCCAGAATATTGCTGACGCTTGCCATCATCTGGGCTGCAAGATGACCTACATCAGTACCGACTACGTGTTCGATGGTCAGGGCTCTGAACCCTGGAAACCTGATTGCAAGGATTACAAGCCCCTTAATGTTTATGGTCAGACAAAGCTGGAAGGCGAATTGGCTGTGGCCAACACTTTGGACAAGTATTTTATTGTCCGAATTGCCTGGGTCTTTGGCCTGAATGGTAAGAACTTTATCAAGACCATGTTGAACGTTGGTAAGACTCATGATACGGTTCGCGTGGTGAATGACCAGGTTGGCACTCCCACCTATACTTACGACTTGGCACGTTTGCTCATCGATATGAACGAAACTGAAAAGTACGGCTACTATCACGCCACTAACGAAGGCGGATTCATTAGCTGGTATGATTTCACATGTGAAATCTACAAGCAGGCTGGCATGAACACCAAGGTGGTACCGGTGACTACTGCTGAATATGGCTTGAGCAAGGCCGCTCGCCCCTTTAATAGCCGTTTGGACAAGAGCAAACTGGTGGAAGCTGGCTTTAAGCCGCTGCCTACCTGGCAGGATGCACTGAGCCGTTACTTGAAGGAAATAGCAGAGTAACTGCAGGTTAGGACTGCGCGCTTGGTGGACTGCGCGCCCCTTGAAGGAATCTAATATGAACGAAGAAGAAAAGAAAACATACCGCGAAGTAATGCCTGGGGAACTGCCCTGCGATTTGCCGGAATGCGACGGCGTGATGGTGGTGGACCCTGATAACAGCTATAAGTTCACTTGCGACAAGTGCGGTCATATTAAGGACTAGTCCCGCGTGGATATTGCTGCCCTAGCTGCTTTAAAGATTGAGTATCCGGAACTTCCTGTGGTGCAAAAGCGACAGGAATTTTTTGAGTTACTTGAAAAGCATCAGGTAGTGATTGTCAAGGCGGACACGGGTTCCGGTAAGTCGACGCAGTTGCCCAAGTTTTTGCTGGAGTATTTTATTTTAAGCAAGGCTTCGCCAAATGAGGCTCCGGTACAAGAAGGAGATCCCGGCCTTCGCCGGGATGACAACGCGGGTGAACCTGGAACCTTTAAAATTGGTGTCACAGAACCTCGCCGCTTGGCGGCCATGTCCATTGCGGACCGCCTTCGTGAAGAACTGAAGGACGACGAACTGGTCAGCACCAAGATCCGTTTCTGGGAACAGGGTTCCAACGACGCACCCATCAAGGTCATGACCGATGGTATTCTGCTGCAGGAGTTCCGCAAGGATCGCCTTTTCAAGCAGTACTCCGCCATTGTTATCGACGAAGCTCACGAACGCTCCTTGAACATCGACATCCTCTTGGGAATTTTCAAGACGGTGCTGAAGGAACGTCCGGACTTTAAGTTGATTGTGGCCTCTGCAACTCTGGACGCCGCCCTCTTTGAAAAGTTTTATGACAAAAGCTGTGTGCTGGAAGCGGAAGGCCGTACGTTCCCTGTGGAAGTGGAGTATTACTTCCGGGACGCTGTGCAGAAAAGTAAGCCTAGGGATGGGTTCCGCGGGCCTTGGGATGATGAAGACGAGGGCCGTCGGGATGCTTCCGGCAAGGGCGACTCCGGCTTGATTGAAGAAGCCCGCGACGCCATTCTGGATTTGGAAAGCCGCCACCGCGACCACCTGCTTTGCTTTTTGCCCACGGAACGTGACATTCAGGACTTGGCCAACGAGCTGAAGCCTGATTTGGACGCCGCCAGCTTTGATGTGCTGCCGCTTTATGGCCGCATGAGCCCCGACGAGCAGCGCCGTATTTTCAAGAGCACAAACAAGACCCGCGTGGTGCTTGCCACCAACATTGCGGAAACTTCCTTGACCATTCCTGGCATCGCGTATGTGGTGGATACGGGTATGGCCCGAATTTCCCGCTATAACGCCCAGGCGCGTATTCAGGGTTTGCCGGTGGAAGAGGTTTCCAAGGCCAGCGCCCGTCAGCGTACTGGTCGTGCGGGCCGCGTAAAACCGGGCGTTTGCGTTAGACTTTATTCTCCCGAGAACTTCGAGAAGCGCGACGACTTTACGGAGCCCGAAATCCGTCGCAGTAACTTGGCCAACGTGGTTTTGCAGTTGCGCAGTCTTGGTCTTGAGATGGAAACGTTCCCGTTTCTGCAGGCTCCGCCCCACTCCGCTTTCCGAGGCGCTTACAAGACCCTGTTTGAACTTGGGGCGCTTACGGCGGATAACGCAACTGCCCACGTGACGAAACTGGGCCGCGAAATGTCGCGGCTCCCCATGGACGTGGCCTTGTCTGCAGTCTTGCTCCGTGCCCGCGATGCTGGGGTCCTGCAGCCCGCCTTGATCGTTTGTGCCGCCCTTTCTATCCAGGACCCGCGAGTGGTTCCTAACGAAGAACCTGAGCGTGGGCGAGTCCGAGGTCTTCATCGTAAGTTCGCAGGTCACAAAAGTGACTTCCTGACTTATGTGAGCATGTGGAACGCCTTCTGCGAAGAATGGGATGGCAAGTCTTGGAATAAGCTGCGCAAGTTCTGCGACAAGAATTCTTTCCACTTTTTGCGTTGCCGCGAATGGATTGACCTATACGAACAATTCGGCAGGATTCTGGATGCAAAGTTCGAGAATCGTGTTTGCGACTTGAAGAGCTTCCACGCAGACAACCTGCATATTGCATTGCTCAGCGGATTCTTGGGTGGCATTGCCCGCCGCGATATTGAAAACGGTTGCTATCGACTGGTCAGCGGACGCGAAACTCATGTGTTCCCCGGTAGCGATCTTTACGGCAAGAGCGTTGAATGGCTTTTTAGTGCGGAAGTCCGCGAGACAAGCCGAATCTTCTTGACCAAGGGCGCAGAGATCAAGCCGGAATGGATTATGCAGGTGGCAGAACCTTTCTGCACCCGCCGCTGGTACGCGCCTACATGGAACAAGGAACGCGGCTTTGTTGAAGCAGTTGAAGAAGTAAGCTTCAGAGGCCTTGTGATTAGCCGCGGTCATCGCGTGGATTACGCCCGTATTAATCCCGAGGAGTGCGCACAGATCTTCTGGCGGGAAGCGGTTGTAGTGGGCGAGATGGCAAGGCCGTTCCCCTTTATGACCCACAATGAGCGAGTGGTAGAAAACCTCCATGCCTTGGAAGCTCGCAAGCGTCAGTTTGGCTTGGCTCCCAGCGAGGACGCCCTGGTGGATTACTATGTGCGAATCGCACCCAAGGTAAACTCCATCCGTACGCTGCGAAACTACTTGGCAGAAAAGGGCGATCAGTGGCTGAAGTTTGATGAAAAGTTCTGGCTGGATCAATTAGACGAGAGTACGGGCGTTGCCCTACAGACGAGAGACGAGAGAGGCTTCGCAAAACTTGGTGATTTCTTTGAGTCCCGAACGAATGGCTCTCGTGATCAGCGTGGAAAAAAGCAAACGGATAAGCCTGAAGCGGAACTTGGCGGTTCTGTAGAACAGTTCCGCATTATGGAACTGACCCGGGGCAAGGAACGTGTGGTGACTGGCGAAATGGTCTTTGACGCCACAAAGGCCTGCGATGGTATTACCTTAAGGTTCCCCTTTGACTTGCTTACGGAAACTTCTCCCGCTACTTTGGCCCTTTCCATTCACCAGTGGCGCGAATGGATGATTGAATCCATCGTTCGCGAAATGCCCAAGTCCGCCAAGAAATATTTGGAAGGCCGTCGCACACAAATTGATGATGCATTCTGCGATAAACTTTTGAACAATCCCCACAAGGCTCCGCTTTTGTGCCTGTACGAGGCTCTTGCCGAAATCAAGCAACTGGATTGCGATATTCCTACGGTGACCCCGGAACGAGAAAATCATCTTCGTCTGCACTTAAGCGTGTTCAAGCCTGGGGTAGCTGAAAAATTCCCCTTGGAACTTTCTCCGGAGTGGGGTAGCTTCCGCTTGTTCCTGGCGGTGCGCCAGGTGGTGGTAACCTTCGGGATAGACTTCCCGCTGGATGGATTCCGCTTTGGCTGGCGCCTGGGTGAATCAGCTCTGATGTCTACTGAGGAATCCCAGTTCTGGCAGGCATTCCGCAAGCGTTTGGAACGAGGTACTTTTGAAGACGAAACGGGCTTGATCGCGGACCGCTTGAATTTGCTGGAAACTGGTGGCCTGTACGCCGATGGCTACAAGACCGCCATGAAGATTTGGGTAGCCAAGTCCTTGATCGTAGATAATCTGGATGCAAATCGTTGCACTCGTTTCTCTGGCTTGGAATTCTCCCGCGGTAAAAAGATTTCGGACTTCCGCAATCTGGCTGCCACTACTCGCAGCGAAGACGAAGAGACCCGCCTTTGCCTGGTTCGTGCTACCTACGAATTGGGCTTGCTTGGGGCAGAGTCCTTCGTTAAATGCTGGACGGTGCTGAAGGACTTTAGCGTCTCCATGCGTCAGGGCAAGGATCACGTGGCCGACGCTCGCGATTTTATCGTACAGAAACTTGCTGCGGTCTACAGCGAGGATTCCAAGTACATTACTTTGTATGAAAGGCTCGCCGCCGCTGCAAAAATTCTCAACATCAAGGCTGATCATCTGGAAGGTCTCGCGGGCAATTCAGCGGGCAATTCAGCGGGCAATTCTGCGAACGATTCAGCGGACAATTCAGCAGGCAATTCCGCCGTATCGCTGGACGCTCGCTCCCTCCGCGAATCCTTCAGGCCATTCCTGAAGGCCCGCTTCATGAAAGACCACGAATTGAAGGCCGCTCGCGACCTCCTTGCCTCCATCGATAAACTTTCTGCCGACGACTCGGAATACCCGGAACTCTACTTGCAGGCAAAGGCCATGCTGGAGGAATTCGAAATCCTCAAGTTCAAACGCAAGGGCGACGATTCCGAAGAAGTCGTAGAAGCCGACTCCCTGGTCAAGCTAAAAGGCCGTTTTGGTCGTTTATAGCCACGTAAAAGTGGGCTCGCTCCTCGTAATTTTCTAATTTTGGAGCGATGAATTTTATTTCTCGAATTTTATGTGCTCTTTGCCTTGTGGCTCTGGCCGCCTGCGACCTTTCTTTTAAGGAGGGTCCGGTGGTTGTTTCCGTTGGCGATACTAAGCTTTACGAATCTGATATTCGTGCCATGGCTCCGGAATGGGACAACTGGGACGATCGCGAAAAACTTGCTTTCCTGAATCATTGGATTAACGAAGAAACCATTTATCAGGAAGCAATCAAGACCGGCTTTACGGACGATTCTTTGCTGCAGAGCCAGATTCAGGCTACCGTTCGCAAGTTGACCGTGGATTATTTCCTCCAGAGCTTTGCCGACACCATGATGGTGGGCGATGCTGAACGCATGGACTATTACACCAGCCATCCGGATTTGTTCGTTCGCGGAAAGACCATTGCCTCTGGCGCAATTCTCTACTTTAAGGAATGGGGTAACGGTAGCACCTATTACCGTGGCCATAAGGACCAGGTCTATGATTCCATGCCCAATCCCCACTACCTGATCAAGAAAATTGAAACCTTTGACTCTGTAACCGTATCTCCGGATACTTGCATTCTTCCGTCCATTACCGAAGCCACCGTGGGTAAGATTACTCCCATGAAGGTTTGCGGAAATGCGCTGAAGATTGCTGTGGTCGTTTCTCGTTTGGATTCTGCCGATGTTCTGCCCTATGCAGAAGTGGCTGAAGATGTGGCTGCCCGCGCCTGGGTGGAACACCAGAAGGTTGTAATGGATCGCTTGAAGAAAGAATGGAAGAATGCTCGCCCCATTTTTTCCAAGATCAATGTTTTTAGTGAAAAGGATAAATAATGAAGTTCCTTAGTCGCATTTCTTTGTTGATGTTTGTAATGGTTTCGGCCTTGATGGCAGAACCGGTTCTGATGGACGGTGTTGCTGCCGTGGTGGATGGCAAGCCCATTATGCGTTCAGAATTCCTGAGCAATCTTTACCGCTTCCAGGAAACTCCGGAAGGCTCCGCAATGACGGAACAGCAGCAGAAGGAATATGTTCTGGACCAGCTTATCGAAGAAAAGGTCTTGCTTTCTCGCATTGACCGCGACTCTATCGTTGTGAGCGAGTCCGAAGTGGAACAGCGCGTAAATGCTCACTTGCAGCAGTTGGCCGCCAGCCAGAACACCAACCTGGCTACCCTGGAAAAGGCTATCCGTGCTCAGTTGGGTATTAGCATGGCTCAGTACCGCGACCAGTTGGCTAAGCAGATCCGTGGCCACATCGAAATGATGCGTGTTCGCCAGCGTCATGTGGGTGCCATTAGCCCCACCAAGAAAGAAGTGGATAACTTCTACAAGGAATACAAGGATTCTATTCCGCCCCAGTATAACTGTGTTCTGTTGAGCTTGATTCAGTTGCCTATTACTCCGGATTCCATGATTATTGACTCCGTGCGTGCTTTCGCTGAAAAGCTGATTGACTCCTTGAACCTGGGAATCAGTTACGAACTGGTTGCAAAGAACCACTCTCAGGATAGCTCTGCTGAAAAGGGTGGCGACCTGGGTTATTATAAGCGTGGCCAGTTGGATCCAGCCTTTGAACGAGCCTTGGATGGTCTGAAGAATGGTCAGTACGTTTCTGCTCCGGTAAAGACTAGCCTTGGTTGGAACATTCCTCGCGTTCTTGGCCGTAAGGAAGATGGTGTTCGTTCCGCTCAGATTTTGCTGAAGACGATTCCTACCGCAGCTGATACTGCCGCCGTGGTAGCTCGTGCCGACTCCCTCTCCAAGAATATCAAAACCTCCGAAGAATTTGCCGACGCCGCACGTAAGTTCAGTGACGACAAGTCCAGCAACTTTGCCGGTGGCCGTCTGGGTTGGTTCCAGAAGAACGAAATGGCTCAGGCTTACATTGAACCTGTGGCCGACCTGAAGGTGGGCGAAGTTTCTGAACCGGTCATGATTGATGGCGTTTATCACATCTTCCGCTTGGATGATGCTCGCCAGATCCGCGACCTGACTCTTGAAGAAGACTACGGTAAGATCGAACAGATGACCGCAAACTACCTGGAAAACAAGAAGCTGGAAGCCCTTATCAAGAAGTGGCGTAAGGAAGTCTTGATTGACATCCGTATGACCGAGTAGTTTTGCTCTCAAAAGGTTCAGCGCCGTGATTCATTTTAACCATGTCACAAAGTCCTACGAAGACAATTGGAAAGCTCTTTCCAATGTGACATTCCGTATCCGCAAGGGCGAGTTCGTTTTCCTCACCGGTCATTCCGGCGCTGGTAAGTCTACGCTCCTGAAGTTAATTTATATGGATGAACGCCCCGACGAAGAACGCGGCGGACAGGTCATGGTGAAGTTTACCGGCGATTGCCTTTACGATAGCAAGAACACTCCCGACAAGAATATCCAGGCTCTCCGCCGTAAGATGGGTATTATTTTCCAGGACTTTAAGCTGCTTCCGGATCGTAACGTGTTCGAGAATGTTGCTCTTGCTTTGCGTATTGTGGGCACCCCCAGCAGCAAGATTAACGCTGCGGTGTTCGATGCTCTGGCCCTTGTGGGAATCAGCCAAAAGCGTTTTGCCATGCCGTACACATTGTCTGGCGGTGAGCAGCAGCGTGTGGCCATTGCCCGTGCCATGGTGCATAATCCCTATCTGTTGCTGGCTGACGAACCTACGGGTAACCTGGACCCGAAAAACGCCGAAGAAGTGTTCAAGATTTTCAAGGAAATCAATGCCCGCGGTACCACCGTTTTGATGGCTACCCATAATCCGGATTTCTATTTGAATAGCCCCTTCCGTCGCCTGACCCTGGATCACGGCGAACTCCTGAACAGGGATATGATTTAAAAAATTGTCTTGAGCGAGACCCCTGTCATCCCGAGCGAGCGTAGCGAGTCGAGGGATTTAGGGCTGAATCGGTTTAATGCATCCAGGCTTTAAATCGCCTAAAACAAAATCGTCAATCTGGATGCGGACGAGGCGCAAGACTTCGTAACCCAAATGGGCCAGCATGCGACGGATTTCGCGGTTCTTGCCTTCGGTCAAAGTGATTTCCAGCCAGCAGTTCTTTTCACCTTCGGCGTGGATAACGGCGCGCTTGGCGTGCATGAATTCTTCAGGTTCCCCGAAAACACGGGGTGGTACTGCGAAACCTTCTTCCATTTTTTTTAAGTCGTCGGTTGTGGGTTTGCCCTTGGTCTGCACGCGGTAGATTTTTTTATGAATATCGCCGCGAGCCTGGGTACTGTCATTGCTCGCGGGGGCACTGTCATTGCGCAAGGCGCATGACAGCTGCGATTCAGCTATACAAACCCTTGGGTTTGTGCAGCGTTCATCTTGCATGTCATTGCGAGCCGAAGGCGAAGCAATCGAAGCGCTTGTTTCCTTAGGTTCTAAAATGCTGTTTGCCCACTCGGTGTCATTGCTAAATAAAAGCAATCCTTCGCTGGCGGCGTCCAGACGGCCCACCGGCGAGATATGGGGCGGTTCCTTGCCCGGGAAAAGCTTGCGGTACTGTTCTGCAAAAACTTCCATGACAGTGGCGCGTCCCTTTTCGTCGTTTGCGGTAGTGACAACCCCACGGGGCTTGTTCATCATGAAGTACATCTTGGAATTGGCCTCGATGCGCTTGCCGTTAATGATGATTTCGTCGCTTTCGCGGGCGGGAGTTTCGGGATCCTTGATGATGCGGCCGTTGAGGGTGACGCGACCTTCTCGCACTAACATTTCTGCCTTGCTGCGACTGCAGTAACCGCGCTTGCTAATAACGCGGGCAACGCCGTGTGCGCCTCCGCTAAACTTGTTGGCGGGTTTACCGAAGGAGGGCTTGCCTTGTTGCGGACGCTTGCTGAAATTATTGTGAGAATTGAAGGCCATTTTTTACGTGTCATCCTGAGCGAAACGAAGTGGAGTCGAAGGATCTAGAGCAAATCTAGAAGGCTGAATATTTTTTTATTTAAAGTATTGTTTGTTAAATCTGCAGAACCTTCGTCAATGCCTTCCGGGTAATCCTGATTGTTGGCTCGTTCGCCACAAATGTCTACCCCAAGAATCTTCTTGGTGGCAAACAGATTTTTCAAAACTTCTTCAAGCTGGGCGAAGGTCAGGGAACCTTGATCCCAGTTGGTGACGGCATCGTTCAGGGAAAGTGCGTCCTTGTCGATGGAAATGTAGACACTTTTAGAACGTAAGGTGGCGAGAGCTTCGATTGCTTCGCCTTCGGCTCGCAATGACACGCTTGAATTTGCTTCGTTAGCGTTGCAGGCTCGCAGTTCGCTTTCGGGGACGAACGCTACGCGACTTGCGTACTTCTCAAATTCCGCACTAGGTTCGTTCTTGATTTCTTCAATCAGGTGGTCCGCCACCCCGATAAGCACAACGTTTCGTACGAACCTGTTGTTGTCCAGAACTTCCTTCACCCAACCGCCGCAGCTGAGAATCCCTGCAAAACGGGGTGGCTGCATGTCAGGATGGTGATCGAAAATCACCAAGTCAAACTCTTCGTGAATGCGGTCGGTCCAAAGCTTGCTATTGTAATGATAGTTGCCGTTATCAAAGAAATGAATCCCGGGCAGTTCTTTATCGCAGTCCTTTGAACTTTCGGCAACAGCCTTGTCCATCATCTTGTTCAGTTCCGCCTGGGCGTCGTCATCGCAATAACAGTCGGTGCCGCTAATTCCTGTGCAATCCATCCAGTGAATGTCTGCGCCTTCGTTTACACTCGAAGCCTTATCGCGCAACCCCTGCATAAAGGGCTGCTGGCCATAAACGCCGGTGAAATCCTGGATGGTGGTGTAGAACTGCATACTTCAAAAATAAAAAAGTAGTGCCGACTTGCGCCAACACTACCATTTGGGGGTTAGGAGGAATTCGTCTATTGGGCGTCCAGCGCGCCCAAACCAATTTCCTTTTCAGAGTCCTTCTTCAGTTTCCGGGTCAGCAGGTAGAAAATGGGGGTGTCGCAGGCGGCAAGGAGCATCTTGAACACGTACTGGCCTACCATCATGGAAAGAAGGACGGGGCGCATTTCCGCCTGGAACAGCCAACCGAAACCGAGGCCGAAGGCGATTCCGATGAACACGATGGTGTCCCAGATCTGGCTTGTCATGGTGGAGGCGTTGTTCCAAATCCAGCGATGCTTTGTGTCGCCGTGCTTGGCGATATAGCGGCTGCGGATCTTGTGGAAAATCCAGATGTCCCACTTCTGTGCGATGAGGTAGCCTGCAAGGCTTGCCACCACGAACACCCAGTTCTGACCTAAAAGGCGAACGTAGGTTTCTTGCATACCTGCGTCTGCTGCGGGCAGGTGCTGGGTCAGCAAAATCAAGAGGGTGGCGAATACTTGGCCCACCAAGCCGAAGATCACGGCGGTGTTGGCTTCTTTCTTGCCCCAGACTTCGCCGATCACATCGGTAGCCAGGAAGGTGAAGGCGTAGCAGACGCCTGCGCCGGGGAGAGTGACGGCGTTGCCAAAAAGGCTAATGCCGGTGTACATCAATTTTGCAGTAACCACGTTGGAAATCACGAGGCCCACCGTAAAAATGATGTTGAGAAGAATCAAGTTCTCAGCTGTCTTTTTCATAAGATAGTGGTTAGTGGTTGGTGATTAGTGGTTAGGATTGCCAGAAACGAATTTTTCCGTTCAATCCTGTAACTAATTACAGCTTACTTATTTCCAGGAGTTTCTGCGGTCCACGCTGGCGAAAAGGCGGTCGGTTGCCTTCTGTTCGTAAACGGTGCCCGGCTTGCCGTAGTTGGCGAAGGGGTAGATGGAGATGCCGCCGCGGGGTGTGAAAATGCCTTCCACTTCAAGGTACTTGGGGGAGAGCAACTTCACCAGATCCTTCATGATGATGTTGGCGCAGTCTTCGTGGAAATCGCCGTGATTGCGGAAACTGAACAGATACAGCTTCAAGGACTTGGATTCCACAATGTACTGGTCTGGCACGTAGTTGATGCGGATTTCTGCAAAGTCCGGCTGGCCGGTCTTGGGGCAGAGAGACGTAAATTCCGGGCAGTTCAGCATGACCATGTAGTCATTGTCTGGATGCTTGTTGGGGAAACGTTCAAGAACGTCGGGATCGTAATCGTACTTGTACTTGGTATTCTGATTGCCAAGCAAGGTGACGCCTTCCAATTCAGCGTCGGTACGGCCGGAATTAACGGACGTATTGTCGGTCATATGTGCTCCTAGTTTTGTTTTGAGACAGGCGGAATTTCGAACTGTCTTTTTTGTGCGGAGTAATGTAGAAAAAATTGGAAAGGGTTTCAAGGTTTTGCGGACCTAGGTGTCATTCTGAGCTGTTTCTTCAACGTCATTCTGAGCGGTTTCTTCAACGTCATTCTGAGCCCATGGGCGAAGAATCCAGGAACTTTTTTTTGATTACTTAAATCGCTTGCAGAATTTACAACTTTGGCAGAAGGGGTGGCGCAGCTCGTGATTGGCGAAGCCATCACGGATATTGGTGGCCATGGGGGAGGAAAGAATTTCGGAAAGTGATTTTTCTTGGATGTGGCCTAAAGCAATTTGTCCGCTATGGTCTAGGCAGCAGGCTACCACGCGGCCGTCGTGAAGGATGGCGCAGTGGGTGTCCAAGGCGCGGCACGTTCCTTTGGGATAAGAAACACTTTGTCCTTCTAAAGTTTCTCGGGCCTCGAACCTGGAACCTGAAACCTGCTCTGGCCATTCAAATCTTGAATCCTGATGAATATAAATGCGGCCTTCTACAAGGAAACTCTTGTGACGGCTGCAGAAATGCTCTAAGGTGACGGGGGCGCAGTTCTCGTCTGCATTGTGGTTCTCGTTTGTGCCGTCGCGGCCGAAAGCTTTGTTCACCTGTTCCAGCATGTAGTTGTTCCAAGCGTTGGAACTTTCATCGCCCACATTCCATAAGCGCAAATTGATGTACAAGTCAGGGCGTTCTACAGCAGCCATGCGACAAAAGTCCAAAACATCCTGCAGGTTTTCTGCGGCCTCTTCCAAAGGTAATTCGGCGTAGGCGTGGGTGGAAAAATTCACCTGGCGAACGGCGGGGGAAGCAAGAATTGCCTTTCCGCTGCGGGCAATGGTGGTGCCGTTTGTAGTCAAGTTCAGCTGGAGTTTCTTGCCGTCGGTACGGGCGTTGGAAACTTCTTCCAATTTTTTCAGGTACAGGGAAAATCCCGGATGTAGTGTGGGTTCCCCAAGAACGTGAAAGTAAACCTGTTCCGTAACGGTGGCGGCTTCAGTAATGCAGCGTTCAAAAAGTTTCGACGACATGAAAGTACGCGGAGCGGCAACCCTTGTTGTCATCCCGGCCTTTGTGCCGGGATCTCCGCAAGGGCAGAAACTGCAATGCAAATTGCACACATCCGTAATTTCGATGTAAACGCCGTTCACGTTGTCATCCCGCGTTCTTTATGTCATGCCGGCCTCTGAGCCGGCATCTCCCTTTGCAATATTTAGAACTTCAGTTTCAATTTCTTCTGGTTATAAATAGATTGTCCGCCGTTGCAAACATAAGCTGCAATGCAAACCACGAAGAATGCGGGCAGACAGTCGAAACCGAAGACTTCGCAGCCAATCAAAATCGGGGCCCAAAGGGTGTTGGTGGCACTTCCGAAAACAGCTGCGTAGCCAAGCGCTGCAACCAGCGGGAAGGGCAAGCCGAACATTACTGCGGACGTTGCGCCCAATGTTGCACCGATGCTGAACAAGGGCGTCACTTCGCCGCCCTGGAATCCTGCGGCCAGCGTCAAAATGGTCAATGCAAATTTCAGGACCCAGTCGTAGCTTTGAATGCCGCCGGCGATATTGGAACCGTCAGCAATGCCAGCGCCAGAGAAACACATGTCAATCAGGTTGGTGCCCAGGCCGGAATAGCGGCCCTGCCACAGCAGCAGGAAAATGGCGCTCAAGCTCACGCCCATGATGGCGATGCGCTTCATTCCGTCGGGGAACTTCTTGGCAAAAAATTCCTTAGCCAAACTCAGCAACTTTGCAAAGCCTCCGCCAATAACGCCGAACAGAACGCCCAGCAAGGCTAGCTTCACCACAAAATTCATGTCCAGTGCGCCATCGTGCATAAAGAGCGCGCCAACACTACCGTCGCCCAGCAATCCGTTCAGATCCACACTGAACTTCTCAAGTCCGCAAAGACTGGAAACCTTGCAGGCGGTGAACGCAGCCACTGCAGCCGGCAGCAAAGCCATCAGGTCCATGTGGCCCACAATCAGAACTTCCAAAGCAAAAGCCGTTGCCGCCATAGGAATCTGGAAAAGTCCGCTAAAGCCTGCAGCCATGCCGGCCACCAGCATAATGTGGGACGCGTTTTCAAAAGGCAGCTTCTTGCTGATGTTGTGACCTAGGGCGCCGCCAATCTGTACAGCCACTCCTTCGCGGCCGGCGCTTCCGCCAAACAAGTGGGTGAGCCAAGTGCCAACAGCTACCATAGGAATCAAACGCAGCGGGATATGGCTTTCCTTGCCTTGGCCAACTGCAAAAACAACGCCCATGCCGCGCTCGGCTCCCTTACCCCATTTCTTGTAGGCAAGAACGATGCCGACGCCAGCCAATGCCAATCCCGGTATAAAGTAAATGGGGTGTGCGTCTCGCAATCCACCTACAGCCAACAAAACCTGGCCGAAGAAAGCCATTAATGCGCCAACAACTGCCCCTAAGGCGACCGCTACCAGTGTCAGTACCGGCAAGGCAAACCACTTTTTGAAAAAGCCGCTGATGCGAGCTTTCATCTGTTCCTTCGCCATCTTCATCATCTGCTCCTTCATCTCGGGAGACATGCCGGCGAACTGTTCCTTGAATTGGTTGTATTGTTGGTTAAAATTCATAAAAAACTCGCGATTAAATCCGGAGGCTAATTTAGAAATTTATCTTTATTAGCAAATGTACCAGAGCTTGAATAAACAGACTGTCGAAAAATTTATCAATAGCCACACGTCATCTTTGCATGATGCAGTGGTTGCCGCTGTAGCTAATTTTCTTCCTCAAATTTCCAATTATCATGAAGAAGATAAAACCTTTAGCTTCCGAATCATTTTGGGCGCCGGGGAATTGCCGTCTATTAAAGGCCGTCCCCATATCCTAAAGACTTTGCCTTTGGAGGATTTGTCTGCCCATGCGGTAACCAGGGCAATCAAGAGTCTAACGGCATTCTGCTGCAATGGTGCTGATATCTTGATTAACCAGACTGAAGATTCGGTTGTCTTTAGTGTGGTGTATTTTGATATTGAACAAACAGGTCTTGCTGAAATCTCCTTCTTGCAGAAGGGCTTTGTCATTATGGGGAGCCTAAGCCGCACGAAGGTGATTGTCATTGGCTTTGGTTCAGACGGAAAGCCAGAAAATTTGGTTCTCAGTTTTGATTTTTCAAGTGCCGAAAATTTACCCGTTCCGGATTTTTCAAAAAAATACAATCGCGATGTAGCGCTGTG
The DNA here is from genome assembly GCA_024399035.1 of Fibrobacter sp. GTDB lineage: Bacteria > Fibrobacterota > Fibrobacteria > Fibrobacterales > Fibrobacteraceae > Fibrobacter. Next base: position 1,117 of record JAKSID010000013.1, on the reverse strand, counting down.
GTCTGGAATTTTTAGACGCGCCAAGAAGGAAGTGCACGGAACAATCTGCTTGGTTGTTTCTCCTGAATGGTCTTGGGAAAATGATTGCGAAAACTTTAGCCGTGGCGAACCTCTTCAGAATCCGGTTTCCATTGCCTATGGCGACGGAACCGATTCCACTCGAAAGCTTGACGATGGTGTTCGCATGCTTTTATCCATGATGGATTACGACGGTATGACCATTATCGATACCCAGGGAAATATTCGCGCCTACCATTGTTTTGTGAAAATTGACCAGAATGATTCCAGTGTAGGTGGGTCTCGCCATATTGCTTTTGCTACGCTGAAACATAAGAACAACAATCTTTACAAGGCGATTTATTTCCAGTCTCATGAAGGTCATGTGGAATTTACTTACATGTCCGGCCCTAATGAAGGCAAGTCCGTTGGTGTATTTGATGCGACTATCATGAATACGGAAAGCGATGCAGTCTTCATGAAGAAGTTTGTTGAGAAGGCTCGCGAGCGCAGGGACTTGCAGATTAAACGTAAGTCCAGCCGCAGAGACGAATTGCTTCGCGCCGTGTATTTACTCTTTGTTGCTCATTACCGAATCGACAATTTCTATACGGAGCCGGAGCACGTCCGTTCTTTGGTAAAAATCCTGGATGATGAAACGAAACTAGATGAGCTGGAAAAAAATGAAACTCTAGCCATGTTCTTGATTAACACGCTGATGATTTGCTACGTGGGTAACACCTACGGCTATTCAAAGGAAGCGGTGACAGGCATCAAGAAAATATTCAAGAAGTTAAGTCTGGAAATTTGGACAACATTCTTTACCAGAGAAAACTTCCTTGAAGAAAAAGTGGTGGAATCCTTGTCCAACGCGGAATCCTGGCAACGTTGGGATTCGTTCAAACTGGATCTGGAAAAGGCTCATCCGGAATTGAAAAAGCTTGATGCCCTGCAAAATGTGAACGCGAAGGATTTCTACTACATGAATAAGGCCTTCCATCTCTTGAAGGATGAAAGTTAGGGAATTCCTAATACATTAAACGAAAAAAAAAGTCCAAGGCGATGATGAACTGACCCCAAAAAGTTGGACAGTTTAAAGTTAGGATAAAACAGAGTTATG
>JAKSID010000012.1 GCA_024399035.1 Fibrobacter sp. | reverse complement strand
TCAGCTACGTGCTGAAGAACGTCCTTGACCTTCTCCACCCGGTAATGCCCTTCATTACTGAAGAACTGAACAGCATCCTGTTCCAGGGCTCCGAAATGGTGATCAGCCGCCCCTGGCCCACCGCCGATGAATCTCTCATCAACAAGGACATTGAAGCCGCCTTCGACCAGGCCTTCGCCGTTGTGGAAGCCGTTCGTGGTGTCCGCGGCCGTTACAGCGTTTCTCCGGCAACCAAGCTGAAGGCTGTGGTGAGCGTCGACGATGCTGCTACCGAAAAGTCCGTGAATGCATGCCTCGCCATCATCACCGAACTTGGTGGCATCGAAAGCATTACCGTTGGCGTGAAGGCCGCAAAGTCCAAGTTCAGCGCATCTGCTGTTGTGCCCGGTGGCGAACTCTTCATCCCGCTGGAAGGTATCCTTGACCCGGCTGCAGAAATTGCACGCCTCGAAAAGGAAATCGAAAAGGCCAAGAGCTTCGCTGCAAGCATCGAAAAGAAGCTGAGCAATGAGAAGTTCGTGAGCGGCGCTCCCGAAGCTGTCGTCAACGCAGAACGCGTCAAGCTGGCAACACAGCAAGACATCATTGCTAAGAACCAGAAGGCTCTGGAAGAGTTGCGTTAAGAACGACAAGTACGTAAGCCGAGTGTCGCAGACAAATTCATTTGTCTATGACCGAGGCTAGTACTTGGTACATGAGCGTAGCGAATGTACCAAAGGCTTTGGCTGAACTGCGCTAAGGCCCAATGTCATTGCGAGAGGGCGCAAGCCCTCGCGGCAATCGCAGCGAATTAAAAAGAGGAAGTCCACCAGGACGTCCTCTTTTTTAGATCTCTCGACAAGCTCGAGATGACATTCTGGATTTACCAGACAGCACTTTGGGTTTACTTTGCTTTCAGCAGTAGCTTGTTGTTTTCCATGATACCGTCGTTATCAAACTTGACGGTGGGATTCTTGCCAGCCTTGTAAGCCTCTTCGCTTTCGTAGATGGACAAGGCTACAGATACGCCGGGCTGGGCAGTAACATCGGCAACGCCACCAGCAATCTTATTGGTAAACGAGAATTCCTTTATATCTTCATCCTTGAAAGTTCCCTTGGGAATATGGATAGTCTTGCCCAGCTGTTCCAGCACGTTGCCATCGCTGTCAACAAATTCCGCCACCATATACACATCAAAGAAACAGGGCGCCAGGCCTGTGTTCTTCACAGTAATGTTCAACGTATGCGAGGTCTCGTCGGCGCCACCAGGAGCGTTCGCCCCTCTTGTCACAGTCACTAATTCAGCCTTAGAAATAGAGAAATTGTAGCCCAGTACCTTGCTGATGGAATCTGCATCTTCCTTGTTATCCAAGTAGAATTGATACCCCGCATTATTGTCCTGATCCAGAACGTAGTAAGTCATATGGGACTTGTAGACAACTTCTTTCCAGCGATCCACAGTCCATTTCAAATAACCACCCGGAATTACGTTGTCATAAGTCAGCATAATTTCGTAGGTGCTGATATTTTCGCCGATGGTGGGCAGGCCTGCCTTATAGGCAATAGCCAGGGAATCCTCTCGCCACGGTGTTCCAATAAGGCCATCATCGCGTTTTGCAATACCCAGTTCCATGGCCCGCGCAAAGGGCTCGCCCTTTCCATCGGAAGGCAACACCAGCAAAGTTTTCTTGAACATCGAAGCGTAGTATTCCAGCATATCGATTTGCACAGAATCCGAAGGCATCTGACTGCCATCAAAATGAGCAATATGCCATTCACCCCAGTTGCCAAATGCGCGAATGTCAATGTATTCCAAGCGAGGGTCACCATCATACTTCGCGGCCAATGCCGCCGCAAAATCCTTTGCCGCCTGGATGTAAATAGGATCATCCCAACGGGGCACTGCCAAAGTATACTCCACTCCCCCATCAGTCATTTTAGCGTAATCCTTTTTAGCACCAGCCTCGTAAACATAGGAGGGAGTCCAGTCATAATCCGATTCTACGGTGTACTTATTCTTTCGACCCATGGGCGACGCATAGGGGAACACGCGCAAGCCATAACCCAAGCCATGTTCAGCGTGAGCATTCAACAGTTTTTCAAAATCCGTCCAATCGTAAACGCCTTTCGCCGGATTCAACTTATTCCAACGCTGGTAACCGCAACCATGGGAAACAACATCCCAAGCCTTATTGTTCTTGGAACCTGTAGGGGCATATTCCCATTCTTCCGAAAAAGCCCAGGTACCTTCAATGGTAACGCAGAAACCCTTGTGGGGGTTAGTAAAGGGGCCTTTAAATGCTTTTAGAGCGTAAGAGATTTTGGTAGTGTCAGCAGGAGTTTCTGAAGATGAGGCGGATTCCGCAATGGAGGAGGAATTTTCCGAAGAACTTGTCGCGGAACTTACTGCAGAACTTGTCTCGGAAATCACGGCCGAACTTGTCGCAGACTCAACTGTGCTGGACAATGAACTTGACGAGTCATCAATAGGCTGCACGCTACCGCCTTCGTCACCGCAGGCGCATAATCCAAAGGCCAATCCGGCCAAAACACCAAACAAAGCAAAACGTTTCATTTTGTTCTCTCTAATTCAAAGCCCAACATTTGTAATCTAATCTTTATTAGCCGCAAAGGAACAAAACCGCGGAAAAAAGAATTTCTAGTTTTAGGATATGCTGCTTCGCGTACCTGATTTTTATGAGAAATTTGTTTGTATCGCAGACCGATGCACAGACACCTGTTGCGTGGGCTGGGAAATTGACGTTGATGAACGAAGCCTGGCCAGGTATAACAAGATGGCAAAATTTTGCCGCGAGCAAGGTTGCGCGGACCAACAGCGAGCAGAATTCATTCAAAAACTTTTGGCAAATATTGAAGACGGGCATTTCAAGCTTTTGCCCGGCGACCGTTGTCCTTTTTTAAAAGCAGACGGGCTCTGCGAAATGATTTGCCACTTGGGCTGTAACGGAACGGACAAAGACGAAAACGGTGAAAACGTTCTGTGCGACATTTGCAGAGAGCACCCTCGTTTTGTAGAAGTGTACGGCGACGTGATGGAAAAGGGCTTGGGCCTTTGTTGCGAAGAAGCCGCAAGATTATTGCTTACTTCCGGCTGTCATTGCGAGGAACGTAGTGACGAAGCAATCGAAGCACATGTTTTACCGTTGCACTTTGTAGAATCCGAAATTGATGACGAGCCCGACGAAATGCCGGAAGGTGCTGAAGAAGCACGCGACGCCATCTTCGCAGAACGAGACCGTATTTTTGAATTGCTGGCCGACAGCAGCAAGCCTCTGAACCAAAGACTCATCGACGTTCTGGATTTCGCAGAAAGCGTAAATATTTTTGAGGATGAGGACGGCGTTGAGGACGAAGATCGCGCAGAAAATGCCGAAGAATGTCATTGCGAACAAAGCGACGCAATCGAAGCTGGCTCTAAATTAAGTTCAAAGAACGAAAATTTGAGTGACACGGACATCAAGCAGACATGGATTGAAATCCTTGGTGAAGGGGAAAGTTACGGTCCTGCCTGGGATAGAGCCTTCGAACGCATGGTCCGCACCGGCAGGGACTCTAAATGTCATTGCGAGCGAAGCGAAGCAATCGGAGCATTCCATTCCTTATTCACGGACGAAGATGGCGCACGAATCGTCGCCTACCTAATCTTCCGTTACTACGCCAAGAGTCTTTTCGATGGCGACAGTCTGACTAAAGTGCAGTTCGCCATTTTCTTCTGGATTATGTTGAAGCATTTCGGCGAAGAACTTTCCGCAGACTCACCCGCAGGCGCCAACGCGCTTACCCGCAAAATCAATGCAGTAAAACTGCTGAGCAAGCAAACAGAATACTCCGAAGAAATCATGGAAATTCTTGCCGACAACTTCTATCAAAATGAAGCCTTCAGCCTGGAACAGTTCCGCATGATTCTTTCTACCTAATAATGATTATCTCAGCCAGCATCCGCACGGACATTTCAGCCTTCTATTCCAAATGGTTCTTGAATAGAATCCGTGAAGGTTTCGTCCTGGTTCGCAATCCCTACAATCAGGATTACATCACCCTATACACGCTGGACCCAAATGTGGTCGACTGCCTTTTCTTCTGCACAAAGAATCCGACTCCACTCCTCCCCCATCTGGATGAACTCGCGGCCTACCGCTGGATGTGGCACGTCACCCTCACGCCCTATGGCAAGGACATCGAACCTAACGTTCCAGACAAGAGATTTATCGTCGAACAATTCCAGAAGCTCTCGGAAATGGTCAACAGTCATAACGGCGGAGAATACGCGGTCCAGTGGCGTTACGACCCCATCTGCATTACAGGCCGATACACCGTGGAGCAACACATCAAATCCTTCGAAGTCATGGCCGCCCTTCTGGAAGGCTACACCCGCACTTGCATCATCAGCTTCGTGGACATCTATAATTGCGTTACCAAGAACTTTCCGGAACTCCGTTCCGTCTCTTGGGAAGATCAAGTAACCATTACAAAAGCCTTTGTGGAAATCGGACGCCAACATAACATTAACATCAAGACTTGTGTGGAAAACGCAGCCCTTGCGGAATTCGGCGCAGACTGCAGCGGATGCTCTACACCCGCCGTTTTCGAAAAAGTCTTAGGTTTAGAGAAACAAGGCCTTTCCTTTTCTCCGCCCAAAAAGAAATTCGCCCGTGAGGAATGTTCCGCCTGCATCGTGGGCGGCGACATCGGCACCTACAGCAACTGTCCCCACTTTTGCAAATACTGCTACGCCAACTACGGCAACAGCCAGGTAACCGCAAACCACAAGCGGCACGACCCAGACTCGCCGCTCATTATAGGAAATGTCAAACCCGGTGAAATCATTCACCCGGCAAAACAAATTTCCTGGATAAAGAGAAAGCCCAGCGTTCAGCCGGACTTATTCCAACGATGAACGCGCCTCAACCTCCCGCGGCGTTCCATCAAAACTTTCCGCAGCGTTCAAGCAATTATAAACTAATAAACTTGCGCATGCCCACTACAGTAGCGGCAATGCACACAACGAGAGAAATAATCAAGGCCAACACAGGCATCACCAATCCGTTCAAAAATTCCTGATAGCCGAACTGCACCAAGAGCAACAACGGAACAATCAGGAACAGGGAGCCCTGAGTTGCAGAGCGCACTGTCTTTGATTTCAGAGAAAGCAACAGAGAGAATGCATTAATCAGCAAACAAGCAGACACCGCTCCCAAAATGGCGGCACAAGCAGTCGTTCCATCAACCGCATCAGCGTGAGCAGCCAAATAAGCCAGCTGGGCTAACAGAGAGAATATCACAGAGAAAGGCAACACAGCCAGCAGCTTACCCCAGAACAAGTCCGCAGGTTTCACAGGCGACAGCTGCAACAATTCCAAAGAATTTCTTTCACGTTCCCCAGCAAAGCTATCGGCTGCAAGAGGCGCACCCATAGGCGCCATGAGGCAACCCAGCAACAGCATCATGTAGCCTTCCATGCCCTGCATAATCTGCCCGCCATAACGAGACACCGCAATTCCCTGGGACGCCGCCAACAGTACCGGCGGAATCACGAAAGGAATCCAGAAGCGAGGCTCCCGGAAAATCAACCGCAGTTCATGTTTAAGAACGTGAAGAATCATTGAATGCAATTATACAAAAAATTGCGCTTATTAAAGAAAAAATTTGTATAATACAATCTAGCTAACAAAACAACATTGCTAAATAGGAGGAGCATCGTTTTATGAAGGCGTCATCTTTTTTGTATCTCGGCAATTTTTGGCTGAAAACAGTTCTCTTCAAAAAGAAAGATCCAATCCTTGGAACCATCATCTTAACGGACAGATGTAATCTAAAGTGCAAGCACTGTTCCGTCAATAACATCACCGCCATTATGCATCCTTACGTGCAAATCCGCAAGGAAATGCAAACCCTTTACGACATGGGTGTCAGAATTCTCTTCTTTTGCGGCGGCGAAACATTCCTGTGGCGTGACGGGGACATGACCGTAAGAGACCTGGTCATTGAAGCCAAGAGAATGGGTTTCATGATTGTCAACTTGGTCACAAATGGTACACAGCCCATTGACTTACCCGAAGCCGACTTGATTCTCCTGAGCCTCGATGGCGACAAAGAACGTCACAATGCCATCCGCGGAAACACATTCGACACCATCATGGAGAATGTCAAAAACGCAACTGCAGACAACATCTGTTTCTACATGGCAATCAACCAGATTAACAAGGGTGCCGTGCGAGACGTGGTCGAAATCGCGAAAAAGACAAACCATGTCAAGGCGGTTTCCTTCAACTTCCATACGCCCTATCCTGATACAAAAGACTTGCAATTGACCAAGGCAGAAAAACAATCCATTGCCGATTTGATTGCACAAATGATGGACGAAGGCGCACCGATTTTCAATTTAAAGAGCGGGCTTCCTTATCTCGTCAACAACACATTCCCCACACCCTGCCATCAATGTCTAGTCATGGAAAACGGCAAGATTTCCGTTTGCGGCAGGTGCATCGATGTACCGGGACTTTGTGAGCAGTGCGGTTATTTCTTTGTGGCCGAATATACCTTGTTCTTCCAAGGCAAATTAAAGATTGTATTCGAAGCATTAAGAACATACCTAAAGTACATCTAGGATTTTTGATGAGTTTATTTACCACACTGACAAGGAACTGGCTCACAAGATCATTCAATCCATTTTCATTCAAGAACGATTATGATCATTTTCTGCCCTTCAAGGATTGCAGAAACCTAGGGCTTTACGTTCACATTCCGTTTTGCAAAAGCATTTGTCCGTTTTGCCCTTACTGCAAGACCGTTTACAACCAGTTGCAATGCGACAAGTATCTTGATGCACTCATCAAGGAAATCCATAAAGTCGGGAGCCAGTACGAAGGCAAAAAAGAAACAACCAGTTTGTATTTTGGCGGAGGCACGCCCGCTCTAATCGCGGATAGAATTGGCGAAATCATCGAGGCCATTCAAGAGCATTTCATCATTACGGAAGGAATCGGCGTTGAGCTGCATCCCGACAATGTCAACGTAGAAACCCTTGAAAAACTTAAGGCCGCAGGTGTTTCAAAGATCAGCATCGGTATCCAGTCTTTCTCGGAACGTTACCAGAACATCTTGGGGCGAAAACAAGTTGACCCCAGCAAATTGAATGCCGCCCTAAGCCAAGTCGCTTTCGAAACAGTCTCCATGGACTTCATCTTTGCGCTGCCCGGCCAAACATTCGAAGACCTCAAGACTGACGTAGATGACGCTTTTGCATGTGGTGCAAACCACGTGGCCATTTATCCGTTCATTGATTTTTCCTTTACTCAAAGTAAAGTGAAAGCAATGCCTAAAAAACAGAAAAAGGAATTGTTGGATCAAATCACCAACTACTTTAACCAGAAGGGTTACCATCGCAATTCCATCTGGACATTCTCCAACAAAGAAGAAGCCAAGTATTCTTCAATGACCCGAGAAAACTTTCTGGGCTTTGGATGTTCCGCAACCACATTGCTGGAAAAGCAATTCAAGATCAACACCTTCTCGGTTGACGAATACTGCAAAAGAATCAACAATGATGAATTGCCCACTTCCTTGACCATCAGATTCACTCCGCGACAGAGAATGGTGTATTTCCTATTCTGGACGCTTTACAGCATGCATCTGGACGAACGAGATTTCGAAAGTTTCTTCGGAGTACCTCTAAAAAAAGCGTACGGTCTTGAATTCTGGCTAGCGCAGAAACTGGGATTCCTGACAAAAGAAAATGGGATTTATTCCATGACGATGAAAGGCGCGTTCTACTACCATTATTACGAACAGTTCTACACCCTTTCATATATCGACAAAATGTGGGGAATCATGAGAAAGGAAGCTTTCCCAGAACATCTTGAATTCTAAGTTTATCCCAATAAGTAAAAGCGAGTAGCTAATGCTACTCGCTCTTTAATTTTTCAGCAAAACCGCTTACCCGAAACTTAGTTACGAGTCAGGGTCTTGTACTTGATGGGCTTGGGGTTTTCCGCATCTTCGCCAAGACGCTTGCGGCGATCGGCTTCGTATTCGCTCCAGTTACCTTCAAACCAGACAACATTGGAGTCGCCTTCGTAAGCGAGGATATGGGTTGCGATACGGTCCAGGAACCAGCGGTCATGGGAGATGATCACGGCGCAGCCTGCGAACTTAAGGATAGCCTGTTCCAGGGCCTGGAGGGTTTCAATATCCAAGTCGTTGGTCGGTTCGTCCAGGAACAACAGGTTGCCGGGCTGCTGCAAGTTCTTTGCCATGAGAACGCGGTTACGTTCACCACCGGAAAGAGTGTTCAGCTTCTTCTGCTGGGCAGCGCCAGTGAAGTTGAACAAGCCACAGTAAGCGCGGCCATTCATCTTGCGGTCGCCCACCATTATTTCGTCGTTGCCGCCCGTAATGGATTCCCAAACGGTCTTGGTATCATCCAGAGAATCGCGGCCCTGTTCCATACTAATGATCTGGACAGTTTCACCAATCTTCAAGGTACCAGCATCCGGCTTTTCGGTTCCGGTAATCATCTTGAAGAGTGTGGTCTTACCAGCACCGTTGGGGCCGATAATGCCCACGATACCGGAGCGGGGCAGGCTGAAGTTCATATCGTCGAAAAGCACCTTTTCGCCAAAGGCCTTCTGCAAATGTTCGGCCTGAATAACGATGTCACCCAGACGGTTGCCGTTGGCAATGTGAATCTGAGCCACGTTGATCTTCTCTCTGGAATCTTCAGCCAGGAGTTCTTCGTAGGCCTTAAGACGAGCCTTGTTCTTGGCCTGGCGAGCCTTGGGACTCTGCTTGACCCATTCCTGTTCGCGAGCCAGGCGCTTCTGACGGTCAGATTCGCCCTTTTCTTCACCGCGCATACGTTCCAGCTTCTGGTCCAGCCACTGGGCGTAATTGCCTTCCCAAGGAATGCCGCGACCGCGGTCGATTTCAAGAATCCAGTTGGTCACGTTATCCAGGAAGTAACGGTCATGGGTCACGAGAATGACGGATCCCTTGTATTCACGAAGGTGACGTTCCAACCATGCAACAGTTTCTGCATCCAAGTGGTTGGTAGGTTCATCCAAGAGCAACAGGTCCGGTTCTTCCAAGAGCAGGCGGCACAGAGCCACGCGGCGCTTTTCACCACCGGAAAGGTTGGTCACCGGCCAGTCACCCGGCGGGCAACGGAGGGCGTCCATAGCAATTTCAATATTGCGGTCCAGGCTCCACAAATCCTGAGCGTCAATGATGTCCTGAAGCTTGGCCTGTTCGTCCAGGAGCTTGTTCATTTCATCATCTTCCATGGGTTCTGCAAACTTCATGGAGATTTCGTTGAAGCGGTCAAGAATAGCCTGTTTCTTGGCCACAGCCTGCATCACGTTTTCCTTGACGGTCAGGTTCGGATCCAGCTGAGGTTCCTGAGGCAGGTAGCCAGCGGTACGACCAGGTTCAATCCAAGCTTCGCCCTGGAATTCCTTATCGATACCAGCCATAATACGCAGAAGCGTAGACTTACCGGCACCATTCTGACCGATAATACCAATCTTAGCGCCATAGTAGAAGCTAAGGGAGATGTCCTTCAAGACTTCCTTGTTGGGGTAAGACTTGCACATCTTGTACATGTAGAATACAAACTTTTCTGCTTTATTGTCGGCCATGTAGAGGCTCCAGGTTCGAGGCACGAGGCCCGGGGTTTAATGGTTAACTGATTCGAGCTGCGAAACTATCGGTTATTCAAATATTCCAGAACTTTGTTGGTCAGGTCATTGTCCTTCTTCCAAAAGAGAACAGAACCTGTAGCACGGTCAACGACCATGTCGTAGCCTTCTTGCAAGGCAATTTCGGTAACGGCCTTACGGATCAACTGAATGATTGGAGCACTTACCTTTTCATTTTCAGAAATCAGCTCGCCCTTACGGCCATAGACACGGTCAATAAAGTTCTTCAGTTCCGTGTCCTTCTTGGCGTACTCGGCTTCAAGTTCGCGTTTCTTTTCGTCGGAAAGCATCAGAACCTGCTTGTCCAACTTTTCCTTAATGGCAGCAAGTTCCTTCTGCAGCAAGTTGCCCTGCTGTTCCCACTTAGCCACCTGGCGGTCGTATTCTTCCTGAGCTTTCTTGGTACCCTTGTAACCATCGAAGATCAGCTTGGAATCTACGTGAGCAATGCGGAGTCCGTCTTCGGCAAAGCCTGCAGAGGCGCCGAAGAACAAAGCAAGAGTCAAAACTACGAGAAGTTTCTTAACCATAAATTTCTCCTTAGAAGCCCTGGCCGATAACGAAGTTGAATTCCATATCGCCCACCTTATCCTTCTTGGTACCGGTGTAGTTTTCGCCCACATCCAGAGGCCATGCGAAGTCGAAGCCAATGATACCCAGCATAGGCACAACTACGCGGAAACCAAAGCCAATGTCCTTCTTGAGGCTAGTGGGATCCCATTCAGCAAGCGGACTGCGGCTAGGCACAGGAACCTGGGTCTTGGGGTCATAGCGTTCGCCGAATACGTTACCTGCATCAAAGAAGAAGGGCAACAGATAGAAAGTCTGGGGCACAAGGCCCAACTGGAGTTCAGCACCGATGTACTGGTAGCTGCGGCCCAGGCGGCGATAGCCGATAGATCCGGAACTGTAACCACGCATCATGCCTTCGTAACCATAGGCGCCGCCCATTGTGTACAAAGTACGGTACTGCAGATGGTCACCCATAATCACACCATACTGGTTGGTCAAAGCCAAGGTCAAACGATCCCTAAACAACGGGAACCACCACTTTACGGTAAGTTCAGTCTTCAAGAATTCAAAGTCACTACCCAAGTAGCCGTCAGCCCACTGCATATCCAAGACGTAGCGAGAACCATCTGTGGGGAACTGCGGCAAGTTCTTATCGTCGCGGATCAAGCGGAAGTTAATAGCGGATTCAATACCGGTGTAAACCACATAGCTATTGGGGATGTTGTCGCCCTGCTTGTTCATGAGCCAGCTGTAACCGACCTGACCATAGAAGTAGTCATCCGGCCACTTGAGTCGCTTACCCAGGTAAACGCTTCCGCCATAACGGGTAATATTCGGGTCGTTGTAGTCTTCCATGTTCCACCAGGAGTAGCTCAAGCTAGCACCCAAGGTAATAGGCTTATCCAAGAACCAAGGTTCCTGGAAGCTAATAGAAGCACTCTTCTTGTCAGCACCGTATTCCACATTCAAGGATGCAGCGCGGCCACCACCCATACAGCAGTTGGGAATAGAAATAGAGGCAGTACCAACGAGACCGTCGCTTTCGCTATAGGAAACACCCAGGCTGAACTGACCCGTACCGGCTTCCTTTTCCTGAACCATAAAGTCAAGATCCACTTCCTGATCGCCCACGACCTTGATGTCCGGTACGACCATGTCAAAGTAGTTCAACTGCATAATTTCGCGGAAACTACGTTCCAAAGCAGACTGGCGATAAGTATCACCCGGGAACAAGCGGACTTCACGACGGATCACCTTTTCGTTGGTCTTGGTATTGCCACGAATATGAACCTTATGAATCTGGGCCGGCAAGCCTTCGGTCATCTTGTAGGACAGGTTCACAATGGAGTCGTTAGTAAAGGTGCGTTCTTCTTCGTACTGGGCAAAGAGGTAGCCGTCTTCGCGGTAGGCATCAATCAAAGCCTTGCGAGAGGCATCATAGAGGTACTGGTCAAAGACCTTGCCGCTATCCAAGCGGTACACATACTTAAGCATCTGGTCGCTCAGAACTTCGTTACCGGAGAAGTGCAAGCCTCCCATGTAGTAGCGGCGGCCTTCGTTCATGTGGATATGAACGAGAATAGCACTGGAGGTCTTGATTTCGTCGTACTTATTCAAGGCCGGGAAAATGTCTTCGATCATGTAACGGACCAGGAGCTTTTCCTGATAGCCGTTCAACTTCTTGATCTTCAACAAGGAGTCAATCTTGGGATTAGACCACTTGTTGTTCTTGACGAGAGACAGCCATTCCTTACGGGCATCTTCGTAGCGGATAATGTCGTTCAGGTACTTCCAGGCATCTTCTTCGGACTTAACCTTAGGCACAGAACGGGTCACCCACTGCTTTTCGCCAATGGCTCGATGGTTACGGAAGATATGGGTCACCTGCATAGTGGGCTTACCAGCCATCTTATTCAAGGCAGAATTGGTATCAGCCAAAGCCACATTCAGCTGTTCATAGAGATTTTCAAGTTTTGCGCCCATGGGAACCATACGGCCCATGTAGAACAAGCAGGTAGAATCAGGCAGGTATTCTGCGCTGTATTCGGTAAGTTCTGCATCCAGGTAGCCAAAATGGCGAATAGCGTTCAACACAGAATCGCGGTCAGCAGCAAACACATCTTCCTTAAATTCGCCACCGCCCCACCACTGGTCCAGCTTGGTGTTCATGTGGTCCATGATGTCTTCGCGGGGGACGTTGCTGTTGCCCTGGATATCAAACTGACGAACCTTGACCTTGCCGCCTTCGCGAACAATAAAGGTCACCTGATTCTTATTTTCGTCTGCTTCGGTTTCGCGATAGCCGACTTCTGCAAGGAGGTAGCCTTCGGAGTGGTAATGATCCAAAATAGCCTGGCGATCACGTTCCAGCTGGCTCTTGCTATAGACCTGGCCAGGAATCAAACGAACCTTAAGGCGCAAATCTTCTTCGGAAATATCGTCGCAGCCTTCAAAAACAACGGTATCCAGCGCGGGGAGTTCCTTAATCTTAAAGATCAATTCTACATCGGTGCCATCGCCCACGTAGTCAATCCAGGCGGAAACATCATCAAAAAGACCAGATTCGTACAGGGAGGTTACAGAAGATTGGACCTTATCGGAGAGAGCCGAAGGAGAATAGCTTTGACCTTCCTTGACGCCAACGCGGCTAATCACTGCGCGGGGATCCATGTGAACAGTACCTTCGACCTTCACCTTCGTAACGGCATTTTCCGCCATATAGCTTTCGGACATTTCGGACATATCCAAAAGCTGGGCCTGAGCAAAGCCAACCAAGACTACAATAGCAAACAACAATCGCAACAACAGAGTAAACCTACCTGTATAAAAATCTAATTCCAGCCAAAAATACAAAAGTTGAGCCCCCGAGATTTGCCAATCCGGGCTTTTTTTGGGGAAAAATGCCTAATTTCAACTATTTAACAACAATCTGGCGGACAAGACTCTGGGAGCCCACGCGAACGCGAACCACATAGAGGCCCTTAGCCACAGAAGAAAGGCTGACAACGCCTTCAATATCCCTGGCAGTAAACACAGGGCGGCCCTGCATATCGAACAATTCCACCTGAGCGGAGGAAGGAACAAAAAGCTGTTTTCCGTCAAAACGGACAACTCGTCCGGAGGCTTCAAAAGCCTTTGCCACACTCTTGATTCCGCTGGGGGTAACGGGGGTTGCGCTGTTTTCGTCGGGGCAGCCCACCGCTTCAATCTTTGAAATGTACATGGCAGAGGTATTGCTGCTGTTAAAAGTCAGCTGCGTGGGTTTAACATCTGCATCGCGGACGGCCTGCAAGTCCACCGTCATACCCGCCCAGACCTTTGAACTGAGGGGACGGCCATTCTGCAAAGTCATCTTGGGATCGTTGATACCGATATTCACATAAGCGGTGCTGCCGCCAGGGCCGTAGGCAGTAAACACCAGGGCCTCGCACTTACTCAAGAGATTGGAATCCACCGCATCCTGAGGGAGTGTGTAGATTGCGTGCTGGTAACCGCAGTAATCAGCGTTCTGGTCACAGCCTGCCAAAGGAACATTCATATAGCCCGTCTTTCCGGCCAAAGCATCACCTACAAACTTTCCGTTGCCATTCTTTACATCGCCGGACCATTCTCCACGGGATTCAGCACCCGGTTGGCTATAGTCTACGATGACATAGGAGGCTTTTCCAAAGGGAGAAGTATTTTCCCAAACTAGAGGAATCGCGTCTTTAACTTTCGTTACTTTATCTGCACTATGTGCTTTGAGACTAGCAACCAGACTGTCGTAAGCAGGTTTTGCTGCAAAGCTGGAATCAAAAATCA
This sequence comes from Fibrobacter sp., assembly GCA_024399035.1. GTDB lineage: Bacteria > Fibrobacterota > Fibrobacteria > Fibrobacterales > Fibrobacteraceae > Fibrobacter. The sequence continues at coordinate 65,860 of JAKSID010000012.1, read as the reverse complement.
AACCATTATACTTGTACAAATCCGCAAGCCAGCTGTACTTATCAGAAAAGCCCCAAATCACAAAGGCTTCCATGTTGGGCGCTTCCAGGAACAAGTCCATAAACTGACGGTACAGACTCCCCTGGGCTTCGTAATCAGACTGGGTCGCAGTTTTCTTGTCAAAGCCAATGTCCAGTTCCGTAATCTGCAAGGTCATACCCTCTGCTTCCAGCATCTGAGCCAACGCCTTTACATTCTGCGGAGTGGTCACATGATAATCAGAAATATGAGTTTGGCAGCCGATACCTGTAATGTAAATGCCCGCAGCCCTCAAACGCTTAGCCACAGAATCCACAGCGAACTTGCCCTTGGATCCTTCTGCCACGCCCCATTCCAGGGAATAGTCGTTGTAGTAAAGCCTTGCATCGGGGTCGGCCTTGTGGGCCCATACGAAAGCGGAGTCGATGAATTCACGGCCGATGTACTTGTACCACACAGAAGCGGAACCATCACGCCAAGCGGCAGGAGTTCCATCAATGGCTTCGTTCACCACGTCCCATTCACGGATTTTGCCTTTGTAATGACCCACCACATTTTCAATATGATTCTTCAATACAGCCAGCAAGGTATCCTTGGGGGAGCCTCCAGCGGCAGCCACGCTTTCAGCCAACTTCGGAACCCAATCTGGAACCTGGCTATGCCAAGCCAGCGCATGACCGCGGACCTGCATACCATTAGCTGCAGCGTAAGCCATCAGCTTATCGCCATTCTTAAAGTTGAAGGAGTTTCGGGCAGGTTCCGTTGCATCAAACTTCATCTCGTTTTCTGCAACCACAATATTGAACTGGGACTTGTGGGTATTCTCGTAGACTTCTGCATCATCACCCAGGCCGTAGCTGAACCAGTTGGAATTCAAGATGGCACCCACAAAGCGGCCACGGGCCTCTGCCAACTGACGAAGGGTACTATCGGTTTGAGCAAACAGAGCCGTGTTAAGAGTTAAGACAGCAGCGCACACCATGGCGATGCGCCCAGCAAAAGACTGTTTCATTATGCCTAATCCTTATATCCAAGTAGGGTTTAATGCCCCAAATCCCAATATAAAGATACTTTCTGATGGACTTTTTTCAGTATTACAGATAGAAAAAGCGTTGCAAAGCATTACAACGCCTCCAAAAAGGCTTTTTTCTACTTTCGAACGCAGAATTTTGCGCTATTATTAGCATTTTTTTGATTATAATAGGTTGCCTTAACCCAATTATCGGTTCTGTAGCCGTCGCTAAACATCAGTTCATCGATAGCACCCTTAAAACCCTTTCCAACGACAAGATTAGCAAACTCGTAACGCTGGAACTGGGCCGTAGTCACCTTTTCTGCCTGAGAAATCTTGACACCGTCAACGTAGAAAGACTGCATCGGCCCGCGCTTCTGGAAATAAATATACGTCCACTTATCAGCCACCAAAAGACTGTCGCCACTGTGGAAGGTATGAGCCTTCTGAAGGGTATCTCCAAGAGAGTCCACCACCGTTTCGCGATAACCAGCCACAAAGCCCTCCTTTGGATCGACCACAAGACTATACTGACCATCCTTGGAGAAAATCATGCTGGAATCCTTCACATCGTCAAGCTTGACCCAGACACCAAAACTTAAGGTATCTGCCGGGAAGTTCAATTCACCTTCGGAAGAATTGTCGATGACCACGGAAGCAGATCCATCAAAACCGAAGGCCTTTCCAACAACGCCATCCACTTCGGAAACCTTGGAAGGAACACCCATGGAAACAGACTCGTTTTCAGCAACATCAATCAGCTGCTTGGCTCCACCGTCAAAATGCCATACCGTACGGTAATAACCGTTGGTGGGGAAAACATCCTTTGCAAAAACAGAAGACTTTCGAGAATTGAACTCGATGACCAGGGAATCATCGACATTCAGTGAATCCACGCGAACCCAGAACAAGGCTTCCTTGGAACTTGCGTCCCAGCGACCGACATCAATGGGCAAAGTAGCAGAACGTTCACCCTGCGCATTGACTCTGAAAGCCTCGAAACGACCATTCTTACCGTTTGTCAAAAGGCTATCGAAATCAAAAACAGAACTATCAAGGCCAAAGACCATCGGAACATCCGTCAACACGGATTCGGAGGAATCCAGAGATGTTTCCTTGGCAAGCAGAAGAGGCATCGCATAGGAACGAACAATGGCTTCCGAAATTGTATCGAATACGACAGTATCTCCGGGCACAACATCAATCTTGTTGAATTGAGTCTTCAGCGTATCCTTGTCATAGAGTCGGATTACCAAATCCTGTTCACCTGCAGGAAGCGAATCCACCAGCACAGAACCATCCTTGACTTCCACACTTTGCATGAAGGTGGTGCCCACAATAGTGGCGCTGCCCTTAAGACCTTCAACCTTGGATTCAAAGATATTTTCAACATTCAGGAGCGCCACACCAGGATTCTGGAGAGAATCGTTCACCACCAGGCTGTCGTCTTCCAGAGCAAGATTCTGGATCAACAGGCGCTTACCGGATTCTTCATGGAATGCTTCCAGGGAGAAAGACTTGGAATTGATTTCCGGCATGGAGTCAATGGAGTAGGCACCATTGGAATCAGCAACAACCTCGATAACGTCGCTCAGGTCATCGCCACGATAGTAGTCAAAGCTAGAACCAACCACACGAACGCGGGCAAAGCTTGCAGGATTACCATTGTCCAAATACAGGACGCCGGCCAATTCAGGAGATCCAGTTTCAGCACTATTGCCGGCAACATCAGTAGTACAGCCTGCAGACAGCAGGCTGACCATTCCGGCAGCAAGAAAACCATATTTTAGCCCAAATCTCATAATACTCAATATAAATATAGATATGTTTAACGTTTTTTAGACAACGAAAAAAAACAAAGGTGTTGCCCATAGACAACGGGTTTTTAATGTTTCTAGTGCTCTAAAACACACCAAAATTGCGTTTTTTCCTTTTTTTGGCCTCCCCGACCCCGAATTTTATATATGTTCAGGATATGCAACCACAGGCTTTAAGACTTTCTGAGATTACAATCGCAAATCTGCGCTCCATCCAGCGTCAGACGTTTCCACTCAGTAGCTTTACTGCCCTGATCGGGTACAACAACGCCGGCAAAACCAACATCTTGATGGGCATCCGCTGGCTTTTGTCCCATTTTTCCCTGGATATTTCCTATTTCGACAACCCCAACGAACCTGTTGAGGTGGAAGGAATCTTTGACGGAATTTCAGAGCAGGTTCTGGCTAGGCTTGGGGAAGACAAGGCTACGGCGATCCTACCCTATCTGGTAACCACAGGCCCCACCGCCGGCAGACTCCGCATCAAGAAACTGCAGCGAATTCCTGGGGAAAATCCAGAAACCGTGGAAACCTTCGTTTTCGTACCGCCCAACAAGCGCAATGGAAAGAACAACAAGGAATGGATCCGTGCCGACGACGATTTCCTCGCCGCCTTCAACCGAATGTTCCCCGAATCCATTGCCATCTGGGACTTTGAGGGGAACCAAGCCTTTACTAAGCTGTTGCACGAAATTTTTAAGCCCCTGGAAAGACGTTTCGGAGGCGAAATCAATATGCTGCTGAATAAGTTCAGCGACATTCTCTCCCCCGATAGCGAAAACCGCGCCGACGAGTTGTCGGCATTCGACCGCGACGTCAATGAAAAACTCCGCCCGCTATTCCCCAGCGTCAAGGTGGAATTGGACATTCCTGTACCGACCTTGGAGACCTTCCTGAAGAAGGCCAGCATCAAGGTTATTGACGAAGACGACGGATTTGAACGAGATATTTCCCGTATGGGTGCAGGCTCCAAGAGAGCCATCCAGATGGCATTGATCCGCTATCTTGCAGATATCAAGAAACACCATAACAACCATTACCTGAGCCGCACCATGCTGCTCATCGACTCCCCGGAACTGTACTTGCATCCCCAGGCGGTTGAGTTGGTGCGAGTCGCCCTGAAGAACCTTTCCAACGAGGGCTACCAAGTGGTGTTCGCCACCCACAGCGCCCAGATGGTTACCAGTGAAGACGTAAGCACGTCCCTCCTGATTCGTAAGAACAAGGAACGCGGCACCTTTATGCGAAAGCGAATGGAAGACGCAGTCCATCAGGTGGTTCAGGATGCGCCCAGCCAGCTCCAGATGCTCTTTAGCCTGAGCAACAGTAACGAACTTTTATTTGCCGACTACGTGCTGCTTACCGAAGGTAAGACTGAACTCCGTGTATTGCCCGCATTGTTCGAACGCATTACCGGACAGAGTTTCGCATTGATCAAGTGCGCCTTGGTTCGCCAGGGCGGTGTCAGCAACACCCGCAAGAGTATGCAGGTGCTAGACGCCATGGACATGCCGGTCCGCGCCATCGTGGACCTGGACTACGCCTTTACCACAGCACCCCACGACGGGTTCCTGGATTACAACGACCCGGATTTGAAGTACTGCCTGCGACTCTTTAGGGAACTGGCATTCCACCAGCATTTACGCCTGGTTAATGGTCTCCCCGTAAGTAAGCACAGCAATACCACTGCTGCGCAGGCTTACGCAATGATGGCCGCTATGCCCGAAGCCGAGCGCCCCATCAAGAGCATTCACGCCAAGCTTCGCAGCCAGGGCATTTGGGTCTGGACCAAAGGTGCTATCGAAGAGCACCTGGGTCTTACCGCCAAGAACGAGGCCACCTGGAGCAAGTTCATTGAACAGAGCAAGGCCCAGAATTTTGCAAAGACCGTGCCTGACTACGCCAGCATCGAGGAACTCTGCCGCTGGATTATCGAAGGCAGTTTCCAGAACTAATTTTGAATCTGAAAAAAAACTTGAGATAGAAAAAGAGACCTCACGATTTATTTCGTGAGGTCTTTCTGCTCCCCTCTGAGGAGGGAGTATTTAGGGGCAGAGCCCCTTGCATCCTAAATAGAATCGATGACCTTGTTGAACTGTTCCACAGGTCTCATCCACTTCTTCAGCAGTTCTGCCTTGGGCAGGTAGTAGCCACCGATGTCAACCGGCTGGCCCTGAGCAGCGGTGTAAGCGGCAACGATGTCCTTTTCACCAGCAGTAAGAGCCGCAGCTACGGGAGCGAACTTTGCAGCCAGTTCTGCGTCTGCAGTCTGTGCGGCAAGAGCTTCAGCCCAGTACATAGCCAGGTAGAAATGGGAACCACGGTTATCCAGGTCGCCGATCTTGCGGGCCGGAGTACGGTTGTTTTCAAGAATGCGACCGTTAGCTTCGTCCAAAGTGTCAGCCAGTACCTTAGCCTTCTTGTTGCCAGTAGTAGCGGCAATCTGTTCGAAGGACGGGACCAGAGCAAAATATTCGCCCAGGGAATCCCAGCGCAGGTAGTTTTCAGCAAGGAACTGCTGTACGTGCTTCGGAGCGGAGCCACCTGCACCAGTTTCAAACATGCCACCACCTGCCATGAGAGGCACGATGGAGTACATCTTGGCGGAAGTACCCACTTCCAAGATGGGGAACAAGTCGGTGAGGTAGTCACGCATCACGTTACCGGTAACGCTAATGGTATCGAGACCGGCCTTAGCGCGGGTCAGGGATTCGGTAATGGCGGACTTGGGGTCCATAATCGTGATGTCGAGACCATTGAGATCGTGATCCTTCAGGTAAGCTTCCACCTTCTTCTGGATTTCGCGGTCGTGGGCACGCTGCGGGTCCAGCCAGAAAATTGCGGGAGTGCTAGAAACGCGAGCGCGGTTCACAGCCAACTTAACCCAGTCCTTGATAGGAGCGTCCTTGGCCTGGCACATACGGAAGATGTCGCCGGCTTCAACGTCCTGGGAAAGGATGACTTCACCCTTGCTGTTCACAGCACGGATAACGCCCTTGCCCTTGGCAATGAAGGTCTTGTCGTGAGAGCCGTATTCTTCGGCGCCCTGAGCCATAAGGCCTACGTTAGAGGTGGAGCCCATAGTTGTGGGATCGAAAGCTCCGTTCTTCTTATGGAAATCGATGGTAGCTTCGTAGATACCTGCGTAGCAGCGATCCGGAATGCAAGCCTTTACTTCCTGGAGCTTGCCTTCCTTGTTCCACATGCAACCAGAGTTACGAATCATGGCAGGCATGGAGGCGTCGATAATCACATCGCTGGGGACGTTCAGGTTGGTAATACCCTTATCGGAATCCACCATGGCGATTGCGGGGCCATTTGCAAGAGCGGCATCGATTGCAGCCTTGACTTCAGCTTCCTTGGCATTGCCTTCCAGGCGCTTGTAAAGATCGCCCAGACCGTTATTTTCGTTAACGCCGATTTCCTTGAACAAGTCGGCATACTTGGTAAACACGTCCTTGAAGAACACGCGGACAAAGGCGCCGAACATGACGGGGTCGGAAACCTTCATCATGGTAGCCTTCAGATGCACGGAGAAAAGCACGCCCTTGGCCTTGGCGTCGGCCATCTGTTCGGCAATGAACTTTTCGAGAGATGCCATGCGCATGACGGTAGCATCCAGGATTTCGCCAGCGAGAGTGGGCTTTGCAGCGCGGAGTTCAGTCACAGAACCATCGGAGGCAACGTATTCAATCTTAAAGGTGTCGGCTTCGCCCAGGGTCACGGACTTTTCGTTACCGTAGAAGTCGTCGGCGGTCATGTAAGAAACGTGAGTCTTGCTGTCGGCAGACCAAGCGCCCATCTTGTGGGGGTTCTTCTTGGCATAGTTCTTAACAGCCTTGGGAGCGCGACGGTCAGAGTTACCCTGACGGAGCACCGGGTTCACTGCGGAGCCCTTCACCTTGTCGTACTTGGCGCGGATTTCCTTTTCTTCTTCGGTAGCGGGTTCATCGGGATATTCCGGAACATCGTAACCGTTCTTCTGAAGTTCTGCAATGGCAGCCTTCAACTGCGGGAGAGAAGCAGAAATGTTGGGCAGCTTGATGATATTTGCACTTGCATCCAGAGCCAACTTGCCCAGGAAGCCAAGGTCGTCTTCAGCCTTGCCAAAAACAGCGAGAATTCGGCCGGCCAGGGAGATATTCTTGGTATCCACATCGATGTCGGCGGTCTTTGCGAAAGCCTTGACAATGGGAAGGAGGGATTGGGTAGCGAGGAACGGAGCCTCGTCGGTAATGGTGTAGTAGATCTTCGGATTCATAAAGCACCTATGTTTAAATTTTCGTTTCAAAATTAGCAAATTACGTGCCATTTTCAAGAAACAGGGGCTTTTTCCCCACTTAGGCAAGGACCATTGACAAATTGACAAGAGAAATGACGCTTTTTCATAAAAAAAACAGCATTTTTGGGTATAGTTTTATGTTTGTAGAGGTGTTGTCTAAAGGCAACACTTCTAAAGAGTGTAAAGGTCCGCTTTTACAATTTTAACATAGATTGTAAAATGGATGAAATAGGCGAAGGCCTATGGGTAAAAAAAGGATGTGTGTATGAAAACCCAGTTGAATTTGGCAATTATTGCTGGCATTTGTGTATCTGGTGCCTTCGGCGCCACTTACGAACCACCTTCTACGGCAGTTTCCAAAATCAATAGTTACCGCGGCTACTCCGAACTGACTAACGCAGCCAAGGGCATGGATATTGACCAATACGCCTACAACATGACCACCTGGCAAATCAGCAATGGCGGTTTTTACAAGGCCATGGCAAGCAAGTACGTAAGCGCCTATGCCGGCGGGCAAAAGTCCGAGTGGCGTTCCGCAAGCGGTGGCGACCTGGCCACCATCGACAACGACGCCACCGTACAGGAAATGCGACTGTTGGCAGTCCGCTACAAGGAAACCACCAACGCCACCTACAAGGCAGCATTCAAGAGCAGTTTCAACAAGGCCGTCAATTTCCTTTTGACCATGCAGCGCTCCACAGGCGGCCTGCCTCAGGTTTGGCCCAAGCGCGGCAACTATAGTGACCACATTACGTTAAATGACAACGCCATGATTCGCGCCATGGTGACCATGATGGATATCGCCAACAAGACGTCGCCCTTCGACAGTGACATCATCGATGACGCTACCCGCGCCAAGATGAGCGGCGCCATGGACAAGGCCATCAATTACTTGCTGAAAGCCCAGATTATCAATAATGGCGTACCCACCGTGTGGTGCGCCCAGCACGATACCGCAAACTACGCTCCCCGCCCAGCCCGCGCCTACGAACTGGAAAGCAAGTCCGGCAGCGAATCCGCAGGCGTCGTATGGTTCCTAATGAACTGGCCAAACCAGACTCCCGAAATCCAGTTGGCAGTCAAGAGCGCCATCAACTGGTACAAGAAAACGAAGGTCACAGGCCTTTACTTCAACAAGAAAGCAGGAACATTTGACAAAAAAGACGGCAGCGTTCTATGGTACCGCTTCTACGAAGTGAACAACGACAACTACTTCTTCTGCGACCGCGACGGCGTAAGCACCAAGACACAGGACTTTACCAAGATTTCCGAGGAACGTCGCACCGGTTACCAGTGGGCTGGCGAATACGGAACCGCCTTGTTGAGCACAGAAAAGGCATACCTGGAAGCTCTTGAAAAAACAAGTGACGATTACGTACCGCCTCCTCCCCCGCCGCCTCCTGTTGCCATGTGCGGAAGCGACACCTGCAAGACGGTCATCGATGGCGTCAACTTCGTCGATATCAAGGGCGTCAAGGAATCAACAAACACAGGTTTCGTGGGCGAAGGTTACGCCAACGTGGATAACGCAATTGGTAGTTACGTGACCTACGGCGTCACTGCTACAGAAACAGGCAAGTACACTCTGTACATCCGCTATGCAAACGGAGGAAGTACCGCCCGCGGATTCAGCATTTCCGCAAAAACTGCAGAAAAGGATACAATCATTGTAGAAGGTACTTCAGCAGTAACCTTATTGGAAAAGGGCAGCATGGAAAGTACCGGCGGATGGACTACCTATAAAACAGCCGCCTTTGATGTTGAACTCGCTGCCGGCTATACCGAATTGACATTCACCAGCCTCGAAAAGGACGGCATGGCAAACATCGATGTTATCGGATGGATGAACGAAAATCTGAAAGTTGGCAAGGTAAAAGTTACAACTCCCGACAATCCGATTCAACAACCTGACTCCAGCATGGCAATTAACAATGTCATGCGCAACGGAAAAGCTTCATCCTACAAGTCTTACACAGGCAATTACGGCAAAGGCGCAGGCGTCTACTACATTTTGAATAGTAAAAAAGGCGCTGTCCGCGTCAACGGAAGAAAATAATGAAGAAGACTAGTTTATTCATTGCCTCCTTCCTTGCGGCCGGCTTTGTTACAGACGCCTTTGGCGTCACCAAAAGAAAGTTTGACTTTGTCGTAGGCGTCGATGGGGATTTTAAGGCGGCTGCAGCAGCGGCAGCGGCAGCCAAGCCCTCCGAAAACAACCGCTTCGTGATTTTCTTTCCCGAGGGAGAATACGACATTACAAAGGTGACCGGCGATTCCCATGGTCGAAGCGTTTTTTCCACCTCATACGTTTCGCTGGTTGGTCAAAACCGCGACAAGACAACCATATCCAACACCACAGACACCGAAGGCATCAGCGTCACCGCGACCTTGTACTTTCCCAATAACAATGGGATGTACATGCAGGATCTGACGGTAAAAAACAAGAGTTCCTTTGCCAGTGCCGAAGCTGCCCGACAGGTAACGATCCAGCAGATTGGCGACAGGTACATTTTCAAGAATGTGCGTTTGCTCAGCGGACAGGATACCTACTACACCAACAAAGGCGGCAGAACTTATTGGGAAGGCGGCGAAATCCAGGGTACAGTGGACTTCATCTGTGGCGATGGCGACGTATGGTTTGAAGGCACCAACCTGGTCATGACCCGAAACGGAGGCTACATTACCGCAGCCAAGACTTCTACTAGCTGGGGCTACGTCTTTAACAACGCAAAAATCAACGTATCCAATAACAGTTTCAATGGAACTTTTTATTTGGGACGTTCCTGGGGACATGCTAAAACTGTATTCCTGAACACCACCATGTATGCACAGCCGAGAGCAGAAGGTTGGGGTCCGGATATGAATTCTGGTCCAGATGTCTTCGGCGAATACAACAGCAAGAACGGAAACGGCGGTGCCGTGGACGTCAGCAGACGCAAGACCTACTTTGACGGAGGCAAGGACGCTTCCACAGCAAAGAATTTGAAGACCGTGTGGAGTGCCAGCGACGCAGCCAAATACACCCTAGCCAATGTTCTAGGAGGTTCCGACAAATGGGAACCGAACAAACTAACAGTTCAGATGGGCGCTCCGCAAATTTCTCAGGATGGAGCAGACATCGTCTGGGCCGATGACGAAAACGCACGCTGCTGGGCGGTATTCGTCAACGGGAAATTCAAGACCAGCGTTGCAACAAATAGCGTTTCTACCGAAGGTATCGCTGTTGGTTCCAAGGTTACTGTCCGTGCAGCAAATTCCATGGGCGGCCTGGGAGCAACCTCTAATGAAATCTCCGTACAGGAAAGCAACGTCACCTATTTCAACGTAAAATTAAACGAATCCATCGGCGGATCCATTGAAACAGGTCTGAACAGCAATAAAGTGGCAGAAGGAAAAACAGTCTCATTTACTGCCAAACCCGTGGACGGTTGGAAATTTGCAGGCTGGACCGGAGCTAGCGCCGGAAATGCTACCGACGCAACCATAGAAATCACCGCCACCAGCGACATTGAACTGGGGGCAATCTTTGCAGCCCCCGGCTTGACTGTTTTCCAGGCAGAAACCGGCGTTCTTGGAAACGCGATTAATGAAAGTTCTAACGCTGGATTCGCAGGTTCTGGCTACGTGAACTTCGGCGCAGGCAATTCCTACGTGAACATTCCTGTGTACGTAAGCGCCGCCGGTACCTACAAGATGGTCATGACCTATACCAACGGCAGCACAAGCGATCGCGACTTGATTATAAAGGCAATCGGCGACGGCAGTTCCACCGTAGATGCAGGCCAGCAAATCACCTTCGAAAAGACCGCAGACTGGAAAACCTACCCCACCAAGGAAACTGAAATCAAGTTGCCCCGAGGCGCCAGCTACATCCAGTTTGCAGTAGTGGGCAGCAATGACGGCCCCAATCTGGATCAGATTGAACTCGTTCCTGTCGATGTTGAAGTAATCCAAACAGAAGAACCCAAGGATACTACGAATACAGTTGATACTATTCCCGCCGCTATCGCAGGTAACAGCTTGCAGCAAAACTTTGCAAACAGGAGCGCACACATCCAGTTGTTCTCCATGCACGGCAAGCTGATCCGCAATATCAAATTGGCAAACTTTGATGCTGAAAGTTGGGAACTTGCCACCAGGAACCTCCCTGCAGGCAACTACATCCTTAAGATTATAACTCCGGGATATAGCAAGCAAAGGGTTTTCCGCGTAAAGTAACTGTTCTATTTCTCAATACAAAGCCGTAGGATCACACTTCTTACGGCTTTTTGTTTTTTTGTATATTTGCCTCGTATGTTAGGTATTGAGCAAAAGAAAGGCAACGATAAAGATTTGTGCGGTCGCATGATCGCATACGCCAGAATTTTACCCAGCCCCGATGAACAGGGAAGCAACAGTCCTTTTGATGACATGATCAAAAATGGTCTTTTGGCATTGGAAGGCGACTTTAGACAGTTTTCCCCGAAGGTGCCTAACCGCAAGGCCATCAACGAAGCTGTAGATGACAAGTTGAACCACATGCTGGAATCCATGGAAGCCGAAGGCATTGAACTGCCGACAAACCTGGATGTAGAAGCAATGCGCGAACGTATGAAGGAACTTTCCAGCATGGAAGTCATTCCTATTCCCGCACGCATCGGCAATTACACCCGCGAAGAAGAAATTCTGGCAGAAGATGCCGACATCTACTACATCGGCGAATTCATCGGAGCAAGTCAAGCCCACTATTGCCTTACCACATTGCCCATTTATTATCAGGCTGTCTATCGCGAACAAGCCAAGCGTCAGGAAATTGATTTCTTGAATGCCGCCCTAGAAGAAATTGAAGCAGGCGCCTTCGTGGATACCGACGATTTACAAAACAATACTGAAGAATTGTTCCCCAAGGGCGTCAGCCTGAACACTTTCGTTGGCAACTTGAGCAAGCTTTTGAACGTACGCGTGATTCCATTCCTGTTGGCTTTGGAAAGCGACTACGATTATGACGTTCAGGTCCAGCAGTTCTTCCAATTTATGAAGGGCTATCCCGACCAAAAGGATATCAAGCGAATTGACATCGCCCTGAGGGAAATCCGCACCCAGCGTGATTCAAAGATCGCCCGCCAGCTGTTGGAACTGAGTTGTAAAAAGGTTTGCGCCGTCTACGACGAAGATTCCGCTTTGGCTCAACAAATCGCCCATCAGATTACTGAGCTTCTCAAATAAAAAAAGATCCCGGCCTAAAGCCGGGATGACATTTCAAGAGCCAGAATGACATTTCAAGAGCCAGAATGACGTTTCATTACTTCGCAGGCTTTGCTGCGGACTTATCCTTTTGCAACAATCCCATGATCGACTGGTCTCGCACAAAAGTCTTCTTGGACACTGTCTGAACATCGGCAACCTTTACCTTGTCCAGCTGATCAGCCCAATGCAAGAAAATCTTGTAATCGCCGTACATTTCGTACCAAGCCAGCATGGTAGCCACGTTTTCCATATCCGTAAGGCTACGGATCAAGCCTGCATAGGCGCGGTTCTTGACCTTCTGGAATTCACGCTCACTGATGGTTTCGGTTTTCAACTTTTCAAGTTCTTCCCAAACGACCTTTTCCACCTTGGCGGGATCTGCATCGGGGCGCATGTTCACACGGACACTGAATTCAGAAATGTACTTGTTGGGGCTATTGCTGGCGCTGGCACTAACAGCCAACTTTTCTTCTTCCACCAGACGCTTGTAAAGTCTACCGGTACGGCCATTCAATACACCTTCAGCAATGTCCAGGGCGTACAAAGTGGAGTCGCCTACTTCGGGAGTCTTGAACACCAAGGTAAACAGGTTGGGAGCGTCGGGGCGCTTTACTGTCAAACGCTTTTCGCCGGCCTGTTCAGGATCACGAACAGTCAAGGGCGGGAAAGCTTCACCAGAAGGAATGTTGGAGAAATACTTCTTCACCATTTCCATGGTGGCGGTAGTATCCAGGTCGCCAGCAAGAACCAGAATGGCGTTGCGGGGCTTGTAGTACTTACGGTAATGTTCGTCAGCCATTTCACGAGTCAAGTTGGCAATATCGCTGGGCCAGCCAATGGTTGGCACACGGTACGGGAAAGCCTCGTAAATCATGGAGTTCAAAGTTTCGTAGAAACGGCCCGTAGGTTTATCATCGTAACGCATACGGCGTTCTTCACGGACCACGTCACGTTCGGAATAGAATTCACGAAGTACAGCATTCTGCATACGGTCTGCTTCTAGCCACATGAACATTTCAATCTTGTTCTTGGGAAGAGTGACGATGTAGGCGGTCATCAGGTCCGTCGTAAAGGCGTTAAGGCCCGTTCCGCCAGCTGCCTGGTAGGCCCCCCACAGTTCATCCTTCACAAAGATTTTGCGATGTTCGTTCACCACAGAATCGTGTTCCGCAGTCAACTTGCGGACAGTAGCGGTGTCGCCGGCAATTTTCGCGGGGCGAATCAACGCCTGCAAGCTATCCTGGGTCTGCATAAAGCGTACGTCAGCAACGCTGTCCGTAATGCCAACCTTCTTGGTACCCTTAAAAAGTTCATGTTCCAGCAAATGAGCCAAGCCAGACTTACCCGGGACTTCGTGAACAGAGCCCGTTACGTAAAACAGTCGGCAGCTTACCGTAGGCGCCTGGGAATTGGGATGCAAAAGAACAGTCAAGCCGTTGGGCAAGACTTCCTTATGGACCTTCAAATTTACTTCGGCAAAAACAGAGGTAGGCAGCGCCATTGCGAACGCAACCATCACCGGCAACAAGACTTTGCTAGAAAACTTCATACTCTTAATGTAGCAAAAGCGAGGCGCACCTTTTGGGATTCGCCCCACTTTCCTTTAATTTTCCGACATGTTCAGCAATTCTGTCATGTCGTCTGCACTGATTTCAAAATCCAGGTTGCCATTTTCGCGGATTCGTTCAGTGTGAATGGACTTGGGAAGCGTAATCAGGTTCAACTGCAGGCAGAATCGGTTTGCCAGCTGTGGCACCGACACGCCGTACTTTTGGGCCATGGCACAAATCCCAGGCACATTAGCCAAACGGCCTGTGGCGTTGGGAGAATAAGCTTCAACGCGGATTCCATTGGTTCGGCAGAATTCAATCAACTCCATGGGAACGTGGCCGATATGCACACGAATCTGATTCACCACCGGCTGTACCTTGCAATTATCCTGGATGTTCTTAATGTCGTCAATACTGAAATTGGAAACACCCAGGCAACGAATCTTTCCGGCATCATAGGCGGCTTCCATGGCGCGCCAGACTTCCAAGTTTTCGGCGTTATAGCTGGGAGCGGTGGGGTCTTTCATCAGTTCCCAGGGCTTTGGCCAATGAATCAACATCATATCAATGTGTTTGCAATCCAGGATTTCGTAGCTTTCCTGAATGCAGGATTCCGTATCCTTATAGGTCTTGATTTCTGCGGGAACCTTTGTGGTCACAAAGATGCTTTCGCGATGAATTCCAGTCTTTTCGAGAGCAATCTTAAGACCCTTGCCAACACCGGCCTCATTGCCATAAACTACAGCAGTATCAATATGCTTGTAACCGGCATCAATAGCGGCAACAACGGCATCGCAGGCTTCCTTATCCGTAGCTTGCCATGTACCCAAGGCAACCTTAGGAATACGCACGCCGTTACTCAACTTGTAAGTTTCATCCAAGATCATAATTACCCCTTGATACTGGTTCAAAACTTGAAATAATATATACTAATTCCTAATAAAATAAATAGGACCTTTCACATTGTTCGTAAAAGGCCTTTTTTATGGTTATTTTGATATTCTAACTTGGATTATACGGAGCCAGCTTTCTTAGGATCGAAGGGGTCCACATGGACCATGGCATCCACCACGTTTTCGCCAGCTTCAAGAATACGGCGTTCCACTTCTTCGGACAAATCGTGAGCAGCAAGCAGAGTCATATCGGCATCCACCACAATATGCAGGTCCACATGAAGGTCGCTACCTACGAAACGGGTGCGGAAACCGTGAATGCTAATGACGCCCGGAGTTTCTTCTGCAATGGCGCGGAGCTTTTTTGCAACTTCTTCAGAGGCGCCCTTATCGGCAACCTGATGGATTCCGGGCCAAGCAATTTCGTAACCAGAATGAAGAATAAAACAAGCCACGATAATAGCGCCAACTGAGTCAGCGAACCAAAGCGAGGGGAAAAGAATTCCAATGCCAACGGCAATCAAAACAGGAATAGAGCTGAAGGCGTCGCTACGATGATGCCAAGCGTTTGCCACCAGAGCTTGGCTGCGAATCTTCTTGCCTTCGTGGGCGGTGTAGCGGAAAAGGATTTCCTTTACCAAGATAGAAACCAAGGCCATGATGGCAGCAATCAATTCAGGGTGGGAAGCGACCTCTTCACCAGCCAGCAAACACTGAATGGCATTGTAACCCAGTCCCACGCCTACGGCACAGACCGCCACACCGATACCCACAGAAATCAGGGTCTCGAAACGGCGATGCCCATACGGGTGGTCTGCATCGGGAGGAGAATTCCAGAACCTGGAACCCACAATCACGGCAATATCAGTTATAAAGTCAGAGGCACTGTGAATGGCGTCGGCAATCAAGGCCTGAGATCCGCCGAAAAAGCCCGCCAGGAACTTTCCAATGGACAAAGCAACGTTCCAACCCAGGCCAACCCAGGTTACCCTACGGACTTCGTAGCTATCGTCTGCTTTCACAATGCGAGTCATAGCGGAAAATGTAAATAATCCTTGGAAAGGTCGGCAAGGGAAAATCTTTTTTTCAATTTTTTCCAATACAATGCAACAAAAACAGGACCTTAAGCATCAAATCCAACGTATAAAGAGTTAAAACCTTCTATTTTTGGGCACAATTATGAAAAAAGTCCTGAAATCACTGATTTTCATCGTCATTCTTGGCGCAATAGCCTTTGGCGTCAAGACTTTCGTATTTAGCGAGGGTGCCATCAAGGAAGCCACCTTGGTCACCGCCACCGCAGCCACTGGCAACATTTCCACCTCCATTTCGGCCACCGGTACTTTGGAACCTGTGGACCAGGTAGAAGTGGGCACCCAGGTTTCTGGCGACATTAGCAAAATTTATGTGGATTTCAACTCCAAGGTGAAAAAAGGCCAGGTTATCGCCGAACTGGACAAGTCCAAGCTGAAGGCCACCCTGACCCAGGCCGAAATCGCCTACAAGTCTGCCGAAAACGACTATAACTATAAAAAGAACTCCTACGAACGCACCAAGAAGCTGGCTGAAAGCCATAGCGCAAGCGCCGTAGACCTGGAATCTGCCGAATACAGCATGAATTCCGCAAAATTCACCATGGACCAGCGCAAGAACGAAGTGGCACAGGCCCGCTTGAACTTAAGCTACGCCACTATCAAGAGCCCCATTAACGGAGTCGTCCTGGAACGCGCTGTCGATGTAGGCCAGACCGTGGCCGCTTCCATGAGCACCCCCACCCTGTTTGTGATCGCCAAGGACCTTTCCCAGATGAAGGTCATGGCCGCCGTGGACGAAGCCGACATTGGCCAGGTGAAGGCCGACCAGAAGGTTGAATTTACCGTAGACGCCTTCCAGAACGAGAAATTCACTGGAAAAGTGCAGGAAGTCCGTCTGAACCCCACTACCACCTCCAACGTGGTAACTTACACGGTGGTGATTTCCGCAGACAATCCCGACCAGAAGTTGCTTCCCGGCATGACTGCCACCTGCACCATCGTCACTAAGGAAGTTACGGATGTCGTCATGGTTCCTGTAAAGGCATTGAAGTTCTCCCCCAACGCCAGCACCCCCATGGCAGATCCCAGGAGCATGCCCCGCCCCGAAGGTTTCGGACCGCCCCCGGGGTTCAAGGATGGTGAAATGCCCCCGCCGCCTCCCGACATGGGCGCTGGTGGTCCTCCGGGCGGTCCCGGTGGTCCTGGCAGATTTGGCGGAGGAAAGAAGAAGAGCATCAAGCCGCCTAAGCTGACCGGAGATCACGTCTGGGTTAGCATCGATGGCAAGGCTGCCCCCCGCCGTGTAAAAATTGGCATCAACGACGGCGTAAACGTTGAAATTCTTGAAGGTTTAAGCGTCGGCGACACCGTTGTGGTGGGCCAGGAAACCCAGGAAGCCAAGAAAGAAAGTAAGGGCGATGCCAGCAGTCCCTTTATGCCTGGCCCCCCGGGCAAGAAGAAAAAAAAGAAGTAAAAAAGGCTAAAATTTTCAAAAACG
This sequence comes from Fibrobacter sp., assembly GCA_024399035.1. GTDB lineage: Bacteria > Fibrobacterota > Fibrobacteria > Fibrobacterales > Fibrobacteraceae > Fibrobacter. The sequence continues at coordinate 48,530 of JAKSID010000012.1, read as the reverse complement.
AAGCGTGCAAGGTTCATCCCTGCACGTTTTTTTGTGTTTTTTTGAATTTATCAGAATAATTTTTACACACCATTTGCACATTTTTAAACAAAAATCGCATTATTGAATAAATATTTACACAAGTTTTTACACACTTTGAGTTATATTTGAAGCGTTGATAAAATCAAATCACGTTGCATACACAATCAAAGCAACAAAAAAAAAGGAGTAAAAATGAATTTCAAGCCGCTCTTTGGTGGAGTCCTGCTGGCCGCAATGGCAGCATCCGCTTGGACGATTGACGGTACCGTTACCGATAAGGCCGGTTCCCCCCTTGCATTTGTCAAGATCGATGGCTTTAACTACGGTGGCTATTCCACCACCTCCGATGCCCAGGGTAAGTTCAACCTCTCTAACGAAGGCACCGAAGCTCTCCCTAGCATTACTGCCATGAACAACCTTTCCGTAAAGAGAGACGGTTTTAACCTGAACATCACAAACCCCAGCAAAATCGCAGTCAAGGTTTCCTTGATGGACGCTCTGGGCAAGGTTCAGGCACAGAAGGAATTCAACTCCGCAAGCGCATCTATTGATCTCAAGAAATTCGGCAACCAGAAGCTGATGATTGTCAAGGTTGCAAGCAACAGCGAAAGCGAAAACTACGTTCTTGCAAACGGTGCCTTAATGAAGGCCGGCGATCCTATGGCTATGCTCCAGTTCGCTAAGGAAGGCTACGTCAACTTGACTTACACCATGAAGGCAGAAGTCGAAACTGGCGTTATCATCGTGATGGAAAAGGTTGGTGAAGCTCCTGTTGCTTCTAGCTCCAGCGAAGTCAAGCCCGCAGTTTCTAGTTCCAGCGTTACCCCCTCTAGTTCTTCTGTTGCTCCCGTAAGCAGCTCCAGCGTAGAACTGGTCGTCAACTGTGCAGGCAAGACTTACGCCGCAGGCGAGCACAACATGAGCATTACCGTTGACGGCAAACAGCGCACTTTCATTATGCGAGTTCCCTCTGCATACAAGGGCGACAAGCCCGTCCCCCTGGTAGTGGACTACCATCCCATTGGCGGCCAGTCTGCCAGCCACATGAACGCTTCCGGTTACAAGACCTACACCGACGCACTGGGTGGCATTTCTCTGTACCCGCAGGGCACCACCAAGACTATGGGCCCGGGCTGGAACGTTGGTCCTTGCTGCTCTTACGATGACGACATTAAGTTCTCTCGCGAAATGATCAAGAAGGTTGAAGAATTGGTTTGCATCGACACCAAGCGCGTCTATGCAGCAGGTTTCTCCATGGGCGGCGGCATGAGCAATCACGTTGCTTGCAACATGTCCGACATTTTCGCAGCAGTTGCACCCGCAGCTATGGACTTGAACACTGTTAACAGCGCAAGCTGCAATACCACTCGTCCTATCTCTATCATCATGTTCCGTGGCACCGCAGACAATGTTTGCAGATACGAAGGCGGAGACAGCGGCTTTAACGACGGTCTGAACTTCCTTGGAGCCAAGAAGAATTTCAAGTTCTGGGGAGACAAGAATGGTTGTAACACAGCCTCCTCTATCACCAACTCCGATGGTTGCGAAGAATATACCGGTTGTAAGGATGGCGTCAGAGTGGTTCTTTGCACCAAGCAGGGTGGTGGCCACGATTATGGCGACGCTAAGGTCGGTTGGCCGTTCCTGAATTCCTTCACCATGCCGTAAGTTTCTAACCTCTACTCCTTCCTTCCCCACGTTTGGTTTTCTAGGGGAAGGGAAAGACCCCCGCGTATGCGGGGGCCTTTTGTGTTTGCGGAGAATTGAGGGAAAAGAAAAATCCCGAGTCAGCACAATGCTGGACTCGGGATATTTTTTTTATGATGGGATGCTAGTCGTGGCACTCGGTTTGCCAATCATGTTGGCCGGTGCTTCGCCCCGCCCCACGACTCGCTGCGCCTCGGCAATGCGTACGCAAGCGTCCGCGCAGCCCTCGGCTCTTGTCATGGCGCTAGTTATTTCATAACTAGCGCTCGATTCTTCGGCTCACCTATGCAGAAATGCGAGCATTTCTGCGCAGGATTCGCCTCTTAATCGTTCATCATATGATCGAAGAACTTGCGGTAGTTGTCCTTGTCATCGGTCTTGCGGATGGCGATAGCATCCTGCGGATGACGGTTCAGCATACCGGTGATCATCTGAGGAATGATGTAGCCCCATTCGTACTTAGCCTGGAGCGGGAGGAACAGTTCCTGGTAAGCATCGAGAACCGGGCGCAGATCGTACTTGGGGTTCTTCAGGAAGCCAAGGAGAAGTTCGGTGGTGCAGTTGCCTGCGCCACGGCCCATGCCGGACACTGAACCATCGAGGAAGTCAACGTGGTTGATGATAGCCTGAATGGTGTTGGAGAAAGCCAGCTGCTGGTTGTTGTGGCCGTGGAAACCGAAGCGCTTGTTCTTTACGATGCCGCGGTAGCGAGCCATTTCCTTATCGATGTCTTCCTGGTAGAAGGCGCCGAAGGAGTCAACGAGGTACAAGACGTCGGCCTTGCATTCTTCGTTGACCTGATGGAGAGCTTCGTCCAGTTCCGGACCGCGGTCACGGCTAACAGCCATGATGTTCAGAGTGGTTTCGTAACCCATCTGGTTGAAGGCGTTCACCATTTCGATACCCTTGTCGATGTTCTTCACGTAAGAAGCAACGCGGAACATCTGGTACGGGCTTTCAGAAGCGGGCTTCACAGCGTCCATATTCACGCGACCCACGTCTGCCATCACGGCCATCTTCATCTTGGAATCGATGCCGTCCTTTACCTTCCACAGCAGATCGTCATCGCAGAACTTCCACGGACCGTATTCCTTGGGGTCGAACAGTTCCGGAGAGTTCTTGTAACCCATTTCCATGTAGTCGACGCCAGCGGCGGACAGGAGGGTGTAAAGACGACGGACGAATTCCAGGGAGAAGTCGTGCTTGTTGACGAGACCACCGTCACGGATGGTGCAGTCGAGAACCTTAATGCTTTCGTAGTACATATTTTACCTCATTTTTTATGAGACCAAAGGTAGATTAATCAAATCCGGGGTTCAAGGGAGAGGATCAAAAAGTATTCAACAATCTTTGTTTTTAACGATATTTTTGCGTAGAATATTTGTTTTCCACCTGTATTTCCTTAAAAATCAACCAGTTAAGAGAGCAGTTTACAACTAAAAAACATCTTTTCCTGAGTGAAACTTGAAAGTAGCCAAGAAAAATCGATCCCATAAACAGAAAATTCGATTTCTCCGAATTATTTTATAACGCACATTTTGCGTAAATTACAATTCACAGAGACACGTTTTCAGCCTGACACATCCGTAAACAAGAGTTTGCCCCCGCACCCGATTTAATCTTCAGCCGAGAATTTAAATTTTAGGTCATGAGAACAAAGTTTTTTACCGTTTCTACTTTCGCCGCCTTGGCCGCTGTTGCCAACGCAGACAACGCATTTTATTACAATCAGGTAGGCTACGATGTTGGTCAGCCCGTTTCCATCATCGTGGAAAGCGACAAGAACCTGGAAGGTGTAGACTGGGCCTTGTTTGGCGGCGGTTCTGACGGAATGACCGGGCAAACAGTTACACACGGAACTTTTGGCGCAGGCGTCAATCCGGATAACTGGAGCAAGAACGGCAAGTACTACGTCATCGACCTGGGCGAAGAACTTAAGCCTGGCACCTACTATGTCAGCGTCAACGAAAGTTCACCCTCCACATCAGACTATTTCGTAGTGGCGGAAAACGCATTGGCAGCAAACACCCTGAAGTCTGTGATGGATTACTTCTACAAGGACCGCGCCGATAAGGATCCCATCGTAGGTTGGGACAAGAAGGTTTCCGTCTACGGCAGCAGCGGAGTCACCCGCGACGTTCACGGTGGCTGGTACGACGCCAGCGGTGACGTGAGCAAGTACTTCAGCCATCTTTCATACGCCAACTACCTGAACCCACAGCAGATTCCGCTGACCGTCTGGGCATTGGCATTTACCGCCGAAAAGATGCCCAGCACATTGACTGCAAACCCCTCCACCGTTACCGCCATCGACGAAGCTATTTACGGCGCAGACTTCTTGATGCGCATGCAGGACGAGTCCGGATTCTTCTACATGACGGTATTCGACAACTGGGGACAGGGCAACCGTTATCTTTGTGCTTTCAGCGGAAGTGACGGTGTAAAAAGTGCCGACTATCAGGCAGCTTTCCGTGAAGGAGGCGGCATGGCCATCGCAGCTCTCGCCCGCGCATCCACTCTTGGTAAAAACGGAGATTACACTAGCGAACAATACTTGGCTGCCGCAATCAAGGGTTTTGATCATTTGCAGGCAAAGCAATCCATTGACGGCAACTGCGAATACTGCGATGACGGCAAGGAAAACATCATTGACGATTACACCGCCTTGCTGGCTGCAACGGAATTGTACAAGGCTACCAACGAAAGCAAATACCTCTACGAAGCAGAATCAAGGGCAGACCAACTGATTAGCCGACTCAGCGAAGAAGGTTATTTCTGGAGCGACGACGCAAAGACTCGCCCCTTCTGGCACGCTAGCGACGCAGGGCTCCCCCTAGTCGCTCTCGTCAATTTCGCAGAAGTAGAAGACAAGGAAGGAAGGAACGATTGTCCCGATTGCATGGGTTGCTCTTGTCGCAACATCATGCTTGATTACGCAGTAAATGCCATAAAAAAACATTTGAAATGGCTCGTTTCCGTAACTACAGAAGTGGACAATCCCTTCGGTTACGCCCGCCAGACCGCAAAGACCCAAGGCGCCATCAAGAACACCTTCTTTATCCCCCACGACAACGAAAGCAAGTACTGGTGGCAAGGCGAAGACGCCCGCATTGCAAGCCTTTCTGCCGCAGTAATCTACGCCCAGAAATTCCTTGGGGAATTAGCTGACAGTGAAATAAAAAATGACGTTGAAAAATACGCCACCGATCAGCTAGACTGGATTCTCGGAAAGAACCCCTATGGCGTCTGCATGATGTATGGCAAGGGCAACAAGAATCCTGCCAAGTACAACGGATCTTCTGATTACGACGCCACCTTGGAAGGGGGTATCGCTAACGGCATCAGCGGCCTCAAGGAAGACGGTAGCGGAATCGTTTGGGATGATGTGGCCGCCATCGGAAAAGCCGATGAACCCTGGAACAACTGGCGTTGGATCGAGCAGTGGCTTCCCCACTCCACCTGGTACCTGATGGCATTAACCGCCCGCTATGACGAAGTAACGAAGCCCATTGCATCTACTAGCGACGCCATTATTCCTAACGTACCGTCCATTGCTGCTAACATCAACCTTCAGGGACGCGTCTTAACCGTAAGCTTGCAGAACGCCAAAGCAACCGCAGTCCAGCTGATGGACCTGAGTGGACGTAGGGTTATGAGCCAGCCCATGGTCGCAGGCAGCACCACCATGAGCCTCTCCGGATTGAAGATCGGCATTTATATAGTAAAGGTTAATGGTGCAAGCAAGAAAATTGCCGTGAAATAAAAAACACTGTCTTTAACACAGTTCAAACACATTTCATACAAAATGTTCCCTTTCACCGGGGGACATTTTTCATATGCCAACATATATTCCAACTTGGATGTTTTTAAGGATTGGTGTATGAAAAACCTCAACACTCTATGGGGAAGCTTAATCGTTTCCGGAATTTTCACTTGCGCAATGGCAGCGCCTTTCAACCCGACGCCCAGAACAATTGACAACGGCGGCGATTCGGTAACTATTCAAAAGTTAGGCGACGAGCACTACAATTTTACAAGGACCATTGACGGTTACTTGCTGGAACAGGACTCCAACGGAGTCTACTATTACGTCAATAGCAAGGGAGAGCGTTCCAACGTCAAGGCAAAAAATGCGGATGCCCGCAGCGCTACCGACAAGGCATTTTTGCGCTCGCTAAATAAGAGCAATGTACTGGATGCACATCAGAAAAAGCATCCGGATCGTTTGAAGCGCAAGGAACGCAATACGCGCCCCGACTGGGTTCCTGTGGCAAGCGAAAGCAGCGAATCCGTTAGCGAAAGCAGTGCAAGCGGCGTGCCGGTGGTTCGTCCCCTGCCTAACGCAAAAGTCCATACCAAGGGAGACATTAAATTCCCCGTAATTTTGATTGCGGGTTCCGGCAGCCAGGCCAGCACAGACTCCTCCGCTTTGTACAAGGCACTCAACCAAGACAACTACACCGCCGGAGGCCACACCGGCTCTGTTCGCGATTATTTCAACGACCAGTCCAGCGGTGTGTTCAAACCTAGCTTTGACCTGTACTACGTTACGGTCAGCAAATCATTGAGCAGCTACGTAGGTAACGAAGACCAGCTGGTAAAAGAAGCTATTTCTGCAATGCGTTCCAAGTACAGCAACTTTGACGCATCAAAGTACGACTCCAATAACGACGGCATTGTTGACGCCACAGGTTTCCTTTACGCAGGCGCAGTTTCTGGCAGCAACGGCACAGAACTGGGCGGATTCCAGTACGAATTGGGCTGGAATAACGTAGGCCAACAGGACGCCGGCAACGGCAAAAAATTTAACAGCTATTTCATCATCAGTGACCAAAGCTATTTCCCGGTTTTTGTTCACGAATTTAGCCACACCATGGGTTTGATGGACCATTACTGCGTGCGTGCCAGCGACTGCTATGACGATTTTACAAGCAGCAGCTACCAGGCTCCCGGCACCCACTATTGGGACGTGATGGCAACCGGCATGTACGCCAATGGCGGTTTGACACCTCCCAGCTATAGCGGTTTTGAACGCGCATTCATGGGATGGATGAACTATACAACTTTAACCGCTTCTTCGGCTGTTACTACAATCACTCCGCTGAACACCACCAACAAGGCCTACAAAATTTCTGTTAGCGGCGACAACGATGAATGGTGGGTTCTGGAAAACCGTCAGAAGACCAAATGGGATGCAGCCCTCCCCAATCACGGCATGCTGATTTGGCACATTGACTACGATCAAACCGCTTGGGAAGGCGACGCTCTAAATGACGACAAGACTCATCAGAGAATCGACGTGGTAGAAGCAGGCAACCTGAGGGTGACCGGATACTACGACGGTTTTAAAACAACCCATTTTATGGATGACCCTTTCCCGGGTTCACAGAATGTAACGAGCTACGGGCCCTTTACTTCTTGGGCAGGCAAGAGCCAGGGAATTCAGCTCTACAGCATTACAGAGAAGAATAGCAACGTGTGCTTTGCAACCCAAAGTGGCGTGAGCGTCGGGGATTGCAGTAGTACTGTTTCTTCTAGCTCTAGCTCTGTCAAGGCAAGTTCCTCTTCGATTGCCACGAGCTCTTCGAGCTCTCGCAATGACATTAGTAGTAGCTCCGTCAAGGTAAGTTCTTCTTCGATTAGCAGCAGTTCCGCGAAGTCCAGTAGCAGTTCCGTGCAGTTGGTTACACAGACCATTAACCTGAGCACTCAGCTGACCATCAGCGATTCCTACGAATCTGTAAGCCTTGATTTAAGCAGTGTCGCAACAGCCCTCGGAATTTCTGCAGCAAACGCAAGTTCCCTGTACCAGAGCGGAGCTTTGACTTACAGCGCTGTTACAAGCGCAGGCGTTCTTGACAACACCCCCTCCACAGCAGAGGAACCGGGTCACTGGTTTGACGCACAAGGCAACGTGATTAGCTGGGGCGAAGGCGCCGCCTTCTATTCCAACTTGAATTTGAGCAGCATGACAGCCGCCATCGGAAATTATCCTAACGGAGTTACCGCGGGCACTTACAACATTGCCCAGGCCTTGACTTACAACGGAAAGCAGGTGATTTTCAAGATTCAGATTACTGCCGTTTCCAGCGTCAGCCAAGTTGTAGTCTCTAGTTCAAGCAATGTCGCGGTTTCCAGTTCTAGTGTAGCAATCGTGTCTAGTTCCAGCGCGAATGTAGTTTCTAGCTCCAGCGAGTTCGCCGTCTCTAGTTCCAGCATTGGAACCGCAGTGACTGCTGTAGAAAGCAATTTCCGCACCCAGATGAATCTGGATCACAGAACATTGCACGTCACCGCACGCGGTTCTGCAGTCAAGACCGTAGCCTTGTTCGACATGTTGGGCAACAAGATGTCAAGCGCACAATTTGCGGGTGAAAACTACAGCCTTGACCTAGCACTCTTTGCAGGAAAAGTCCTGGTAGTACGCCTTACCGAAGGCAGCAAGGTTCTTAACCAGAGAAAGATCTCAGTAAAATAAACAAAGATTTATTCGAAAATTAGCCCTTAGACAGGGTGAGCAAAACAGCACCGGCAAGGATGATGAAAGTCGCCAAAAGCAGCTTGATTCGTTCCTTGCCTGTTTTGTATTCGCCAAAGACAATCACACCCCAGCAAAGGTTCACCAGCAAGTTCAGCTGGGTAAGGGGATAGCCAACGGCATAACCCAAGGCGCCACCTGCGGCAATGGGAGCGATAGCCCAAAAGCAGCCGTGCATTCCAAAGACCCACAGGGCGCCGGTACCCACGCAAATAACGCTGGGGACCAGAGGGTAGCCAAAGGATTTCTTGCGTTTCAGCGTGAGAATAGCAACTAGAATCTGGCTACCAACAAAAATACCGATGGATGCCGGGCACATGAATTCCAGGTCAGTGAGATCAAGGCCATTGGCTGTAGCGATCTTAAAGGGAATGAGGTAGGTACCAAAGACAAAGCCGCCCAGGAAAGAGCGCCAGTTTTTAAATACGGAACCTCCGGTAGACGGAGTCAAGCGGGACAAGCCCACCAGGAAGCAGATAATCGCTGGGATGGAAAACTTGAAATCGGAGGTTTCCCCAAAGAGCAAAACCCCCGTCAGGAATGACGATAGAATGCTCACGCCCATGGCACGAACGCCAGCGCCAGCCAGGTCTGCCTCGGCTTGTACCGCCCAGAAACTGAAGGCGCCACCTGCCACCCACAGGACACCGCAGAGCAGTCCGATGGGATTCAGGTTGAAGGTTCCCGTCACGAAGGCAATGACCAGAGAGCAGATGAGTGCTCCCGTTGTCATCATGGAGAGAAAGGCCCAGGAGGAATAGGAGGACCACTTTTTCAGGGGCACCATGTAGGAGCCGAAAATGACGATGGCGAGTAAGGCGCCGAAATAGCTATTTCCCAATGCAGAACCCCGCAAAGATGGATTGTAAAACGTCTTCAGATGAGATTTCGCCGGTGATGCTCTGGAGGGCGCGGCGAACGACTTGCATTTCAAAGGCCAGCAGTTCTACTGCGGGATTGGAGCGCAGCTGCGCAAGAACGCGGTCGATGCCAGCCAGAGCTTCCTCGAGGCAGGCCTTTTCGCGTTCGCTTGTGATCCAGAGGTCTTCGGAATTTTCGCGATTCTTGAAAAGGCGGGAGTTAAGAGCGGATTTAAGTTCTGCAAGACCGGTTCCTGTTTTGGAGGAAATGGCAAGACTGCAGTTGGAGATTGCTTCGCTTCGCTCGCAATGACAAGCAGCCAAGTCTGCTTTGGTATGAAGGATAAGATCCGGAGCAGTTCCGTTCATCAACAATTGTTCATTGTTAATCGTTAATTGTTCATTGCTACTGTCCACCAGCAGGATTTTCATATCTGCTTCAGCCAGGATCTGGCGGCTTTTTTCCATGCTCAAGGCGTCCAGAGCGTCGGCAGCCTTTTCCGCAAGGCCCGCCGTATCCACCAGACGGATTTCTCCACCGTCCAGGAACAGACGAACTTCAACAAAGTCGCGGGTGGTGCCTGCAATATCGCTAACGAGAATTCGGTCTTCGCCCAACAGGGCATTCACCAGGCTGGACTTACCAGCGTTGGGCGCACCGTACAAAACCACCAGAGGCAAGCGGCCCACTTCGGCCTTGCCGCGGAAACTATCAAGAATTCCCTGAACCGATTCACGGATTGCAACAAAGCGAGTTTCCCAACCGGCGTAATCCGGATCCGCTTCTTCTTCGGCAAAATCCACATCCAGTTCCATGCGTGCAGAAATATCCTTCACCTGGGCAGTCAAAGCAGCAACCTTCTTGGAAAGAGCGCCACCCAGCAAACGATGAGCGTTTTCCAGTTCAGAACGATTGGCACTGTGGATCACGTCCGCCACAGATTCCGCCTGGGTCAAGTCCATCTTTCCGTTCAAAAAAGCTCGGCGGGTATATTCCCCAGGTTCCGCAAGACGCACGCCCTCCACCATTCGGCAAGCCTGGAGCAAGTCCCGAACAATGAGCGGATTTCCATGAGGGTAAAGTTCCAGAACGTCTTCGCCGGTGTAGGAATTGGGACCTTCAAAAAACAAGTAGAGCAGACTATCGATTACAGCCCCGGCGCGGCACCCATTAGCAAAGGCACCCGGCACATCGTAAGGCCACTTGGCCGTACCCAGTTTTGCCATGTGAGACTTAAGCCCAGCCACAGCCTTTTCGCCAAACAAGGCCTTCACCACCTGACGGACCTGAGGACCGCTCACACGGATGGCGGCCACGGCACTAACGCCGTTTGGGGTCATGGGGGCTACAATAGTCTGTTTATCCATGTTTTGAAAAATAGAAATTTCGTCTATATAGTTCAAACTCAATATGGACTTTCCATATTCAATTGTATTAACTGTTCCTCATTTTTCTACATTCCATTCCATGAGTCAGTTCAAACTTATTTCTCGCCCCCTGGGCACCGTTCAATGTTATGTTATCCAGCGCGATGATGGCGCTGAATTCGAAATTCTCAGCGGCTTTGGCGGCGGCTTGAACGCCTGGCGCGTTCCCACAAGCAAGGCTTCTGAAAACGAAGACAAGCTCCTGGACCTGCTTTTCGGTTACCGCGACGGTTCCACCATCCATCAGATCGCTCCCGACACCAACGCCGGTTGCAGACTGAGCCCTTTCCCGGGCCGTACCGCCTACGCAAAGTTCACCTGGAACGGTGAAACATACCAGCTGGTGAATAACGTGAGCTGGGCTCCCCACGCCCTCCACGGCTTCTTGACTAATAAGGAATGGCAGTTCGAAAGTTTTGAAAGTGACAGCACAAAGGCCGTAGCCGTTTTCAGCTGCGACTGGCCGGGCGCTTTTACAGGATTCCCCTTCCCCTACCGCGCTACAAACAAAGTAACATTTACTGGCGACACCGTTACCGTAGAAGCTACTGTTGAAAACGTGGGCAACAAGGCTCTCCCCTATTCCGAAGGTTGGCACCCCTACTTTATGCTGGGCGAAACCATTAACGACTTGACCATGACCTTGCCCAAGAGCGACTTGGCCCTGCTGGATTCCGCAGACCTGCCCACCGGCAACTTCAAGGACGACACCCGCTTCGTTGGTGGCCGCAAAATCAATGACGAATTCATCAACGACTGTTTCTGCCTGGGCGACGAATTCGCAAAGGCTGCCCCGACCGACGAAAAAATCGCCACCGTTTCCCTGGAAGGCAATTTCGGTTCCTTGGATATCTGGCAGCAAACCGGCAACGAGCAGTACAACGCTATCCAGATTTACACTCCCCCTGATCGCATGAGCATCGCCATCGAGCCCATGACCTCCGAACCGGACGCCCTGAACCACCACCGCGGTCTCATCGTGATTCCCCCGGGAGAATCCAGAACTTTCAGGTTCGGATTTAAGTTCAACGGGAAGTAATCCGGCGGCATTTTAGGCCTGTTTCAGACCCTAAATTTTTCAACACCTTTATAAAAAGTGGCGTTTTTCAAAAGAAAACGCCATTTTCATGCCCATTAGCTTGTTGAGTTTTATTCAACGTTATTACATCGTGGAATAAGAAAAACATTTCTACACGACCGTGGCTAGTATAGTTTATAGGTTGAAAATTCACAACTTGTATGGAGTGTTTTATGAGTTTCAAGAGAAATTTGGCCATATTTGGCCTGGCCGCAACCTGCGCCTTTGCAGCAGACAAGTACGAAGCTGAAGATGCAGTTTACGGCACCGGCGTTAGCAAGCTGACAAGCGCTTCCGCATCCGGCGGCGCCTACCTGAAAATGGAAGAAGGAGACATCGACTTCAACGTCACCGTTCCCAGCGCCGGAAACTATTCCATCACCATTCATTACGCAGGCTCCTACGGCGAAAAAATCAACAACCTCTTGATTGACGGCGTCAAGGTTGCCGAAATTACTTTCGCAAGCGGCAAGGCATTTACCGACATCGTTTCTGTTGCTAACCTGAAGGCAGGCGCAAACAAAATTACCATCGGCAAGAGCTGGGGCTGGATTGACGTGGACTACATTTCTGTGGAACCGTTCACCGTTGGTGAATTCACTCTCTGTAACGCTCCTGTCACTGCAAACGCAACTGAAAGTGCCAAGAAACTTTACAACTTCCTTGCAAGCAATTTCCAGAAGAATACCATTTCCGGTATCATGACCGGTAACATGGACAACTACACCAAGGGCGATGCAACCCAGCACGAAGACGTCCAGGCTGTATACACCAGAAGCGGCAAGTACCCCGCATTGGTTGGCGTCGATATGATGAACGCTACCGGCGGTGATTCCGAAAGCAACTGGTTCAAAGAATACAACGAAAAGGCTCTGGATGTTGCCAAGTCCATTTGGAAGAAGGGCGGCATTCCGGCTATCACCTGGCACTGGCGCCCCGGTGAAGAAACCCAGTTCTACGTAGCAGGCGCAAATACCAACTACACCGATTTTGATTTCACCAACGCCTTCATGACTGGAACCACCACTTGGGACACCCTGTCTACTGAATACAAGGCTCTGGTTGGTGACATTGACAAGGTTTCTCAGCACTTCCTCGCTCTCCAGGAAGAAGGTGTTGCAGCAATCTTCCGTCCCCTCCACGAATCCGGTGGTAGCTGGTTCTGGTGGAGCACCCACACTGGCAAGCAGTTCGCAGCCCTTTACCAGTTGATGTACGAACGCATGGTTTTCAAGAACGGCGTGAACAACCTGATTTGGGATTTCAACCCCCAGACCGCAGCTCGCACCGACTGGACTCCGGGCGAATCCTACTACGACGTTCTCTCCATCGACATTTACAACGACAAGGGTAACCACGCCAGCAATAGCTCTGGATTCTTCGACTTGATGAACAAGTTCAGCACCAACAAGGTCCTGGCCCTGTCCGAAAACGGTCCGATTCCTGATGTAGACAATATGGCTGCAGACAACGCTCTTTGGAGCTGGTGGATGCCTTGGTATCAGTCTTGGAATGGCGGCTATGTTGATTCTACCAGCAACGACGTTTGGAAGAAGAACATGGAAAGCGACAAGATCATCACCTTGGACGAAATGCCGGGTTGGGATAACTACACCATGGCTACTGTCGGTTCTCAGACTTGCGCCGTTTCCAAGGCTCAGGCTAAGTACGACGGAGACAAGGACAAGGCTTCTGGTGCCGCCAAGGATTACAAGATGGCAGTTACCGTCAAGGAACTTACTGAAGATGCTGGTGCTAACATCGCCTACACCAAGATTGGCGACCTAACTGGTTCTACCACCATCTCCCTGGATATAGAAAACACTGGTGCTGACGGCGTATGGATCGGCCTCGCCTTCGTTCGCGATGGTTCTGCAGACAAGGCTTGGACCTGGGAAATGTCCAACTCCACCGACTGCTGGCTCGAAGGTGGCCAAAAGAAGACTTGCGAATTCGACATTACCGAATACACCGATGACGACGGCGTTACCCACGCTACCGATCTGGACAAGATTTTCTCCGCAACCGTCATGATTTCTACCCCGGGTTATGCCGGCACCGTGATCTTTGATAACATGGTTACCGACAACGGCAAGATCATCAACAACTTCAATAGCGAAAAGCAGCTGTTTACCGCTAGCGAAGAAACCGAAGCCATGATCGTGAAGATTGAACTGGTTGACGAAACTGGCAAGGGCACAGGCACCCCCGCCGCCATCAAGACCGTGGCAAAGGCCATGGCTGGTTCCAAGCTCAGCGTTATGGGCAACAGCATTTTGCTGAACGCAGCTCAGTCTGGCATGGTTAGCGTCGACGTGTTCGGCATGACCGGCAAGCGCGTTGCAACCCTCTATCGTGGCATGCTCTCTGCAGGCACCCACGTCTTTGACATGAGCGACCTCGCCAAGGGTCAGTACATTATCCGCGTGAAGGGCGCAGGCTTCGCAGCCACACAGCCCGTTCGCCGCTAAGGGCTCACTCTCGCATCAGCGCCTCGTTAAGAGACGAGGCGTTTCTTGCTCACACAGCCCGTTCGCCGCTAAGGGCTCACTCTCGCATCAGCGCCTCGTTAAGAGACGAGGCGTTTCTTGCTCACACAGCCCGTTCGCCGCTAAGGCCTTACAATAAAATTTCGCTAAACCTTGTTTAGTGTTTGGGAGAAACGTCGCGAGAAATCGCGGCGTTTTTTTTGTCAAAAAAGCCCCAAAACGCCCCTGAAATATGACTTTTTTCACACAAAAGTTTAAGATAAACTTTCAAGGGGAACATTTTACCAAAGGGTATATAGATTATATGCCGTAAAATTAAGGAGTTTTCAATGAATAAATTCGCTAAAGCAGCCATTTTCGCCGCACTCGCCGGCTCCGCAACAGCAGCCTTCGCAGCCCCCGGTCTTACCGTCAGCGGTACAGACTTGATGTACAAGGGCAAGAAGATTTTCTTCAGCGGCACCAACCTGGCCTGGGCAGACTACAATTCCGACGTTGGCGATAGCCCCCTGGACGAAAATGCATGGCGCAAGGCTGTGGAAGGCACCCGTGCCGCAGGCGGTAACGCAATCCGCTGGTGGCTCTTTAACAACATGAGCCAGAGCCCCGCAATTGACGAAACCACCCACCTGGTTTCTGGCCTTAAGGCAAGCACTATTTCCAACATGAAGAAGGCTTTGGACATCGCCGAAGAATACGGTGTGATGGTCTCCATGTGCTTGTTCAGCCACAACCTGATGGAAGTGAACCAGTGGGGCATCTACCCGAAGGTTGATGGTTGCACCCAGGACGGTTGCATGGATTTGGAAGCAAACTCCAAGCTCTTTACAGACGACGGCACCAAGGCCTTTATTGACAACGTGCTGATTCCTGTGATCAAGGGTATTGGCGATCATAACGCCCTTATGACTTGGGAAGTTTTCAACGAACCGGAAGGTATGACCAGCGTAGGTTGGACCGCCAAGAAGTTGGAAAAGGAAACCCTCCAGAAGTTCACCAACAAGGTGGCCGCAGCCATCCATACCACAAATCCGGATTTGCTGGTTTCTACCGGTAGCGTGAATATCCAGTATCAGGAATGGTGGAACGATGCCAACCTCATTGCAGCCGGCGGCGAAGCCAACGGTACCCTGGACTTCTTCCAGACCCATTACTATCCCTACTATCAGGGCGATGCAGTTTCTCCCTTCGTAAATACCGCTGCAGAAATGCAGGTTAAGTACAAGTACGACGCCAAGCCCATGATTATCGGTGAATTCCCGGCTAGCGGCTGGAGTGGCGACACCTACACCGCTTCCATGGCAGCAAAGACCCAGATTTCTACGGAACAGGCCTATAAGTTCGCTTACGAAAGCGGCTACGCAGGCGCATTGGCATGGCAGTACATTGGCGACAAGACCGAAAGTAACTTCGGCGGTTACAGCTACACCATTGACCCGGCACTTGACGCTATGACCAAGCTTGCAGCAACTGCAGAAGCCTCCATCAAGATCAAGGACGTAGACATTTCTTCCGCAAGTGGCGACGGCAAGATGGCAGTGACCTACGGCGGCGACAACGCGCAGATTGAATACCAGAACAAGGGCGGTTGGAACCTTTCCGGCGCAACAACCCTCACCTGGACTGCCAAGAACAATGGCTCTGACGAAGCAGACCTTTATCTGATTCTGAAATTAACCGATTCCTGGAAATGGACCGAAACAGAAGGCAGTTGCAAGGTTCCTGCAGGCGAAAAGGTGACCTGTTCCATCGACATTTCTGAATTGGCCGACCGTAACAAGACCTTGGCAATTGTGCTTGCAAACTACGCTGCAGGCTACACCGGCACCATTGTCTATGACGACATCAAGGCCGGCGAAACCGTCTTGTTCGACTTCAACGAAGACAAGTACGACGCCTTTAGCCGCGGTTACGAAAATACCGAAGAAATGATTCCTGAAATCAAGATCGTGTACAACGAAGACTACGTTATGGGCGGCAACCCCAACGGTAGCGGTCAGGCAGTAAAGGCAGTCGCAGCAGCTCCTTCCGCAAAGATGTCTGTGGTTGGCAACAGCATTATGCTCTCCACTGCATTCGCAAGCGAAACCTCTGTTGACGTATTCAGCATGAACGGCAACAGCATTGCAACCCTGTTCCGCGGCACACTCTCTGCAGGCACTCACGCATTCGACTTGAGCGACATGCCTAAGGGCCAGTACATCGTGCGCGTCAAGGGCGCAGGCATCGCCGCAACCCAGCCCGTTGTACTCAAGTAACTAAATTTCAAACTAACCAAGAGCACCGCGGTCAAACGCGGTGTTTTTGTTTTTGGCGCGTTTTCAAGGAAAACAAGGGCGGTTTGGGCCGTTTGTTGTGAAATTTTCAACCCTTTTACCGCCAAAAAACTTCCTTTTTGCTCAAAAAATCGGCAGGAATATATATTCAGTTTGATAAAACAGGAGTGTATGGATGTCCTTCTTCAGTTCAAACGTTTCTGCCTTTGGCATTGGCGCAAGTCTTATCGCCGGCTTGGCAATTTCTGCCCAGGCAGCCCCGATCCGTTTAGAGGCGGAAGACGCCGTTTTAGCCAATGACCACAGCGTGGTTGTTACCGAAAGTGCAAACGCTTCTGGCGGTTCTTACGTGGCCATGAAAGAAGGCAACCTGGAATTTAAGGTAAGCGTACCCGAAACCGGTTACTACACCTTGTGGGCAAACTATATGCTGCCTACGGACGGAACCGACAAGATCCAGAACCTGACCATCAACGGAATTTCCGCAGGCCAGATTTCCTTTGGAATGACCGACGAATTCAAGACCATCAAGGGAGCAGGCAAGATTAAGCTTACCGCCGGCGAAAACGCCATCGGCATTGTAAAGTCCTGGGGCTGGGTGAATCTGGACTACATCGAACTTACCGAATATGAGGCAACCCCATTCAGCCTGAGTACAAGCCCCGTGACGCCGGAACCTACCGAAAGCGCCCAGAAACTCTACAATTTCCTGCTTGCAAATTTCGGGAAGCGCGTAATCAGCGGAGTCATGACAGAACGCCCCTTCGAGAACGACGGACAGTACACGCCTCAGACTTACGCCACCCAGACAGAACTGAAGTACGTTGCAGACGCCTCCGGCAAGAACGTCGTGCTGGTAGGTTTCGACTTTTTGCACGCCAGCGGAAGCGGTTCCGACGGTATGTGGCATCAGGGCTACACCCACGCCACTTTGGAAATGGCAAAATACGTCTGGCAGCAAGGCGGCATTCCGCAGTTTAACTGGCACTGGAAAGATCCCATGTGGGAAGTGGAAGCCTTCTACACCGAAAGTAGCGGTAACGATCCCTTTACCACCTTCAGCATTACCAAAGCCTATGACTTGACCACTAAAAAGTGGAAGACGGACTCCGACGAATACAAGGCCCTGATCCGCGATATGGAAATGATCGCAGATAGTCTCCTCACCCTACAAGAAGCAGGCGTAGCCGTGCTGTGGCGCCCCCTTCACGAAGCTGCCGGCAAATGGTTCTGGTGGGGTACCGATGGTGCCGAAGCCTGCGTGGCCCTTTACCGTCTGATGTTCGACCTGTTCGTTAACACCAAGGGCCTCCACAACTTGATTTGGGTATGGACAACCGATGAAGCCGCCGACGCCATTGAATGGTACCCCGGCGACGAATACGTAGACGTTGTTGGCCGCGACTACTATTACTATCCCCGCGAAGCAAATCATTCCAGCCTTGTGGGCAGTTTCGAAACCGTTAAGGATCTCTTTGGCGGACGCAAGATCATTACCTTGAGCGAAAACGGTTCTGTACCCTACCCCGACGAAATGAAAGCCGATGGAGCCAACTGGAGCTGGTTTATGCCCTGGTACGGAGACTACGCCATGGCCGGTTGGGCAAACGACAATACAGCCGAAACCTGGAACACCGTCATGAACAACGAGTACACCATTACCCTGGAAGACATGCCGGGCTGGGACAAGTACGAAATGGCCGATGTTTCCCAGATTGCAACTTCTCAAAGCATTGGAAAGGGAATTGCAGTTCGAAAGTCCGGCGCAATTTCCTTGAGGAACAAAACCCAGATTTTTGACTTGAACGGAAAACAGTTTAAGAAAAATTCTACAAGGCATCACAAAGTACTGCTTGCCAAGTAAATTAAAAATTAGATTTATTGAGGTGTTTATGGATTACAAAAAAATATTGATAAGTGCCGTAATGGTCGCAGGCGTTGTCACCAACACCAACGCCGCAAAGTACGAAGCAGAAGACCAGCCCGGAGTTGATGCTGCAGCAATCCTTAGCGGCGCAGAATTTTCTGGAGGCAAATACGTAAAGCCGGGCTCTGATGCCATGACCTTTACCGTGTCGGTAGATGAAACCGCCATGTACGACATCGAAACCAAAGTGCTCATCAAGCAGTACGACTGGACAACTTCCAAAATCTTGGTGAACGGCGTAGAAGTAGGTTCTATGCTGACAACGCCCCGTAACTGCGACTCCGCATACGTGGTAACCGCTTCTGCAAAGATGAAGGCAGGCAAGAATACGGTGACCGTAGGTAACGGCGCCATTGGCGTAGACTACATTTCTGTAAACAAGCATCCGGATCCGGAATTCAAGATCAGCGCACTGCCTGTAACACCGGGCGCCACCGAAAGCGCCATGAAGGTAAAGACATTCCTTCGCGACAACTTCATGAAGAAGACCATCAGTGGCATGATGATTAGCGACCAGAATTTCAATTACGACTACGGCAACATGAAAATCATTCCGCCGGGCGGCTGCACCCCAGCAGACTCCTGCAAATTCACCGACGAACAAGTTTCCTGGAAGGGTCAGACTGACATCGCCGAATTCTACAAGCGTTCCGGCCACTACCCTGCTATTGGCGGTTTTGACATGCTGTTTGCCGCCGGCGGCCACCATGAAGAAGGATGGTTCCGAGGCTATACTGAAAACAATTTGGTCATGACTGAAGACCTGTGGAAAATGGGCGGCATTCCCACTTATACCTGGCACTGGAAGGTTGGGCAGGACACTGTATTCTACACCCAGATGCAGGGTTTCAAGAATGCAGGCTGTACCGAAGACGTTGCTGGAACCGCAGAAAACAACACCTGTTTCAACTACACCAAGGCATTCAAGACAGAATCCGTATGTACGGATATGGACTCCACCAAAAACGAATGTAAAGCATCCAAGACAGTATGCCTTGACGCCGACCCGACTTCCAAGGTATACAAGGACATCGTCGCCGATGTAGATATTGTTTCCGGCTACTTCAAGCAACTTGAAGAAAAGGACATCGCCGTTGTATGGCGTCCGCTCCACGAAGCAAGCGGTGGCTGGTTCTGGTGGGGAGTTGCATCTCCCGAATGCTACGTTCAGCTTTGGCGCCTTGTATTCGACCGCATGGTGAACGTGAACAAGAACAAGAACCTGATTTGGGTTTGGAACATCAATACCGACCCCAAGTTCGGTTACGATTACTCCGCCCTCAATGGCGCCTGGTATCCTGGTGACGAATACGTGGACATTGTAGCCGTAGACATTTACGACCCGCTGAACAACCACAATTCCGCAGCCAATTACTGGAACAAGATTATTGAGGAAGTAGGCACCAACAAGATGATTGCCCTCAGCGAAAACGGAGCCATTCCCGACATCGACAGCATTGCCGAAGACAAGTCCTATTGGAGCTACTGGATGACTTGGAGCCAAACCTGGAGCGGAAACTTCCCGGAAAAGACTCCTACTGACATGTGGAAACGCAACCTGGATGATGAACGCATTATTGCCTTGGACGACATGCCTGGCTGGGACAAGGTTGTTGCAGACAAGTCTACGGAAGGCGCCATCATCGCCCCAAGCAAGGTAATTGCAAACCGTAGGCAGCTGATTGCAGGCTCCATGAACATTGACGTTATTGGAAACACTATCCAGTTAAATGTTCCTGAAGCAGGCCATGGCGCCGTGGCGCTCTACGACCTTCGTGGAAAACTTGCCATGAACATCGCTCGCGGAAACATCAGCGCAGGAACGCTATCCATAGGCACCAGCGTTCTTCCTCGCGGCAAGTACATTCTCCGAGCTATAGTGGGCAGCAACTCCTTAAACAAGGTTGTGAACGTTCAATAAAGCCGCGCTGTTCGCAGTAGCAAATTAACTATAAAAAAGAAAACTGCCGTTTCGAAGCGGCAGTTTTTTTGGTTATTTTGTCTGCAACTAGCGCAAAACTTACTATTCGTTATTGCGAATCATCAAGGTTTTTCCGTTTCCCTTGAGCATGTATACGCCCTTGCCCAGGTTACCAATTTTGGTTCCGGCGCTTACACCTAGGTAATTTCCGTTAAGGTCAAAGACCTTATAAGTTGCAGACTTGTCAAGTTCCAGTCGTACACCTTTGTTGCCGATGGCTGCGGTAGTATCTGCACGACTTACAAAATCCAGCCAGTCGATATTCACGTAGGAGCCATCAACAACAAGTTTCAGCACATGTTCACCGGCATCGATTTCTGAAGTCTTAAAGGTAATTTCCTTATAGTCGCCCCAGCCGCCAATGCTATCCACCTTGACGGTATCCGTAATGGGTTTGTCATCCATTTCCAAGTGGAAAGCACTACCCTTTGCGGCGCTGGCCACACGGGCTGTTACAGAGTAATCTACAGCGTCAGCAACTTTCACGGTATATTTAAGCCATTCGCCCTTCTCTGTGTAGCCAATCACATAAGAACCAGGCTCTGCTGAAAGTTCTTCAATGTCCACACCATCATTGCGGTAGGCCTTAGACTTGTTTTCGGAATCGTTATCCAAGTAGGATTTTCCGATGGAGCCAACACCCGGTTCATCATAGTTTTCCACCTGGAGCTTGCCCGGGATTTCTGCAGCAACTCCCTTAAAAGGTGTATGAGGAGACGGCGGTACAGAAACACGGTTCATGTGTTCCAGCATCACCTTGGCGTAGCGCTTGCCAAATTCAATGTAACCAGCGCGGTTAAAATGGTAGTTGTCTCCAGCGCTTCCGAGGCCAGTAGAAGAAACGGGCCAGGCATTGTCCATTACCTTAGTAATGCGCTGTACCTGACTTGTACTAAAGCCCCTGCAGCAACCATCTTCACGCATTTCGCCAGCAAGCAGCGGAACCGTATCGGAACTGAGTCCAAGATCATTCAGCATGTCGTCGCGAATTTTCTTGAGGTCTTCGGCCCAGTGATTATTGTTCCAGTCCGATTCGCCCTGGTGAACTATGATACCCTTGATGACGCCATCTTTCTGGGCAATCTTTGCAAGGTCAATAATTCGTTTGTACAAATTGCTATCGTAAGCCTTTGCCCAGTTGATAATCCAGTTTTCCTTTTGACGGTCCGGATCTTCGAGATAAGCTTGCCAATTGTCCTTATCGAACAACTTAAGTGCAGTGCCACCCACAGCAACAGAAATGATACCCACCGTTACGTCAGGTAAAGAATCCACCAAGGTACGCCCAAAGTAATCAGCAACAGAAATGCTGGGCGGATTATCGCAATTTGCCAACTGTGAAGTAGCATCGGTCCATACGCCCATGGTGCGGCCTTTAGACGGGCAATCCATAGAGGGCAAAAGTTTGAAACGAGGATAAGGTTTCGTTTCGGGTTCTGCAGCTCCCGCGGCTCCTGCCATATTGGATTGGCCAAAGGCGATATAGATGTGGAAATTAGGATCTGGGGCAGCATTCACATTGGAGGCTGCGCCAAACAGGAATGCCCCAGCAACAGCCAAGGACTTGATTATTTGTTTCTTCATAACACTCCCATAGCACCCTTTCGTGCAAAAAAACAACTCTCAAAAAACACCACTTAATGAAAGTTGACAATGAGTCAATATGAATATATGTGTTTTTTTTGATATTCTACATGCGTAAAAACAGTTCCCATGGAACATTTATCCACGATGCCCCCAGCAAGGCCTCATAGCGCAAATTCCTTGCAAGGATTCTTATACCAAATTTCTATCTTTTAAGAAAATTTTTGGTGTTATTATGTCAGAAAAGCATCCTTTGTATTTTACTATTCACGGCCACTTTTATCAGCCGCCCCGCGAAAACCCCTGGACCGGTGTTATCGAGAACCAGCCCAGCGCTCGCCCGTTCCACGACTGGAACGACCGTATTGCTAGCGAATGCTACAGCCCCAACTCCGCAAGCCGTATTCTTTCTGAACACGGTCGCATCGTAGATATCGTTAACAACTACGATTTTATGAGTTTTAACATGGGCCCGACTCTTATGGGTTGGATCCGTACCAACGCCCCCGCCACCTACAAGCGCATCCAGGAAGCCGACAAGCGCAGCATGGAACGCATGGGTGGCCACGGCAACGCCATTGCCCAGGTCTACAACCACATCATCATGCCTCTTGCTTCTGCCGAAGACAAGAAAACCCAGATCCACTGGGGCATTGAAGATTTCAAGAGCCACTTCGGTCGTATGCCCGAAGCCATGTGGCTCGCCGAAACCGCCATCAATATGGAAACTGTGGTTGAGCTGATCAAGGCAGGCATCAAGTTTACCATTCTCTCCCCCACCCAGGCAGACTCCTTCCGCGATTTAGCAGAAGATGGTTCCGCCAAGGATGGAGAATGGATTGGTTGCAGCAACACCGATATCGACACCACTCGCCCCTACCGCATTTACCCCCGCGATAAGGAAGGCAACCTGGTTTGCGACGGTTACCTAGACGTATTCTTCTACAACCCCTGGCTTTCTTCTGCAGTAGGCTTTGAACACCTGCTCCGCGATGCAGGCACCTTCGGCCGTCGCATTCACGACGCCTGGGACGAAAACCGGGTCGACGCCCAGTTGGTAAGCATTGGTACCGACGGTGAATCCTACGGTCACCACGAACCTTTCGGCGATATGTGCGCCGCTTGGCTGTACAACCATTACGCTCCTGAACACAACATGGTTCCCGTGAACTACGGTTGGTTCCTGGAAAAGTTCCCGCCTAAGCACGAAGTTCTCTTGAAGAACTATCACAGCGAAGGCTGCGCCTGGAGCTGCGCTCACGGCGTTGGACGTTGGTATCGCGACTGCGGTTGCTCTACCGGCGGTGGCCCCGATTGGAACCAGAAGTGGCGCGGCCCTCTCCGCGACGCATTCAACCACCTGAAGAAGCTGGCTGACGACGTATTTGTTCGCGAATTCGCAAAGATTTCTGACGTAAATCCTTGGGATGCAAGAAACAACTATGTACAGGCATTGGTGGTTCCCGAAGACAAGAGCCGCCTCAAGGCTTTTCTGGACGCAACCGTAAAGGATCCTTCCAACGAAGCCATGTGTGCCCGCGCAGTTCGCCTGCTGGAAATCCAGAAGTTCTGCATGTTCAGCTTTACCAGCTGCGGTTGGTTCTTCAACGATATCGAAGGTCTTGAACCGGTGCAAAACATGCGCTACGCCCTCCGTGCCATGGAACTTTTGGATCCGTTCCTGCCCCGCGACCACCACATCCGTAACCAGGTGCTGAGCATTCTCGCCCGAGCCACCAGTAACGAACACAAGTGGAATGGTGCTGAAGTATTTACCCGCTATGCCGAAGAACAGGTCCCCGTTGTGGTCAAGGAAATGGCCGAACGTGCTGCTATCTTCCATATGGGCCTTGAAGAAGGCTATGAGAACAAGGACGAACGAATGGTCGCAACCAAGATTGGCAGCCGTCGTCGCCAGACCCTGGTCCGCGCCGAATACAACGACAAGACTATCGGCGAAACCCGCATCGCCTCCGTTCTCGTGATTACCGACCCCATAGGCCGTATCAACATTGTGGTGGCCGATGGCGAAAACGAACAGAATGGTTTGAAGTTTGTGGAAAATCCCTCCATGACCACTGAAGAACTTCAGAGTGAGTACCCCACCGCATATGTTGTTCGTATGAAGGATTTGATGAGTGACTCCTTGAAGCGTATCAACCAGCTGTCTACCCGCAAGGATCTTTCCTCCATTACGGAAACCTTCGCAACCATCGCGGCAACCCACGGTCTTTCCATAGACAGTCTTGCCGACCCCGACCATACCCTGCCCGATACCGTTCGCAAGATTCTCTCCTTGGAAATCAATTCCAAGATTCACCATCTTGCCTTGCAGTATATGGATAAGGACGACCGCAAGATCTATGAAGAAATCGAGAGTCTGGTGAAGGAAGCCATTTCTCTGGACACCGAATTTAGTTTCGGCGGTACTGGCAGAATGTTCTTTGCAAAGCTCTCCCAGTTGATTGAAACCGTTTCTGTCAACTTCGACAAAAAATCCGTGGATCACATCACCGGTCTTATTACTGTCGCCGACTGGCTTCACCTGGGAATCGACAAGACTACCCTGGAAAACAAGGTGTTCCCCTTCTACAAGGAATACACCAAGGATCCGGCCGGTAAGATGGCAGCCCTGAAGCCTATGTTCAGCTGGTTGAACTTCGAGGTTTAACATGTACAAGATGTCAGCAAAGCCCATGATTCCTGCAGAAAAAATCCAGGCTCGTGTCCAGGAAATCGCTGCAGACATCAACAACTCCTACGAGTTTGACATCGTCCTTTCTGCTTTGACTGGCGCATTCATGTTCACCACGGACCTGTGCCGCGCCATGGCAAACTTCAAGCACCGCATAGCCTTCATCAAGGCTTCTAGCTACGGTTCCGGAATGGAATCCAGTGGCAAGCTGAAGGTTTCCGGCATTGACGGAATCGACATCAAGGGCAAGCGCGTACTGATAGTAGACGACATCCTGGACACCGGACGTACCATGTACACTCTGGTCGGCATGCTAAAGGAAGCTGGCGCCACGGAAATTAAAACTTGCGTTCTTATGAACAAGGAAGCCCGTAGAGCCGTAGATTACCACGCCGACTATGTGGGATTTGAAATTGAAAACGAATTCGTGGTCGGTTACGGTCTTGATTACGACCAAGACTACAGAACCTTGCCCGAAATTTGGACCTTAGAAGAAGTCTAACGATTTTTACTGATTTTTTATTATGGCTAACAACGATTTAGATGACGTACGACTTCATGCCACGCAGACAATCAATGCGGTTGGCAGAAGCTACAGCAACATGAGCCGCGGAAAGCGATTCGTGATAAACCTTGTGGTTTGTCTCATTTTCTTTGCTGCCGGATTTATCGTAAATAGCGTAATGCACCACGTTCCTAGCGAAGGCATTATCGAACGCGTTGCCGCACAGCCCGACATCAAGAACAAATGTAAGGGCCGCTACGACCGCCCCATGGAATACGCCATTATGCACGAATGCGTGTTCGCACAGGGCACACCCCGCAACGAGACTTTGCTGATCCAGCGCATTAACTATTGTACTTGCGCCCTGCAGAGTGTGCAGAGCAAAAAGCCCTACCAGAAAATGTTCGAAAACAACCTGGTGGACTTCACCTTTAAAATTCGCGAAGAAAACCTCTGTCAAGAGAACAAGAATATTCCCACCCTCGAAACAGAAGAACCTGCAAAAGACAACAAATGACTTTAGAAGAAATCGAAAAGAACATTCGTGAAGAAGCCGATAAGCTGTTGCAGAGCGAGCCGCTGTCGGTTTTGATGATCAAGGAACAGGTGACATCCCGAAAGGATTTCACTGAAATGCTTTCTGTGACCTTGTCTTGTCAGTTGGCCGGCGAAGTCATTGACAGAAACGAATTGGAACGTATGTTCAATAGTCTTTACGCAAAGTATCCGGAACTGGTTCAGAGTGCCTGCAAGGACTTGCACGCTACCGTTATGCGTGACCCGGCTTGCACCAACTATTTAGAACCGATGTTGTTCTTCAAGGGATTCCAGGGTTTGCAGGCTTTCCGTGCGGCGCATGTTCTTTGGAGCGAAGGCAGGTCTTTCCCCGCCAAGATGCTGCAGAGCATTATTAGCCGCAAGTTTGGCATGGACATTCACCCCGCAGCCACCATCGGTCACGGTATTTTGGTGGACCACGCCACCAACATTGTGATTGGTGAAACGGCTACTGTGGGCAACAACGTTTCTTTCCTCCACGGTGTGACCTTGGGTGGTACAGGTAACGAAGTAGGCGACCGTCATCCTAAGGTGGGTAACGGCGTGATGCTTGGTGCGCATGCCCAGCTGCTGGGAAACATTCACATCGGCGACGGTGCAAAGATTGGCGCAGGTGCCGTTGTGGTGAGCGACGTTCCTGCGCATACCACTTACGCAGGCGTGCCCGCAGTTCAGGTGGGCAGACCTCACGACGAAATGCCCAGCTTTAACATGCAGCAGGACTTCACCCGCGACGCATAAGAACCACACGTTCTGTCATCGCGAGCCCGAAGGGCGAAGCGAACGAAGCAGGCTCTACCTAACGTTCTGAAACTGTATTAAAATGACGAAAGCCCAACGAATCGCGTTCATCAACCAGAAGCTAGACGAGTTATTCCCTAACCCGCCTATCCCTCTGGATTACAGCGATCCTTTCACCTTGCTCGTAGCAGTTGTCCTCAGCGCCCAATGCACCGATGCCCGCGTCAACCTTGTAACAAAGGAACTCTACAAAGTCGCAAGCACTCCCGCCCAGATGGTCGCTCTTGGAGTTGATGGAATCGCAGAGTACATCAAGACCTGCGGGCTCTACCAGAATAAAAGCAAGAACATTTTCAAGCTGTCCCAAATCCTGGTGGAAAAATATGGTGGTGAAGTGCCCCGCACTTTCGAAGAGCTGGAAGCGTTGCCCGGCGTTGGCCACAAGACCGCAAGCGTCATGATGATCCACGCCTTTAAGGTACCGGCCTTTCCCGTAGACACCCACATTCACCGCTTGGCGGCACGTTGGGGCCTCTCCGACGGCAGTACTGTAGAGCGCACCGAAGCAGACCTTAAAAAAGCGTTCCCGCCCGAGTCCTGGGAACTAAAGCACTTGCAAATTATTTTGTTCGGAAGAACCTATTGCAAGGCCATGGGACACAAGCCTGAACTTTGCCCCATCTGCAGTGTCGTAGGCTGCAAAACAAAATAGTTTCGTTAGTTGCAAAACAAAATTATTTCGCGAACAATAAAAAAGCGAGCTATCAAGCTCGCTATTTTTATTTAGCCTTTCAACAATTCGTCAAAGTAGCAGACCGTCTTTTCAAGACCCTTGCGCAGCGGAATGGTAGGTTCCCAGCCCAAGGCTTCCTTAGCCAAGTCAATGTTGGGCTTACGCATCTTGGGGTCGTCACCCGGCAGCGGCTGGTAAACAATCTTGCTCTTAGATCCGGTCAAGTCCAGCACTTCCTTTGCAAGTTCCAGCATAGTGAATTCGCCAGGATTACCGATGTTCACCGGTCCAATAATCTTGTCCTGATTCATCATGCGGACAAAGCCTTCGATAAGGTCGTCCACATAGCAGAAGCTGCGAGTCTGGGAGCCGTCACCATAAATGGTAATGTCATCGCCCTTGAGAGCCTGCACAATAAAGTTAGAGACCACGCGGCCATCATTAGGCAGCATGCGGGGGCCATAGGTATTGAAAATACGGACGATGCGAATGTCCACATTGTTCTGGCGATGATAATCCATGAACAAAGTTTCAGCAACGCGCTTGCCTTCGTCGTAGCAGCTGCGAATGCCAATGGGATTTACGTTTCCCCAGTAGTCTTCGGTCTGCGGGTGCACAGCAGGGTCGCCATAAACTTCGCTGGTGCTAGCCTGCAGAATGCGGGCCTTCACGCGCTTTGCCATACCCAGCATATTGATAGCGCCCATAACGCTGGTCTTAATAGTCTTTACCGGATTGAACTGGTAATGCACCGGGCTTGCAGGGCATGCCAAATTAAAGATGCGGTCCACTTCCAAAAGGATTGGCTCCGTCACATCGTGGCGAATCAGTTCGAAGCTCTTGTTATCGCGCAAGTGAGCCACATTAGCCATGCGGCCAGTAAAGTAGTTGTCCAGGCAAATCACCTCGTGACCGTCATTCAAAAGACGTTCACACAAGTGACTTCCTAAAAATCCTGCCCCACCAGTAACTAAGCAACGCATAGCGACTCCTTTAGTCCTCGTCCCCGTCACGTTCCTCTGCCGCAGAAGTATCGCCACCGTTAACGGCAACAATCCTAATGCCACGCAAAGTCAGGAACGGGTCATACTTATCAATCAAATTCGTGCGACGGGCAATCATCTTGCCCCAACCGCCAGTAGCATAAACCGGCATATCTTCGCAGCCTGCTTCCTTCTTGATCTTTCCAATCAAGAATTCCAGCTGTGCCAAAAAGCCATACAGAAGACCGGCACGAATAGCATCGTCGGTATTATCCGCGATCACGGCCTCGGGCCATTCAATAGTCACCGGAAGCAAGCGGGCAGCCTTTTCAGTCAAGGCGTCCAAGCTGGCATTAATGCCCGGAATAATCACACCACCGGCAAAGGCGTTATCCTTCAGAACGTCGAAGGTAGTCGCAGTGCCCATGTCTACGATAATGGCATTCTTAAAGCCTTCTTCGCGCATGGCCAGCACATTGCACAAACGGTCCGCGCCCGCCATAGACGGGTTCTGATAATCAATCTTCAAGCCCATGCAGTTCTTGGCGTTCACCACCTGCACGTGCTTTTTCAGCAAAGAATCCAAAGCCTTAATCCAGGGGCGTTCCAAAGCAGGCACCACCGTAGAAAGGCCAACGTGAGTAATTTCAGAAGGTTTGATCTTGGAGAAACCCAGAAGGCCGCCCACCTTGTTCATCACTTCGTCGGAGGTCGTTTCCTTGCGGGTCGTGAGGCGCCAATAATCCACCACCTTGGTACCCTTGAAAATACCAAGCACCGTATGGGAGTTTCCCACATCAACAACTAATGTTACAGAATCTGCCATAGTCTCTTTTTCTGCAGTCGTTTTCTTTTTTTTGCAAGTGGTTAGTGGTTGGTGGTTAGTGGCTAGGGCCGTTGGAGAAGAACATTACCCGCAACCCCTGTTTACTAACCACTGTTTACTAACCACTCCCCTAAATACGCATGGAAATGTCCAGAGCCTTTACGCTATGGGTCAAAGCACCCACAGAAATAAAATCCAGACCCAGAGTTGCGATTTCCTTGGCGCGTTCCAGAGTCATGTTGCCGGAACCTTCCACCAGGCACTTGTCGCCGCTTTCCTTGATAATCTTCAGAGCTTCGGCCATGGTTTCGTTACTCATGTTATCCAACATAATCACGTCCACGCCCTTGTTCAAAAGTGCGCGCAGCTGGTCGAAGTTTTCCACTTCCATTTCCACCATCAGGTTCTGGGTGTTATTCTTCTTGACCACAGCCAGAGCTTCAAGCACGCCACCTGCAGCAGCAATGTGGTTGTCCTTCACCAGCACCATGTCAAAGAGGCCCATGCGATGGTTGGAGCCGCCGCCTACGCGAACAGCATACTTCTGCAAAGTACGGAAACCGGGAATAGTCTTACGGGTATCCAAGACCTTGGTCTTGCCGCCCTTCAATGCTTCCTGGAAAGTGTGGGCCACAGTAGCCACGCCGGAGAGCTGCTGGATAAAGTTCAGCAAGGTACGTTCGCCAGTCAAAAGTTCATGAGTGGTGCCATCCAGTTCGGCAATCAGGTCGCCCTTTTTCACCACGTCGCCATCCTTCTTGTGGAGGGTCACGGTGGCGTTAGCCTTCATTTCCTTAAAGACCAATTCGATAATGGGGAGGCCAGCCACAACGCCATCTTCCTTGGCAATCAAGCGGGCGTGCTGTTTCTGGTCAGCGGGAATAGTCCACATGCTGGTCACGTCACCAGTGCGAACGTCTTCGGCCAAAGCCAAACGGATCATGGTCAAAGCATCTTCTGTAGGAAAAACCGGAGTGGAATTGTCGCCGTACATTACTGGGCTCCCTTACCTGTTAAAACAACATAAACCGTACGCACGAGAATCTGGAAATCCAACAACAGGCTCATGTTCTCGTAGTAGTACATATCATACTTCAGCTTGATCTTTACGTCTTCGGTGCTAGTATCGTAATGATGGCACACCTGAGCCCAGCCCGTAAGGCCCGGCTTGATTTTAAGACGGCTGATATAAAAAGGAATTTCTTCGCGAAGCTTGGCAATGAACACGGCACGTTCCGGGCGGGGGCCCACCATGCTCATGTCGCCCTTAAGCACACACAAAATCTGCGGAAGTTCATCAATACGGGTCTTGCGGAGGAACTTACCCACCTTGGTAATTCGGGGGTCGTCCTTGGTGGCCCACTGGGCGCCAAACTTTTCGGCATCGGTGCGCATGGTACGGAACTTGTAAACCATAAAGGGCTTACCGTACAAACCAATACGTTCCTGGGAATAGAAAATCGGACCATGGTCTTCCAACTTGATTGCGATAGCAGCAAGCAGGCAAACCGGCAAGGAACAAAGACCCAGGAAAGCGCCAAAACCAATATCAATAAAGCGCTTAATCTGAACCTGCCAAGGAGGCATGGTAAAGGGCAGCAATTCCTGCAGTTCAAAACCGTAAACCAAGTTGGCCTTGAACTGGCCGTGAATCACATCGTAAAGTTCGGGAACAAGATAAACATGGAGAGGCTTTTCGCAGAGCCACACCAGCACGCGCATAATTTCCTGGGGAGAGTTACTTTCGTGGGCAATAACAATACCATCCACCTTAAGCTTGCTCACCAAGCTCGGCAAATCAGAATACTTGCCCAGCACCGGGAAACCGGCAAACTCATGATCAATGACCTGGAAACGTTCGTCCACAAAGCCAACCACACGCTGACCGCGGGCAGGGGTCTTGGCCAGAGCCTCGGCAATCTTACGGCCAGATTCCGTAGCGCCAAGCACCAGGATATTGTTACAGCCGTAACCCATGCGCATAAATCCGCGAAGGACAGCGTAAACCAGCAGTCGCAGAGCGATCACCAAGGTCATGGCAAATCCGCCGTAGATAAAGATCCAGGGGAAACGGGAACCATAGAGGTAACCACTAATCAAAGGCTCGTGAGTAAACACCTTGTTCATGAACTCGGTGCCGAACAAGCCGATAATAATCAGCACGATACCCAGGGCCACGGCACGGAGTACGCGCAGCACCTGATGGGTTCTAGACTGCAGGAGCCAGGTTCTGTAGAGACCGGCACCCGTGAACAAAATCAACCAACCAATATTCAGCACCAGGCCCATACGGTAGTATTCCGAAATGGACTTGGTCGGGTCGTACTTGTCGACAATCCAACCACTGTGGAACTGAACCCAAAACGCCAAGCCAAAGCAAATGGACAAAGCCACAAAGTCCGTAAAGACAATGAGGGCACGTTCCAATGTAGCAGCTCGAATCATAAATTCACCAATGCAACAAATTCAAAAGCGGGTCGGGAGAACCCCGACCCATACTCATTATGCCAAGAAGCGGATAACCTGGCTCTTTTCAACGATTTCAGCAAGAGCGTCGATGGCGTCAACAGCCTTGGAAGCCTTGCTATCCAGAGTCTTTTCGGTGATAACAACCACGGAAACCTTGCCCGGGTCCTTCACGTTCTTCTGGATGATAGTCTCGATGGAAATGTTGTTTTCTGCCAGGATGCTGGTGATCTTAGCCAGAACGCCGCAAGCGTCACGAGAGGTGAAGCGCAGGTAGTAGCGGGCGCTGGTTTCGGAGATAGGAACCAGGGTGGCGGAATTTTCGACGTTGAACCAGCCCATGGGCAGAGCCTTGCGGGAACCACAGTCGGTGGAACGGGCCAAAGAAACCAGGTCGGCTACAACGGCAGAAGCGGTAGGCAGGCGGCCAGCACCAGCACCAGTCTGGAGGGTTTCGCCCAGGTTGTCGCACTGGAGGTAGACAGCGTTCAGAACGCGGTTGACGCTGGACAGCTGGTGGTCCATGGGGACCAGGCAGGGATGAACACGGGCGTCAACGCGGTCGCCTTCGCGGCGGTAGATACCCAAGAGCTTAACGCAGCAACCAAGTTCCTTGGCGATTGCGATATCCTGGGCGGTAATCTTGGAAATGCCGGTCACGTGAATCTTTTCGAAGTCAACGCGATGGCCGCTGCAGAGAGAAGCCAAGAGGGCGGTCTTGTGAGCGGAGTCGATACCTTCGATATCGAAGGTGGGATCAGCTTCGGCAAAGCCGAGGCGCTGAGCGTCCTTGAGGACTACGTCAAAGTCCAGGCCTTCGTCAGCCATGCGGGAAAGGATGTAGTTACAAGTACCGTTAATGATGCAGCTCAGGTTTTCGACGGTAGAACCGAGCAAGCCTTCCTGAAGGCTGCGGATAATAGGAATGCCACCGCCAACAGCAGCTTCGAACAGCACATGCAGGCCCTTGGAAGCAGCCAGCGGGAAAATTTCGTGACCATACTTGGCCAAAAGGGCCTTGTTTGCGGTAACCACGTGCTTGCCGTTTTCGAGAGCAGCAAGGATCCACTTGCGGGGCATGTTGTAGCCACCAGCCAGTTCAACCAGAACGTCGATATCGTTAGAAGCGATCATTTCGTCGGCGTTGGTAGAGGTCTTGTAACCCTTTGCCTTGTAGGGGGCCACTTCTTCGTCGGACTTGGCGCAAATGCAAGCCAATTCCATTTCGACACCCAGCTTTTCCTTGTACTCGGCGATCTTCTGTTCGAGGATCTGAATAACACCGCCACCGACGGTACCTGTACCAATAAGACCAATACGCAACATATAGCGTCTCCATTTTAAAATTTTACGGGTAAAAAAATAGAAAATTCAAGGGAAACCGTCGTTTGAAAAAGGCCCCTATGCGAGTCAAATCACACCCGTGGCATATCCAAGAAAACTATTTGCAAGCAAATAAAAAGTTTATATATTTGAGCCCATGGAACAGCAATCTGTGAATCCAGCCATTGGATCCATTCTCGACGAGCAAAAGCTTAAGAACATCGTCTATCCGGCGAAGTTGTTCAGGGCTCGTCTGAACGAAGAATTCCTCCGTTCCAATCGCACCCGCAAGCCGTTCCTCTACATCAAAATTTACGCCCACCAGTACGATATTCTCGGCTGGGGCCGCCCCGATCCCACAGTAGAAAACACATGGCGAATCAGCATTCTCACCATGTTCTCCTACCTGCGCTTTATCGATGTTCTGGGCTACCTCCCCGATGGCAACGGTATCGGCATTATCTTGCTGAACTCCGACATGAACAAACTGGTGGCTATCCGCAAAGAAATTTTGCACAAGCTTAACGACGCAGGCCTTATCCAGTCCCTGCGAATCAAGCCCCGCAAGCCCATTTTCGAAGCCCACCTTTACATGGGCTCCCAAGAAAAGACGAACCTCGAGATGCAGGCCCAGTTGGATGACTTCAACAGCACCAACGGCGCATTCTTTACCTTGCAGCGCTTGAACCTGGACCACATTTGGCAGCACCCCAACAAGATCCGCTACCGCCATGTGATCAAGCGAATCGTGGACCTGACCTGCACCAGTGCGGCCATCGTCCTGTGCTCCCCCATTCTTTTGTTCTGCGCCGCAGCAGTCAAGATCAGCGACCCCAAGGGCCCCGTTATCTTTAAGCAGACCCGCGTAGGCAAAAACGGCAGGCTCTTTACCATGTACAAGTTCCGCAGCATGTACGCCGACGCCGAAGAACGCAAAAAAGCTCTTATGGCAATGAACGAAACTGGCGGTAAGACTTTCAAGATGAAGAACGACCCCCGAATCTATCCTTTCGGTCGCATCCTTCGCAAGTTCAGCCTGGATGAGCTCCCGCAGTTCTTCAACATCATCAAGGGCGACATGTCCATCGTGGGCCCTCGTCCGCCGATTCCTTCCGAAGTGGCCGAATACGAGCCCTGGCACCGTATGCGTTTGTCTGTAACGCCGGGCCTTACCTGCATTTGGCAGGTCAGCGGCCGCAGCAATATTAGCTTCGAAGGCCAGATGCGTTTGGACAACGACTATATCCGTCGCGACGGTAAGCTGGGCGATGACTTCAAGCTTATCCTGAAGACCTTTAAGGTTGTGTTTAAGGGCGAAGGCGCTTACTAAGACCGTTCGTGCACAATGCACAAAAGTCCATTTGACAGCACTCACTCTCGCAAACACCCCTGATTGATATCAGGGGCTTTTTGCTCACGGTAATACCGCTTGGCTCGTTCATTAATAGAGAACCTCCGGTCAGCCAAGCTCTCGTCTAGAGCACAACGCGTACTGGAAAGACGATTTTAGTATGAGAAAGGCTCTGGTTTAAAACAACCAGGGCCTTTTCTAATGCTAACGCAAAATGAGCACAGCAATACCGCTTGGCTCGTTCATTAATAAATAACCTCCGGTCAGCCAAGCTCTCGTCTAGAGCACAACGCGTACTTGATAGACGATTTTAGCATGAGAAAGGTTCTGGTTTAATAACCAGAGCCTTTTCTAATGCTTGTCGTCAGGCTCGTTCTGTTATAAGGAACGAGCCATTAAATTTCTTCTTATCTAAAACTCACGTTTTGACCTTTGGTCGCAAAAATTTTTAGATTGCGGTTTGGTCGTATGGGTATATCGAAATATATCCAATAAGGAGTTTTGGATGAAAAAAATTCTTATTCCCGCAGCCCTTGCCTCTGCGATGGTTGCCTCTGCAGCTACGGTAACAGTAAATCCGACTGCAACAAAGCAGACCGTCATTGGTTTTGGCGGCGGCAGCGTCTATTACCAGAACTGGATTGCAAACCTTTCAGATGATGACCAGAAGGATCTTTTTGATACCGCCTTCAACGGTCTGAATCTTTCAATCCTTCGTATCGGCAACTGGCTTCAGAGTGACGGAAAAATGGCTAACGCCAAGGATAGCTTGGCTGACGACCTCGCTATCATCAAGGCCGGTAAGGAACGCCTGGGCGACCACATGAAGATCGAAATGTCCAGTTGGTCAGCACCGGGCAGTCTCAAGGGCAGCAACAATGTCAACGGCAACGCAGCCAATGGCGACTCCACCAAGGCATCTCTGAAAACCGCTAGCGGCGACAAGTACGGCGCCTACGCCTACACCGATTTTGCAAACTGGTGGAAGAAGAGCCTTGAAACCTACGCCACATTAGGCATCACCCCGGATTACATTTCCTTCCAGAACGAACCGGACATGTTCGCCGGTTACGAAGAAACCCTCTTCGACCCCACGGAAACATCCAGGAAGGCAGGCTACAAGCAGGCCCTCAACGCAATCTACGACGCATTTAACGGCATGTCCAACCGTCCCAAGATCCTGGGTCCTGAACCTTTGGGCATCGGCTACAACAACTTCCAGAAGTATCTTGCAGAACTGGATCAGAGCAAGCTCGACGGCTACGCCTACCACCTGTACCACGCAGGCGATGGCAACGACAACTCCGGCAACAACTACCTGAACCCGGAAAACTTCCGCAAGCCCATGACTGCAATCGCCACCAGCGTTTCTGCAAGCAACAAGCCCATTATCATGACCGAGTTCTGCCCCATGCTGGACGAACCTCGTGAAGAAGACATGGTTGGCCTCGCCCACATCATGCAGGTCGGCTTTACCGACGGTCTTTTGAACGGTTACATCGCCTGGGAACTTTTCTACGGTTACCACAGCCAGATGATTGGTGTGTGCCCCGGCGCAGGCTGGGACCTGACCGGCGAAGGCAAGTTCGTTTGCGAAGGTACCGAAATCAAGATCTTCCCGGAATACCACGCTATGCGTCACTACTCCAAGTTCGTGAATCCGGGCTGGAAGGTCGTCTCCGCAACCACCGCAGAATCTAGCCTGAAGACCGTGGCCTTCGCTAGCACTGCCGGCGACTCCGTTTCTGTCATCGTCATCAACACCGGCAAGACCGAAATCAAGCTGGACAATCCCGTCATCACCGATATGGGCATTGTCACTGCAGTCCAGTCCAAGGAAAACGGTGCCAAGAGCAAGAAAATCAGCATTGCCGATTGCACTGTTCTTCCGGCACGTTCCATCACCACTTTGGTTTACTCCAAGAGCTCCGCAACCGCAGCCATCTCCGGCTGTAAGGACGAAACTTCCGACGCAAGCTACGTGGAACCGGTTGAAGTTCCCTCCGAAGACGTGGTGATCGTAGACTACTCCACCACTACCGACGTTACCACCTGGCAGGCCATGAGCGAAGAACTTGCCGAAGTTACCCACAGCACCACCGCACTGGACGGCGTCAGCGGTTACGCAGTCGTTCCTCTGGCAGGTTGCGACCAGGCAGACACCACCGGCGTATGCTCCTACAGAAACCAGCTCTTTAACATTAGCGAGGCTGGCGCCAAGGCTCTGCAGTCCTGCGAAAAGTTGGTGTTCACCATGCGTAGCACCACCACCGAAAATGCCTACGTAAACATTGGCGGCGCCGCAGGTTCCAGCTGGGTCGACTACAAGTATGGCAACCTTGCCAGCGGATCCAAGTGGAGCGAAACTACAGTCCCCCTCACAAAGGAAGGCCAGAACGGTTCTACCGCCCTTACCTTTAACAGCAACGCCGAAGGCATCAACATCGCAAAGATCGTAGCCACCGGCTGCACCACCAAGTCTACCGCAATCCAGGAAAGCTACAAGTTCAACCTCATCGACAATACCGCCAACGCAAAGCTCTTCGACATGAACGGCAACCTGCTGTGGAGCGGCATCAGAGGCCAGGCCCTCAACGACGACGGCAGCCTGCGCCTGAATGTTCGCCAGGGCATGTACCTGCTCAAGAGCAAGGGCAGCGTGGTCCGCGCAGTTAAGAAATAACAAGACGCGGGCGGAGCCTGCTTCGATTGCTTCTGGGTCTTCGACCCCTCGCAATGACAAGCAGAATTTTCGCGATGACAGCCTGCAAGACATAAAAAAAGGCCGCTTTGAAAAGCGGTCTTTTTTTTCGCTGCCACCGAAGCGGCAGCCAAACAAGCTTTGCGGCAGATTAGCCTTCGGCCAAAGCTTCCTTGTATTCGTCGACGGTAGCGATGTATTCGTCGATCATGTCTTCCTTGGAATCCAGGTGAGCCAGGATCTGTTCCAGGTGTTCCTTCTGGAAAACAGTCTTGAGCTGGCGGGAAGCATGGCCACGGTAGCCCCATTCCTTGAGGATTTCGTCGGTAACAACGAAGGAATCGTTCATGGAGACAAAGCGCATGGGACCATAGACAGCCCAGTTGTGTTCCATCTGCATGCATTCCGGTTCCTGGAGTTCAGGATTTGCCATGAAGCGCTGAATGTGACGAGTACGGACATCCTTGATCTTGTCGACGCGCATGTAACCCATGATGAGGTACTTGTTGCGCATTTCGGAATCGCTGAGACCTTCGTAGCGGGTGCCGAAAAGGATATAGCGGCTCTTGGCCTTGAGGATGGCATTCACTGCCTTAACATTGTAGCAGCTCATGAGACCATAGGTGCTGGTTTCATAGTTGGGTTCATAGAGGAAACCCTTGCCATTTTCGTTCAACTGATCACGTACAGGCATTTCGGACTGATGGCTAGTTTCGACATAAAGCAAGCTGCCAGCGGTGTTGCCGCGGTAGTCCTGCCAGCCATCAAGATTAATCTGAGTCTTTGGCATTTTTTACGTTCCACACAAATAAGTTAAACTTTGACAACCCCGAACCACCGCCCGGAGTCGCCCCTATATATAAAATCCAAAAGCGGACCGATAGTCGGTTCGTTATTGTTTACGTCGTAAAAATTACAATTTACTGACTAAAAAGTCAACGACTCAGCAGAAATATCACGCATTCCAAACAAAAATGCGCCTTTTTCGAAGAATTTCGCCGTATCTGTGGTCAAAAAACGGGTTTTTCCACTTTTTGAAAGACGGCTTTCAATTTCCGGATGGCGGTTTAAATAGTCCACAGTCTTGGCAGCCACGATGTCGCCCTGGAACACCAAGTTCACATTTTGGGGCAGGGCCTTGCGGATAGCCTTTTCCAATAACGGGTAGTGGGTGCAAGCCAAAAGGATAGTATCGATTTCCGGGTCCTCGGCCAGCAGGGCGTCCACTTCTTTTTGAACAAAGTAATCAGCACCCTGGGACTGGCTCTCGCCATATTCCACCAAGGGCACCCACATGGGGCAGGCGTGCTGGGTCACCTTCAGTTCCGGATAGAAGTGGTTGATTTCGATCAGGTAGCTGCCGGAGGAAACCGTGCCTGCGGTAGCAAAAATTCCAATGTGGCCAGACTTGCTAAAGGCGCCAATCTCTTCGGCCGTGGGGCGGATAATGCCAAGCACTCGACGGTCCGGGAACTCGAAAGGTAACACCTGCTGTTGGATACTGCGGAGCGCGCGGGCCGAGGCCGTATTGCAAGCCAAGATCACCAGGGGGCAGCCCCTAGCAAACAACTCACGAACACACTGCAAGGTATAGCGGTAAATGGTCTCGTAGCTTCGAGATCCGTAAGGGGCACGAGCGTTATCGCCCAAGTACAAGTAGTCGTACTCAGGCAAGGACTTCTGCAAGTCCCTCAGAATGGTCATGCCACCGAATCCGGAGTCGAAGACACCAATCATTTACTTAGTGCCTTCCTTGGCGGCCACCATGCTTTCGCGAACCATATGGGCCAGGTCGTGTTTCGGATCCAGGTTGGGATTTTCCTTGAGCAGGGCTGCAACGTCCACAGGTTCAAGGATCTTCACGTTTACCTTGCAGGGGTCTGCAGTCTTGCGGGATTCCCACACGGCAGCGGAGCCGGTAATAACCAGAGGCAGAATAATGCCGTTGTTTTCGTGGGCGAAACGGAAAGCGCCACTCTTGAAGGGGCCGATAGAGCCATCCTTGCTGCGGGTGCCTTCGGGGAAAATAAATACGCGGGGAGCTGTGCCACGACTAGCAATTGCTTCGCGGACACATGCGGCGGCGCCACCTTTTTTGCGGTCCACCAGAATGCAACCAATACGGTGCATCCAGAAATTCAGGAACGGAACCACACCCAAAGACTTCTTGGCCACAAAGCCGATGGTCTTCTGGATAGAAAGGAACACGATAGGAATATCGGAGAAAGAACTATGGTTACCTACCACGAACACGGGGCGGGTCCAGTCCACCTTGCCCAAGGCAGCCTGATTCTCAATGGTCAGGTCAACGCGCAGCATCTTCATGCAAAAGCCCGCAAAGAACTGAATGCGGTCATCTACCCAGGCGTTGAACTTGACCTTGCCATGACGCAGCAGGCCGAAGGGCACGCGCAGCATCTGGAAGCACATGTAACCCAGAACGATAAACACCACATAAATTCTGAAAATAATCAGGGGCATATAAAAATCCGAATAAGGTTTATCCTTTGGGAGGAACCTGGACCTACGCAATTTGCGAAGGCGGCCCTTCCAGTATCTTTGTTTGCAATATAGCAAAACCAAAAATGATTCCGCCCGGGTGACCCCCACATAGTACAGCCTACGCTCCTCATCCATTTGTCGCTTTCGCTGGGCGCGGGTCCCGGTGCACTCACCCGGAGTCAAGTTCTCCGCCATTCCCGCGTAATAGACCACGGCGTACTGCAGGCCCTTGGAGGCGTGTACGGTTTCCACATGGACTCCGTTTTCCACCACGGCCTCTGCGGACTCGCCCGACTCGCTTTCGGCAACCCCCACGCTGTCACCAAAAACCGGAATCCCGTAATCACGAAGGGCCGTCTCGTAATAAAGTCGCTGGCGGTTATAGCGGACCAGAATGGCAAAGTTTTTCCATTCCAAGTCGTAGGCCATGCGCAGCTCCTTCATGGAGCAAACCACCTTCTGCATTTCTTCCACCGGGTTATCCGACACCCAAACCTCCGGCCTGCGGTTCTCACGATAAATGGGATTTCCGCCAGAACCTTTGGGATTACCCGCCCGCAGCACCTTTCGCAAATGCACCGGCTTGTTGGTAAAAATCTTGTTGGCCAGATGAAGAATGCTGGGCACCGAACGGTAGTTCCATTCCAAACGAATCAAGGTACTCTGCTTAAAGTCATCGCAAAAGCGGTTGATGTTTCCGATGTCCGCCCCACGGAATCCATAGATGGCCTGGTCATCATCCCCCACCACAAAAAGCTGTTTGCGATCTCCCAGAACATTTTTCACCAAGCGGTACTGGGTGGGGTTAATATCCTGGTACTCGTCCACCAGAATCTCGTGCCACTGATCCTGAAAATAATTTCGCGCCTCCTCAAAGTTTTCTAGCAGGCGAATAGCCATGTAGATCAAGTCCTCGAACACCACCTGGCCCGAGTTCAGCACTTCTTCGCGTAACGGTTTCAGCTTTGCATTCATGCTAGCGCTGTAACCGTCGGCAAAAAGATTCTCCCTAGAAAGCTTCGCCTTTTTCAAATTCAACTTAGCCAGCTTCTGCAGAAAATCCTTATTGGCAGATTCCATAGGCACAGGCATTTTCTTAAAGCCCAGCATTTCGTACGCAAACATGCCCTGCGACGAACCCGCCACGTCCCCACCCCCACAAGGAATCTTGCACTTCAGCATATACAACGCCAGCGAATGGAAGGTACACAGTCGCACCCCCGCATTAGGGAACAGCGCCTGCACGCGCTCCCGCATTTCTGCAGCAGCCTTTGCAGTAAAAGTCAACGCCAAAATTTTCTCGGGCTCCACCCCGCACAGAATCCTGTACTGGATCCGCTTGGTAAGCACCGATGTTTTTCCGGAACCTGCACCCGCCAATATCAAAAGCTGGTAGCCTGTTTCGTGATCATGTAAAACTGCGGCACGCTGGTCCGCATTCAGTCCGGCCAAGATGCTCTCTGCATCCATATTGCCTCGTGTGGGAAAGGGGCGCAGCTCCCACCATCAGGTAGGCAAAGCCCGCCACCAATATCTACAAAAGGAAGGACTTACGCGTCCTTGCCATGTGCGTCGCCTGCATTGGCACCGGCGGCATCATTCGTCGATGCGCTAGCCTTAGGAGCTCCGCCATCCAGCAGGAACACAAAGGCGCCAAACAGACTTAGAACAAGACTTACAAAGTAAGCCAAGAGCTGGATCACTACAGATTCCAGGCTTGCCACACCGGCCCTTGCAAACAGGGACTGTGCCAGCAATTCTCTGGGGCCGAAACCGCCAATAGAAATAGGCAGCGCACTGATGATAGCCACCAGCGGAATGTAGTAGAAATACCAGGATATAGAAAGATCTACGCCTACGGCCATGCCGCAGAAGTAATGAACAAAAATACGCAAGGCCTGCGTTACAGCAGACAAACCGCTAATGCAAATCCAGAGCTTCAACGAACGGAACTTCTGGAATCGCTTGAACATGTGAACCAGTCGTCCGCTCACCTTTTCCGGCAGGAACTTTGCCATCAACGCACAAAGCACATTACCCAAGCGACGGCTGAACAACGAAGCGAACAAGGCGCAGAATCCCAAAAAGATCCAGACCGAGGGCCACATAAAGGCACGCTGTGCATCGTCGTGCATAAAGAACAGCAAGCCCATGGCCAGTGCAAACAATGTAATAAAGAACAAGCCGAACAAGCGGTCAAAGAAGGTGGCCGTAAATCCCGCGCCTACGGAATCCTGGCCACCCTGCATACGGATATCGTAAATCTTCTTGGCATCGCCGC
Organism: Fibrobacter sp.; assembly: GCA_024399035.1. Taxonomy (GTDB): domain Bacteria; phylum Fibrobacterota; class Fibrobacteria; order Fibrobacterales; family Fibrobacteraceae; genus Fibrobacter. The sequence continues at coordinate 6,976 of JAKSID010000012.1, read as the reverse complement.
CTACGTTACCCGGCATAAAGTTATTGAAGAACAAGCCCACGTGGTAAAGCTTGAGCAAACGGCCGTAGGACATGTGCACGTCCTGGCGTTCCAAAAGCAACTTCCACTGCATGCAGGCCGTAAAGTTCGACACCGCCAGGCACAGCAAGGCAAGCACCATAGGCAGCACGCTCTTGTTGGTAAAGAGCTCGTACAAGTCCTCGATATTCCAATCCGGCGCCATCACAATGTTGCGGTACACGAAATAAGCAGGAACCAGCGTTACCACCAGCTTCAAGCAGAACACCAAGAATGACTTCAGTTGCTTATTCATCTGCAACCTGCTCCACCTGATGTTCGATCATGGCGTCTTGCAAAAGATTTACGGTCAGCTCTGCGGCAGTATCCCAGCGGAACTCGTCGGCGTAAGACTTTGCCTCTTCTTCCAGGCGGGTGCGCAGGTCGTCATCACTGTAGATGCGGTCCATTTCAAAGGCGCAGGCAATCTTGTCGCCCACGGGGAACAGCAAACCTGTTTCGCCATTACGTACACTATCGCGTAAGCCAGGCACATCACAAGCCACAGTCGTAGTGCCAAGCTTGGCGGCCTCTACCACAGTCAGTCCCCAGCCTTCCTTAAAGCTGGTCTGCAAAAGCGCGGTGGCATTTTTCAACAGGGCGCGTTTGCGACTAGCAGACACATATCCCGTCAGAACCACGCGGTCCTTTAAACCGTGGGCATCCAGCCAGGCAGGAATATCCTTAAGCACCGGGCCGTCGCCAGCCACAACAAGCTTAACATCCTGATGCTTTTTTGCAAATTCTTCGAAGGCTTCCAACGCAGTCCAAATGCCCTTGTAGCGATGCACCCTAGAAAGCCACAAGAAGTACGGGCTATCAATGCCGGATTCTTCATCTACGGGTTCATCCTGGCCATCAACGGTACAACCGTCGGAGCCGTTATAGATTACCACCACCCGGTCTTCGTCCACACCCAGTTCGCACAGTTCGCGCTTGGTACTGGGGCTCACCACGATAAACGGCTGCTTGCGGTAGAACCAGGGAATAATGGTCTCGAACAACCACACTCCAAAGGCAACGGGGAAAGATGCCTCGTGGAAAATGGAGCTACGCCACAAGTGATGCATCTGCACCACCACAGGCTTTTTCTGCAAGAGCGGAGTGAACAACGGAAGCTTATTCAAGTCTTCCAGCACCACGTCAAAATCAAATTCCCGATCCAGCTTGCGGATGTTCATGGCCACCGTCAGCTGGAACAGCAAATCGCCGCCCTTGCGAACCACTTGAATTCCATCAACCATTTCGCGGCCAGGAGCACCAGGGAAACTGGTGGTCAGCAACACAACCTGATGGCCCATCTGGGCTACCAGGGAGAAAATGCGGTGAAGATGTTTTTCGGCACCGCCAGCGGCAGGGTGCAAACGATCTCGATAATTTACAACAAGAATTTTCAAGGTCTACGACTTAGGGCTTACGACCCAAGACTCCAATGCAAAGCTGTGTATAATGCATAACCGGATGTGTAGCCAAGGAATCCAGAATGCGGTCCTTGAACTTCTGATAAGCCGTACCCTGAAGAGGATACTTGGGCAGCTCGATGCCCACCTTGAAACCCACTTCGCGAACCATGCGATAGTAGAGGTTGGGGCGCATCCAGTCGCCGTATGCGTAAACGTTTTCGAAACCCGCGTCGTTCATCAGCTTTTTGAGCTGAGGCATGGTAAACTGCTTTTCCCAACCGGCGAACCACTTGTCCATGGCAATCAAGATATGCTTGATCACGGTGTACGGGTGAACGGTCTGGGGAACATCGCAAAGGCAATGGCCACCATGCTTAAGAATGCGGTAGTTCTCCTTGATCAAGGGCAGGGAATCCTTGAAGTGTTCTGCAAGGCCCTGATGGAAAACCAGGTCAAACGTTTCGTCCGGGAAAGGAGCCTTAAAGGCATCACCACGGATTAAATGCAAATTGGTTAAACCTTCCTTCTCGCGAAGGGAGTTCACAATCTTCAAACTATTATCAGCAAAATCCAGGACGTAGACTTCAGCACCAAGGCGGGCAAGTTCGGCGCTATCGCGGCCGGTACCGGCACCCACTTCAAGAATCTTCATGCCTTCAAGCTTAAAATTCTTCTTGATAGCTTCTAAAACCGACGGAGACGAAGGGTAGACCTTGTCCATATCGTTCTTTTTCTGCCAAAACTTGTTCCAAACGGATTGATCAGGCTCTTTAATTGACATAACGGCGAAAATATACGAAAAAAGAGAGTGCGGCATAATAACGGGCCGAACGAATACGGGCAAAAGGAGGGGTTGTGGCAGAGTAATAGAACCAGGGCACGACTAGTCATATTTTTATGACTTTTCTATATTTTATGACAATATTTTATGACAATTCATAATTTTTTGACAAATTGACTTTTATAATTCGATAAAAAACTGGAAATCGAGCAATTTGTGGCCTATGCTTTTCAAAATTTTACACTATTGGCACGCAACTTGCTTTAAAAAATGCGATATTAAAGGAGTAAGGTTTAAACATGCATATTGATTCTACTGATACTACTCTAAAGCGTTACCTAGAAGATATTCGTCGCACCGCTCCCCTCTCCAGAGATGAAGAACAAATTCTTTTCCAGAAAGCAAAAGAAGGCGATAAAATCGCCCGTAAAAAGCTGATCTCTGCAAATATGCGTTTCGTTTTGAAGGTGGCAATCCAGTACCGCGGTTGCCCCATCCCCCTGCCGGACCTGGTTAGCGAAGGTGCTATGGGCCTCGTCCGCGCCATTGAATCTTTCGAACACACCCGTGGCCTTAAGTTCATTTCTTATGGCGTGTGGTGGATCAAGGCTTATATTACCCGCGCTATCAACGAACAGGGCAACCTGATTCGTCTCCCTGCAAACCAGCACCTACGTGTGCGTAAGGCATTGCACGAACAGTCCCGCGGTAAGGAAATCAACGAAGAAATCCGCGAATTGATTCAGATCGGTCAGCGCGGCGTTTCTTTCGACAGCCCCCTGAAGGCAGACTCCAAGGCAACTTACGCCGAAGTGCTCCCCGATGGCGGCGCTTCCAATCCCGAAGCAGAATCCGAAATCCAGAGCGTCGAAGCATTGGCTCGCGACTTGATGGAACAGCTGCCGGAACGCGAAGCAAAGGTTATTACAGGCATCTTCGGTATCAACCAGGAAGCTCCTCAGACTCTCCGCGAAGTGGGCGAATCCATGAACATCTCCCACGAACGTGTGCGTCAGCTGCGTGACCAGGCCCTCCGCCGCATCCGCAAGTACAACAGCAAGGAATTCCTGCAAGAAAAGAAAGACGCATTCCTCGCTGCAATTAACAAGTAATCCCAACTTGTCATTGCGAGCGAAGCGAAGCAATCGAAGCAGGATCATCCCTATGTCATTGCGAGCGAAGCGAAGCAATCGAAGCAGGCTCTTCCCTATGTCATTGCGAGCGAAGCGAAGCAATCGAAGCAGGTTCTTCCCTATGTCATTGCGAGCGAAGCGAAGCAATCAAAGCAGGATCTTCCCTATGTCATTGCGAGCGAAGCGAAGCAATCGAAGCAGGTTCTTCCCTATGTCATTGCGAGCGAAGCGAAGCAATCAAAGCAGGATCTTCCCTATGTCATTGCGAGCGAAGCGAAGCAATCGAAGCAGGTTCTTCCCTATGTCATTGCGAGCGAAGCGAAGCAATCAAAGCAGGCTCTATTAAATATTTACAGAAAGCACTTCACTGAGGTGCTTTCTTTTTTTCAATTGTCATTTCTTGACTTTAAGTGCTTTATATATTCTCCTTTATGAATGAAATATCTAAAACATACTACACGTACATTCTTTTCAACAAAAGGCAAGGATGTTTATACACTGGCGTTACCAGCAATCTCGTAAAAAGAGTTTTCGAGCATAAAACAGGCGTGCATGAAGGCTTTACCAAGAAATACGAAGTCAACAAGCTGGGCTATTACGAAGAATACAACGATATTAGACAAGCTATAGCCAGGGAGAAACAGATTAAAGGTGGAAATAGAAGTTCCAAGATTCACCTTATTGAATCCAAGAATCCCTTCTGGAATGATCTGTACGAACAGTTAAAAGACATCTCATAAGAAAAGTCCTCGCTATTGCGAGGACTTTCATTTTTTTTAATTCAGGTTAACACAGCTTCGATTGCTTCGCCCCTACGGGGCTCGCAATGACTAGCAAGATTTGACAGCGCGGACGCTTGCGTACGCATTGGCAAATCGCAGCGAGTCAGGGCCGCAGGCCAATGACAGTTGGAAGCTACTTTCTCTTGTGGCGGTGGCGGGTGCGGCGGACGCCCCACTTGTCCTTCATTTCTTCTTCAATCTTCTTGTCCTTATAGCGGACAATCATCTTGAACTGGACGGTGTAAACGCCGGTACCCACAAAGCGGTTGTTGTTATCCTTGAAGTTCCAGTTAACAAACACCTTCTTGTCGGTGCTCAAGCAGTTGTTGTTGAACTTGGGGCTGTTACATTCAACCACGATCACAGTGTCGTTCACAAACTGGCCCAAGTGATCCGTGAAGTTCACGACGAAGGAGATGAGCACATCCTTCGGGTCAAGGGAATCCAGAACGGCCGGGTCGTAAGTACCGTCGGCGGAGACCTGGGCGCGGTCAACCAACTGCGGAACAAAGCGTTCGCCCAGCTGGACCAAGTGACCCAAGGCACCTTCCTTCTCCATGTCTTCCTTAGTCGTTGTGCTAGGAACATAACGGAGGTTCACGGAGCTTACAGTCTGCATAATGTAAGTGGTATCACCCGCATCCTTTTCTTCGGTGTCGTTTGCATCGAACGTACCCATCTTGGTGGATTCCACCATATGGTTCAGCAAGCCACCGATAATCACAGGCTGCGGCTTTTCGCCAGTAACGTTACCGAATTCATCCTGGATAGCATCATAAGTCTTCTTCTTGGAATCGTACTTTCCACGTTTCACCAGCAAGAAGTCGCCCGGCAGAATCGTCACGGAGGAACCGTTCAGAATCAGCTTGGCGGTGCGACCGTCAGAAGACCAACTCAGGTCAATGGGATCCAAGTGCAGAGTGTCGTCACCATGGATTACATAGAAGTAGTCATCACCCTTCAGATTCTTCCAGTCGATCTTTTCGGAGAAAGTCACCAGCAAGGTATCGGCCTTCTTGCCGTAGCTCAAGGTAGCGCTAGAAACAACAGGAGCCATCTTATCCACCAGCGGTGCAGAGGCTTCGTTCACGAAGGTCTCACCAAAGATCGGGTAATAAGTGAACACGGTTGCATCCGGCAGATCGCTGTTGATGCTAGTCAGGCCAGTATCCAGCGGAACCGTAGAACTTACCTTCCAAATGACTCGAGTGGAATCGTCCGGATCGATGGTCACGCTGGAGGGATAAACCTGCATCTGGGTAAGCTTACCGCGGTTGCTATACCACGGGAAGGTAAAGTACAGAGTATTCTCGATCATGTCGGCGGTAAGCGGAGCATCGAACACAGCAACGATTTCGTCGAGCACGCCGTTGCCTTCGGTATCCCAGTATTCCACGTTAAGAGCAGACGGGAAACGGTCCACAACGGTTACAGGCACTTCACGATCGTATTCGTCAGAAGTAATGTACTCCAGGTTGTAGAAGCTTGCGGCATCATGGAGAGAAACGCTATCCTTCAGGTTGCCTTCGAGGCCAAAGTTCTTGCCCACAAGAATAACGATATCCTTGGTCGGCATATAAATCTTCTTGACCTTGTCCAAGGCGCAACGGTGTGCCGTAGAATCGTACAGCGACTTGTTGCGGCAAATGTCTTCCTTGAACAGCACCAGCAATTCGGGTGCGCGAACGTCGTTAGGAACAAGGTTGATATTGAACTGGATGAACAAGGAGTCGAAATTGGAATTTTCGGACTTGGGGTTCAGAGTGTCGCGGATTGCGTAAGCATCCTTAATCAGATGGATACCGTCAAGCAGCGGAGCTTCGCGAACGTAAGAGGTAGTCTTGGGAGTACCGTCTTCGTTGGTGCCACGAACATACTTGTAAGTCACCAAGACCGTTGCGTCGTCGGGGAACTTGCCAACCACAGGCAATTCGTTCTTAAGGTCGTCAACGTCAACAGAGATACGTTCTCTGTCGCTGCTCAAAGTGCTATTGGAGCAGAGGAGCGTATCGCCATTAACCACCAGGCGAATCTGGTCAATAACAGCGTTGGAATCCAGGGGTTCCTTCAAGAGGATTTCCACGTAATCCAGAGTATCGTTGTCGCTTACATCCTTGATGTAGCCAATGCGAGCATCCGGAGTGGGGTCCACAAAGGTAATGTTATCCACGATCACCACATTGCCGTTACCGTAGATCTTAATGGAGCCAGATTCCACAGCTTCGTCTGCAGTAATAAGAATGGTAACGCTACCATCGTTGTTCACAAAGATTTCGGACTTCTTAGCGCCATCGGTAGGATCCACAACCTGAATGCTATTGGTTGCAACAACCCTGAGGGAATCGATGGAACCGAAGTATTCATCCACCTTGTCCTTATCAAGAGTAATAGCCACAATGTCACCAACGATTGCGGTATTATCACCGTAGTCATGGCGGAAGTCCTTCATATCAGAAGGATCGGTGCTGGGCAGGTAGGTATCGCCGCCCACCACAACTGCATTAGGATCACTGGAGCCCGGAGTAGTGGGCACAAGAATCACAGCAGAAGAAACAATGGTATCGCCCTTGTCGAAGGCATCTGCAGACGGATAGGCGTCGTAGCCATCGTCTTCTTCGTAATCGTCATCAGCACCATAGTAAAGGTTGGAGGAGCTAGAAGATTCGTCGTCCATTTCGCCATCGCCGTTGCCACCGCTGGAACTGCTCTTGGATTCGGAGCTTTCCGGATCCTTACTGGAACTGCTGTTGGGATCAACGCTGGAACTGCTTTCAGGATCATTGCTAGAACTGCTGTTGGGATCAACGCTGGAGCTGCTTT
>JAKSID010000011.1 GCA_024399035.1 Fibrobacter sp. | reverse complement strand
TTTTACCCGGGGTCTTTTTCGTAATTATTTTCTGCGGAGACCGCTCATCACCAGACAGATAAGGGCTGGCACGTAAAAATACCAAACGAAGTTGTTGGCGATGGTTGCAACGATTTCTTGCGTGCTGTGGTCGGGGCCCGTAGCCAATGAAATGCCCACGCAGGCGTCGCAGCAAAAGAACAGAATCATGCCGCGCTTGATAAGCTTTGCATTGCTGGCTGGGAAGTATCCAACCTTGGGTGCCTTCACCGCGACGATTACAGAACAGATCAGGAACGCACCGTAGGTCGCCACGATGGGAATCATTGCCGATTCAAACACATCGAAAAGGTGTAGCGCGTTTGTCAGGAACATCACCGCGAAGGGTACGCAAATAATCCAGGGGACGCTGTTGTCCGTGTCGCTTTTTCTCGTGTGGCGATAAATGAGAACCGCCTGGAAAACCATAAAGAAACAGATGCCCAGCAATGTGTAATCGGAACTGTGGTCAAAAAGCTTAACGGCGTTGTGGAGAATCTTAAGGCAGAAATCCGCACAAAGTGCCAATACGCTGGCCAAAAGCAAAAGCTTGCGATCTCGCGGGCAAATACATTTCTTGCCCACAAAGAACGCGACGATGGTCATGATGGTCGTTACCGCGAACTTGGCGTAATGCTGAAAATAGCTGGATTCCGCAAGGCACGTTTCCACGGCTCCGCACTTGTAGAACACATACCAGTCCCGCGTAAAGAATGCGACAGAAAGAATGACCACCAGGGTCAAAAGGCCAATAACGTAATTCTTTGAACTTTTCATGGCTGAAATAATAAATAAAAAGCCGCGTAAAATGGTCGTTGTTGTGTAAAAAAGTCATTTTACAATAATAACAAGGCCTATGATCTTGAAGTGTTGGATATGAGTGGCTCTGGTGCTAGAAATTATGCAACGAACGATTTGTTCGAAGGAAATGTGATCTACGAATAAATCTTGTTACAGGGCATTGAATGAACAAATCCGCATCCTAAGGGTGCGGATTTTTACATCGTGGTGAATTTTTGAGCACTATTTTGCGTTTTGACACAAATTGTCAGTTTGCTTTATCTATATTAGTGCACATGGTAGCAGTAAACAAGTCTAAGGCAAAAAAAGAAATTGAGTTCCTCTGTACGGAATGTGGCAACACAACTCCCAAGTGGGCGGGCAAGTGCCCGTTCTGCGGGGCTTGGAGTTCCCTCAAGGAACACGCGGTCGAAGTTCAAGACGTGGCGGCAGGTCGCGGTGGGCGAGTGCTGGGCGGCCCGGTCCATCAGGTGGTTCCCCTTAAGGATGTGGCGGTAGAAGATACTAAGCGTCTGAGTACGGCGAATTCGGAGTTTGACCGAGTGCTGGGTGGCGGCTTTGCGCCTGGCTCCCTGGTGCTGATTGGCGGCGATCCCGGTATCGGCAAGTCCACCTTGGTGCTTTCCACCTTGGCCACCATGAACGCTGCCGGCGTCAAGGCTCTTTATGTTAGCGGCGAAGAAAGTGCGGTCCAGGTCAAGCTTCGTAGCGAGCGATTGAGCGTGGCTGGCTCCGACATGCTGCTCCTTTGCGAAACAAGCTTGGATAAGATTTTGGAGCAGGCTAAAGAGATCAAGCCTCAGGTTCTTGTGATTGATTCTATCCAGACTGTGTATAAGAGTGAACTGGCGGGCACTCCGGGCAGCGCAAGCCAGTTGCGTGAATGTACCTTGGACCTGATGGTCTTTGCCAAGAATTCGGGATGCATTACCATTGTCATCGGGCACGTCACTAAGGATGGCCAGATTGCGGGCCCGCGAATCTTGGAACACATGGTAGATACGGTGGCCTACTTCGAGGGCGACCGCAATCATCAGTACCGCTTGCTCCGTACCATAAAGAACCGCTTTGGAGCCACCGACGAAATCGGAGTATTCGAGATGACAAGTCACGGCCTTTCGCCCGTGGCTAACCCCAGCCGCGTCTTCTTGCAAGAGGGCATGCCTCCCACTCCGGGCAGTGTTGTCTGTTGCACTATGGAAGGTTCCCGCGCGCTTTTGTTTGAAACGCAGGCCCTGGTCAGCCAGACGAATTATGCGGTTCCGCAACGCGTGGCCGCCGGCATCGATGCCAAACGCCTGACCATCATTCTGGCCCTGCTAGAAAAATTTGGGGGCATAACCATCGGCGCCACCGACGTGTTCGTCACCATTGCCGGCGGCATGAAGATTACGGACACCTCCTCGGACCTTGCGCTAGCCTTGGCCATCGCAAGCAACCACTTGGGGATTCCTCTTGGGCGGCAGACCATCGCTATCGGCGAGCTGGGGCTTTCGGGAGAAGTTCGCGGGGTAAACCTGCTGGACCAACGCCTCAAGGAGGCCCGCCGCCTGGGTATGACAGAAGCTATCGTCCCTGCCAGCGGGAGCCTGCCGGAGGTTACCAGCGGCATGTCTATCAAGCGGGTGCATAGCCTGAGCGAGGCAGTCGGCTGGCTCATGGACAAGAAGTAGCCCGCGGCACTATCTTCCTGCGCGCCCACGACGCTCTGCGGCACGTAATTCGACGGCGCGGTTCTTCCCGCGTTGTCCATGACACAATCTTTATTTCAAAACAAAAAAAGACGTTCTTTCGAACGTCTTTTTAAACTTTTGAAGAGAATTAGAATTATTCGTCGTCTTCGTCTTCTTCAACGTGCTTCTTCTTTTTCTTCTTCTTCTTCGGCATATCTTCGTCATCGTCAGAAGAACGCTTCTTCTTCTTGCCTTCGACCTTCACGTCGGCAGCCTTTTCGCCACGCTTGGTGAAGCCGTACTGACGAGGATCGAAACCAGACGGGAAACGAGTTCTGTTATCGTAGATCACGCTCTTTGCGGTGAACTTTTCAATCTTAGCGCCTTCAAGATTTGCACCGGAGAAGTCAACGTTGTTCATCTTGGTGTCGGCGTCGATCTTAACACCCTGCATGTTGGCGTTGGTGAAGTTTACGAATTCCAGCTTTGCACCGGCGAAGCTAACACCACCCAGCTGAGCCAGGATGAAGTCAGAACGCTGAATGTTGGAGTTGGCAAAGTTAGCCTTGGTCAGGTCAGCCTTGTCGAAGATGCTCTTGAACACATATGCGCCATCGAACACGGCCTTCAGCATTTCTGCTTCCTTGAAGGAGTTCTTTTCGACGGATGCATCGAAGAAGGAAGTCTTGTTCAGCTTGGTCTTTTCGAGAGAGCTCTTAGCGAGAGTGCCCTTATCGAATACCACGCCGGTCAGGTCCTGGCCATCGAACTTCATGTTCTTGACGGTAGCCTGAGCGAACTTAGCCTTCTGGAGCTGAGTCTTGGACAGGTCGACATCGTTAAATTCGGTCAAGGAAAGGTCAGCTTCCTGGAAGTTGACGTTCTTGAAATCTGCGCCCTTCATGTTAACCTGGGAAAGACCGGCCTTGGCGAAGTTCACGTCAACCAGGTCTGCACCCTTGAAGTTTGCTGCAATCAGGTTACATGCGGTAAAGTCGGTCTTCACGAGGGTTGCCTTGCGAAGGTCGGAGTTTGCCATCAATGCACGAGAGAAGTTTGCGTTGGTGAGGTTTGCCTTGTAGAAGGTTGCGCCGGTCAGGTCAACGTCCATCACGGATGCCTGAGTAAGGTCAGACTTTTCGAAACTTGTGTTTTCATCAACCTTCATAGCGTCCAAACGGGCATTTCTGAGGTTGGTCTTGGGGAACTGGCTACCAAGGAGGGTTGCACGGTAAAGGTTTGCACCTTCCATGTCCGCGCCTTCGAAGGAAGAGTTACGGATGTCAGCACCGCTAATGACGACCTTCTTAAGAGAAGCTTCTTCGAAGTTTGCTTCGCTAATCACAGCGTTCTGGAAGGAAACTTCGTCAAGGGTAGCCTTCGCAAAATTCGGCTTTTCACCAGTTGCACGACGGAAGTCGGTGGTGTTCTTGACGGCCTTGGATTTGGAGAAATTATAACCGTCGATCTTCTTATTACTGAAAGAAACGTTCAGGTCCTTACCCTGCCAGTTATCCTGGGCAAATACGTTCATTGCCAAGGCGCTGATGAGGCAGAGACCAAACTTGGATACTCTCTTCATATTCATATTAAGACATTCCCTTTTAAGGATGATAAATCGTATAGCCCTAAAATAACTAAAAAAATGTGAAAAACTACACATCAAATAAAAAAAACTCAATAAATAAAAGCTAATTTTTAGGCCGAAATGAGTTTTTTTGCATCAAACCAGTATGATGTAGTGGTTTGTGGGGCTGGTCCTGCCGGTCTCATGGCTGCCTGTACCCTCGGAAGAATGTCTTCCGGAGTTAGGCGTATTTTGCTCCTGGATAAAAAAGAACCTTGGAAAGAACCGATTTTCTGTGCAGAGGCGGTCTCCACCAGCAGGCTCAGTGCCCTGTGGCCCATCGACCGTTCCTGGGTCCGTCAGGATCTTTCCGGTATCTACTTTACCTCTCGCAGCCGTCGTCGCGCCGAGTTCTACAGCAAGGACTGCGGTCTCCTGTTGGACCGCTCCAAGTTCCATAAATCCATTGCGGATGAATGCGTCAAGGCTGGCGTGGAATGCCATTTTGACACCGTGGTCAAGAAACTGGACCGCGAGAACGATGAATGGTCTATTACGGTTTCTGTAAATGGATCCGAGGAAATTCTCCGCGCACCGGTAGTGGTGGACGCCTCTGGTCCGGGTGCACGCCTTACTAAGAATATTGCTTGCCTGGAAGGCATCGAATCTGGCGATACGGACCTGGAACCTGCTATTTTCGCGGTTGCCGAAGGCATTGAGCATAGTCCGGAACATATCGAATTGTTCTTCGGAAGCGATTTCCCCAGCGGCTATGGCTGGATTTTCCCCCGCGACGGCAAGGAAGTGAACATCGGTTTTGTGCTGGGCAAGGATGCAAAGCTTGAAAGCTCTAATCGCGAAAAGTTGATGAACTTTTTGGCTGAGGAATATCCTCAGGCTACGGTCAAGGCTGTGTACGGCGGCATGATTGCTTGCGGTCAGTCCGACAAGCCTATTGCCAAGTGCGGTCTTTTCAAGGCTGGCGATTCTGCTAGCTGTGTCAATCCCATTAGCCGCTCCGGCATTACTGAATCTTTGCTGTGCGGTAAGATTGTGGGCGAGGCTGCCCTTGAGTGGCTGGACTCAACCCCTGCGGAACGTCCTGCCGTAGAAGCCAAGGCCCACAAGGTGTGGATGGAAAAGATGGGCAAGGCCCATATGCAGATTGCCCGCGGCAAGGCTGGCTTTAACCAGATTACCGACGCCCAGTTCAACAAGGCTGCAGAACGCCTGTCCAAGCTGCCCCGCGAAAAGCAGACCCTGTTCCGCATTTTCTTTAACGTACTTTGGGCAAGCCCCTCCCTGGTCTGGAAGTTGCGCTCGTTCCTGCATTGGTAGTATAAAGGTTTATTGATTATGTCCGAAACCATAGAAAAGCGTCTTGAGGAAATCCGTGGCAAGTTTGCCGGATTTACCGACCCCGATGACAAGTGGAAGTTCCTGCTGGATCTGGCCAAGGCTCACAAGGGTATGGATGCTAGCCTCAAGGCTGAAAAGTTCATTATCGTGGGCTGCGCCTCTACCATGTACCTGGTTCCCAGTTTCGATGGTGAGAAGATTCACTTTGAGATGGATGTGGAAGGCGGTACCACCAATCCGCTGATCAGCCGCGGTCTGGGTGCTTTGGCCCTGCAGGTTTATAATGATGTGACCCCCGCAGATATTTTGTCTGTGGATCCCGCGTTCTTCCAGCAGATTGGCCTGAACGTTGGACTTTCGCCCACCCGTTCCAATGGCTTTGCCAGCTTGGTAAAACAGATTTATCTATATGCGAGAGTGTTCTCTGCTCTTGCAAAGAAGTAACTAGGAATTATTAAAAGAGGATAAGAAAATGGCATTCAGTTTCTTGAATGGAAAGAGCCCCTTCGATGAGGCAGAAGAACGCTTGGCAGCAGGTGATACCGTTAACGGTAAGCCCAAGATGCCCGTTGCCCCGGCTATGGGTTGGCAGGACGGAGTGTTCCTTTTGGTGATTATCGCCCTGGTTGTTGGCGGCTATCAGTACTATCAGTATGCCAAGGGCAAGTCTGCAGAAGTTTTCGCCGGTTGCGAAACCCTGTACGTGGCTGCCGCATCTGACGTGAGCAAGTTTGCCGAAGTAGAAACCTGCTACGAAGCAACTTGGGATCTTGGCTTTGTTAGCGACTCTCTCGAAGTGATTCGCCAGAACCGCATTGGCGAAGTAGAAGACATGCGCAACGCCCAGAAGGATTTGTACGAATCCGTTAACGCTGACCTGGCAAACGGCGATTCTGCTACTGCTCTGAAAAAGGTTCTTGGTTACGTAGGTCCGGTGCTGCTTTATGGTGGCGCTAAGGAAGACTGGGAATCCCTGACCAAGGCTGCTGCTGACTTTGCCGCTGCCGAAGAAGCCCGCATCGCTGCAGAAAAGGCCGCCAAGGAAGAAGCCGAACGTCTGGCTGCCGAAGAAGCTGCAAAGGCTGAAGCTGAAAAGGCTGCCAAGGCCAAGGGCAAGAAAGGTCGCAAGGCTAAGAAGTAATTAAAAGTTATCCCGAATGGGAAAAGTTGTATCCCGGATGGGAAAAGTTGTATCCCGGATGGGAAAAGTTGTCATCCCGGCCTCCGAGCCGGGATCTCTTTTATCTAGTGGTAATTTCGATTTTTCGCTCGGTTTCGTTTAGAATCTGAATGCGAATCACATGGGTAATGCCCGGGTCGGTTCCTTCCAATCGTTCCGGCCATTCGATAAGGCTTACGCCCTGTTCCAGATAATCCGGGTCCAGACCGACTTCGTTTAAGTCGGCACCACCTTCCAGGCGGTACAAGTCGAAATGGAAAATCGGCGGGTTGTTGGGATATTCATGTAGAATAGTATAGGTGGGGGAGCATACGGCGCCTTCGAAACCAAGGCCCTTGCACACGCCGCGACTAATGACAGTCTTGCCTGCACCAAGGTTACCGAACAAGGCCACCTTGTCTCCCGGCTTCAGACTTTTGCCGAATTCTACAGCCCAGTTGTATGTATCTTCTTCCGATGTGAATTTCATACTCTATTCTCGAAAAAAATCTTTTTCTAACTCGCCCCAACAAACTCGCTACTAAAAAAGAACAGGCAAGTTTTTTTTGCGACGTTTACTTTTCTCAGTCGGTTTTGAAAAACAATTAGTGAAGCATCCGAGGCTGAAGCAAAGTAAATCACTAAGAACGATTCAAGGTTGGATCGAAGTCAATCGCTAAAAAACTTGTTGCAAAAACCGAACAGGCAAGTTTTTTTGCAATGCTTATTAGGTTCTTTTCTTACAGTTTTGAAAATTAAGTGGTGAGTATTCCAAGGCCGGAGCAAAGTGAATCACTAAGAAAATAACAAAGGAGCGAAGCGACGTAAATTATTTTCGAGAGATTGTACTTTGAGTAGGCCTGATACATACTCTTACAATTTCTCCTTAAACTGCTGATAAGTAAACTTGTGCAACAAATGGAACTTGCCCTGTTCATCGAACTTCCCGATGCTAGGATGACGCACCCCATTGAAGAACGTAGTTTTCACCATTGTATAATGGATCATATCTTCAAAGATAACCTTGTCGCCAACCTTCAGCGGTTCATCAAAGGAGAAGTCTCCCAACTGGTCACCAGCCAAGCAGGAATTACCTGTTAACTTGTATGTAAACTTCTTTTCGCCGGGCATTCCAGAACCAGTCACTGCGGGGCGGTAGGGCATTTCCAAGCAGTCCGGCATGTGGGCGCTGATAGAAACGTTGAGCACCGCAATGTCCATTTCGTTGTGGACGATGTCGCCGACAGAGGCTACCAGTTCGCCGGTCTGCCAACCTACGGCTTCGCCCGGTTCCATGATCACCTGCAGGTGGGGGTAGCGTTCGTGGAATCCCTTGAGGATACGGACCAGTTCGTCGCGGTGGTAGTCCTTACGGGTAATGTGGTGGCCGCCGCCGAAGTTGACCCACTTCATCTGAGGCAGGTACTTGCCGAAATGCTGCTCGAAGGCGGCGAGAACGCCTTCCAATGCGTCGGCGTCTTGTTCGCAGAGGGCATGGAAGTGCAAGCCATCGATGCCATCCAAAAGTTCCGGCTTGAATTCGGCCTCGGTAACGCCCAGGCGGCTGAACTTGCCACAAGGATTATATAAGTCAGTCTCCACGGTGGAGTACTGGGGGTTCACGCGGATACCTGCGCTGACTCCTGCCTTAAGGGCCTTTTCCTTGAAACGCTGCCACTGGCTAAAGCTGTTGAAGGTAATATGGCCGGCGCAGCTCAAAATTTCGTCGATCTCGTCGTCGTCGTACACCGGGGCGAATACATGGACTTCCTTGCCCATTTCTTGTTTGGCGAGTTTTGCCTCGTTCAGGCTACTGGCGGTGGCTCCTGCCAAATATTGGCCAATCAGGGGGAAAGAACGCCAAAAACTGTATCCTTTGAGGGCGCAAATGATTTTTACGTCGCCACGGACCTGAATATCGTTCAAAATTTCCATATTCCGGCGAAGACGGGCCTCGTCCAGCACAAAACAGGGGGAGGGGACTTGAGAATAATCGAGCATGGCACAAAGATAGCCTTTTTTACAAATTTCTTATCTTTTTTTTTAATCCTTTAACTACATTTAAGAACGATGAGATTCTCTTGTTATAAGCATATTCTTTTTTCTGTTCTGGCTTTGACATTCGTAGGAATGCCTTTGGCTCAACCTGCAACCCCAGTCCAAGAAGCTCAGCCCGCTGAACAAGCCGATACTTCCGCTCCTGCCCAGGAAGCCGTCCAGGCGTCCCCCGTGGAAGCTCAAGTGGTCGCTGCTCCCCGAGGAGCCTCTAGCCTCGATGATATGATCCAGGCTAAGTTGGATTCCATGAACCGCGTCGTTCCCGCCGTTGGCCCTCGCAACTCCGATAGCTTGGCCAAGGCTCAAGCCGACAGTGTTCGCAAGCTCATCCAGGCTGGCAAGTACGTCCAGCGTGCCAAGTACGACAAGAAAAACTTTGATCACTGGAACATCGACACCACCCTTCAGAAGAACATGAAGGAAAAGCTGGTGGGCGTGTGGCGTACTCCCATTGTCGCACACGGTCATGCATTCCGTGATGCCGAACTCCGCTTTGGCGCAAATGACACCTTGATTGGTGTTACCCGCACTTATTCCGATTCCGGTCGTTATCAGATGACTGGTGAATATACCTTCAAGGCTCGTTACCGTTTCGACAGCGAATCCGCTTTGGTTAGCCGCGAAGTTTTTGCCGACCGCAAGGTTATCCGTTGGGACTTTATCACTTTCGAGTTGGCCAAGGATTCCTTGATCTACAACTTGAACAAGCTTGAATTCCGCGACCTGAACGATAACTGGCTCAATGCTTTGCAGGGCTTCGATAACGTTCCTCCCGAAATTTATATCCGCGACGAGAAGGGCTCTGCCGAACTCAAGCGAGAAGCTGAAAAGAACAAAGCAAAGAAATAGGCCATACCTGTTATGGTGTTTGCCAATCGTCGAGCAACTGTCTGCTTTATTGCGCTGACTTTGCTCGGCTTTTTGTTTGTATACCTTACCTTGAGTGCCGGTTCGGTGGATGTTCGCTGGTCGGACCTGGGGTGGAGGCATGTTCCCTACGACAATATGCAGCAACAGATTTTCTGGGAAATCCGATTCCCCAGGATGATCGCCGCTGTACTTTCTGGCGTCGCACTGGCGGTGTCGGGTCTGTCTCTCCAGACTTTGTTCAAAAACCCATTGGCCGGTCCCTTTGTGCTGGGCATCAGCAGCGGCGCTAGCTTTGGCGTGGCCCTTTCCTTGCTTGCTGGTTTTAGCTTTGGTCACCTTGGCGTGCTGGGTGCAGCCTCTGTTGGCGCCTTGGTGGTGACCGCGGTGGTCATGTGGGTTTCTTCCCGATTTGAACGGTCCTCGGTGCTTTTGATTGTGGGCTTGCTCATGGGCTATTTTATTGATGCGTTGGTCAGCCTGCTGATCGCTAACAGCGATGCGGAGTCCTTACGCGTGTACGTATCCTGGGGCATGGGCAGTTTTGGTCGCCTGACTTTTGATGGCGTTCTTTTGTTTGCAATGGCTGTGGCTGTGGGGCTTATTCTGATTGCGTTGAGCGTCAAGTACCTGAATGCGGCGCGCCTGGGTGATGAGTTTGCCCGAGGCGTTGGATTGAATGTAAAGCGGGGCCGGGCTCTGGTGCTGCTGGGCGCATCCATTCTTGCGGCTGCAAGTACGGCCTACTGCGGCCCCGTGGCCTTCGTTGGCATTGCAGTCCCTCACTTGGCTTACAAACTTTTCAAGACGTCCAATCATCGCGTTCTTTTGCCGGGCGCTAGTTTGTGCGGAATGGTCCTTTGCCTTGCCGCATCCTTGTTCGGTACGGTTCCCTTGAATGCGGTGCTGAGCTTGGTGGGTGTGCCTGTAATCCTGTGGGTTGTTATTCGCGGAAGGAGGGGCATCTAATGGAATCGCTTTTGAAATGCGAGGAATTGGAATTCGGTCACGGCAAGGGCTTTACTTCTCCCGTGGATTTTGAATTGCAGGCTGGGGAAGTTGTTGCCTTGATGGGCCGCAACGGCTCCGGTAAAAGTACTTTGCTCAAGACATTGTGCGGAAAAATTTCTGCCTTAGGTGGATCCGTTGAAATCAATGGACGCTCTTTGAAATCTTTGTCCGCTGTTGAACTTGCCAAGAATGTCGCCTACATCTCTATTAGCAAGGCTGCTCCCGAACGTATGACGGTGGCAGAATTTGTGGGCCTTGGTCGCATGCCTTACAGTAATTTCTTTGATGGCCGCAGTAAGGAAGACCTTAAGATCGTGGAAGATGCCTTGGCACTTTTGCAGTTGGAAAATTTTGCAGAACGCAACGTGTGCGAACTGAGCGATGGTGAACGTAGCCGAGTCTACTTGGCCCAGGCTGTGGCCCAGCAAGTAAAGGTCTTGCTGCTGGACGAACCCAATGCATTCCTGGATATTCCCTGGAGCCATCAGCTGTTCAAGACCTTGCGTCAACTGGCCGCAGAACGCCATATGGGCATTATTGTTTCGACTCATTCCATGGAATACGCATCAAAGTATTGTGACCGTGTGATGGTGGTGGAAGAAAAGAATGTGCAATGCGGAACTTGGACCGATGCGGAACAAATGGGTTGGCTGGAATGGACAAAGTAAAGTTTGCAAGTTTGTTTGTAATTAGCTCGCTTTTTGTTTTTGGTTGCGCCGGCAGTAAGAATGCTGAGGTCGTTGCTGAAAAATCCAAAGCAGATATATCAACGGATGCTATTGCAAGTGACGTTATAGAAACTGCCGAAAGCAAACATTTCTTCTGGAAAGTCTCCGACGAAAATTCTAGTGTGTGGGTGCTGGGCAGTATCCACTTTGCCGATGAATCTTTCTATCCCATGGATTCTGTAATCGAGAATGCTTTTGACGGCGCACAGGAACTGGCTGTAGAAATGAACATTCGCGAAGAATCCGTTAGTCAGGAAGTTGTTCAACAGTCTTTGCAAAAAGGCTTGCTCCCTGCGGGAACGTCCTTGAATCAAGTGGTGCCGCCTGCAGTGTGGAATTCCCTGGATAGCCTATGCGCTGCCTGGAATTATCCTATTGCCATGTTCAAACGACTTCGCCCATGGTTTGTCTCTACCACGTTGAGTGGCCTCGCTATGGAACGCATTGGCTTGGATGGCTCTATGGGAATTGACGCAGTGCTTTTGGATAGGGCTGCTGCAGAAGACAAGACAATTGTGGGTATGGAAACCGCCGAGGAACAGATTGATGCCATGTCCAGCAACGATGAGTCTGATTCTGCAGGCGCCTTCTATTTAAGAAATACTCTTCGTGAAATCGGAGAGCTGGATTCCATGGTGACGCGTTTGGTTCGTGCATGGAAAACCGGTGACGAAGTCTTGTTGCGTCAGGTGTTGAATGCGGATACGGCAACCACCGAACAGGACAAGGCTTTCGAACAAAAGTTTGAAGAACAAATCTACACCAGTCGAAACGGCAAGATGGCAGAATCTATCGAAAGTTATTTGAAGGATGACCGCAACGTATTTGTTGTGGTTGGCGTAGCTCACTTGATGTTGGATGAAGATAACGTCATTAGCCTTTTGCAAAGAAAAGGCTTTAGGATAGAACGCTTTTAAAGGTTCTTGACAGAAACTCCCAGACGATTCAAACGGTTGTAAAGGGCGGTTCTGAGCATTCCCAGTTTTTCGGCAGTAACGCTGACGGATCCGCCATTCTCGCGGATCTTTTCTAACAGGAATTGCTTTTCTTGCTCCAGTTGCCATTCGCGGAACTGATCGTAGTTGCCGAGCTCACCGAAATTGCTGGAGACCGCAGCGACCTCTGCCATTTCGGATGTTCTTTCGTTTTCAATCTGGAAATCTTCGGGCTGCAATTCGCCGCTGTTGGTAAAGCACAAGGCTCGCTGCACAACGTTTTCAAGCTCACGGATGTTGCCCGGCCAGTTGTGGTTTTGCAAGCGTTCAAGGGCCTTGGGCGAAAGGGTGTAGGAATCTTCTTCGCTCTGGTACTGCTTAATAAAGTAGTTGGCCAAATCCTCGATGTCTTCCTTGCGTTCGCGTAGGGGCGAAATCTTTAGGGGGATAACGTTCAGTCGATAGAACAAATCTTCGCGGAACTTCTTTTCTTGGACTGCTTTTTTCAGATCGCGGTTTGTTGCTGCTACGATACGAACGTCAATATGCTTCGACTGGTTGGCGCCAATGGGTCTAATTTCCTTGCTCTGCAAAACGCGCAGCAATTTTACTTGGGCGTGCAAGGGCATATCGCCGATTTCATCCAAAAAGATGGCGCCTCCGTCGGCCGCTTCAAAAAGACCAATGCGCTCCGCCTGGGCTCCAGTGAATGCGCCTCGGGTATGCCCGAAAAGTTCGCTTTCAAAAAGATTGTCGGGAATGGCGCTGCAGTTCACCGTAATGAACTTGTCGTAAATGCAGGAAACAGCTCTTGCAATCAGTTCCTTGCCCACGCCGGTTTCGCCCTGGATAAGCACTGGGCCGGAATTCACCATGGCTTTTAAAACGGACTTGCGCAACTGTTCCATGGCGGGGCTTTTGCCTACCAGCAGGGACATTCTTTCGCGGAAGGTTTTGCGTGCCTCAATAAACTGACGGAGCTTTGCAATCTTGCTCATCAGGTGGACGCGCACCGAGGCTGCGTTCATGCTAACATCTGCGAACTTATTGCAAAGGTAGCCGTAGTTATTGGTGTCTTCGGCGTAGGCGAAAATCATAGAGTCTGGGCTGCTTTCGCGAAGGGCTTGCAAAGCCTTGTCATTTTCTTCGGAAAAGGAATCCAGATCCCAAATGATAATGGGGGAGAAGGGGGCCTTTGCTGTGTAAAGGCTATTCTCAATAGAGTCGTAAACGGTGACATCGTAATTCACAGAGGAAAGCACGTCTTGAATGAACGAAGACGTGGATGTTTCCTTTGTGAAAAAGTCGATAAACACGATACTAATTATGAGGTGCGAAGTATTAATTATGAATTACGAATTATGAGTTACGAGATGAATAATCGCAGCTTCGCTGCCTAATTAAAATCTAATAATTCATAAATCATAATTCGTAATTGGAAAATAGGCTTGCCTATTTGCCCAGTTCCTTGGAACGTTCGGTGCCAGCAACAACTGCCTTGATGACGGTGCTGCGGAATGCGCCTGCTTCCAATGAGTCGATGCCAGCGATGGTGGTGCCTGCGGGAGAGCAAACCATAGCGCACAAGTCGCTGGGGCTCTTGCCGGACTGCTTCACCAGTTCCACGCTACCTTCGATGGTGCCCAGGGCAAGCTTCAACGCTACATCGCGGGTAAGGCCTGCCTTAACGCCACCGCGGGTAAGAGCTTCGATGAATTCAAATACGTAAGCCGGAGCGCTGCCGGAAAGACCGGTCACAGCGTCCATCAGGCTTTCTGCAACGCGGCAGGTAACGCCGATGTTGCCAAAGATCTTTTCTGCAGTTGCCAAAGTTTCTTCGGTTACGCCGTCAGTTGCGAGACCTACGGAACCCTTGCCCACAGTGAGGGGGAGGTTGGGCATCACGCGGAGAACCTGGTTCTTGGTGCCCAAAACGTCGGTAAGAGCCTTGCGGGTTACGCCAGCCATAATGCTGATGAAAGTCTTGGTAGTCTTGATTGCCTTAACAGCATTCTTCCATTCGGTAGCGACCAGCTTAAAGATCTGGGGCTTAACGCAAAGGAAAGTAACGTCTGCCTTCTTGACGCCTTCGGCGAAGTTCTTCACGCGGACGCAACCGAGGGCGGTTACTTCGGCGGCAGCCTTATCGCTGGGGTCGAAGAAGAAAATGGACTTGGGATCATTGCCGGCCTGAAGAAGGCCGCGGAGAATTGCACCGCCCATGTTGCCGGTGCCAGCGAAGAAAATTTTTTCAGACATTTTAAAGCCTTTGATTAATGAACGTCAAAAAAATAAAAAAAAGAATGAATGGCGTAGCACCATTCATTCTCATTTGATAATCAATCGGCTTTATTAGCGGACGCTGTCCTTGGCCTTGGCCAGGAAGGTGAGCAGTTCATCGTTGGTCTTGTACTGCTTCATCCACTTGATGACCTTGTCCATGATGCCGTTTTCGGTATCGTTCTGCATACCCTGACGAACACTCCAGATGATGTCCTGTTCGCGGAGAGAAAGCAGGCGATCTTCCTTACGGGTGCCGGACTTGAATACGTCAATGGCAGGCCAGGTACGCTTTTCTGCCAGACGGCGGTCAAGAACTAGTTCCATGTTGCCGGTGCCCTTGAATTCTTCGAAGATCACTTCGTCCATGCGGCTGCCGGTTTCAATCAGTGCGGTACCGATAATGGTGAGGGATCCGTTCTTCTGGACGATTTCGCGGACGGGTTCACCAAAGATGGTCTGAACAATTTGGCCGTTGGAATCCTTCTGGAAGTCGCCCAGCTTGTCTGCAATCTTACGGGCTGCGCCGAAGAACTTCTTGGGGAACTGCATGGCCATGGCGTCCACACCACCAGAAAGAATCTTGCCGGAGTGAGGAATCACAACGTTGTTGGCGCGTGCGAAACGGGTGATGGAGTCCAGAAGCACAACTACATCGCGCTGCTGTTCAACAAGGCGCTTTGCCTTTTCAAGAACCATGGTGGCCACGCGGGCGTGATGATCAGGAGGTTCATCGAAAGTAGAAGCCACAACTTCAGCCTTCAAAGCCGGATTCTTTTCAACAAGCTTGCCCACGATTTCGCGCATTTCAGTCACTTCTTCTGGACGTTCGTCAATGAGGAGCACCATGATGATTACTTCAGGATGGTTCACTGCGATTGCGCGGGTCATGTTCTGCAAGAGAATGGTCTTACCGGTACGGGGAGGAGCCAGGATAATGGAACGCTGGCCCTTACCGATGGGGCTGAACAAATCCATAACGCGGGTGGTCATTTCTTCCGAATCATGTTCCAAGCGAATCTTTTCGTTGGGGTGGATCGGTGTCAAGTATTCGAATGCCACACGGCGCTTGATCTTTTCGGGATCGTCAAAATTTACTTTGTCTACACGACGCAGGGCGTAGAACTTATCGCCATCGCGGGGCGGGCGAGCAAGACCTGCAACAGTGTCGCCAACCTTAAGGCCAAAACGGCGGATCAGGTTCTGGCTCACGTAAACGTCGTCGGGGCCCTGCTGGTAGTTGAATTCAGTATTGCGAAGGAAGCCGTGACCCTGGGGGGTGACTTCCAAAAGGCCTTCGGCGTAAACGATGTTGTTTTCGTTTTCCAGGCTCTGGAGCAAAAGGCCCAGGGACTGCTTGCGGTAGCGGCGGAAGTCTACGTTTTCCTTTTGGCTGGCCAGTTCCTGCAAGTCGCTCATGGTCATCTTGCGGTACTTAGCCCAGCAATCGCGTGCCTTGCACCAGGCTTCGGAATCCGGTTCCGGCAGCGGAGTTGCATCATCTTCTTCTTGCTGCTGACGATTGTTGTTATTGTTGTTGTTGCGATTGTTCTTGTCGTACTTATTGAACTTGTTTCGCTTGTCAAACTTGTTGTAACGGCCGTTCTGCTGGTTGCGCTGCTGGTTCGCATCGCCCTCGGCGGATTCTCCGTTATTTGCTTCGCCATTGTTAGCTTCGCCGTTATTTGCTGCGGCTTCGCCATTATTTGCTGCGGCATCGGCGTTGGTATTTGTTTCGACGTTTGTATTTGCTTCGGCGCTAGCGCTCGCAGCTGCTTCGGCGATTACTACGGCTTCTACATTTGTCGCAGCTTCGATGATAGCTTCGCCATTTGATTCAGCAGCGACTTCGTTATGATGCTTTTCAATTTTCTTTTTCTTTTTGTCGTCGTGCTTTTTTACTTCGTCATTCTTTTTTACATCATCAATTTTCTTTTCTTCGACAGGCTTTTTGGCATCTTCGTTCTTTTCGGCCTTTGCCTTGGGTGCACGTCCCGGGCGCTTTGCCGGTTTCGTTTCTTGCACTTCTACGCTGTTGGCGACATCGGGTGGAACTTCAATACCAGTTTCTTGCTGATCTGCTAAAGGAATATTCTTTTTAGTGGGAGCCACGTTGGAATCCTATGTTATGTGAGATAGAATAAAATTGATATAATAAACAGGTGTCCCAAAAAACAATGGGAATAAGCCTGATAATGTAAAGGGAAATAGTTAATACCTCATCGAGGTGTGCATAAGATAACTAAAAATGAGGCCCTTGTCATAGAAAAAAGGCTTTTTTTTGAAAAAAGTTACAAAACGAATATCTATATTGTTGGCGTGGATTCATTAGAACGTGTTTTTATAGCCCTGGGGTCGAACATCCCGGACCGCTCCAAGCACTTGAACGAAGGTCGCGAGATGCTTCGCAAGGTTTCTGCTGGCGGCTGGAAAGAAAGCCCTATTTACGAGACCCCTCCGGTTGGTCCGGAAGGCCAGGGCCCTTATTTGAACCAGGTAGTGACTTTCTGGTATTCTGGTTCACCTACACGTTTGCTGAACTATTTGAAGGGTGCTGAGCTGGTGTTGGGCCGTAAGCCTCGTGGACATTGGAATTCCAGGGAAATCGATCTGGACTTGCTGTATTTCGGCAAGGAAATGCGTACGGGCACGCCTAATCTTCCGCATCCGCAGATTGTTAATCGTCAATTTGTCCTTGTTCCCCTGAACGATGTGGCGCCCGAGTGGGTTGATCCTCAGATGGGGCTTCAGGTCAAGGATATGTTGGCAAATCTCCTCGCCAAGGAGGCGAAGATTCCGTTCCGCGTCGTAACCTCGGAGGAACCTTAATATGTTGACTGAAAAAGGCGTTCATTTTTTAGCCATTGAAGGTGTTATCGGTGTTGGCAAGACAACCCTCGCTAAGATTATCTCTGAGCGATGGAAAGCCATGTTCATCGAAGAAAACTTTGCCGAGAATCCCTTCTTGGAAAAGTTCTATCAGAACAAGGAAGCCTACGCCTTCCAGACCCAGCTGTTCTTCTTGCTGGATCGCCACAAGCAGCTGCAGAACTCCGCCCTCCAGAGCGACCTGTTCCACGACCTGCTTGTCAGTGACTATACCTACGACAAAGACCAGATCTTTGCTGCCCAGAATTTACAGGAAAGCGAATACGCCATGTACGAACAGGTGGCAACAACGCTTAACAAGGATATTCCTCATCCTGACTTGGTCGTGTACTTGCAGGCCAGCGTACCGACCCTTTTAAACCGTATCCATGGTCGTGGTCGTTCCATGGAAAAATCCATCGAGGGCTCCTACTTGCAGGCCTTGATGGACAGATATGATCATCATTTCTGGAATTATCCCTATTGCCCGGTGCTGGTTATCAATACCGACAATATCGACTTTGTCCACAACGAAGATCATCTGAAGCTCGTGTTGGATGCTATTGCAGCCTGCCCGACGCAAACGACTTATTTTGTTCCAGAAGGTAAATAATGCAAATCATTAAGACAATCGATTCTCTCCGTCAGGCTTTGAAGCCGCTTGCCAAGCAGGGTAAGTCTATCGGTCTCGTTCCGACCATGGGCGCTCTCCATGCTGGTCATGGCGCTTTGATCAAGGCTTCTGTGGATGAATGTGATGTCACTGTTGTTAGCGTATTCTTGAATCCCATTCAGTTTGGCAAGAACGAAGACTTGGATAAGTATCCCAAGCGTCTCGAGGCCGATGCCAAACTGGCTGAATCCATTGGCGCCGACTTTGTATTTGCACCGTCTGTCGAAGAAATGTATCCTGATGGAGACCCTTTGACAATGGTGCGCGACGAAGCCCTGGAAAGCCTGTACTGCGGTGCTTACCGCCCGGGCCATTTCCGCGGTGTTCTGACTGTTGTTTCTAAACTGTTCTTGATTTCTGGTGCCGATCACGCCTACTTCGGCGAAAAGGATTACCAGCAGGTGTTCCTTATCGAACGTATGGTGAAGGACCTTTGCTTTGATATCCAGATTCATCGCGTCAAGATTGTTCGTGAAGAATCCGGACTTGCTCTTTCTAGCCGTAACGAATATCTGACCGACGAAGAAAAGGCTCGTTCCCGGGGCATTAGCCTTGGCCTTAAGCAGGCTAAGGAAGCCTACGATGCTGGCGAGCGTAGCGTGGTTAAAATCCGCGACGCAGTGGTAAAGTCTATCTTGGCAAACCGCGGCCAGGTGCAGTTCGTAGAAGTCGTAAGTCAGAAGACCTTGCAAAAGTTCACTGCAGGAATGCTTGCTGCCGATGACAAGGCCGTGATTCTGGTTGCCGCATTCTTCGGCAAGACCCGTTTGATCGACAACATCGAATTGAATTAAACGGGTCATTGGCCTAAAAAAGTCCGTGCAATAACTGCACGGACTTTTCTTTTATATGAATTAAGGGGTAGGGGCCCCCTGAGGAGCGAGTTTACTCGCCCTCAGACACGAGAAAAAGCCCGGGCTTTTAGCGCGGACTTTTGTGAGTGGGGATTCCAAAGGTAAATGAACACTTAGGGCTTTAGCCCTTAGTGAGAATTATCCACTATGTGGACGTGTGGTAGCCCCTTTGCATCTTATTTCTCAGTAGCAGTGAACACGCCGTCCCAGACTTCGCCTTCGGCGACGGGGGGCTTGATCTTGTAGGCTTCGCAGCGTTTGATGTACACATGCGACGGTGTGGTCTTGCTGCCCGGATCGCGGTCAGGATGGTGGGGCTCCAAGTCAAGGCATTGGGTGAACAGTTCGATGGCTTCGTCCCACTTCATTTCCAAGTAGCTCTGGCGTGCGTGTTCCCAGATTGCAACAAGCTTGTGCAACTGTTCTGCGTTGTCGCACTTGCTCTTTTCCAGGAGTTCGAAAGTCTTGACCGGCTGGCTCTTACCTACCACGCGGACAGTATCCAGGGAGCGGTAGATAAAGCGGCCTTCTTCAAGATGCTTCTGGGTGTCTTCACTGATCTGGATGTAGGCACCGTACTGCTTTGCTGCACTTTCAAGACGTGCGGCCAGGTTCACGGCGTCGCCCATCATGGTGTAGTTCTTACGCATGGTAGAACCCATATTACCCGTCACGATCTCGCCGGAGTTAATGCCGATTCTCATGTGCATGTCATGAACGACCTTAGGCCACTTGTCGCCTTCGCTAGCCCATTTCTTACGGAGTTCCTTAAGCTTACGCTGCATACCCACTGCGGAGTAGCAAGCGCTCAGGGCGTGGTTCTCCAGAGGCATGGGGGCGCCGAAGAATGCAATAATGGCATCACCTTCGTACTTGTCCAACGTTCCCTTGTTTGTAAGGAGGGTGTCGGTCATTGCCGTTAGGTATTCGTTCAAAAGTTCAACTAGTTTACTCGGGTCGCCAATTTTTTCAGAGAAGGTGGAGAAACTTGCGATGTCGGTAAAGTATGCTGTAATGTTGGATTTTTCACCACCCAACGTAGGCATAATTTCGTTGTTCACCATGGCATCGATCAGTTCAGGAGAAATGTACTGCTTAAATGCGTTGTTAATGAAGCTCTTTTCCTTGTTTTCAAAGTAGAACTGAACCACCAGTGCAGTAATGTTCGTTAGCAAGATTGCAAGGATTTGCTTGGAAACACCGATGTACAAGCCGCTTTCGAAGTAACGGTAAGCTATAAAGGTATAGATTACCATGAGAACGATGGAAATGGAGATGGAGAAATAGCTCTTAAGGAACAGACCGAGAATGACACAGAGGAGTGCTAGGAGAACAATGATAAGCTGCTGGTAGCGCTCGCCCAGGGTAACAATGTAGTCGTCTTCAAGAATGTTCTTGATAATGGTTGCGTGGATCAAGACTGCCGGGTAGTTTTCTTCGTGAGGACCCGGCACAAAGTCGAACAGGGCCGCCGCTGCAGAACCCAGGATAAAGATTTTTCCCTGGTAGAAAATGGGGTCGACGCGTCCCTTGTAAACGTCATAGTAAGAAAGATGCTGGAAAGTGCGCAGGGCTTCGGTAGTATTATAGCGGCCTCTGTAGCGAACCTGGTAACGCCCGAAACGGTCAATAGGAATGTGTTTTTCGGGGCCGAAACGCAGTTCTTCGCCGGGCTGAAGATGCTGAATTTGCAGTTCGTCTGTAGATTCAATATCGCGGATGACTGCGTCAGAAAGAATCACCTGAGTGGCGTGCCATTTCTTGGTGGGCTTGTCAAAGCGGAGGTCAAGATCCAGGGAGAGCAGGGCGGGCTTGCCCACTGGCATCTTTTGGAGAGAGTCTTCAAAGAAATGTACTGCCTTGATTACGTAAGGCGTGATGACGAATTCCTCTTCTTCTTCGGTGTCCTCGAAAATAAAGCGGTCACCGGTGGCTTCTTCTTCATCAATCTTGATGGAGATGCCGTTACCCATGTCCTTGGATTCGCCTTTTTCGATGGAGTCGAGAATGCTCACGTCCATCTTTCGGATAAGATCGGAAACGCTCTTGGTCAGCATCTGACCTTCAAAAATTTCAAAGGTAACCGTACTATCCTTACCCTTTGTGGCGATAATCTTGGAGGAAATATCCATGAAGTCGTCGATGGCTTTCTTCTGGAATTTCTTTTCCTTGAGTCTTTCGCGGAGGGAGAGGAACATGGGGTAGCTAAAGTGGGGGTAGGTGGTGTGGTAACCGCCGGCGCTATCCCTGTAGATACCGAAGGGCTTGCCTACGTTGATGTACTTGCCCATCTTGATTTCGACATTCTCGGGTTTCTGATGGAACAAGTGCAAGATTGTCATCAAGGACATGGTGGAATAAATTCGGGAACTGTCGATTCTGCCGATTTCCTCCAGGGACGGGTCTGCGGTAGGCTCCAAGAAGGGATTGGGGAATCGGTACAACATAGAGACGCGACGAACGGTACCGTCGTTATCGGGGTAGGCGTTCACGGAGCCTACGAACTGGCCTGCCTGTGCAAGTTCCGGGAAAACGTTATCCAGAAGGTCCTTGGGCTCGATGTTGTTGATACTGTCGGCTTGTTCGTTATAGATAACGGATTTAAAGCCTACGTCCAGTGCACGCTTTTCGCTACTGAGGGGGCGCCATTGGGATTCGTGCTTGTAGGACTTGGCTTCATCGAACATGTCGCAGACGATTACGTTTCCGCTGCGCTTTACCGCGTCCACCAGCATGGAGTCGTAGTTGTAGGTCGAAAGAATTTCGGGGTAGAGGGAATCCCAAGATTTGTCCGGCTCCACTTCGTTCAAAAGGCTCATGACCTGGCCGGCCTTTTGCTTACCGAAGTCTGCGTTCTTAAACAGAATATCAAAGCCGATTGCCGCTGCACCGCCCTCGTTTAGGTGGTTAACCACGTTGGCGTGGATTGAACGGTCCCATTCGTTGTAGTTGCCCAGTTTTGCAAGGGCGGGTTCGTCGATGTCAACGATAAGAATGCTGGGGTCGTAATTGCCGGAGGTCTTGATCTTGTCATTGGCGCCGATGTTGTCCTCTACACCGGTGGCGACCTTGAAGAACAAGTCGTAAAAAAGGTTTTCCAGGGATTCGGCACTGTTTCGGGTGGTGGCCGTAATCATGTTCTGGGTATTACCGAAGATGATAATCAAGAAAACGACGATAGCGGAGACTACAAAGCCGGCTATGACTTTCTTGGTCTTTTTAGAAAGTTTCACTGACATGGAATTAAAGATAACAAGTTGGGAGGGTTTGTCATTTTGTTGACAAAATTAAAGACTATATTTATAGGGAAAATTTTGGAGGAGTCTTGGCTACTCAAAAAAAGAAATCGGCAAAAAAGCCTGTAAAAAAGAAAAATAGCGCAGTTGAAGGCGAACAGGGGTTTGGATTGGTTCTGGTAGGATGGTTCCTGCTGGCCCTTGGCGTGATTCTCTTGTTAGGTTGTATTAGTTCTGTCTATAGCGGCAGTCATGGCAACTGGCTTGGCCCTTACCTGGGCAAGTTGATCCCTAATGCGGTGATGTTGCTGTTCGGCAAGGTCTCTGTGCTGTTCTTTACGGTGGCTCTGGTCCTTTGGGGGTTGAGCCTCGCTTTCGATAGTCTCCGTGGCAAGCTTGTTCGTTTTGCCCTGGGCTTGACTTTGCTCTCCTTGGATGTGTCTTGCCTTATGGCCTTGAAAACTTATGGCTTTGGCCAGGTTTCCAAGGATGTGCTGATGATGAACGGCGGTATTATCGGCCAGTTCTTTAGCCAGAATATTGCCATGCCCATCTTCGGCCAGGAATCCTGTGTTGCGCCTTTTATTATTCTGGTCGTGTGCTTGGGCCTGATCTTGGTACTTTCCTTTGGACTTCGCCCCAGACATTTCCATTTCTTGGTACAGGGCTCCAACTGGCTTAAGAAGGTGTTTGCTAAAAAGCCGGTGCTTGAAGCCGAGGTTGTGGAGCTGGACAATCCCGACCGCACTCGCTCCAACCGCGACGATCGTAATCGTGATGATCGCTCCGTTAGCGAAAAGCCTGCAAAGCTCCGCCGTGGTATTACCATGGACGACGAAACGGTAATGCTTGAACCGGATGCCTTTAGAATCCGTCGCAAGGGCAAGGTTGTACCGTTCAATGGCCGCAACAACTGGCTTGACAATGAACTTGATGGTAGAACTGTTGCTGGTGCATCTGGTGAACAGACCTTTGCTGGCGCGCAGACCATGGGTGCCGAAAAGACTTTGTCTCCCGTCCGTCAGAATGCTGCTCAAAATGCTGCCGCAGAAACCACTGCCGCAAATGTGGGTGGTGAAGATCCCGAAATTGCACGCCTGCAAGAATACCTGCGTGTCAACGAGCGTCATATGAACGCCTTGGAAATCGTTGAAGTCAAGGAAAAGATTGCTGCACTTCGCCGTGCCCGCGACTTGATTGATTGGGAACGTGGCCATAAGGGTCGTATGCAAGTGAAGGGCGATGTGCGTCGCGAAAATAATGTAGGTGCAGATGTGGCAGATGCAGCAACTATGGTTGCCGGTAACGAAGCTGCCGCTGTAAATGCTCCTGTCGCTCCGGTAAGCGCACCTGTCGCCGCACCAGTGAACCGCGCAAATCCTGCGGTTACTGGCCCGATGACAGCCCGTGTCCGCTCTTTCAATGCTGCCGATTCTACAATGCAGGCGACCCTGGATGCTTCTGACGAACCTACGATCGCCATGAACCGCGGTAAGGCTTCTGCCGCCGCCTCCGCTGCTCGTGCCGCCACCACGATTAATGCCGAGGAATTGCTTGGTGGCGACGGCGCTGCTGTAGAAAACGTTGATGGTACTGCAAGTGGTGTTGATGATACCTTTACCCCTGTGGTCTATGGTGCCGACGATACGGCCGGCGCAGATTCCAACGAACCGACCATGGGCGGCGATATCGGCACGATTGTTCCTGTAAAGAACTCTGGAGTGCAGGCTGCATCTATTCCTGTTCCCGATCCTACGGAACAGTTTGACGAATACAAGGTTCCCGCAATTTCTGATATCCTGGACGATCACGAAGCCCAGACTGCAGACTACACCGAAGACGAACTGAACGCCATCGGTAAGATGCTTGAAGAAAAGCTTGAGAACTTCAAGGTGAAGGGCCGAGTGATCGGCTGCGAAACTGGTCCCATGATTACCCGTTTCGAAGTGGAACCGGGTCCGGGCGTAAAGGTGAGCCGCTTTACCTCCTTGCAAGAAGACTTGGCAATGCCTTTGCGCGTTTCCTCTGTGCGAATTCTTGCTCCTATTCCGGGCAAGGCTGCGGTGGGTATCGAAATTCCTAATCGCAAGTTCCAGACCGTATTCAGCAAGGACGTCTTTGAAAGCGACAAGTTCAACCCGTCTCCCGAAAAGATTGTGGTGGCTTTGGGCAAGGACATTACCGGCGAAGCGTTCTCTATGGACTTGGCTAAGGCACCGCACTTGCTTATTGCAGGTCAGACGGGCTCTGGTAAGTCTGTCTGCATTAATGCGCTCATGGCCAGCATGCTGTTCAGCAAGACTCCCGATGAATTGCGCATGATCCTTGTGGACCCCAAGGCTGTGGAACTTAAGATGTACGAAAACATCCCGCACCTGTTGGCTCCTGTGATTACTAAGCCCGAGATTGCGATCCAGGCTCTGCAGTGGCTGTGCTACGAAATGGACCGCCGTACCGAGGTGCTTGCAACGGCCAAGGTTCGTAACATCGGTGGCTTTAATGCTAAGTACGAAGCCGGCGAATTGCCCGACGATATTCCCGACGAAGACAAGGGCCATCGCATGCCGTTCATCGTTGTGATTATCGATGAAATGGCCGACCTCATGATGGTCGCTGGCAAGGAAATTGAAAAGTCCGTAGCCCGCTTGGCTGCTAAGGCTCGTGCTGTTGGTATTCACTTGGTGCTTGCAACCCAGCGTCCTTCTGTGAAGGTGATTACGGGTATTATCAAGGCCAACTTGCCTACACGAATCAGCTTTAAGGTGGCGTCCCAGATTGACGCCCGTACGGTCATGGATCACGCGGGTGCAGAAAAGTTGCTGGGCCGCGGCGATATGCTGTTCAAGGCTGTGAACGATCCGGATCCGGTCCGCGTCCACGGAGCCTTCCTCAGTGATGAAGAAGCCGAACGCTTGGCTGATGCCTGCTCCAATCAGAACGTTTACTATCCGCAGGTGGAATCCTTCGACGTGTCCGAAGGTATGGACGGCGAAGACGAAGATGGGGAAGGCGGCCCGAAGAAACTGGGCAAGCTTGACCCGCTGCTGTTTGAAGTTGCCTGCTGGGCAGTAGAAGTCAGCGGACTTTCTACCTCTGCGGTGCAGCGCCACTTTAGCGTTGGCTATAGCCGTGCAGGTAAGATTGTGGACCAGCTTTATGGTCTTGGTGTTTGCGGCCCCAGCAAGGGTAACTCCAAGCCCCGCGCAATGCTGGTGGGCATGGACGAACTGATGCAGCTAGAACGCTCCGGAACCTTTAGATAATTATGAAAGAATACGCTCCTTCAAAGATTAATCTTTTTCTTGATGTTATTCGCAAGCGTGAAGACGGTTACCACGATCTGGGAACTGTTTTCCAGACCATCGATGCCGGCGATACTCTGTCTGCGGAACTTCGCAACGATGGTGAAATCGTCCTGACTTACAACAATCCCCAGGAATATCCGGTGCAGTCCGACCTGGTGTACAAGGCTGCTGTGGCTTTGAAGGCCTATGCGGTGGAACAGGCTTCTACCTGCGTTGCAAGTTCTGCCCAGAACCTGGGTGCGGATCTCTACCTGGAAAAGGTGATGCCCCTTGGGGCTGGCCTGGGCGGTGGCAGTGCGGACGCGGCTGCGGCTCTTCGCTTGCTGAATCGTCTTTGGAACCTGAATTATCCTGCCGAGGTTCTTGAAGGAATCGGAGCCAAGCTTGGTGCCGACGTTCCCTTCTTGGTTCGTGGCGGTTCTGCCTTTGCCGAAGGCATCGGTGAAAAACTGACTTTTATGGACCCGCTGCAGCTTGCCGACGGCGAATTCCTGCTGGTCTGCACCCCGTTGGATTCCGTCCCCACTAAGGATGCCTATGCCGGCGTTCCCAAGTCCGGACCGGACCGTTGGGAAGCGTACAAGTCTGGCTGGCAGCCCCAGTCCTTCTGGCAGTCCAGCCTGTTCAACGCCTTCGAAGTCTCCGTTTTCCCCAAGCACCCGCTGGTGGAACAGATGAAGGCTGAATTCCTGCGTCTGGGTGCCAAGTGTGCCCTCATGTCTGGTTCTGGGGCCTCCGTTTTCGGAGTTTTTGCCTCAAAAAGCCAGGCAGAAGCCGCTGCAGAGGCCATGAAACCTATCTCCAGGTACCAAAAAGTAACCCGCTTTTGGGTGCCTGCCCTTTAAAAAATTGGCGTTTTTGCTATATTTGCGCCACCATTGGGATATCGTCAAGTGGTAAGACAACGGATTTTGATTCCGTTATTCGCTGGTTCGAGTCCAGCTATCCCAATGATTTTTTTTAATCATAAACTCGAATGGAGTAAATTATGGAACTCACTAAGCTCGTAGCAACCTCGAGAGTACAGGGCAAGAGCGCTGATAGCAAGCGTCTCCGCAAGGCCGGTCAGATTCCGGCTGTCTATTATGGTAAGGGTCAGGAAGCAGTGAATGTTAGCGTTAGCGCTATCGACGTTCGCAAGGTCCTCGCCCCGGGTAAGCGTTATACGCTTCTCGACCTCGTTATTGATGGCAAGGAAGGCAACGCCGCTGTAATTTACAATTACCAGAAGGACGCCCTCACTCAGGAAATCACCCACATCGACTTCCTGAAGATCGACGATTCTACCAAGGTTAAGGTTCGCGTTCCCGTCAAGCTGTCCGGTCTTCCGGTTGGCGTTAAGACCCAGGGCGGTACCTATGCTCAGCAGAACCGTTACATCAACCTCGCCGCAACTCCGGCAAATATCCCGACCGCAATCGAAATGGATATTTCCGAATTCCCGGCTCCCACCACTTTCTACGCCAAGGACCTCAAGCTCCCCGAAGGTGTAGAACTGGCTTGCACTCCCCGCGTTGTGATCTTCAACATCACCGCAAAGCGCAAGAGCAAGGAAGAAGCTCAGGGCTAATTCCCAAGGCTTTCTAGCTAAGGCCGTTCTGCAAAAGCAGGACGGTCTTTTTTTATGGCGGCGCACTCTTGAAAACCCGCGGCCGATTTTGAGTTTTTATATTTAGCGGAGAAATAACAAGTAGGTTTTTATGTATTTGATCGTTGGTCTGGGGAACCCCGGAACGCAGTATGCCAACACTCACCACAACGCCGGCTTTATGGCAGTGGAAAAGTTGGCCACTTCCGATGACTGGAAATCCGAACACAAGGCTTTGACCCAGAAGGTGACTATCGCCGGCCAGGAATGCCTCCTTGCCAAGCCCCAGACCTACATGAACCTTTCCGGTGAATCGGTGCAGGCTTTGATGACCTGGTACAAGATCAAGCCGGAACAGCTCCTTGTTTTTAGCGACGACATCAACCTGGACGTGGGCCGTATCCGTTGCCGCGCCAATGGTAGCCACGGTGGCCAGAACGGTCTTCGTAATATCATCGAGAAGATTGGTGACAAGTTCCCCCGTATTCGCTTTGGCGTGGGCAAGTGCCCGCCCAAGTTTGACCTTTCCAACTGGGTGCTGGCAAAGTTCCCTCCCGAAGATAGACCTGTTTTCGAAGAAGCCCTTGAAAAGGTAAAGCCCCTGGTGGAATGCTATTTCAAGCTGGGCATGGAAAAGTGCATGGAACGTTATAACGGCAAGTAAGCCACACGGAAAGTAATATGAGCGACTTGAAAAAATACGTACGAGAAATTCCTGATTTCCCTAAGCCGGGCATTTTGTTCCGCGATATTACCGGAATCCTCCAGAGCGCCGAAGGTTTTAAGCTGGCTATTGACGAACTTCAGAAGATCGTGGCAGAGGCCAAGCCCGATGTAATCGTGGCCTTGGAATCCCGCGGTTTCTTGTTCGGAACTCCCATTGCATACAACTTGAATATTCCCGTGGTCCTTTGCCGCAAAAAAGGCAAGCTGCCTTGCGCAACCGTAGAAACCACCTACGATCTGGAATACGGTACCGCTACGGTGGAAATCCATAAGGACGCAATCCAGCCGGGTCAGCGCGTGTTGGTCATCGACGACTTGCTGGCTACGGGCGGCACCGCAAAGGCTGCGATTGACCTTGCAGAAATGCTTGGCGGCAAGGTGGTAAAGCTTGTTTTCGTCATGGAACTCTTGGGCCTCAACGGCCGCAAGAAACTGGACGGTTACGACGTAGACTGCGTGCTCAGCTACGAAGGCGCATAATCACGGTATCTAGAAAATCAAAAAAAGAACGCTTGGGTTGAACCAAGCGTTTTTTAGTTTTGCGGAAATTAGTTTGTTCTAGAACAACTGCAAAATCATAATAAACACGATGGCTGCGGCGTAGATCAGCTTTAGACCGCTGCCACACAAAAATCCTGCGAATGCTCCTGTGGCAGACTTCAGTGAAACCTGAATGTCGTGACTTACAATCAGTTCGCCGATCAATGCTCCCAGGAAGGGCCACACAATCACGCCCAACAGACCTTGGGGGCCAAAGGGCAATCCGATAATAGAAATCACAAGACCAATATTACAGCCCCATACGCCGGCCTTGCTTCCGCCGAATTTCTTGGTGCTAAGGGACGGAATCACATAGTCCAGAACCGTGATAGCAACTGCTAAGATCGCGGTCACCACCAGCATGGTGGTGCTGAAATCCACAGCGGAATGGAATCCCAAAATTAAAAGTCCAAACCAGCTCAGGGGAGGGCCGGGCAAGCCGGGAGTTACTGCTCCCACGAATCCGAGAATAGCTAGGATAATTGCGATGATGATAAAGACTGTGTTCATTTGAAAAATCCTATATGCTTGCCGTGGAAATCTGGTAATCTACGAGTCTTTGAATTTGTTCCTTGCTAAGATATAGAGCTTCTTCGGGATGGTCTAGCAATTCGATTTCGAAGAAAATAAATGAATGGACCTGGTCTGTGCTGAGTGCCTTTTTGAGACGTTCGATGACTTCAATTCCTTCTTTCTGTTCGTTGGGCCCAATTAAACCTTCCAAGCATTCCAAATTTTTCAAAGTTTCCAAGTCGAGATTCTTTAACGTTTGTGCTTTCATTTCGCGGTAGCCCGGCTCCATTTCCCATGCGGTTTTAACGATTGCGTAAACCGTCCAAACGGTGTCGGAGAAAACAGCGATGTTGTTGGGGGTAGTTTTTTCTATGCGTACTTGAGGGTTGAATGTCCAAGTTTTTGCTTCCAGTCCGTTCGCTGCATAGATGGTTTTGCGCTTTTGTTCCAGTCTTGGATTGTTTCTATTAAGGACCTTTGCAATGGAAATCTCTTGCAAAGCTTTTTTCTTGTCACCCTTGAGCATATAAATGTCGGAGAGCATCCAGTGGGCGAGGTAGTCAATATAGTTAGCCTCGATGGATTTTTTGTACCAGGATTCTGCTTCGTTAAGCTTGCC
This sequence comes from Fibrobacter sp., assembly GCA_024399035.1. Taxonomy (GTDB): domain Bacteria; phylum Fibrobacterota; class Fibrobacteria; order Fibrobacterales; family Fibrobacteraceae; genus Fibrobacter. The sequence goes on along the minus strand of JAKSID010000011.1, from coordinate 51,479 downwards.
TTCGAAACCATAGGTCTGGGCGATGAGTGTCATCATCCAGGTTTGGGATGGATCAATCAACATGACTCGCTTGTATTTTTCGCGGGCATCTGCGTAATGCTTGTTTTCAAAATCCAGTTCTGCGGCGTGTTCAACCTTTTTGGCTTCGCCTTCTAGCTTAAATACTTTGTATTTGGTTCCCTTGTCTGTTTTTACCTGATAGGCGATTGTGGTCAAATTTCCTGTGCGGTCGGGGACAGGAATGGGTTTGTCCAGTTGCTTTAGAGAATAAACAATCTTGGAGTCTCTCATTGCTTCCATGGCCTGCTGAATGCCATTTTTTTTCTGGGCGAAGCAGAATGGAGTGAGTATTAGAGAAAGGGCTATGATTGCAAAAAGTGATTTCTTCATGTTTATAATATAGCATTGAACAAAAGCCTTTGACGTGTTTTTCGCCTTTTTCTATATTTCACTCGCAAAAAGAGGTTCATATTATGAAAATTTTGCCCGAAGCATTGACTTTTGATGACGTCCTTCTCGTTCCGGCTGAATCCTCCGTCTTGCCGGCCCAGACTGACGTTTCTACTCAGCTCGCACCGAACATCAAGCTTAACATTCCCGTGATTAGTGCTGCTATGGATACCGTTACCACGGCTCCTCTCGCTATTTCTATTGCACTCCAGGGTGGCCTTGGCATTATCCATAAGAACATGTCCATCGAAGAACAGGCTGAAGAAGTTCGCAAGGTCAAGCGTTGGCAGTCCGGTATCGTTACCAATCCGGTGACCCTGGACGCAGACGAACCGGTGTCCGCAGCTTTCGAAATGCGTGCTCGCAACAAGATCAGCGGTTTCCCCATTTTGAGCAAGGGCAAGCTGGTTGGTATGCTCACCAGCCGCGACCTCCGCACCATTACTGATTTCTCTGTCAAGATTTCTAAGGTCATGACCAAGAACCCGGTCACCGCTTCTCCCAAGATCTCCCTGGCTAAGGCTAAGGAACTCCTGGCTGAAAAGCGTATCGAAAAGCTCCCGCTGGTTGATGCCAACGGCGTGCTCAAGGGCCTTATCACCATGACCGACATTCTGAAGCGCGAAAACAACCCCTCCGCAAGCCTGGACAAGAATGGCCAGTTGCTGGTAGGTGCCGCTGTTAGCACTTCTGCAAACACTTTGGAACGCGTTGCCGCTCTCGTTGATGCCGGCGTTGACCTGTTGGTTATCGACACCGCTCACGGCCATCACATCGGTGTCCGCAACATGGTGAAGACCGTTCGTAAGAAGTATCCCAAGCTCACCATCTGCGGCGGTAACGTTTGCACTCCGGAAGCTGTTACTGAACTTGCCAAGTGCGGCGCAAACATCGTCAAGGTGGGTATCGGCCCCGGCTCCATCTGCACCACCCGTATCGTGGCTGGCGTAGGTTACCCGCAGTTCTCCGCAATCGTTGAATGCGGTAAGGCAGCTCGCAAGGCTGGCGTCAAGATTATCGCTGACGGTGGTCTCAAGTTCTCTGGCGACATTGTCAAGGCTCTGGCCGCTGGCGGTCACGCTGTAATGATCGGTTCTATGTTCGCTGGTACCGAAGAAGCTCCGGGCGAAGTCATCCTCGCTGATGGCCGTAGCTTCAAGAGCTACCGCGGTATGGGCTCTCTGGGTGCCATGGCTGCAGGTTCTGCAGACCGTTACTTCCAGGGTGGCGTCAAGGAACCCCGCAAGTTCGTTCCGGAAGGTATCGAAGGCCGCGTCCCGTACAAGGGCCCCCTCCGCGACACTATCTACCAGATCATCGGTGGTATCCATTCCGCAATGGGTTACGCAGGTGCAGCAAACCTGGAAGACCTGTACAAGAAGGCTACCTTCGTTCGCATCACTGGCGCTGGTCTCCGCGAATCTCATCCGCATGACGTGACCATCACCAAGGAAGCCCCGAACTACAGAAGCGAAGGCTAAGGTTTCCCTTATGTCATTCCGAGCGTAGTGCCGAAGGCGCGAAGTCGAGGAATCTCACATAAACTAACAAGAAAAGGCTCGGTCTTAGACCGGGCCTTTCTTCTTTAGTTACTTGGCTGCGTCTCGCTGCTGTTTCATGGCTTCGCTAGCCAAGTCATGAACTTCTTTTTGCTGCGGGAACTTGTGGTAGGGCAGGATTTTGATTTCAACGTTTTCGTGCTTCGGGTAATTCTGGATGTACTGCACGTTGGAAAGGAAAACGATTTTTTGTTTCGCTTGCGACTCGGTGAGTGATGTCTTGGCTAGTGAGTTCTGCTCGCCGAATTGGGCTAAGGCGTGGTCCATGGCCCGATAGATCATCTGGAATTCCTTGGTGTCGAAATCCGCACAGGTGTAGGTTTGAACTGTCTCGGCCCCGGCTCCATCCTTTGATTCTTCGAGAAAGCGCTGCGCAATGTACGCCCCGCCGCCGGCCCTTTCCTTATGGCCATAGTCGCAGCTGCCGCCCACCCAGATGTAAAGAATGTCCTTCTCGAATTTCACGAATTCAAATGTAGTCAAAGACCAGCAGATATTTGCTGAATGCACGCGCTCCTTATTGATGAAAAGTTTGTCTGTGGAATGACAAAAGATGTTTTTTGTAAACAAAAGTTTTCAAAAAAACAAGAGAGTAGATTCTGTATTTCTATATTCCTTTTTAAGGAGGAACAAATGAAGATTGTTGCCAATTTGATGGTGCTTGTTGTTTTGGGTTTTGTTTTGACGGGCTGTGGACCTACTCGAAGAATTATCTACGACGATTCAGAGATTCTGCCGATGGATCAAACATTGCCCTATTCCATAAACATTGATATTATGGATGATCGCAGCAATGGAGACTCCTTAAGTACGTTGCCCCTCCGCTTAGATCGCGAGGATGTATTTGATGATACACGTCGCTGCTTGAACGCAGAAAATGAATATGCTGATATTGTTATTGAAAAAATTAATAGTTCGCTTGTGTCTCATTTTAAACGAGCTCGTTTGTTTGAAGATGTCAGTTTGGATGATGATTATGAATTCACGCTTAAGGGCGAGTTGAGTACGTTTTTCGGTTACCAGGATTTTTCCTGGGGAACTGCCATCGCAGCTAATTTTGGACTTATTGGTGCCTTGTTTAGTTCTGGTAATACCACTCCTGGTGTGATTACCATTGAAATCAAAAATTTAAGAATAGTCGATAAAGAAAGGAAAGTCGTCAAAAAATATGGGGACTTTAAAAGAGTGTACAGTGAAGAATATCCCATTGATGCTTACTGCTGGTATATATTCTCTCACGTCAATGATGCCTTGAAAAAGTTTAACGAAGAATTGACTGAATTTATTTCTTCTAATTAAAAGCATGCGGTAACTTTTTTTTGCCAGAAATAAACGTTTTTATGCAAACAACTTCCTTATAGAAGAAGTTGTTTTGCTAGTTGCTCAACGTGTTTACTGTTCAGCGGAATGTCGTTTGTCTCGGTGGTGGCAATGAAATTTACGCCGGGAATGAATCCTGCACTTGTATATATACGTTCTTTCTCTACCGCGTTGTGGGCGTAGTCAGGTTTGTCCATCATGCCAAAATGTTCCCAGATGAATTCTTGGCGGGTACGCTTGTTTAGGCAAGTGAAGTCTGGATGAAAAGTGACTGCGTGTTTTGCGGTATTGCGCTTGCTTTTGGTATCCGGACTATCACTGATGTTGATTTTAAGCGGGGCTTCGTAGCGAAAGGGAATGTTTAGGCGAGTCAACGTATCTGCAATGATGCACTCGGATTTAGATCGCACATGTTCTCCCCGTGAGGTAATGAGTTGCGTACTGCCTGAAATAGATTTCCCTGCGTAAGGGGTTGCCTGCCATTGTGCTGCAAATTCGTCGTCCGTAAAAATCAGCGGGGTAATGAAATCACGGCGAACCCCAAGTTTTGTATGTAATGCGGAGATTTCCTCGGGATGGAATTTCCTTAAAAAAGCGTTGATTTGCTTCTGCAAATTTTTGAGGATTCTCTGGCACTTTTCATTGTAGTCTTTCTGCGCTAAGGACTTAATGAGTTCCACATTTGATTTGGGGATGTATTTCCCGTTTGTGTCCCCTTTTTGGGTCATGTGGTAAAACTGCGGGCAGCCTTTATTGATGGCTACTCTTAGCGTCCCAGGCTCGTGCTCTACTTTGGGGATGTGCTGCAAAAGTTTGGTAATCTGGTTGTTGATTGAGTCTAAATTTTCTTTGATGTTGAACATAATGGCGTAAGTGGGTTGTTTTTTTACCTATAAATCAAATGTTTTAATAAAATTTATGGGTAAAATGGTGGTGTTTCTTGTTTCTGTTTTTCAGGGGCTTGATATAATTACCTATAAACAAACCATATTAAATCGGCTTATGGGTATAGAATGGAGACTGGTCGGCTAACTAAATCGTTTTGATGTTAATTTATTTGTGAAATTACCCATATGTCACGTTGTAATGCTAGGTTTATAGGTAATTTCGTGTTTGCACCGCTCAATTCTCTAAGTAAAAAGGATCCGCCCCCTTAAGGGCGAATCCTTATCTAATAAACTATGTGTGCCGCTGTAGCGCGATGAACCGAATTACTTGTTGAGCTTTGAACGCCTTCGGCGTTCGCTGCTGCAGTTCGCCAATACGAGTAAGCTACGCTTCCTCGTGCAGGCTCACTTTGCAAGCTTCTCGGTAGCTGCTGCGACGGAGAGCAGGTCGGCTTCCTGGAAGGGCTTGCCAATCCACTGGAGACCAACGGGCAGGCCGCCAGCCTTACCGCAAGGAACGCTAACACCGGGGAGACCGGCCAGGTTCAAGCTAACGGTGTAGATGTCGCTCAAGTAAACTGCCATGGGATCGCTTTCGTTCATGCCGCACTTCAGCGGGAGACCCGGCATGGTGGGGCTGGCGATTACGTCGCATTCTTCGAAGGCCTTGTTGAAGTCGTCGGTAATGAGGCGACGGACCTTCTGGGCCTGGACGTAGTAAGCGTCGTAGAAGCCTGCAGAGAGAACGTAGCTACCCAAGAGAATGCGGCGCTGCACTTCCTTACCGAAGGCTTCGCTGCGGCTCATGGAGTACAGGTCGATAAGCTTGCGGGCATCCTTGCTGCGGTAACCGTAGCGAACGCCATCGTAGCGGGAGAGGTTGGAGCTTGCTTCTGCAGTTGCGATGATGTAGTAGCTGGAGACTGCGTTACCGATATTGGGGAGGCTTACTTCCTTGATGGTTGCGCCTTCTGCTTCCAGCTTCTTCAGCATGGCTTCGATTGCAGCCTTGCATTCCGGATCAAGACCTTCGGCGAAGTATTCCTTAGGAACGCCAATGACCTTGCCCTTGACGCCAGCGTCAAGCTTGGCGGTAAAGTCTTCGGCAGGGCGGGTGCTGGTGGTGTTATCGTGTGCGTCGATGCCAACGATTGCATTCAGCAAGAGAGCTGCATCCTTAACGGTAGAACCGAAGGGGCCGATCTGGTCCAGGGAGCTGGCGTATGCCAACAGACCGTAACGGGAAACGCGGCCGTAGGTGGGCTTAAGGCCCACAACGCCTGTGCAGGCGGCGGGCTGACGGATAGATCCACCAGTGTCGGAGCCAAGTGCAATGGCAACGGTGCCGCTGGCAACGGCTACGGCAGAACCACCGGAGGAACCACCCGGAACGCGGGTTTCATCCAGAGGATTCTTCACAGGACCGAAATAGGAAGTTTCATTGGAAGAGCCCATGGCGAATTCGTCCATGTTGGTCTTACCGATAATGATGGCGCCTGCAGCTTCCAACTTTTCAACAGCGGTAGCGGTGTAGGGTGCCACGAAGTTTTCAAGAATCTTGGAAGCGGCAGTGGTGCGGGTTCCTTCAAGGCACATATTGTCCTTGATAGCGACGGGAATACCGTCCAAAGCACCCAGGGTCTTGCCTTCTGCACGGCGCTTGTCGGATTCAGCAGCCTTAGCCAATGCTCGTTCGTTGAGAACGGAAATGTAGGCGTTCAAGTTCTTAGTAGCTTCGACCTTAGCGAGAGCTTCTTCCGTGAGCTTCACAGAAGTGGTTGCGCCGCTGGCCAACTGAGCTTGGAGTTCATCAATAGTAAGCATAAATTACCTTCCTCCGGACCATTTCATAATGTAGATGCCGACAACCATGCCGATGACGCTGACCACGTTGATCTTGAAGCTGCAGCCGATGGCGAGCTTGATCAGGTACAGGTCAAGTACAAGAGGTTCCGGCTTGTCGGGGAAACCGATGTTAAAATTGAAAGATGAAACAAAGAAGTTGTGGACAATGTTGTTGTAGCCACCAGCGTTCATCAATTCACCGAGCTGACCGAACAGAACACCCAGGCATTCACCCAGGACTCCGCCGATAACAAGGCCCAGCACAATGAAAAGCACGAGACGTGCAAAAGTGTTCTTCGAATTCATAGTTCAAATAATAGAAATTTTTGTTTTTGGTGCCCACGCGGGGGCAGCTCTCGCAGGTCAGATAGCCGCAAAAAGTTTCCGCTTTAATTGATGCTCCAGTCGATAGGTTCCAGACCCTTGCTTTGCAGGTAGGCATTTGCCTTGCTGAAGTGCTTGCAACCGAAGAAACCTCGGTAGGCGGAAAGAGGACTGGGGTGGGGTGCGGTAAGAATCAAATGACCGCGGCCAGGTGCCACCAGATCCTGCTTTTTAATGGCAAAACTGCCCCAAAGCAGGAATACCAGGTTTTCTCGGGTCTGGGACAAACGCTGAATGATGGTGTCGGTGAACTGCTGCCAGCCGAATCCGGCGTGGCTTGCCGCCATGTGGGCGCGGACCGTCAGGGAGGCGTTCAGCAGAAGGATTCCCTGCTGGGCCCAGCTTTCCAGGTTGCCGTGGGGTGGCGGATTGATTCCCAAGTCGTCGTGAAGTTCCTTGAAGATATTGATCAGGGACGGGGGAGGTTCAATGCCCTGGGGAACGGAAAAGCAGAGACCGTGAGCCTGGCCCGGGTTATGGTAAGGGTCCTGTCCGATAATAACAGCCTTCACCTTGTCCACGGGGCAAAAGTCCAGTGCGGCAAAAATCTTGGAACCAGGAGGATAGACCACATGGCCTGCAGCCCTTTCCTGAAGGAGCTTTTCCTTAATTTGTTTAAAATAGGGCTGCTCGAACTGGTCGTTCAGCAGGTTCAGCCAGGATTCTTCAAGTTTTACAGTCATACTTACCTATAGAAATTGACGTTGAACCAGCCGGTCTTTCCGTCGGAGGATTTTGCCAACCCGCAGGACACGGAAGTGTATTTCGTATTGCTCATGTTCAGGTAATGGCCGATGTAAGAATAATCTTCGGATTTGTTCGGATCTCGTTTACCGCTTTCAATCAGTTTCTTTTCGTCCCACATCATTTCCAAATAGTAGTCCACAATGGCGCTGTCGGAACCAATCCAGGAAAGGGAAATGTTGGGACCGGAATTCTGGGCGGATTCTCCGCAATCACTGAAGTGGCCGTGGGCCTTGTTGTCTTTAAGATCGTTGGCTGCCTGCTTGTCGGTGCAACTCTGCTTAGATTCATCGGCTAAAGTCAGGGCCGCCTTGCTTTCGGAGGCGCGGTACTTGTTGATGACATCAAGGCAATATTCTCTCCATTCGCTGGTGCCGCTGGTGGCTGGACCGCTGGAGGAATCTCCGCAGGCGTAGAAAGTGGCTGCGGCGGCGAAGGATATCATAAGGACAGAAAATTTCTTCAGCATTGTATTTCTTTCTTAAAGTCGTTCTGCCAGAATGGCAATTTTTTCGCCCATAAATCGGGTGTAGAAAAGAATGGCGGATTGCTTGCCCTTAGGCTTCAAACGCTTGATTTCTTCATCGGGGTCCAGCTTGACGCCGCGGAGTTTCATGGTTAGCTTGCCAACGTTATGGCGTTTCAGCATGTCGCGGACGGCGCTGGTGGCGATTTCGCACTTGTCGAGAATCTTGAAGTTCGCAAAGGCAGGGGAGGGCAGCGGGGCGCTGCAGGTCACATAGGCGATGCCTTCGGAAATGAGGTGCGCGTCGGGAGCGGCTGCGATTGCCACTGCGCCAAACAAGTGACTACGAATCAGGAGGGCGGTGGGCTCAGCCAAATATTCCGCCACTTTGCCCACCGGCAAGTCGCTTTCGCTGGTGGCGTTGCGGAAACTTCTTTCGCAGCCGGGCAGATCGTGTTCTGCATCCTTGTTGGAGGCTGCCTGGATTTCACTGAGTGTGCCGTTCCAGATGGCGTCTGAACCGTCGGCGGCCTTCACTACATTGCCGGACTTGTCCACCATAATGGCGCGGACTTTTCCCGGATTGTGAGCGAGGCTGCCGAACAGAACCAGCAATTCGCGACAGTCGGAATGGCTTCCCAAATAGACCAGTTCTGCGTCCTGGGGAATTTCATCGGTGGGATATCCCGGAGGAAGCTTTGCCATTCCGCCCTTGTAATGCTTTGAAATTTCCAGGACTTCTTCGAAGGTTGGCGTGAGGTTGCGAAGGTCTCGCTGGTTCTCGCCTTCTACGGCACGGCGGGCCGGGTCGATGGTAAAGTAATCGGCTCGGTTGTCGATGGTGCGAACATCTCCTAGGATCGTTTCGGAAACAGCACCTCGCATAACGTTTGAATTATAGCGGTACATGGCCAAGCGATTTTCATCTAAATCAACGCCAATAACCTTCAGTGCCGAAGGCAAGAAAAAGCTGTCACCGCCCATTCCACAGCAAAGATCGTTCACAGAACCTTCTGTGGGCCAAAGGTTCGCCTTGTATCTTCCGATATCCTGGGCGGTACTTTGCTCCAAAGCCAGACGGTCGCAAAGCAAAAATGCGTCGCATTTTTTGCCGGCTTCACCATAAAATTTTTCGCGGAACTTTGGAACCAATGCCATGTAGTCCATAATGGCCGCGCGTTCTTCGTTACTATATCCCGCCTTGTTCAAAGCCGTAGAAACCTGCAAGGCGTCCATCTTGCGTTTAAACGCGTTCTGGATAAATTCCTGCACGGCGGGGGATGTAAGCAATTCAAAGTTCAGCATAATTCATAGAGAAAGATAGACTTTTTACGAATTGTTAACGGATGTTTCATCTCAAAAAGAATAAATTTAGAGTTATGGGTAAAATAAAAGGATTTGTGATTGGCGCTGTGGCCGGAGTGTTGGCTTTAACAGCTTGTGGTGAAAATGAAGGTGTTTCGGCGCCGGAAGAATCTGTACAATTGTCATCTAGCTCAATTGAAGTGGTTTCTAACAGCTCATCGTCTGAAGTTCTGGCCGAATCCTCGGCTGAAGCTCAACCTGAATCTTCTTCAGAAGAATTGCCTGGCAGTTCTTCTAACTCGTCGTCTTCCAGTGAAGAGGTGAACATCTCTTCCTCTAGCGAGCAGCCGCCACTATCCTCTTCCTGTGAACCGTTTTCCTCTTCTTCTATTGAAAAGGTCTATCCTCAGTACAATAAGATTCTTGGAGCAGATATTTCGCAGGCTCAGGAACTCGAAGCCAAGGGAGTTAAATTCTTTGATGTAGATGGACGGGAAAAGGATCTTTTTGTAATCCTCCGAGATCACGGTTTCAACTACATTCGTCTAAAGACTTTTGTTGATCCCAAGGCAGAGTTCGGCTATGCTTCTGACGGTTGTGATCAGGGCTTTGGAGAATTTCCCCAGAACGTAGAAGCTTTTGGTGACAAGGAACATGTGGTCGCCTATGCTAAGCGTGCCAAGGCGTTGGGCTTCAAACTTCTTCTTGATTTCCACTATAGTGATAATTGGGCAGATCCGGGTAAGCAGATTATCCCGGAACGTTGGCGCAACATTCGCGATTCTAAGGTGATGGCGGATTCTGTCTACGCTTACACCAAGGATGTTTTGCAGGCTTTGAAGGAAGCCGGAGCCTTGCCCGAAATGGTTCAGGTAGGTAACGAAATAACCAATGGCATGCTTCGCGAAGTCCCGAGCAGTAATACTGATTGCTGGGGAAATAAGCCTAGCCAGGCCGATGGTGCGGTCAATGGTGGAATGGGTAGCAGCCAAGGTATTGCCAATACTGCAAAATACTTGGCAGCAGGTGCCCGTGCTGTCAAGGAAATTTCGAACAACATAAAAGTTGTCTTCCATATTGAAAGCCCCCACAAGACTAACACGGTGGAATGGTGGATGAAATCCATCATCATGAATTCTAAGGTGGTCCCGGATGTAATGGCGTTCTCCGCTTATACGGCCTATGAGCATGGTAATCCTGATTCATGGAAAAAATTAATGATTGATTTGGGTAAGACTTACAATAATCTTGAGTTCATGATTGCGGAATACAATGGCGCATCGAAATCAGATTACTATGCCTACGATGGATCCCGTGCCAAGACTCACCAAATCATGGATGAAATTCCTCGTGGAATAGGGGCCTTTATTTGGGAACCGGAACGTTCGGGAGCTTGGGGCACGGCCATGTTTGACTGGGTCGGCAATAATTTAAAGGCAAATGCCAAGGCTTTCGACGAGTATAAGGTGTTGTTCCGCTAGTTATTTGGATCAAAGCGGGGGAGATTTCCCTCGCTTTTTTCTATTTTGCCCAATATGAGTATTGAAGATTGGCGTAATCGTATTGACGAATTGAACGGGGAGCTGATTGCTCTCTTGAATAAGCGTGCAACTTTTGCAACCGAAATCGGCAAACTGAAAAAAGAATTGGGCTTGCCGGTGCTGGATGCGACTCGCGAGCAGGCTGTTTTGGACCGTGTGGGTTCCATGACTAACGGCCCCCTTTCTTCGGATTCCATCAAGAGAATTTTCCAAGTCATTATGGAAGAAACCCGCAAGGTAGAGGATTAAGATGCAGAGAATCACTTTGGTTGGTTTTGGCCTTTTGGCTAGTTCCATTGCCGCAGCCGTTAAGCAGGCTAAGCTGCCTACTGTTATTCGTGCCGTCAGTTCTGAATCCACCTTGGACCGTGCCAAGGAAATGGGCATTGCAGATGAATTCTTCAGCTACGACGAAACTGAAAAGTGGGCTGAAGGTTCTGACCTTATTCTTCTTTGTTCCCCCATTCTTCATATTCTCAAGACGATTGACGCTCTTTCCAAGGTGCAGTTGCCCGCAGACCACAGCCCCATTCTGGTCAGCGACATTGGCAGCACCAAGGTGGAAATCTGCAAGGCCGGATCCAAGCTTCCGGCTCCGTTCTGCTTTGTGGGTAGCCACCCCATGGCAGGTTCCGAAAAGCGTACCTTGGAATATAACGATCCTTCCATTTTTGAAAATGCCTACTGGTTTGTTTGCCCTCCGGAAGGCACCGATGAAGCCGCCTACAAGCCGCTTCTCCAGTTGATTTCTTTCCTGGGGGCAAACTCTGTGGTTTTCCCGCCGGAACATCACGATATGACTATGGCTTGGGTAAGCCATATGCCCCAGATGCTCAGTTCCACTTTGGCAGCAAGCCTGCCGGAACGCCTGGTGGAAAAGAACTACCAGCACTACGCCGGTCGTGCCTTTAGGGATATGACCCGCATTGCTGCCAGTGGCTGGAACATGTGGCACGATATTGCTGTGACGAACCGCAGTGAAACGGTCCGTGCCCTCCGTGAAGTTCGTGAAGGTATCGACGAAACTATTGCCGCCATGGATAGCTTGGTGGTGGTTGCCGACGGTAAGCCTGCTGCAGATGACAGTTCTGCAAAGTTGGAAAGGGTTTTCAAGGCTGGTAACGATGGCCGCGCCAGTTTGTTTGTACCGGGCCGCAATGCTGCCGCCGCATTCTCCGAAATTACAGTTCCGCTGAAGGATGTGCCGGGCGCATTGCTCCATGTGCTGCAGCCTCTTGCCGATGCAGGCTTGAACATTCGCGACATCGAATTGATGAAGGTCCGTGAAAATATTGCGGGAACGCTTTTGCTTGCCTTCAAGACTCCCGAAGAAGCCCGCCGCGCGGTCCAGATTCTGGGTCTGATGGATTACGAAGTCAAGGAACGCTAATAAAGGATAAAACGCCGATGGATTTTTTGCTGAACCCGGACCGCGAACGCATGGACCTGGCGCTGGTAATGGCGCTCTTGGTGAATGGCCGTACCGTTCTTGAAGATTTTGCCTGGGCCGCCGACGCTGAACCTTTTGCCGAGGCCCTTAAGGAATATGGTCTGAACTACGAGGTTCAGGGCCACCAGCTGGTATTGACTGGCTTGGGCTTCCAGTACAGGTTGCCTTCCATGTTGTCTATGGACTTTAGCGAGTCCAGAAACGTTCTGCTTTGGACCTTGGCCTCCAAGGATTCCGAACAAATCTATACCTTCGCAGCCGAAGCCGATGAAGCTGGCATTGCAAAGGTCGCCCATGCCAAGGAGACCCTGCTGGCCTACTTCAAGGTAAAGCCCGTTTCCGATGAGCCGGCCAAGTTCTCTTTTACCTTTGCTCCCGAAGATCCCGCCATCAAGAAGGATTCCCTGGGTAACGTGGCCTACATTATGCGCAACCGCTTGTTGTTGCGTAATCTGGTGAATTACGGTTACACCTCCTTCGAAGAAAAGTCCACGGTCCATGACCAGCTGACGAAAATGCTCATGTACTTTGGTGTGAACCTGAAGTACGAAGGCCGCGGCATGGACCAGCTTACGGAACTGGAACGTCGCATGATGATGGCTCGTGGCCAGAAAATTGAACGTACCCAGTTTACGGAACTTTCCGAGACCAAGGTGATTACCGCTCGCGAATACTTTATTCCTGGCGACACCACCGAAGCTATGGCCTTGGTGCTGTTGGCTACCATAGGGAACCTGCCCAAGAATGCCTGCGTTGCCATCAAGAACGTGGATATGAATTCCTCTCGTGCTGGTGCGTTGACTTGCTTGAAGCGTATGGGCGCAAGCTTTGAAACCATCGGCCGCCGCGAACGCTTTGGCGATGTGTACGCAGATATTGAAGCTTTCCCGCTGGTTTCTGGAAAGCGCTTGCAGGGTCGTCGATTTTCTGAAGATGCCATCGCTACAGGCCTAGAGGAATATCCGTTCCTGGCTGTTGCGGCCTGCTTTGCAGAAGGCGAAACCATTTTGCGCTTGCCCAAGGAAGTTCGCCAGAAGATGCGTCCGGTGAACGAACGACTTGCTGAAAACCTTCGCAAGACAGGTGCCGAAGTAGGCGTCTATGACGACGGCCTTGTCATCCGCGGTTTGGAAACCGTAATGAACGGTAACGACTTTGACGGGGGAGACTCCGCTGCAATGGGACTTGCCTTAAGTGTGCTTTCCGTTGCCCTGCAGAACACGGAACCTGTGGCAAACAGCGATGTGGTAGAAAAGGTTTATCCTGGAATTTTGGAAAAGCTGAATCAGGCAAATTCTATTGTGGTGGAGAAGGGAGAATAGTTTATGCAGATCAGAACTGTCGGCATCATTGGCTGGAAGGAAAAGAGCCTGGATCTGGCTCGTGCTCTGGATTCTATTGCAGAGTGGGCTGTTTCTCATCCCGAGATGAAGTTCATTGCCATGGATAACTTGAAAGGCCTGGTAAAGAAACCCATCAAGATTGTGAAGGAAGCTTCCATCAAGAAGGCAGACTTGCTTTTGGCTGTTGGCGGTGACGGTACCGTTCTTTCTGCCGCCCATATTGCCTTGGGTCATAACATTCCGATTCTTGGGGTGAACGCGGGCCACGTGGGCTTTTTGGCCGAAACTCGCATTAGAGACCTGCACCAGACCTTGGACGACTTGTTGAATGGTAACTTCACAACTCGCGACCGCATGATGGTGGACGCCTCTGTCTACCACGGTAAAAAATGCATTGCTAAGCAGACCGTCTTGAACGAAGTCCACGTCCGCGCCCACGCTCCCGAACGTATGGTGAACGTGAACGTTGCCTACAACGGCACCGAATATACGGAATATTGGGCAGATTCTCTGCTGGTTTCTACGCCGACGGGTTCCACGGCCTACAATCTGGCTGCCGGTGGCCCAATCATTCACCCTGCAACTTACGCGGTGGTGCTTACTCCGGTTGCTCCCGGGAGTCTTTCCGTTCGCCCTCTGGTCATGTCCTTGACCGACAAAACTTTGGTACTGCGCCCTGCCGCCGGCAAGACTTTGGACTTGGTTTTTGACGGCCGCTCCTGCGTACCTCTGGAACCTGACGATTACGTGGTTCTCACCCAGAGCAAGTCCTTTACCACCTTCCTTCGCATGCGTCACACAGGTTTCGTGGGCGCCCTTCGCGAAAAGCTGGGCTGGACTGGCAAACGCGCCGAAGACAAGTAGCTATATTTACGCATATGAGTGAATCTTTGCATAATGGAAGTCTTTGCCCGGTCGTTCCCCAGACCTTCGTTAAGGATTATGGGGACCAAGGTTTCTTGCTTGAAAGCGGCAAGACTCTTCCTGCTTTGGAAATTCGTTACGAAACTTACGGCACCTTGAATGCCGAAAAGAATAATACCGTGTGGGTCACCTCTCCGCTGACCGCCGATGCCCACGTGGCCGGTTATTATTCCCCCGATGATAAAAAGCCTGGTTGGTGGGACGCTCTCATTGGCCCGGGTAAGCCTGTGGATACGGACCGTTTCTTTGTGGTGTGCAGCAACATTCTGGGTGGCTGTAAGGGTACCACAGGTCCTGCAACAATCAATCCCCGCACCGGCAAGCCCTATGGCAGCACTTTCCCCACCATTACCATTGGCGATATGGTCCATGCCCAAAAGGAACTGGCCGACCATCTGGGAATCAAGGATATTTATTGTGTGATCGGTGGCTCCATGGGTGGCTTCCAGGCCATGAAATGGGCTATCTACTATCCTGAACAGGTAAAGCGTTGCGTTCTCATTGCAACGTCTCCTCGCTTTAGCAGCCAGGCTCTTGGTTTTGAAATTGTGGCTCGCGATGTGATTACCCAGGACCCCAATTACAACAACGGCGACTATTACGAAGCCGCCCACCCGGATGTAGGCTTGGCCAACGCCCGTAAGCTTGCCCATATCACTTACCTCAGTGCCGTGGGTATGGAAAAGAAGTTTAAGCGCGCCCAGGATCACGAGCACAAGAACCACGCAATTACCTACAGCACTCCTTTTGATTTGGACCTGCCGCTGGAAAGCTACCTGCGTTACCAGGGTGCAAAGTTTGTGGACCGTTTCGACGCCAACAGCTACTTGCACATCGCTCACGCCACGGACTGCTTCGATCTTGAAACGGAATACGGTTCCTTGGAAAATGCTTTTGCAAATGTTCAGGCCGAAGTACTGAACGTAAACCTTTCCACCGACTGGCTGTTCCCGCCTCACGAATCCCGTCGCATTACCAGCGCCTTGCTGAATTCCGGTAAGGTGGTTTCGAGCCTGGAACTGGATACCCTCTTTGGTCATGACGGTTTCCTGATTGAAGACGAAGACCTGGGCAAGGCTGTGGGCCGCTTCCTGGATAGCAAGTTTGACGCTCTCACCGGCAAGCAGACCATTCCTGTTTTCCACGACGAAAAGGACTTTGATCTCTTGGGATCCTTGGTCACCGATGGTGCCAAGGTTCTGGACTTGGGCTGCGGTAGTGGCGACCTCATCGATTATCTCCGTCGCACCAAGAATGCCTCTGGTCTTGGTATTGAAAAGCGCATGAAGGACATTATGGACTGCCTGGAAAATGACGTTCCTGTGGTCCAGCGTAACTTGGATGAACGTGGCATTTCCGACATCAAGGATAACAGCTACGACTATGCGATCATTAACCGCACCATCCAGGAAATCCGAGACCCGGTGGCGTTGCTGAACGAAATTCTCCGTGTGGCAAAGCGTGCTATCGTTACGTTCCCCAATTTCGGTCACTGGTCTGCCCGTGGTTCCCTGATGCTTCATGGCCGTATGCCTAAGTCCAAGGAACTGCCTTACGAATGGTACAATACTCCCAACATTCGTTTGCTCACTGTGAAGGACTTTTACACCTTGTGCGAAAAGGAAGGCCTTGAGATCGAGAAGATGGCTTTCCAGAATGAACAGCTGCTGAGCAAGTTCCTGACCGCCATTGGCCAGAAGAACTTTGGCGCAGAACACGTAATCGCCGTGGTCAGTAAGAAGTAATTAGGAATTTTATTATGGCAATTTTGTCTATGACAGGTTTTGGTAAGAGTGAATCCATGTACAATGGAATCTCTTGCGTCATTGAAGTCCGTTGCGTAAACAACCGCTTTCTGGACATTTCCTGCAAGCTTCCTAAGAATCTTGCCTACTTGGAAAATGGCTTCAAGAACCAGATCAAGGACAAGCTGGTCCGCGGTTCCGTGATTTTCAGCGTCACCTTGGGCGCAGGTACCGCCGGTAACATTCCTGTTTCTTACAACGAAACTGCCATCGAAAAGTTCGTACAAATTACTAAGGCAATGCAGACAAAGTTTGGTGTTTCTGGCGAAATCAAGTTGGAGCACATCTTGGCATTGCCCGAAGTATTGCAGTTTACCGATAGCGGTGACGACAAGGAAGCCTTGGAAAAGCACTTGGCCGCAGAACTGGACAAGGCTCTGGATCAGGTAACCGAAATGCGCGCCAAGGAAGGTGCAAACCTGGCTGTGGACTTGACCAACCGCGTAAACCATCTGAATGCTGTTCTTGAAAAGGTGGAAGTTCTGGATCCCCAGCGTATTGAAAACTGGAAGGTCAAGTTCCGCGACCGCCTCAAGGTCCTTTTGGCCGATACAGAAATTGATGAAGTCCGCTTGCTGCAAGAAGCCTGCATCATGGCCGACAAGCTGGACATTCACGAAGAAATCACCCGCTTCAAGAGCCACAACAAGCTGTTCCTCAACGCCCTCAAGGAAGGCGGCGCTCAGGGTAAGAACCTTGGCTTTATCCTTCAGGAAATGGGCCGCGAAGCAAACACCTTGGGTACCAAGTGCCAGAGCGCCGAAATTGCCGCTCTCGCCATCGAACTCAAGAACGAAGTGGAATGCATCCGCGAACAGTCCCTGAACATTGCTTAATGCGCCTGTTTTAACATCGCGCATAGCTGTTTTTTCTATTTTAAATCTCACTGTGTTAAATCGAAAATCCCATAGTTCGCTGTGGGCTGTTTTTGCCGTGTTGCTTTCAGCCTTGTTCGCTCCTGCCGTGTTCGGTCAGGAGATGACTCGCTTTGAGCTTGAAGAACGGGAAGACGTGGTAGAAGAAGATACCACGGAAACGGACTGGATGAATGATACCACGGGCACAGACACCATCGAGTATCATGCGGTGGACCTTGAGTATGATGTAGAAAGCGAGTCTTTCAACCTAAATAACAGCGCCCAGCTTAAATACCGTACGGCCACCTTGGATGCGGACACCATCTGGTTCGACCAGCGCAATAGTGTGCTGGCGGCAAGTGGCAATCCGGTGCTTCGCGAGACCAAGAATCCGTCCTTGTCCGGTATGCGCCTCAAGTACAATATGAAGTCGCGAATAGGCGAGATTTACTACGCCACCACGTACCAGGATAACCAGCAGTTGAATGGTATGGAGGTCCGTCGACTACCTGACCAACGAATTCAAATTGCCCGCGGTGACTTTAGTACCTGTAACGATTCTACGCACCAGCATTTCTATTTCTACGGCCGCCGCATGGTGGTGAAACCCAAGGAAACCATTACGGCAAGGCCTGTGGTCTTGAATATTGCCGACGTTCCTGTGGCGGTTCTCCCTATGATTGTGGCTCCTATGAAGAGTGGACGTAAGTCTGGTCTTTTGACTCCTAAGTTCGGTGGTGACCAGAAACAGGGTTACTACATGAACAACTTGGGCTTTTACTACGCGCCCAACGATTACTGGGATGCAACGATCAAAGGCGACATTATCGAAGGTGAAGAGGCTAGGTTTGAACGTTCCAAGCTGACCGGTGAACTGCGTTACCGCAAACGCTATGTTTTGGACGGTAGCATTTCTTACTCCGCCTACCTTGAAGAATTTGACTTTGGCAACAGCGGTTATGACATTTCCTTTAGCCATAACCAGAATTTGACTCCCGACGGCAAGCATACCTTGAGCGGTTCCGGTACCTTCGTCAGTAGCCAGACGATCCGTAAGGAAAACGCCTTGGATGCGGAATCCGTATTGAACCAGCAGGCAAACGCCTCTCTGACTTACTCAGGCAAGTTCGGCACCAACAAGAGCTTGACCGTCAAGGCCAGCCAGCAGCACAACCTTGTGACGGACCTTATGGAACGCCAGATTCCCGATATCCAGTACCGAATGAGTGGCCAGCTTTTTGAATTTGAACAGGATGAAGATGAAATTGCCGATGCTGATGGCTCCTTCAAAAGTTACTTGGAAAAATTGAACTATAGTTTTACCAACCGCTTCAACTACTACACCCGTCGCGCCGTTGATTCAACCCAAACTCTTGCAAAGGGCTCTACGGTTGATACTACTGCGGAGTACGTGGGTTACACCGGAAATTTCTCCTTGGATTATTCTGGTTCCTTGTTTGATGTAATCAACATTACGCCTAGGGCCAGTTTCGCCGGCTACTGGACTGGCACCGGCTGGATCAATCCTCAAGATTCCCTGAGATACCGCAAACGCTTTATGAGCTTGGACCCGGAACACGATAGTTACGGTGAAGTTGCATACAACCATAACTACAGCATTACCGCAGATACAAAACTCTATGGTATCTGGGTTCCTGAAATCGGTCGCTTTACGGGTATCCGTCATGTGCTTTCTCCCAGCTTGTCTTATACCTACGCTCCTGAAATCGATACGGTAAAGAACTTTGCTCCGCATCCTTTGTTGGGACAGACTCCTTATCAGATTAAACAAAAAACCGTCGGTTTGAGTCTGGGTAATGACTTTGATATCAAGTACCTTAAGGTGGTTGGCCGAGCCGCCGACACCACCAAGGGCGATACGTCGAAGGCTGTTGAAGACCAGTATGGCACCCGCCGCTTGTTGACTACAAAGCATAGCTTGTCTTATAACTTTGCCGCAGATTCCCTGAACTTCTCGGATATCAATTCAAGCTTTGGTTTCCAGATTCTTCCGGATTACCTCTTTACCATCAACACCCGCCATAGTTTCTACCACAAGTACACAACGGAACCTAACAAGGTCCGCATGCCGGAATTGACCTACTATGGTTACGATTTCAGCAAGCGCTTTAGCTGGAACGGCACGATCAATGCAGGCTTGCCTTCGCAGATGAGTAAGTACGAAATGCTGAAGTGGACATTCAGTCTGGACTACAGCTATAGCTTTGGTAGCTACCGCGTTGGTAAGGATTTGTTCCAGGATAAGATTACCCATTCTACTGGCATTAGCGCAACATTGCAGCCCACCAAGAACTGGGAAATGACTTATAGCACTCGCTACAACTATAACGAAGGAAAGTTTGTGACCCACAGCTTTACCTTCAACCGAGTGCTGCATTGCTGGCAACTTGACTTTAGCTGGACTCCTACGGGCCCTGCCGCCGGCTGGAGTTTTTCCATTTACGTTCGTGACCTGCCTGATATTAAGTTCAATACGGGTAGTACCGAGACCTCGTCGGTCAATTAGTCGTAAAAAAGCATTAGAGAGTTAATTTATATGCAATTAGTTTTGGCAAGCGGTTCTCCGCGACGTTCTGAAATCTTGAAGTTGATCGGTGTTGATTTTCGTGTGGTTGTTTCTGGTGAAGATGAAAAGCCCACGTCCACGAATCCCCTGGATTTTCCAAGAGAGAATGCTTCTATCAAGGCTTTGTCTGTGTCCCGTGTTGAACCTGGAATTGTCCTCGGCTTTGATACCTTGGTGTTCCTGGATGGTCAGCCTTTGGGCAAGCCTAAAAGCGAATCGGGCGCCCTTGAAATGTTAAAGAGCTTGAATAATCGCGGCCACAAGGTGATTACCGGCGTGGCTGTCGCCCAAGATGGAAAACTGCTGGCAGCTTCTGAAGAAGAAACTGAGGTGGTTTTTAGGGACAACTCAATCCATGAACTTGAAAATTATGTAAATTCTAAAGACCCGATGGATAAGGCCGGCGCGTATGGAATCCAGACTGCTGGAGCGCGGCTTATCAAAGAAATTAGGGGGTGCTACTACAATGTGGTCGGGTTGCCTGTGGCAAAGACATTGCAGTTGCTGAAAAGTTTAGAGATTGAGGTTTGATAGTGTCTAATCTGGTTGAAGAAAAAAGACCTGATGAACGTTTAGGTGAGTATATCGCTCGTGTTCGCGAAGCCCGCGGCATGACTGTGGAAGAACTCTCCAGCGTAACGAAGCTCACTGTTGCTAATGTAAAGTCCATCGAAGCTTCTGATTGGAAGGCTTTCCCGGTGGCAGCTTATGTCCGTGGTTACTTGAATTCTATTTCTGCAAAGCTGAACTTGGATCAGAAGTTGGTTCTTCAGTATTATTCCGCAGAAATCGGTGTGGCAGCATCTCATGAGTTTGACGATGTTTCTAGCCATAACAAGATCGCCCCGGTAACAGAAAATGAAACCAAGAAAAAGAGCAAGGCCGTGCCTGTAGTCCTGGTAATTCTCGTACTGGCATTCCTGGTTGCTTCTCATTTCTTGGATCTCGCTTCTTTGTCTGAAACACAGAATACAGAACCTGCTGCAAAGGCAGAACCTGTAGCCGTCGAAGAAGTTGTGGAAGTTCAGGAAGTTCCCGATGGTGCAGAAGTTGTTCCTCTGGATTCCCTCAAAAAGGAAAACGAGGCCGCCGCACCTGCAGCAACGAAGAGCGAAACTTTGAGCCAGGCTGTTGTGGACGAAGCTGTCAAAAAATCCGACCTGCCTGCTTCTGCAACGATTTTCATTTCTTCTGATTCTAAGAAGACTGATTCTACTGCTGCAGCTCCTGCAACCAACAAGACAAACTTTGTTCTGGTTGGCTCTGGCGAATCTCTTTCTTGGGTTGGCCTCAAGCGCCGCGAAAGCGACAACTCCTTCTTGAAGGAAGCTAACGTTGCCAAGGCTGGCGTCAAGATGGTCTACAACACTCAGGATACTTTGTGCGTAACTATCGGCGATCCTAAGGCTATCGCCCAGATGATCTTGAATGGCGTTGTAACTCCGCTTCCCGAGATGAAGTTTGGTCGCGTAACTCGCTTCCGCGTTTACGGTGGTCAGATCGTTAAGTAATTTGTTCAAAAAAAGGCGTACCTATGCGTAGCTCCAAGATTTCTAGAAAGACAAACGAAACCGATATCGAACTGGAACTGAACCTGGACGACTCTACTCCGGGTAAGATCAACTCCGGTTCTGGTTTCCTGGACCACATGCTTAATTTGTTCCAGGTACACGGCGGTTTCCATCTGGACTTGACTTGCAAGGGCGACGTTGAAGTTGACATGCACCACAGCATGGAAGACATCGCTATCGTCTTGGGTCAGGCTTTGGTCGAAAGCCTTGGCGACAAGAAGGGCATTGAACGTTACGGTTTTTACTTTGTTCCTATGGATGAGGCTTTGAGCCGCGTTTGCATTGACTTCAGCAACCGCATCGGTTTTGTGTGGAACGTCAAGCTCCCTGCAGCAACTGCCGGCGGCATCGAAGCCAGCATGTTCGAACACTTCTTCAAGAGCCTTGCAGAAAACGCCCGCATGAACCTGCACGTTGAACTGTTCTACGGTAATGACAACCACCACTGCCTTGAAAGCATCTTCAAGGCTTTGGCCCGCGCCGTGGCCATGGCTATCGCTCCCAGCAGAAACGTGAAGGGCGTACCCAGCAGTAAAGGTGTTTTGTAATTGCGCTGTGCGCTAATTACAAAGCTCCAGTTATGAATTACGAAGTATAAGTTACAAGAGCTCGCCTTCGGCGAGCCATTTTTTTTCACATACTTCATACATCGTAATTTATAACTGAAAAAGGCCCGCGGAATTCATCCCGCGAACCTCTCGTAATTCATAACTCGTAATTGGTACCTGTTCGAATTCAAAAATCCTAGATTTTTGGAATTCGAACTTTGTCGCCTGCTTCCAGATGTTCCAGTGCCACGCCTGCATTAACAGACTGCAGCGCAGAAAGGATATAGAAGCGGGGGAGGTTCTGCACACCGGCACCGTAGGTTCGCTTCAACAGCTTGAACAAATCATCGCCGTCCCTGGCTTCTACAGTCCTGTACAGGCTGCTATTTGCCGGGTCTGACTGGAGTCTGGAAAGTGCGTCGCTAAACTTGTTTGCGAACTGCTCGGCGTTGTTGTTGGAACCGTTATTCTTGTCTGCCAGGGTGTTGTTCTTCTTGGGGGCGGTCGATCCGCTGCCCTTGGATGCTTTTTTCGGGTCCGGCTTACCAGTGACCGAGGATGGCAGTTGGAACCCAGGAGCCTTGAATCCCTTCATGGTCAGGTTTGCGTCTACTTCTTTTTTGGCAACAATGGGTTCCATGGCCAAAATGGAGTCCAAGCTGGCAATGTAGGCGCTATCGGGCCACTCGGTGAGGGGCATTTTCTGGTCCACAACAATGAACTTGGCCACGGTATTATCATTGCCGCAGGCCATCAACATTAGGGGAATTGCCATCAATAATCGTTTCATATTCCCAAAAATACTATAATTGGCTTGCCAAAATTGCAAAATTTGCTAAATTTAGGCTCTCTTAAACAATTTACTTCACAGGAAGTTTAAAAATGAAAGATGGTATCCACCCTAATTATCAACCGGTCGTGTTCGTCGATGCGAATACGGGTAAAGAATATCTCACCCGCTCCACGAAGTCTTCCGCCGAAAAGAAGACTATCGATGGTGTTGAATATAGCGTAATTTCCTTGGAAATTACCGCTGATACCCATCCGTTCTGGACGGGCAAGCAGCATCGCGTGGATACTGCCGGTCGTATCGATCGCTTCAACAAGCGTTTCGCTGGCAACATCACCGGTGCAAAGCGTAAGACTCGCAAGGCTGAACGCCCGGCTGCTGACGCTGAATAATTTATTCGTAAAGGCCTCCCGCCGAGGGAGGCTTTTATCTTTTTTCGAGGATGTATATGAAAAAGCAACTTACTTTGTGCGCAGCTGCTCTCATTGCAATGGCTATGACTGGCTGCGAAAAGAAGGGCACCATCGAAGGTGTTGTTCTTGATCCGTTTACTGGCAAGGCTATTGAAATGCCCACCGTTTGGATGGATTCTACCATTTATGGTACCCAGAATCCCAAGTACCCGTACAAGGGTGAACTCCAGCAGGGTAAGTTCAAGTTCGAAGAAGTTCCCGTTGGCGAATACCTGATCAAGGCTCGTCGTTCCAAGTTCATCTTGGGTCAGCAGAAGATTGCTACCACCAATGAAAACCCGAACTTGAGCGTGACCTTGTACGAATATAGCGACCAGGTCAAGCCGGGTCTGTACAAGACCGGTACCACCGAAGGTCCCGAAAAGATTGAAAACCAGTGGGTCGTCTACTCCACCAGCTGCAACGAATCCGTTGCTGGCTACCGTTTGACCATGCCGCTCAACGCTGACGCTGGCAAGGTTCCGGGCAAGAAGGCTGACAAGAAGAAGAAGAAGGCTGACAAGGCTCCCAAGGTTTCTAACCTGCCCGCTCCGTTGGCAATGGGTTCTGCAATCGACGTATTCTACGTCAATGCAAGCTCCGTTACCTCTCCGCTGGTTGCTACCGTTTTCGCTGCTGCAGAAGGCAAGGTCGCTGACCACTCCGACTGTAAGGGCTTCGGTGCCGACGAAAAGACTGGTCTCTTCGTTGACAAGTCCAAGAGCGCAACTCTCTCTGTCGAATACAAGGCTGAAAACCTGTTCGAAATCAAGGGTGCTTTGCTCTCTGGCAAGCAGATCCTCCAGCTGTCTCAGGACGGCAAGACTCTGCAGACTTACTACTTCGAAGCAAAGTAAGGTGAGTGTCGCTGCCATGCTTGCATGGCTATGACCGAGCCGCGCGGAGCTGCAGCGAAGCTGCAAGCTAAGTAATCGTAAACCGAGTGTCGCGCGAACACTTGTGTTCGCATGACCGAGGTGCGAATTACTGCGCTCGAAGAGCGCCAGTAAGGCGAGTGTTGCAGAATCAAGCTTGCTTGTTTCTATGATTGACCCGCGCAGATAGTCGCAAAAAATTAAAGTCCCGGTAACCACAAGGTTATCGGGATTTTTTTATTCTGAAATTCTCGGGAGTTCTAGTTCGCGGCGGCTTGAAACCGCGTACTTTCTAGAGGTCTCTGTAAAGTGCCAGTTCCCTGCCGCTACCAAGTGCGGTGCGAATCAGGTGCCTAATGCGCCCGCGATGGACGGGAAAATCTGTGGGGTGCAATGCAATGCGGGGCACGCCAAAGGGAACCTTCATCAAGAATTCGCCGATGCTGAACATAGGCTTGATGGCGAAGTCGGGAATGCCTGCGAAGCTGGTGACGGGGGAGGCGTAACGCGTGCCCTTTCTGGAGGTCATGGAGAAGCGGTCTTCGTAAAGCATGCCGCCGCCGCGGACCTGCAGGGGTAAGTGCTTGTTGCTCCACCAGGTGGGCGGAATAAAGGCGGCGGGACGTGGGCCTGCGGTGTTGTCGCCTTCCTTGAACAGGTCGATCCAGGCGCTCATCCCCAGTTTTAGCATCCTTTCGGATTCGTACTGGCTAAGGCCTGCAAATTCTGCCTCGCGGTTGGTGATGGTCATGGCGATCAGGCCGAAATAGCTACGGCCTTGACTGAATTCGGCCTTGTGCTTGTAGCCGTGCAGGGCCAGTTCGTAGCCCTCGTTGTTCAGTTGTCGTAGTGCGGCCTTGAAACCAGCGATGACGGCCTCGTCGGCGCCCTCCGTGCTGGGAATGACCAAAATGCTGAACGGTCCTCCGGCTAGGTCCTTGAGCCCGTCAAGAACCGGCATGATGGTCTGGTAATTCCAGACGCTAAAATCATGAAAGCACAGGAGGAATTTTTTTGTGGCCATGTCGTTAAGATAATAAAAACTATATTTCCGTCTATGATTGAATCTATTATTTTGGGCCTTTTGCAGGGCCTCGCAGAATTTCTCCCTATTTCTAGTTCCGGTCATCTGGTTCTCGGCAAGGAATTGCTGGGTATGGAAGAAGCAGGCATGTTCTTCGACATCATGCTGCATGCAGGAACTCTCCTTTCCATTTTCGTCGTTTTCCGCAAGAAGATTGTGGACATGATCGTGGGTTGCATCCATCGCGACAAGACCCAGCTGAAGGAAGTGGGCTACATCGTATTGGCCTCCATTCCTACCGCCATTATCGGTATCGGTTTCAAGAAGCCGTTGGAAAGCCTGTTCGAAAATCCCCGCGCTGTCTGCTGCGCTTTGCTGGTAACGGCCACTTTGCTGTTCGTTTCCCAGTGGGGTAGGACAGGTTCCAAGCATCCGGAATGTGAAGGCGTGCAGATGAACTGGTGGCGCGCTTTGGTTACCGGCGTGGTTCAGGGCGTGGCTTGCATCCCGGGAATCAGCCGTAGCGGTTCTACCATCAGTGGCATGATTTTCCTTGGCGTTAACCGCAAGTATGCAGGAGAATTCAGCTTCCTCATGAGTATTCCCGCGGTGGGCGGTGCCGCCCTCCTGGATGTGATTAAGTGGGTAAAATGCCAGGATCCCGATACTGTGGCTCGCTATGCTATTGAAAAACCTGAAAAGGCCTTGGCCTGCGCCGATGCCGGCAAGTTTACTCCGGAACTTTTGGTGGGTATGATCGTTGCCTTTATCTTCGGCATCATCGCTCTGAAGTGGCTCATGGCCTTTGTTCAGAAGGGCAAGTTCCACTACTTTAGCTACTACCTGTGGGTGGCTGGCATCCTCGGCTTGATCTTTATCAAGTAACTGGGCTCCGTGCCGATTATCTGTGACCGCTGTTCTCGCAGCGGTCTTTTTTTTAACCTATCGCCAGACACCTATCGCCAAATTGGCACGGTTCTTGCGATTATACCTGCGAAAACAAGGAAAAACTTCCGCATTGTTTCAAAATGAAACCTCGGAACGCACGGTATTGTTTGAAAATTTAACAACTAGAAGGAATGACGGACCTTTCGATTCTTTATATGGCGCGTAGCGCGTGACTATAATCTTTCGTCTCTCGTCTGTAGGGCGTAGCCCGTTCTTTCGTCTAAATCGGAGATATAAAATGGCAACTGAAAAAATGGAGTTCCAGACCGAAGTTCGCGACATGCTGAACTTGATGATCAACTCTCTTTATAGCAACAAGGAAATCTTCCTTCGCGAACTGGTTTCTAACGCTGCTGACGCATTGGATAAGCGTCGTTTCCTTTCTCTCTCTAACGCAGATTTGCTGCCCCAGGGCACCCAGCTCCGCATCGATATCGATGTGAACAAGGATCAGAAGAAGCTGACCATTACCGATAACGGTATCGGCATGAACAAGGAAGACTTGATCAACTGCCTGGGGACCATCGCCCGTTCCGGCACCAAGAATTTCATCAAGAACCTGAAGGACGCCGACAAGGCTAGTGTTGATCTTATCGGTCAGTTCGGTGTGGGCTTCTACTCCATCTTCATGGTGGCTAAGAAGGTTGAAGTCCTAACCCTCAAGGCTGGCGAAACCCAGGGCTACCTGTGGGCTTCCGAAGGCACCGGCGAATTCGAAATTTCCGAATGCCCCCGCAATGAAGTGGGTACCAAGATTACCCTGTACCTGAAGGACGACGAGGATTCTGAAGACTTCACCAGCGAATGGCGCATCAAGGATATCATCAAGAAGTACAGCGGCTTCGTAAACTACGGCATTTACTTCCACCCGGAACAGACCACCAACGACAAGGGCGAAATCGAAGTCAAGGACGAAGAAAAGTTGAACGACAAGACCGCTCTCTGGCGCCAGTCCGAAAAGGACGTGAAGGAAGAAGAGTACAAGGAATTCTATAACGTGATTTGCCACGACGGTGGTGAACCTGCCTGCTGGAGCCACAGCCACGCCGAAGGCTCCCTGGAATTCTGGAACCTGGTGTACATTCCTTCCAAGGCTCCCTACAACATTTGGCAGAACGACGCACTGCATGGCCTGAAGCTCTATGTGAAGAAGACCTTCATCATGGACGACTGCAAGGACCTCTTGCCGCCTTGGCTCCGTTTTGTCCGCGGCGTGGTGGAATCCGAAGACTTGCCGCTGAACGTGAGCCGCGAAATTCTGCAGTCCAACAAGATTGTGACCAATATCCGTAAGCATGTCATCAAGAAGACTCTGGAAGCCTTGCAGAACATGTCCAAGGACGAAGAAAAGTACACAGCCTGGTGGAAGGAACTGGGCATGGTCCTTAAGGAAGGCTTCTACATGAACTGGGAACATCTTGATGAATTGAAGAAGCTGATCCGCTTCGAAAGCACCAAGACCGAAGAAGGCAAGTTGGTAAGCCTGGAACAGTATGTAGACAACATGCCTGAAGGCCAGAAGGAAATCTACTACCTCATTGGCGACAAGAACGCCGTGAAGTCTAACCCCATGCTGGAGGCTTTCAAGGCCAAGGGCTACGAAGTGCTTCTCATGAGTGATGGCATCGACGAATTCATGATGTCTTCTCTGATGGAATTCGGCGACAAGAAGTTCCACGACGTTTCCCGCGGTGATGTGGACTTCGAAAAAACTGAAGACGAAAAGAAGGCTGAAGAAGCCAACAAGGGAATCTTCAAGGGCCTCTGCGAAAACCTCCAGAAGGTTCTGGACGAAGACATCAAGGAAGTCCGCGTGTCTAGCCGCCTGAAGGACAGCCCCTGCTGCCTCGTGACCAGCGACGACGCCATGAGCGCTCAGATGGAACGTATGATGAAGGCCATGGGCCAGACCAACGTTCCTAAGTCCAAGCGTATTCTTGAAATTAACCCGACGCACCCCATTTGCGAAATGCTGAAGGCCAAGGCTGAAGCCAAGGAAGATCTGGGTGACTGGCCCAAGGCTCTCTACGGTCAGGCTCTCCTTGCCGAAGGCTCTCCGCTGCCCAACCCGGCAGAATACGTTGCAGCCATTACCAAGCTGCTGACTGCCGCTGCAAAGTAATACCGTTAGATGTCATCTCGGCCCTATCAAGGCTGTTATCCCGGCCCTATCAAGGCTGTTATCCCGGCCCTATCAAGGCTGTCATCCCGGACTTGTTCCGGGATCTCCCTTAGCAAAAAAAATCCTGCGATTTTCTCGCAGGATTTTTTTGTTTTGAATTAAATCGGCTCGGTTTGTTACATCGGCACTGCAGTCAGCTACATCTCAGGCACTGTAATGTCGTAAGAAACCTTATGGCCGGCTTCGTCCACAATCTGGATGGTCATTTCTTCGCCAGCGTCCGGAACCTTCTCTCCTTCGATAATGATTTCGCGGGGCTCGGAATCGTACTCCGCAGCAATCCACTGATTCTTGTACTTGACGGTGATTGCGTTACCGTCAGCAACGCCGTCGTACTTGAACATCAGCGGCACCTTCAGGGCTGGCTGGTGAACGCCGCCGATCATCATGTTGTCCCAGTAGGGGAAACCAAGCGTCGGCGCTTCCTGGTTATCGATGTTTGCAATATCGCGAAGTTCGTTAGTGCTTGCGCAGCGGTTCTTGCCCTTGCTCTGCTTGCTAAAGATGAACCAGTTGCGGCTGGTTTCGCCAAGCCAGTAAAGCGGTGCGTTGTTTTCCTTGTTTTCCACGCAAACATTCCAGTTTTTCAACTGCAAACCCTTGGGGTGGAATTCCAAAAAGTCCAGGCTGTCGGTGTGAGTCTTGGTGACTGCCAGAACGCGGATTGCGGAATCCTTTGCGGCGGGAATGCCAGAAATCTTCTGGCTAACCTTGATGTCGCCCAGGGTTGCATTCCAGTTAACGTTGGTCTGGTAACGGTTGTAGCCAAAGACCTCGATGGTTTCGTCAACAGCCTTGCCGTCGCCTGTTGCGGCAGCGTCAGCCACGTAGCGAATGCTTGTCATTTCGGGGAAGGTTTCCATGATCTTGCCGATAAGAACCGGCTTGTGCTTGAACACGCTGCAAAGATCTTCGGAAAGCACCTCGTCCTTCTTCATCGCGGAGAATTTCATTCCGTTTTCGCAACGGAACAAGTCCAGCATGGGGCGGCTCAGGTAGGTGAACAAGGGGGAGGTCTGAACCTTGGTCATCTGCAGGTCTACATTGCCCTTGCAGGTGGGGTGGAAACTGAACTTCTTGGTGGTGATGTTGCCGTTAAAGTCTTCCACTTCCATGGTGTAGGTGGAAAGGGGGGCAATTCTTGCTTCGATCACGTGCCAGTCGCCGGCGGTGTCGGCTTCTTCTGCCCAAAGGAGCTGTTCACGAATCTTGGACTGGGTGCTAAAGCGCAGGGTGTCAAGCTTCTGGTCGAAAACCTTTTCGTCGTAGCGCCAAATGGTAATGCGACGGACGGACATGGGATTGTCCTTAGGTTCGCGGCTGTAGTCTACCATCTTGAAAGCGAGATTTAAGGCGAATTCATTCTTGACGGGAGTAACAACGCAGCCTTTATTGACTGCTTCCTGAGAAGTGAAAGCCATTTCGTTGCCCTGCCATACGGCGGCTGCCAACACCTGGGGAGCGATACTGTCTGAAACCTCGGTGTTCATCAGGCGGGGATTGATAATGCGGTCGTTGTCCAGCCTTACTTCAAGATGCAAGTGCGGGTTTCCGATGCCGGTGCTGCCTGCGAAAGTCAGGGTATCGCCCTTCTTGTAAGCCTTGCCCGGCTTCAGGGTCACATCGTTCTTTTTGGTAGCGTACTGCTGGCGCATCACGGCTTCGTCCAGCTGGCCAAAGCTGCTCTGGTGGGCGAAAACCCAGGTCTTGCCGCTGTTGCCCTGGAAGAACATCACCTTGCCGTAACCGAAGGGGGAGACTCGGACTTCCTTGACAAAACCGTTTTCCGGTGCGAAGATAGGCCAGCCTTCTTCCATCTGGGTGGAATAGTCAATGCCGGCGTGGTAGCGGGTTCCGCGGTTTTCACCGAAAGAGGAGGTGAGGTAGGCTTCGCGACCAAAGGGACTGTACTTCTGTTCTTCGGGAACGGGCATCTTGACTTCGGGTGCTTCGCTGCCGAAGTTTGTCTGGTCGATAACAGCGCCGCCCTTGGCCTTGACACAATCTTCGTAGGCGAAGGCGTCCATGGTGGCTTCGTCGCATTCTTCAGCGAAAACGCTGGCGGACAAAGCAACGAAACTGCCTAAAAGGATCTTTGAAAAAGAATTCCAAACCTTGTTCATATTAAGCTCCTCTAAATTCCACGACAAAAGATACAAAAACCTTACAATCGGCTCAAGGTTGAAAAAATGCCATTAATAAACAAGCGTTGTAAAGACTACAAAACCGATGGAAACAAAAAAGACCCGCTTTGATGCGAGTCTTTTTGAGTGGAGCTAAGGAGAGTCGAACTCCTGACCTATTGCATGCCATGCAATCGCTCTACCAACTGAGCTATAACCCCAAGGGTGACACAAATATTGAAATTTATTTGAAAAATGTCAAGGGTCAAAGAAAAAAAAGACGGATTTTTTTGATTCCCACGCGGGGGTAGTTGCACTAAAGTGCCAAATGCTAGGCTCAACAATAATCAAACAAGTTTGATTGCTGTGTTCGCCTTACGCATTTGTCTCGCAGCTCCGGCTTTTTCAAAATAAAAACGCAGGATTTCTCCTGCGTTCTTTAAGCTTTAGACCTTTTCGATCTTCACGGATTCGATGATCACGTCTTCGTACGGTGCGTCGCGACGGTCGGTCTTGACACCGGCGATGGAATCCAGAACTTCGAAACCTTCATAGAGCTGGCCGAAAACGGAGTAACCGGCGTTGGGGCCGTTACCTACGTTAGGATTGCCGTGGTCCAAAAAGTGAACGTCTTCGCCGTGGACGATAAAGAACTGGGAACCGATGGACTTGGGCATCATGGTCTTTGCCCAGCTCAATGCACCGCGCATATGGGAGAGGCAATCATCGTACTTGTCGTCGATGGTGGTGCCCGGACCCTTAGCGGAATGGCCGCCGGTACCGTTACGGTTGGTAAAGTCGCCACCCTGGATCATGAAGTTCTTGATAATGCGGTGGAACGGTGCGCCATCGTACAAACCCTGGTTTGCGAGGTCAATGAAATTCTGTGCGCATTCGCCAACGCGTTCTACGAACAAGCGAATCTTCATTTCGCCGTGGTTGGTCTTCATGATGGCGATAGTTTCGCCCGGCTGCGGCTTATCCAGCTGATTAAATGCCATTTTTTTTCTCCTGTTAAGTTGTTTCTAAACCGCAATATACATAAAAATGAGTGATTGTGATAACTCGTTGCTTGCTATTTACAAAAGTTGTGCAAATGTGCAGTTTCGGCGCTGTTGGAAATAAGGTGCCTCTTAGAAAAAACGTTTACACGACAAACCCCTAAAAAAGCTACTTTCTCAAGTTAGAGATTACATAACCCAGAGTTCATATGAAAGATAACTGCAAGATTATTCGTGAACTGCTGTCGGCCCAGGCCATGGAATTTGCCCTGGACGAGATGGCTGCAAAAATCGCAAAGATCCATCCTTCCGCAAACGACTTGGTCATCCTTGGTATGGCTAGCCGCGGTATTCCCCTGGCAAAGAAGTTGAAGGAACGCTTGGACGCAAAGTTCGGCGGATCCGTGGAGTTCGGAAGCCTGGACGCCACTTTCTATCGCGACGACTTCCATTACCGCAACCACGTTTCTACCGAAATGCGCGTCACCGAAATGCCTGCTTCTGTTGAAGGCAAGACCGTGATTCTGGTAGACGATGTGCTTTATACCGGTCGCTCCACTCTGGCTGCAATGCGCGCCATTCTGGACCTGGGCCGCCCCGCAGCCATCCGCCTCTGCGTGCTGGTGGACCGCGGTCACCGAGAACTTCCCATTGCCCCCGACTGCGTGGGCCTTGCTGTGGAAACCGCCCAGCATCAGGAAGTCCGTGTGAAGATTCAACCTATTGATCAAGAAAATTCTGTTTCCCTCGTAGAAGTGGAGGATTAAAGTGAGCGCTTTGCAAATCAAGCACTTGTTCGGTCTCCAGGGCGTATCCAAGCAGGATATCCGCACTATTCTGGACAACGCCAAGCAGTTCCGTGAAATTTTGGAACGTCCCGTAAAGAAGGTTCCGAGCCTTCGTGGTCTTACTGTGGTGAACCTGTTCTTCGAAAACAGCACCCGTACCCGCACCAGCTTTGAACTGGCAGAAAAGCGCCTCTCCGCCGACACCGTGAACTTCACTACTGCAAGTTCCAGCGTCAAGAAGGGCGAAACTCTGGTGGACACTCTCCGCAACATCGAATCCATGAAGATCGATATCGTGGTTGTACGCCATAAGGGAACTGGCGTTCCCAAGTTCTTGGCTGAACATAGCAACGCTATCGTTGTGAACGCTGGCGACGGCGCTCACGAACACCCGACCCAGGGTCTTCTGGATATGCTCACCATCGAAGAAAAACTTGGTACTCTGGAAGGCAAGAAGGTGGCCATCATCGGTGACATCCGCCATAGCCGCGTGGCCCGCAGTAACATCTGGGGCATGACCACCATGGGCGCACACGTTACCCTTTGCGGCCCCAGCACTCTGGTTCCCCGCAATACCGAACTTCTCCAGTATCCCGAACTTGCTGGCTCCGTCAGCTGGGAAACCGACGTAAAGAAGGCTGTGGCCGACGCCGACGCCGTTATCGCACTTCGCTTGCAGAATGAACGTATGGACGACGCATTGCTCCCCAGCACCCGCGAATACCGCAATTTCTTTGGCATCACCGAAGAAGTTCTGGCTTGCTGCAAGGACAAGGTGATCATTATGCATCCGGGTCCCATTAACCGCGGTGTGGAACTGGATTCCGACATTGCCGACGGTGAACATTCCGTCATTCTCGATCAGGTGACCAACGGCGTTGCAGTCCGTATGGCAGTTCTCTTCCTTTTGGCTGGAGGTCGCAATAATGAAAACGCTTAAGCATCGTGATTACGCTTTGACCAATGTGGTCTTGAAGAATGTGAAGTTCTGGAACGGTTCCAAGTTCGAAGCTCGCGACCAGCTTGTTCTGGATAGCGAAAAGGGCTTTGCCGCAGATTCCTCCAAGCCCGCAAAGGAAATTGATTGCAATGGCGCCTTGGTGATGCCCGCCCTCTTTGGCCTGGGCCTTGATTTCAAGGAACCTCTCCGCGACGACATCTACACTTTCGCAGATGGCTTTGAAGCTATGCGTAAGGGTGGCTTCTACGGTGGCCTTTATGAAAGCTCCGCTAATCCTATTGATGACGCAGACAAGTTTACCGCCATGGTAAATCGCTTTGATGTTGGCGGCAAGGAACAGTGCTGCGCCAACGATTTCGAAGTAAAGTTCCTGGGCGCTTACAGCAAGGGCTTCGGCTCTGATAGCCTGGCCGAAATGATGGAACTTGCAGAAGCTGGCGTGGCTGGCTTCGGCGATGGCAACGGCTCCATTCCTCATTCCCGTTTCCTCCGTCTCGCCATGGAATACGGCAAGATGACCGGCAAGCGTTTCTTCTTCCAGCCTATGGACAAGACTCTTCGCAAGAGCGGTTGCGTTCACGAAGGCGCCTACTCCGACATGCTGGGCATGAAGGGCATTCCCCGTATTGCAGAAACCATTGCTGCCTACACGGTTCTTGAAACTGCACGCTTCCTCCAGGTGCCGGTACACTTCAAGCAAGTGACCTGCGGTGAAACTCTGGACTTGATCCGCAACGCCCGTAAGAACGGCATGGACGTGACCTGCGACGTGAACGTCTACCACCTGCTGTTCGATGATTCCTGCCTGGAATTGCTGGACTCCGCATACCATGTGCTGCCGCCGTTCCGCGCCGCTTCCGACCGCGAAGCATTGTGGGCTGGCGTTGCCGATGGTACCGTCAATGCTATCAGCATGAACCACACTCCGGTGCTCCGTCAGGACGCCGATGTGAACTTCGAAGATTCTGTTCCGGGCGCACTGGCACTGGAAGTTGCTCTTCCCGCAATCTGGAAAAAACTGGTTGAACGTGTGGGTGAAGTTCGTGCTATCGAACTTCTTTCCTCTGCACCGGCTAAGCTGGTTGAGGCTGAACCTGCTTACGAAGTTGGCTCTGACAAACAGGCTAACGTGGTTGTCCTTGATACTTCCAAGTCTCACGTAGTAGACCGGACCGACTTTGCAGGTCATGTCTCCAATTCTCCTTTGATGGGCAAGGAACTTGATGCAACAATCATCGGTTCTTTCATCAATGGTGTGTGGACTGAACGCTAGTAGAGAGTTGTAACAAATGATCGAACCACTACAGCTGGTGTGGATCGCCTTCATCGTCCTGCTTGTCTTGTTGTTGCTTGTGCTGTGGGAAATCCATCGCATCAATTACAGACGAGATAACGAAGTTATGTTCGGCACGGACGCCTTTGAAGACAAGGTAAAAGAGTTTGCTTTTACAGACAAAGAAAGGCGAACCCTTGAGAAGATGATCCGCGTATCTTCTTTTGAAAATAAGGATGCAGTCTTGAATTCCTCAGGGCTGTTTGAAGCTGCTGTGACTCGATTCTACGACCTGCGAAACGTCTTTTCCGTTAGTGACGAAACTGTAGATGCGGTAGAACGTATCCGAGAAAAACTTGGCTTTACTGCAGTAAATCCTTTGACTCAAATTTGTTCTACCCGCCAGTTCGGCATCGGGGATCGCATTGACTTGCTCCTGGATGATGGCCGCGTGTTCAAACATTCCGAAATCATTCATCGTTCGGAGAAGGAATGGTTCATTGCCTATGATGGAAGTCGTGGTTCCGCGTCGTCGCTTGTGGGCTCAGAAGTTGTAGTCCGTTGGACACGTCCTGACGATGCTGTTTATTCTGCACGCTTAAAAGTACGTTCCTGCTTGCCGGGGCAGTTGATTCTGCCGCACTCTACGGATTTGGGCAAACAGCAGTTGCGTCGCTGGGTTCGTGAACAGGTTTCGATTCCTGTGGTGGCTACGCTTCCCGATGGAACAAGCTGTGGCGGAACGCTGTTTGACTTGTCTGCTGGCGGTATTATGCTTGGCCTACCTTTGGAATGCCGTTCTGGTCAGCACATGAATATCAAGTTTGAATTGCCTAGTTTTGGCGATGAAAACGTGGAAATTGAAATTTTACGTAATCTAGGTCACAAAAACAGTGATTTCCCCAACTATTATTGCCTAACCGCATCGTTCTCTGGGGAGTTCGGATGGACCCAGGAAAGGGTTCTCCAGTACATTTTTGAGGTAAACAAGGGTAAAAACAAGGCTTAAATTGGGCGAAATTTGCTCTAACTCGTTAATTTTCAATGACTTAGCGAAAAATTCGCTTGACATTCATCACATATAAAGGTAAAATTTGACTGAATTGTTTCCTTTTGGAGAATTATTTTGTCTTTAGGATTAATTGCGAAAATTCGTGGCGTTCGCGAAACCGTGGGTATTGATGTTGGTCACTACAGCATCAAGTACGTAAGGGTTTTGCATAACGCTAACGGTAAGCGTATCGTTTTAGATGCGGATTTGGAGCGTATTCCGGACGGAGCCATCGTTAATGGTGAAATCCAGGTGCGTGATGGGGACGCCCCGACCGAGGGTGATGGTCCGCGCGAAAAAGACGGCAGCGATCTGTTGGGCGAAGCTCTCAATAAGCTGTTGTTGCGTCATCCGTTAGAGGACTCTAGCGACGTTGTCGTTTCCGTAAATTGCGGTGCCGGTGCCGGTGGTATCCTCGTGGATAAACTTTCGGTGAAGGTTCCTAAGAATGGCAACGAAGCTGCCATTATTCTCCAGACCGCCCAGTCCCGTCCGCCCTTTGATGACCAGGATAACGTCATTGACTACGAAGTTTCTTCCCGCGAAGGCGATGAACTCAAGGTGAATGTCGTTGCAGCAAAGAATGGTTTGCTTGACTCCTGGGCTAAGTTCTTTACTCGTCGTGGTATTAAGATTTCTGCAGTTGACGTTGATATCTTTGGCCTGCTCAATGCTTACGTAGCAACGGCAGAACCTAGCGCTCTCAACGAAACTACAGCTGTGTTTAACATCGGTGAAAAGAAGATGAGCGTGGCTTTCTTGCAGGATGGAAAGTTCCATTCTATGCGTGCTATGACCGGTGGTTCGCTGGACATGGTCATCAACAAGACCTGCGTAAATCTTGGCGTTGAACCTGCAACCTGTCACGAAATCTTCGACAAGGACGACATGTCTATCGTCGATGGTTTCTCTGAAGCAGAAGTTGAAGCCGCACTTAAGATTGCATACGAAGACCTGATGGCGCAGATCGATTTCGGTATCCGCTACTTCTCGTCTTCCGAAGATTCCAAGCCGTTGAACAAGATCTTGCTGGGTGGCGGCGGTGCCTCCATTCCGGGTCTTAAGGAATTCATTGCAGAACGTACTGGCATTGAAACGGATACAGTAAATCCGTTCCGCCTTGCAGAATGCGATGCAAAGGTCTTTGGCGAAGGCGGAATCTCCGTTGCCTTGTCTAACATTTACGCCCCGGCTTTGGGCTTGGCAATGAGGAAATTCTAATGGCAGCGCAGAAAAAAGAATCTACGAATAAAAGTGCCTTGGCGGTTTCCATCAACCTCTTGCCGGTAGAATTCCGCAAGAAGAAGAAGGATTTCTCCTGGATTACTGATCGCCGTACTATTTGGCCGACTATTGCTCTTATCGCAGCAATCGTCTGCGTTGTGATGCTCAATAACTTTATGACCGAAACCAAGGATGGTCTCAATTCTGAGCTTTCCAGAGTCAAGGCTGAAGTTGAACGTCAGCGTCCGCTTCTCAAAAAGATTGGCGAACTCGAACAGAAGCAGGGCATCGTCAATACTAAGATCAACGCACTCAAGTCCATTCAGGTTAACAAGAAGCGTTGGGTTGTTTTGTTTGAAAACATCTCCTCCGTTCTTCCTCCGAACATGTGGTTGACCAGCCTCAACCAGATGGGTGAGTTTGACCTGGAAATGAGAGGCACTACCTTTGACTTCTCCGAAGTTGCTGAATACATGGTCAAACTTGAAAAACAGGCTGCTATTGATAATGTGTCTTTGGTGACTATCGCAACCACTAAGGTTGATGGCGAAGAAGCCTATAGCTTTACCATTAGAATTGTCCTGAGCAAGGACAATGGACAGGAGGGCTAATATGGGTAATATTGACTTTAAAGACAAAAAGAACATTTACGCCATTGCAATTATCCTGTTGATTCTTGGTGCAGCCTACTACGTGTACGACTACATGTGGAATCCGTTTGTGTTGGAACGCGAACGTCTGGAAAATGAACTCCGTTCTGCTCAGGCCGAACTGGATAAGATCAACGCCCAGAAGCACCGTGTTGCAGAATTGGAAATGCAGTTGGTTCAGGCAGAAAAGGATTTTGAAAAGCTGAAGGAAATGTTCCCGGAAGAAGAAAAGGTTCCCATGCGTTTGCAGGACCTCTACTCTGTGATTCGCAGCTCCGGCGTTCAGATCCAGAAGTTCAATCCTGATGGTCGCGGCATTGCTCGTGAACACTACATTGAAAACCGTTATTCCATCGCTGTGAATTCCGGCTATCATATGTTGGGTTACTTGTTTGCAGAAATTGCAAACTTCAACTATCCCACGGCAATCACCAACTTGAGACTTTCTCGCTACTCTGGCATCAAGTCCGAAATCGAGAAGGCTGAAACTCATGGATGGACTCCGATTACCATGTCGGTATCCTTCAATCTGACCACCTATACATCTAAAAAGGTGGGCCCGTAATGAAGAGTAAATACCTTATTTTGTTTATGATGGCTGCAGTCGCTACTCAGGCGGCTCAGATCAAGGATGTCCGCTTCACTTGCGACAAGGGCTGCCGTTTGGTATTTGCCTTTGATTCCGAAAAAGATTTGCCGACATTCTTCCAGAAGTATGATGCAACCTCCAAGAAGCTTGTTGCTGGTTTCTCTGAAACGGACATCGCTCTGGGTGAAGGTTCCTTTGAAATCGATGCAAACTCCAAGTTTGTAAAGAACGTTCGCATCTTCAAGGAAAACTTCCGCGGATCCAACTTCCTGAAGTTCGAAATGGAAGTCGGTGCTTCCATTGATTCCGATAAGAATGAAATCTCCTTGGACAAGTCTAATTTCTTGCTGAAGTTCAAGGACAAGGGCGGAAAGAACTGGAATCTTTCCAAGATTGTTGCTAACAGCAAGAAGGCTGCCGACAAGCAGGCTCTCGAAGACAAGAAGGCTGCAGAAAAGGCCGCCCTCGAAGAAAAGAAGCGCTTAGCTGAAGAGAAAAAGGCTGCCGAAAAGGCTGCTCTCGAAGAGAAGAAGGCCGCTGAAAAGGCCGCCAAGGAAGAAAAGGCCCGCTTAGCTGCCGAAAAGAAGGCCGCTGAAAAGAAGGCTCTCGAAGAAAAGAAAGCCGCAGAAAAGGCCGCCCTTGAAGAAAAGAAGCGTTTAGCCGCCGAAAAGAAGGCCGCTGAAAAGAAGGCTCTCGAAGAGAAGAAGGCCGCCGAAAAGGCCGCCCTCGAAGAAAAGAGACGTTTAGCCGCCGAAAAGAAGGCCGCTGAAAAGAAGGCTCTCGAAGAGAAGAAGGCCGCCGAAAAGGCTGCTAAGGAAGAAAACAAGCGCATTGCCGCCAACCAGAAACTGTTGGACAAGGCAATCAGGGAAGGTGGCCCTATTGGCGAATATCTTCCCAGCTTGAAGGAAATGACCCTCCTGGTCGGTTCCGGTATGGAACAGGTCAAGTTGGTGGCCGATTCTCCCATTGATATTAAGAACGTCAATGGCCCTGATAAGGCTTCCGTAGTCTTCATTAGCCTCGAATCTTCTAAGAAGTCTCCTGTTTTCAAGCCCAATGCTGGTTCCATTGTCAAGTCTGTAACTTGGACCGCCGAAGGCATTAAGGTTCAGCTCGAGGCTGGTGCTGCCCCCGTGATGATGGTTCAGGATGGCGCCTTGATCTTCCAGGCTCAGAACACTCAGTTCAGCAAGGAAGGCTTCAGCTTCTGGACCGCCCAGGCTTCCGGTATTTCTATCAGAGACTGGACAAAGGCTTCCGAAGAAAAGCCCAACTTTGATTCTTTTGTGAAGAACTTCGAAAAGGACAGCAAGAAGCAGGTTTCTGGCTCTCAGACCTTCCATCTGCGTCCGGTTGTTCGTGAACTCATCGTTACCGTCGATGAAATCGAATTCTTCGCAGCTCCCAATGAAAACGCTCAGGTTCTGCAGCGCCTTGTCTTTGGCGACCGTCTGGTTAGCCTCGACATGAGCGGCATGTACCGTAAGGTTCAGGTCGGTAACCGCGTTGGTTATGTGAACCGTCGTTCCGTGGGCTTCCGCGATGAACTTTCCCCGGCTCAGCTTGAACGTCTGAAGGAAGTTGATCAGGACCGCGGCGCCGTGCTGGATCCTGAAAAGGTTTCCAATAGCAGACTTGACGATCTCTATGAAGACCGTGTCACCTATAGTTCCTTCGGTCGTCGTGACCCGTTTGTAGACATCAAGGGTCTCGTTGAAGAAGGTATCAATATCGACCAGGTTGAACTTGTCGGTATCATCTGGGAATCCGATGTCCCGATGGCAATCTTGGTTGAATCTAAGAACCCGTCCGTTTCTTACACTCTTAAGGAAGGTGATAAGATCCTGAACGGTAAGGTATTGAAAATTACACAAACTGACGTGCTCTTCCTTATCCAAGAGTTTGGCGTGAGCCGTCGCTACTCCATGGGCCTTCCCGATAAATTTGGGGGTAACAAGTAATGAAAAAGCTGACTAAAATTTTAACAGTTCTTCTTATGGTCGTTGGTATCGCTACCACGGCTTGGGCTGCTCCCGCAGAAGGTTCCTCTGCTCCGAACAAGAAGTTGTATGACTTCAACTTCGTGAATATGGACTACGAAGCAGTATTCCGCTCCATTTCCGTTGTCGCTGGCGTCGACATTCTTCTGTCCCCCGAAATCAAGGGTAAGACTACCCTTCGCGTGACCAAGAAGACTTGGCAGGAAACTATGGACATCGTCTGTAGCATGAACGACTTGACTTGGGTTATCCAGGACAAGTACATTACCATCCAGCGTTTGGCTACTTACCAGGCAAAGCAGAAGAAGCTTGCTGACGAAGAAGCTCAGGCAGAAAACAATGCTCCGCTGGTTCGTAAGAACTTCCAGGTTCATCACGCTAAGGCCGACGAACTGGTCAAGGTTCTCGAAAGCATGAAGTCTTCCCGTGGTAAGATCACCACCGTGGAACGTACCAACTC
The DNA here is from genome assembly GCA_024399035.1 of Fibrobacter sp. Classification (GTDB taxonomy): domain Bacteria; phylum Fibrobacterota; class Fibrobacteria; order Fibrobacterales; family Fibrobacteraceae; genus Fibrobacter. The sequence continues at coordinate 11,499 of JAKSID010000011.1, read as the reverse complement.
TATCATCGTGTACGATACTGAAAAGCAGATCGAACAGATGGAAAATGCAATGAGTGAACTTGACATCGAAACCCTGCAGATCATGATCACTGCAAAGCTCGTTGTTGTGAACAGTGAACGTGCTCGTGAACTCGGTGTTGACTGGACTTTGAATGCTGGTAACGTTGCTTTGACTCCGGGTACCGCTTCCGCTGCAACTGGTTCTGCTGCTGGTAGCTCTCGTACAAGCGCTGCTATTCAGTCCTTCCCGCACGCTGGTGTTTCTCCCTCTGTTTCTGGTGCAACTACTGCAATTACTGCAAGCCTCCTGGACAACAACCTCCAGATTGCAATCAGCAACTTGATGGGTGACGCTTCTACTGAAGTTCTCGCTAGCCCCCAGGTTTCTACCTTGGATAACACCGAAGCTCAGGTCTTCATGGGTGACAAGGTTTCTATCCGTGTGATTGACGATAGCGGTGAATCTTCCACTCAGCTGGTTGAAACCGGTATCAAGCTGACTGTTACTCCCCACGTTTCTGGCGACAACCGCATTCTCCTGGACCTCCATCCGGAAAACAACTCCTACGACTACGACTCCAAGGGTGAAATCGTGATTTCTACTCAGGAAGCCAAGACCAAGGTTGTTGTTGCTGATGGTGAAACTGTTGTGATCGGTGGTCTTACCCGTAACGAATCTCAGGAATCTGAAAGCGGCATTCCTTTCTTGAAGGACATTCCGCTGATCGGCAACCTCTTCAAGTACACTCGTAAGTCCGTTGTGAAGAAGGACCTGGTTATCTTCGTGACTCCGCGTATCATCCGCAACTATGTGGGCAACGTAGACATTTCCGAAGCTCCGATCCGCATTGCTAAGGATTCTACTCAGAACGAATCTGCAGCTGCAGAACAGAAGCAGGAAGAAGCTCCTAAGGCTGAAGCTAAGTCTGAACCGGATGAAGCTCCTGCAGCACCGGCTCCCGCAGAAGAAGAAACTGTTGCTGAAGAACCGGCACCGGCTGCAGAACCTGTCGCTGAAGAAGCTCCCGCTGCTCCGGCTGCAGAAGAAGCGGTTGAAGAAGACGATGGTTGGGACTGATAAGTTCTAGAATGTCAATCGACTAAAAGTTTAAAAGGCTCCGCGATGCGGGGCCTTTTTTGTATTGCGACGAATTTGCGGGAATTGAACGACGTGCGAAGACTGCGCGATTATGGTGCTGGGACTGCGCGGGGTTGGTCGCAGGTGTTGTGCAGAAATTAGCGCACGACCAAGGCGGCGAGAGCCAGTTCCTGGCTAACGGTAGTCCAGCTCGTGCTCTTGAATTCGTAATTCAATTCTGCAAGGCGGTTGATGACGCGACAGAGCAAGGGCTTGCCCCAGCGGCGGCAGCATTCGGCTGCATTACCTTGTTTGCAGAAGATGTAGGCGTTCTTGCCCAGTTCCTGGGCTGCGTCTTCCTGGGACTTGCCCTTTGCGGTAAGGGACATAAAGTTCAGGAGGTCGATGGCGTGGCTGTACAGAGCGTTAGCGACTCTGATGGCGTCACCACCACCATAAAGGATTTCGTGAAGTTTTTTGGTGTAGCCAGCTGGGTCGCGCATCCCGAAGAAATTCAGGATTTCGTAGGGCGGGATCTCGCGCTGGGGAACCACAAGCATCTTGACCAGGTCCAAGGTAATCTTGGCGCAGTCGGGCTTGTACAATAGAACCTTCTCGATTTCTTCGCTTACAAGACGGGTGTTTGTGCCCAAGGCGTCGGCCAAATAGAGGCTTGCATTGGGATCGATTGCCTTGCCAAAATGCGTGGGCACCATGGCTGCAATCCAGTCTTGCATCTTGTACTGCTTGGGCTCTTCGTATTTTTCGACCTTACCGACTTTTGCAAGAATCTTGTACAGTTCGGAGTTGGCGCGAAGTTCATCGAAGTCCAGGAGCAGCTTGCAGTCGGGGGCGTCCTTGAGCCAGCGGGCCAGGGCCTTGGATTCTTCGGCCTTCATTGCGTCGGCCTTACGAACTACCACCGCCTGTTCTGGAGCGAACATAGAGACCGCCCCACAGCTTTCCATGATGAGCCCTGCTACGGAAGGAATGTTTGTATCAGAAGCATAGACGATCTGCTTGGAAAGCGGGTCGTCTTTGCGGTCACCGAGGGCATCGAGCAAGAACTTGTCGATGACTTTATCTTTGGTGAACTGATCCTTACCGATGAGGGCTAAAATCATATTGGAGCTTACTTGAAGTCGACGATTTCGAACTTGTTCTTACCCTTGGGGGTAACAACTTCGACGATTTCACCTTTCTTCTTGCCCATGAAGGCAGAACCCATGGGGCTCTTGAAGCTAATCTTGCCGTTCATAGGATCGACGCCTTCGGGGCTTACCAGCTGGTAAGTGACTTCGCGCTTGGTGGCCAGGTTCTTGGCTACCACAGTTGCGCCAAAGCGAACGGTGTCGGAATTTGCGTCAAATTCTACGATGATTGCGTTTGCAATCTGGTCTTCCAGCTTAGGAAGTTCCAAATCGATATGAGCCAGCATTTCCTTGGCGGCGTGGTATTCAGCGTTTTCGCTCAAGTCGCCTTGCTTGCGGGCTTCTTCCATTTCGTCGACTACGCGGGGACGTTCGGTCTTCTTGAGGAAGTTGTAACGTTCAACCAGCTTGTCGTATGTTTCTTTAGTACAGGGTGTTTTTGCCATGACCTTAAGTTAGAATTTTTTTAGTGGGCGAAACAAGGAATTGTTGGGCTTTCCCTCTTTTTTTGTTATAATTTAGTGCGTAAAAATCAATAGGAGATACTATGTATACTGTGTTGGAAAAAGGCGGCGTCTGCTCTCCCAAGGGCTTTACCGCAGCCGGCATTTGCGCCGGTATCAAGGCCAGCGGCAACGCTGATATGGCTCTCTTGAAGAGCGAAAAGGCTGCTCGTTGCTTCGCCGTTTTTACCACTAACAAGGTCAAGGCCGCTCCGGTCCTTTACGACAAAGCTGCCTTGGAACATGCTCACTTTGCTTCTGCTGTTATCGTGAACAGCGGTAATGCAAATGCTTGTACCGGCGAACAGGGTTACAAGGATGCCGAACGTATGGCAACCCTTACCGAAGAAGCTCTCGGCCTTACTCCGAAGAGCGCCTTAGTTTGCAGCACTGGTGTTATCGGTCATCTGATGCCTATGGATAAGATTGAAGCCGGTATTCCTAAGCTGGTGGAAAAGCTCCACGCAGATGCATCCGAAGAATTCGGCCGCGCCATTCTTACCACCGACCTTGCTCTCAAGTCCCATGCTGTTGAAATCCAGACCGAAAAGGGTGTGGTGACTGTTGGTGGCGCTTGCAAGGGTAGTGGCATGATTCACCCCAACATGGCTACCATGCTGGCATTCATCACCACCGACTTGGCTTTGCCTATCGATTTCTTTGCTGAATTCCGTGCCAACATCGCAGACTCCTTCAACGCAATTACCGTTGACGGTGACACCAGCACTAACGATACTTGCATTCTCCTTGCTAACGGCATGAGCGGCATCAAGTACGAAGACCTTACTTTGTCTGAACAGGGTGAATTCCGCGCAGCTCTCACTATGATTATGCAGAGCCTGGCTAAGGACATCGTCCGCGACGGTGAAGGTGCTACTAAGCTTATCGAACTCCGCATCGAAAAGGCTGAATCCCACGAAGAAGCTTTGAAAATGGCTCGTTTCATTGGTACCAGTAACTTGGCCAAGTGCGCCATGTTCGGCGAAGACCCCAACTGGGGCCGTATCCTGAGCTCCGCTGGTTCCAGCGGCTGCAACATGGTTGCTGAACACACCGACCTTTTCTTTGGCGACGTTCAGGTTCTTGAAGGCGGCCGTCCGGTGCAGCTTTCCAAGGAACAGATGGATGCTCTCCACGCTGTTGTCCGTCAGCGCGAATACAAGGTTACCTTGGTGCTGAACATTGGTCATGCAAGCGCTAGCGCATTCACTTGCGACTTGAGCTATGACTACGTCAAAATTAATGCAGAGTACACGACCTAATAAAGTGTAATTTTTGTCGTTCGTCAGGTAAAGAACCTGCGTTCGCAAAAAATACCGTCTGGAGGACAGTGCGTACTTTCGGGTTATTTTTTGCCGTTCGTCTGTAAATAAAAAGGCTCCCAGGAATTTTTCTGGGAGCTTATCTTTTTGCAAAGTTGCCGTAAGTACAAATCTGAAGCCTGGAACCTCGGACCTGGTGCCTCAACCTAGTCCTTGAGGCAGCGGAGGCTTGCTGCGTGTTCGGGCTTGAACTTCTCGAACTTGGCGATGTCCTTGTCGTGATAGAACGTTAGTACTTCGCCGTTGCTAACCCAGAAGTAGGCTTTCTGGCCGGCGCCCTCGAACTTGCGTTCCTTCAGGGGGACGTCGCTCTTGGCGAAGTGGCCGCCACCAGCCTTTGCGCCAAAGCCGTATTCGTCCTTGCCGTTGCCGTAGATGGCGGTACCCTTCAGAGGATCCCAGCCGTAGCCTGCCTTCAATGCGACGCCAGGCTTGTTGTTGGCGCTTGCGAATGTGATCAAAGTCTGCCATTCTTCCTTGCTAGGCATGTGGAAACCTTCAAGGCAAGCCTTCTGTGCATTTTCAAAATCGTAGAGGCGGCCCCAGTGATTGCACTGGGCGCAAAGGGCTCCGCTTGCGGTGGCGTAGTTCATGTTTTCTGCGGTCCAGAGCTGTGTGCCGATGCGGATCCATTCGTAGGAATAACCGTCGCGAGGATCCTTGTAGCTACCGCTGGTGGCGGGCTCGCCGTCTTCGCCGAAGTATTCGCCGAATTCGATCTGCTTGTTCTGCTTGTAGTTTGCCTTGGAGGCCATTTTGCCATTCTTGTGGTAGCGGGTAACCAAGCCCTCGATATAACCGTCGGCGTAGTTGTATTCCGCCTGCAGGGTACCGTCTTCGTAGTATTCCTTGGAAACACCCTGACGACGGTCTTTGTCGTAGTTTGCTTCGCGCTTCAGGTTGCCGTTCTCGTAGTATTCCTTTTCCGGGCCCTGTTTCTTGTCGTCCACGTAAGTGGCTTCGGAACGGATCTTGCCGTTGGGATATGTTTCGGTACGCACATCTTCGCAACCGGTCATGGTGGAGATTGCCAGAAGGCAACCAGCGAGGGCTGCGGGCATCCATTTAATCTTGTTCATCCTCGATTCCCTTTTTTAGAAGTAAATCTTGCCTGCGGTTGCAAGCAAACCAATCATATACAACATTCCGTCGTAGTAGCGCCAGAAACGGCACGGTACGGAGAGTGCTGCAAGGTCTTTGACAAATGGCTTAAGCAGCGCGTCTTCGGAGCTAAGAACCTGTGTGGCTGCTGCGTTCATTGCAATGAGCCCCGGAGTGGCGGCACGGCCCTGACGGGGGAATTCTCCGCCATCGACGGCATAGTCTGCCAGATAAGGTCTACGGCTTTCAAAGAAGAACAGAATCCTCTCGCAGATGTCCTTTTCCTTTTCGCTTCCGCGGAACAGGGCGTAGTCCAGACTCAGGTTCAATGCAACGCGCCATGCGTCGCCGCTAAAGCAATTGCTTTCGGGGTACCATGGGGTGGCCCTGGGGGTTCCGTCAAATTCAGAATATTCGGAGCAAAGGCCTGTTTCGAAATGAGCTGCCTTATGGAGGTATTCAATGCTCTTGTCTGCGATGGCAAGCCAGGTGTCGTCGCCTGTGGCTTCTGCAAAGGCACGGTAGAAAGCGATGGTATGGTAGCTGGGGTCCGTAAAGTCATTGCCCGTAACAGGGGAAAAACGGATCATGCGACGTTCCGGATCAATAATGGGGCGCACTTCGCCATTGTCCGGTTTAAGGCGCAGCCAATTGATGAGATCAACGGCTTCCTGTTTAAGGTCGGGACGGTTGAAACGTTCGGCAGCAATCAAAAGTGCCATGGCGAAATATTCTTCACCATCGGGTGCGGAGCCCGGATCCATCATAGAAAAATCAGTGGTGGAAACTTGCCAAGAAAAATAACCTTCGTGAGGTCCGTTGTTGTTGCGCAGGTATCGCTTGGTAAAATTCCAAAGCTTGTCGAATTGCTTTTCGTGGTTGGTGAGGGCGCAGATATACATGCCGTAGCTCATGCCCTCGGAACGGATATCGTCGTGACCAATGTCTACGATGTAGGACATGTCGTCGGAAGCGTCGAAGCAAACTCGTTCGTCAATAGGGTCGCCTTCAAAAAGTTTGCTATAGGCATTTTGTATAAGCTGGTTCGCAAAATTTGGACCGTAGCCCGCCTCCACGAACATATCTCTTGGTTTATAACGTTCCATCAAAGATCTTCCTTTATCAATGCCCAATTATCCTTACTGTTAAGATAAATAAATTCGTATCTTTGTGACGAGGTAAAATATGTCAGATATGTTGATTTTAGGTTATGGCCCGGCCGGTGTATCGGCTGCCTTGTACGGATTGCGTTCAAACCTTGATGTCCAGTTGGTTGGCAAGGATAGTGGTGCTTTGCAGAAGGCTCACTTGATTGAAAACTACTACGGACTGGAAAAGCCTTTGACAGGCCCTGAACTTGTAGAAGTGGGCAAGAAGCAGGCTTTGGCATTGGGCGCAAAAATTGCTGACGATGAAATTACGGACTTGATGTTCAATGGAACAGAATTCGTTGCTACAGGTCTTAAAGGTGAATACCACGGTAAGGTTTGCATTATGGCGACCGGTTCTGCCCGTAAGAAACAGCCTTTGGCTGGCATGGCAGAAATGGAAGGCCATGGCGTGAGCTACTGCGCTGTTTGCGATGCATTCTTCTACCGCCAGAAGAATGTGGCTGTCCTTGGTTCCGGGGAGTATGCGCTGCACGAAGCTACCGAACTTTTGCAGGTTGCATCTAGCGTGACCTTGCTTACCAACGGCGAACCGCTGACTGCGGAATTCCCTGAAACCATCAAGGTTGAAACCCGCAAGTTGAAAGGCTTGGTGGGCGAGGGCGCCTTTAAGGGCGTTCGCTTTGATGATGAATCTGTAGGGGAATTTGACGGCTTGTTTGTGGCTCTTGGCAGTGCCAATGCTACGGACTTGGCTTTGAAGGCTGGTGCGGCATTTGATCAGGGCAAGCTTGTGCTGGATGCGGACTTGATGTCTACCATTCCTGGGCTCTATGCTGCTGGCGACTGCACTGGCGGAATCCTCCAGGTTTCTGTGGCTGTAGGCGAAGGCGCTCGCGCTGCTCTTGCCGCTATCAAGTACCTGCGTGAAAATCGCTAGATTGCTTTGAACTGCGTTGGAAAATTCGCCGTTTTGTACAAACTAAATGCGCCGCATTACGCTTCTCACAAACCCTGATGTTTGCAATCTTCATTGCCCTCTCTGCTTTTTGAACCAGAGAGGCTTTGAATTTGGCATGGGGGAGATGAGTTGGGATGTGGCCAAGGCTGCGGTGGAGAAGTTTGCAGCTATTGAAAACCCCGCGGGTTCGGAGTTGCGCGAGGTAATCCCCAGCACCATGGGCGAGCCTTTGCTTTATTCCCATTTCAACGATTTGTTGGACTTGTGTAAGTCCTTAGGCGTGAAGGTTAATTTGACCACCAACGGAACGTTTCCCGGCTTTTGGGGAACGGCCGATGGAGTGAAAAAGTTGCTGGAATGTTGCAGCGACATAAAGATCAGCAGCTTGGCTTCTGAAGGGTTCTCGGACTGGAAAAAGAACGTGGAACATCTTTTGGAAGTGCGTGGCGCTGTTGTAGAAGCCGCGTTGGAAAGCGCCTCGTTGGAAAGTGCCGCCTCCGTGTCGCTGCAGGTGACGCTCCACAAGGAAAACTTGATGATTATCCCCGAGCTTATAGCCTGGGCTAGCGCCAAGGGTATTAATCGCATCAAGTGGAATACGGTGGTGTTCCTGAGTACTGCTCCCAAGGAACTTGTGGAACGATTCGCCTTGCATACGGAACGTGTTGCCGAGATTCGCGATTATGTGAAAGGATTTGCTGCGCTGGGCGCTGGAATCAAGCACGAAGGAAACTTGTTCTTTGAGCGGGGCTCCGACGGTGTTGATCGCGCGGCCTTTCGCTGTGAATACCGCGCCGCCTCTCGCTGTGGCTTTGACGATGAAATCTGGATTTTGCCCGATGGCTCGGAGCAGCATTGCCCTAATCCGGAAAGACGTTTTGGAAATGCGGGAGCGGCCGAGGCGCAGTGCTGTAATTGCCCCATGGCGCGGTAACCTCCGAAATCGAACCTTCGTAAACACTATATTTTGCAAACTATGATGCGTCTTATTCCTCTTCTCCTGTTGTCGCTGCTGCTTGCTGTGCCTGCCTGCGCTGCAAAAAAAACTACGAAGGCAAAATCCGCTGCTTCTAAAGCAAAGCCGAACCAGCTGGTGGATACCCGCGACAAGCAGAAGTATCGTACCGTTACCATTGCCGACTTGGAATGGATGGCGGACAACCTGAATTATCAATCCGAAGGTAGCTACTGCTATAAGGATGATGAAGAATTTTGTATGGCTTATGGCCGCTTGTACACTTGGAACGCTGCCAAAGGTGCGTGCCCTACTGGATTCCGTCTGCCTACTCATCAGGACTTTGAAAGCCTCTGGACTGCCGCCGGCGCCGACTTCAACGCCGGTTACCTACTGAAGACGGACTACGGCTGGAACGGCGACGTCAACGGAAACGACACGCTTAAGTTTAGCGCTATGCCGGCGGGCAATCGCTTTGACGACGAAACCTACGGCAATGCGGCGAAGTTCGCTTTCTTTTGGAGTTCCGACGACACCTCCGAAGGCATTGCCCAGGGCAGCGCCCGAGTGTGGTACCTGACCTCCAAATCCATGGCCTTCGGTTACATGGCCAAGCCCAAGGATTTCGGCTTTTCAGTCAGATGCGTTAGGAATAAGTAGTTCCGCGAAAGTTTGATTTATGATCAAAAAAAGACCCGCTTTTAAAGCGGGCCTTTTTGAATTAACCGGTTGCGCGACAAACCGCGCTATCCAAATTAATCTTCCTCTACAGGCTTCTTGGAGAGCTGCTTTCTTCTGATGGGGTCCAGCTCAGTCTTGCGGAGGCGCAGCACTTCCGGAGTGACTTCGATGCATTCGTCTTCGTTAATGAAGGTAACGCATTCTTCCAAAGTCAGGCGGCGGTACGGAGTCAGCTGGATCATGTCATCTGCGGACTTGGAACGCATGTTGGTAAGGTGCTTACCCTTGGTAACGTTCACGGTAATATCCACGTCGCGGTTGTGTTCACCAACGATCATGCCCGGATAAACTTCTGCACCCGGTCCGATGATGAGGTAGCCGCGATCTTCCAGGTTGGAAAGAGCATAGCTTGCTGCTTCGCCCGGTTCCTTGGCAATGAGCACGCCGTTGATACGGGCGGGAATTTCGCCCTTGTACGGTTCGTAACCCTTGAAGATGGACTGAGAAACTGCGTAACCCTTGGAGAGGGAGAGGAGTTTCGGACGGATACCGATGAGGCCGCGGGAAGGAACGTTGAATTCCAAGGTGACGCGATCGTTTTCATCGGTGGTCATGTTGGTCATTTCGCCCTTACGCTGCTGGATTTCCTGAATGCAGGCGCCGCTAAATTCGTTAGGTACTTCGACCTTGAATTCTTCGACCGGTTCCAGGAGCTTGCCGTTTTCGTCGTTCTTGAAAATCACCTGGGGAGAACCGATGGTGAATTCATAGAGTTCACGACGCATATTTTCCACCAGAATGGTCAGATGGAGAATGCCGCGGCCAGAAACCTTGAAGTTGGAAGCACCGTCAGCCTTTTCCACCAGGAGGGCGGGGTCAGCCATGTGTGCGCGTTCCAGACGTTCCTGGAGCTGGTTACCAGTCATGAACTTGCCACCGTACTTACCTGCCAAGGGGGAGGTGTTCACGGTGAACATCATGGAGATGGTGGGCGGGTCAATGTGGATACGGGGCAGTTCCACAGGATTCTTCGGATCGGACAGGGTATCGCCGATGTCGAAGTTGTCGAAACCTGCCAGAAGAACAATGTCGCCCGGACCGGCTTCTTCAACCGGCTGGGGAGAAAGACCGTCGTAGCGGAGAACCTTCTGGAGACGGACGTTCTTGAACTTGCCGTCGACAGTGGACTGTGCAACAGTCAGACCCGGCTTGAACAGACCGTTCTGGACGCGGCCCACTGCCAAGCGACCGAGGAAGCCGGAGTATTCCAGAGAGGTAATCTGCATGAGGGGTTCGGCATTCGGATCGCCCTTGGGAGCCGGAATGCGTTCGATAATCTTGTCCATGAGGATGGAGAAATCGCCATCCGGATCTTCCATTTCTGCCTTGCAGATACCGCGACGGCCGGAACCGAACACCTTGTCGAAGTCCAGCTGTTCTTCAGTAGCGTCAAGTTCGCAGAACAGGTCGAAGACCTTGTCCAGAGCGCCGTGGGGGTTACAACCGTCACGGTCGATCTTGTTCACGACGACGATAGGAATAAGGCCCATCTGGAGAGCCTTCTGGGTTACGAAACGAGTCTGGGCCATAGGACCTTCGAATGCGTCCACCACCAGAATCACACCGTCAACGGTACCGAGAACGCGTTCCACCTGGCCACCGAAGTCGGCATGCCCCGGGGTATCCACGATGTTCACGCGGTAGCCCTTGTACATCACGTTGGTGTTCTTGGAAAGGATGGTAATGCCGCGTTCGCGTTCCAGGTTGTCGGAGTCCATCACGCGTTCGTTGACCTCTTCACCTTCGTGGAAAGTTCCGCACTGCTTGAGGAGCTGGTCCACCAGGGTGGTTTTACCGTGGTCAACGTGAGCGATAATGGCAACGTTTCTGATTTTAGATTGATCCATAGGGCCTTCTTTTATAAAGACTGTTGTATTTTTGCGCGCAAAATTAGAAAAATACGCAGATTATGGCAAGTTTTCAGGGGGCGTTTTACTATATTTGGGTCACTATGGCAAAGAATATTGATGATTTTGATGATGAAGAAATGGACGAATCCGCCGAAGCTCTCTTCGACGAAGAATCCGAAGGCTCCGCCCCGGTAGTTCGCGACTATAGCGATCGCCGTATTCTCGTTTGGGAAGAAGACGATGGCCGCCGCGAAGCATGCCTCGAAGTGCTTACCGACTTGCTGGTTGGCGCTACTTTCAAGGCAGTCAAGACCGAAGCCGAAGCTCAGGAACAGCTTGAAAACGACGACTGGGATACCTTCGTGGTGGATTTCTACTCCGATGGCGTTTCTGCCAGCGAATTCGTCAAGAATGCCAACAATTACCCGGGTTCTATCCTGGTGGCAATCAATATGGCTCCGCTGACTTTGCCCGAAGAACGCGATCCGTCTCGCACTGAACTTCTCCGTCGCCTTTTCGACGTGGAACGTGCTAATACACAAATACACGCGTAAGCTCGTTCGTTGGGCTATGAACCTCCGGTCAGCTTACGCTAACGCTGGTTAGGAGTGAGCATTTCGGGTTCATTTCAAAAGATTTAAAAACGGCCGCTAAAAAAGCGGTCGTTTTTTTGTTGTATAAAATGAAAACCCCCAGCTATGCTGGGGTGTTCAAGTAAAGCCTTCTGG
>JAKSID010000010.1 GCA_024399035.1 Fibrobacter sp. | reverse complement strand
AAGTCATTTACGACGCCGAACATTTCTTCGACGGCTATAAGGCTAATCCGGAATATGCTATCGAAACCCTGAAGGCCGCTGCCCTCGGTGGTGCTGATTTCATTGTGCTTTGCGATACCAATGGCGGTACCATGCCTTGGGAATTGGAAGAAATTTTTGAAGCCGTTAAGGAACACGTAGACGTTCCCCTTGGTATCCATGTGCATAACGACTCCGGCCTTGCTGTGGCAAACAGCATCTATGCCGTGAAGTCCGGTGCCTCTATGATTCAGGGCGTTGTTAACGGTTATGGCGAACGTTGCGGTAACGCAAACCTCACCACCATCATGGCTGACCTGGTCTTCAAGATGGGCGCAAAGTTCTTTGCTGCCAAGAAGATGGCTGGACTTCGCAAGCTGTTCCTGAGCGTAGACCAGATTGTGAATCTGGCTAGCGATGTCCGCGCACCGTACGTGGGCGAGGCTGCTTTTGCTCATAAGGGCGGCGCACATATCGATGGCGTCATGAAGGTTTCCCGCAGCTTTGAACATGTGGACCCGCACTCCGTGGGCAATGACCGCGTGTTCGTCACCAGCGATCAGGCTGGTGGTTCTCTCGTGGTTGAAAAGCTGAAGGCTATCAAGCCGGGCATCGACAAGAAGGACCCCATGGTAGCAAAGCTGTTGCTCGCCATCAAGGAAAAGGAAAACGCCGGCTGGCACTTCGACTCTGCCGAAGCCAGTTTCAAGATGCTGGTTTACCGCCAGCTGGGCATGTTTACGGCACCGTTCGAATTCATGAACTACCGCGTTACCGAAGACAAGAACACTCAGGGTGTTGCTGTTTCTCAGGCCGCAGTCAAGCTGAAGATCGGTGACAAGATCAGCCATACCGTAAGCGAAGGCGACGGTCCGGTGAACGCACTGGATGCAGCTCTCCGTAAGGCTTTGCTCCCGTTCTTCCCGTATATGGCCAAGGTTCATCTGGACGACTTTAAGGTCCGCGTTCTCGGTTCTTCCGTAGGCTCCGACGCTCTCGTGCGCGTGTGGACTACCTTCGGCGACGACAAGGAACACTGGAACGTGGCAGGCGTAAGTACCAACATTATCGAAGCCAGCTGGCTTGCCTTGATGGACGGTCTGTGCTACAAGATTTTGAAGGAAACTAAGAAATGCAAATAGTTAAGGCTACTCCTAATTCTAAGGAAATTGAACGCATTTGCGGTCGCGAAGTTGCTCCCAGCCGCGAAATTTATAACAAGGTTGTAGATATCCTTGCTGACATCAAGAAGGGCGGCTACGCCAAGGCTGTGGAATACGCCCAGAAGTTCGATGGCCTGAAGGGCAAGAACATCCGCGTTTCCGAAAAGGAAATTGCAAAGTCTGCCGCCAAGTGCCCCGCTGAATTGCAGAAGGCTCTTAAGCAGGCCATCAAGAACGTTCGCGACTTCCACCAGAACCAGATGGAAGAGTCCTGGCTCATGGAAGGCAAGGACGGCGTGGTTCTTGGTCAGCGCATTCGCCCCATGAAGCGCGTGGGCCTCTATGTTCCGGGTGGTGCAGGCATTTATCCCAGCACCGTGATCATGAACGCTGTACCCGCTCTGGTTGCTGGCGTTGAAGACATCGTGGTGGTCACTCCCATCAAGGGCGAAATCAACCGCGCTGTGGCTTTTGTTCTTAAGGAACTGGGCATTACCGAAGTCTACCACATTGGTGGCGCTCAGGCTATCGGCCTGTTGGCTTACGGTGCCAAGGATGCCAAGGGCAAGACTATTGTTGAACGCGTCGACAAGATTGTGGGCCCGGGTAACGTTTTCGCTGCTGTTGCCAAGAAGGAAGTCTTCGGCGTTGTGGATATCGACATGGTGGCAGGCCCTTCCGAAGTTCTGGTGATGGCCGACAAGACTGCCGATCCTGACTTCGTTGCAGCAGACCTGCTTTCCCAGGCTGAACACGGTTCCGGTTTCGAAGCCGCCATCTGCATTACCGACGACATGGAAACCGCCCAGATGATTTCTGCCTGCGTAGACGTCCAGGTGGAAAACAGCCCCAAGAAGGAACTGCTTCAGAAGGTGCTGGACAACTTCGGCCGAATTCTCGTGGTGAAGGACTGGTTTGATGGCGTTGCCATTGCAAACAAGATTGCTCCGGAACATCTGGAAGTCATGACCGACGAAGCGGAATCCATGGCTGCCCAGATTGAAAACGCTGGAGCCGTGTTCATTGGTCACTGGTCTTCTGAACCGGTGGGTGACTACTTTGCCGGCCCTAACCATGTGCTGCCCACTAACGGCACTGGCCGCTTCTTCAGCCCTCTCGGCGTATACGACTTCCTGAAGCGTATGTCCATCATCCGCTACAGCGAAAAGGCCATCAAGAAGAACGCCAAGGCTATCGCCGCCGTCGCCATGGAAGAAGGCTTCTACCATCACGCACAGGCTGTGCTGAAGCGCTTATAATGAATGGAGAGGCACTGCCCCTCCAAGCTTTCCTTTCCCAAACGTGAGGAATCGCTCAAGAGACCGGGTTTCTCCCGGTCTTTTTTCGTTGTCATTTTTTTAGATTTTGAGCCATAAGAATTTGTTTGTAGGATTAGGACGAGATGAACGCTTTCTTGAAATGGATCACGGTCGCTGTAGGTTTTGCCTGCTCGGTATCTTACGGCTATATTTATGTAGGTTCCGTCACAGATGACCGTGATAGTATGGAATACTCTACCGTTGATATTGGCAATCAGCGATGGATGTCTCAAAACCTGAACTTCGCTACAGATAGCAGTTCCTGTGCCATGGGCGAATGTAATACCTTCGGCCGTCTTTATAAATGGAACGATGTTACTAACGTATGTTCCAATGAAAAATTTTGCTTTTATACATTTCGTTCCTTTGATGGTATTTGCCCTAACGGCTATAGGCTTCCTCGAAAGAAGGATGTTGAAGAACTGCTGAAATATGTGCGGGGCGTAAAAAACAAGAAGAATAAGGCTAAGGATAATTCCGCCACGGTACTTAGGGCAAAAAACTATCCGGATTATTTGTTGTGCCTTGCCGACGAAGACTGCGGTTCCGTAATCAAGTACGATGAGTTTGATGAAGGGGAGGATTGCTACTGCGGCGAAGAGTTCGAAGAAGACTACATCCCCCAGGATGAGGACGATGTGTGGAACCGTCCGGTAGAGCCTGCGACCCTCTGGTATAACATCAACAAAGTAAATGACTATAGGGATTCAATCCGTTCCGTAGATCGAGTTTGGATTTGGAACATTTATTACAGAAACGATTCCATCGCTACGGCAAAACGCAGAAGTGAAAGACTTTTGGAACTTGGTGGTCGCGGTACAGATGATGTGGGTTTCTCCGCTATTCCCTCCATTAATGACTATGATGAAGAAATAGGCTCTTTTATGGGTTCCAGATTTTGGATCGCCACGGAATCCTCTGTAGATAATCCTTTTGGCACCGATGCCTATGTTTTGGAAATTGATTCCAAGTCCGACTCCGCTACAATTGTTCCCCATTGGAAATCCGGGTTCGCCGCCGTTCGATGTCTCCAGCGTAAGAGCGAGTCCGTTTCCGGCATTCATCGCATTAACGATGTTACGGTTAAGTTCTTCCGCCCGAAGGTCAAGAAAATTGAAAAAAACTTTAAGGACGATCGAGATGGCAAGACTTATAAGGCTGTAAAAATCGGTTCGCTGTTCTGGATGGCAGAGAACTTGAACTTTGCTACGGATAGCAGCAACTGCTATGCAAGAAAAGAGGAAAACTGCAACAAGTATGGCCGACTGTATGCTTGGTCCAGTGCTTTGAATGCATGCCCGGCAGGTTGGCATTTACCTAGCCACGATGAGTACAAACTTTTAACTAAATCTGTTTCTCAACATTACTTTGAAGGCGTTGCCCTCAGTTTAAAATCGACTCAGGGTTGGTTTGACAACGACAATGGGGATGACTACTTTGGATTCAACGCCTTGCCTGCTGGAATCATGGCTTCGGATACTGTGTATTACGCTGAATCGAAGATGGCTTCCTTCTGGACATCTACACTACAATCGAGTCATTGGGCAAAGACTTTCTGCTTGGGCCTGAGTAATTCCAATGACCAGCCGGAATGCATGCCCCTTCATAGAAGTAACGGACTTTCTGTTCGCTGTGTTCAGGATACGATGGATTATGTGGATGATGACGATTCTGAAAAATTCAAGGATGAACGTGATGGCAAAAATTACAAGTTCGTAAAAATCGGAAGCCAGACTTGGATGGCGGAGAACTTGAATTACAAAACCTCAGAAAGTGTTTGCCCCGATGGAAAGCAGGAAAACTGCGAATCCCTGGGTCGCCTCTATTTCCAGAAAGATGCGTTGAACGCTTGCCCTGCGGGTTGGCACCTGCCAAGTCTAGAGGAAATGGATTCCCTTGTACATATCGCAGGTGCTTTCGTTGGCTACAAGGATGGTACAGCTAGGGTTTTAAAGACTAGTGAAGAATGGAAATGGTGGAACGGCAGTAATGTCTTGGGTTTCAATGCAAAACCCGCAGGTTACTACGACAAGGGCGGCAAGTTTGGTGGTCTGTCGTCAGTGGCTGGGTTCTGGACATCCAAGAGGCTACGTTACGTTGACGGTGGCTACATTATGGGTATGTCTAGTGCCAATAGCCAAGCCAACATTCATAAGAACATAGATACCACTGCCTATTCTGTTCGTTGCGTGAAGAATGCTCCGGACTACAGGCCGAGTGGAAGTCCGGTCTATCCGGAAAACGGAACCCAGGGTACATTTACAGATTACCGAGATGGAAAAACTTACAAGACCGTGGTGGACAGCAATCTTGTATGGATGACTGAAAACCTGAAGATAAAAACGTCTCGCAGCAAGTGCGTTGACGGTAAGTCTGAAAACTGTGACGTTTATGGAGCTTTGTACCAAGAGTACGACGGTAGGTCCATTTGTCCCATAGGCTGGCGTTTGCCTTACTTTGCCGAATTCAGGGAAATGAAAAACAGGTTGAACAGTCTGGATATCCTTAACTTGTTTGATAAACCTGCCGGAGCCTATGTGGATTACGACGGCGTTTACTATTTCAAGGATGCCATGAGCTTTTTCTGGATTGGCGATTATGGCTTTTTGCGGGTCCGTGAAAATGAATTCGAATTCGAGGACTTCTTCGACCCAAAATCAGAAGTATATATCTCTATTCGCTGTGTGAAGGAACTTTAAAGAATAAAAAATTTGACAAAACGTTTAGGAAATCCGATATAAACAATGAACAGGTTGTTCGCCAAGCTCTGACACGGTGTCAAGGTGGCGATATATCAGGATCTAAGGATTGTTTATATATGGATATTAAGTCAATTAACCGTTTTGTGCAAAAGGGCTTCCTTTCCACTCACACCCTGGGTCTTATGGGTAACCACGGTATCGGTAAGACCTCCTACGTTCACAATACCATCCGCCAGCTGGTGGCGGAAAAGCACCAGATTCCTCTGGAACGCGTGCACGTCATTAGCCGCTGCGTCTCCATTATGGACCCTGCCGACTTGATCGGTAACTTCCAGGAATTCGGTGGCCGTACCTATAGCTGCCCGCCCAGCTGGATTCCCACCTGCAAGGAATACGACGACCAGATGGCTGCCTTGTACGAGGCTAACGGCCAGACCTACACCCGTTTGACCAAGTACGACGACATCTACGTGTTGTTCCTTGACGAATGTAAGCGTGGCAACTCCATTATTCAGGACGCCATCATGGAACTCCTTTTGGAACACCGCCTGTTCGGTGTGAACCTTAAGGAAAATACTTACGTTGTCTGTGCTGATAACGATAACGCCAAGATCTATAACGGCACCCGCCGCGACCCGGCCCAGGAAAGCCGTATTAAGAACGTGACCTTCGCCCCTACGGATAAGGAATACTTGGAAGACTTCAAGAACCGTGTGGAACGTGGCGAAATCCACGAAGTGATTCCGGAATTCTTGAACAAGTACCCGGAATTCATTGTGCTGCCCACCAAGACTATCGAAGAACTTTCTATCCAGGGCAAGAAGGGCCCCTGTCCTCGTGACTGGACTCAGCTGGGCGAATGCCTCCAGGAATACCGTCGTAATGGCGACGACATTACTGCGGGTGACACCAGCTATCTGATGGAAATTGCCTCTTCCTACATCGGTGCAAGTTACGCCATGAAGTTCGCAAACTACTGCGAAACGGACCGCAAGAGCAATATCGACCCCAAGCGTATTCTGAACAACTTGGACGAAGCATATTGCCAGTACCTTAAGGCAACGTTTGCTGCAAATCCCACCATTGCTGTTCCCACTGCTACCAGTGTGCTTGAACGTGTCAAGAAGACCAAGCTTAATACTAAGCAGGGCAAGAACATCCTGGCATTCTTGGAATGCTGCCCCAACGAAGCAATTGCCGCCTTCGTTAAGGATTGGCAGAAGGAAGCCAAGGACCAGTATCTTGCCTGGCGCGTGACTCCGCCGCGTTACCGAATCTTCAACAAGGCTATCCTCAACACCGAAATCAAGAACGGCAATCGTTCTGCCTACGATTCCTGGGTGGCAACCTTCCTTAAGCTTAAGAACCTCAAGGAAGCCGACCTTGATAACGACGATCTCATCATCGAGGACTAATTAATGGCTGATGTTGAAAAAATTTTCAAGGGTACGCTCTGTCGATTGGTGTGCTACAGCCCTGTCAGCTTTAATTTGCTGGTGGGCATGCACATCGTACAGAACGAACACATGGAAACCATGGGGGTGTGCGTCAAGAATGGTCGCATTACCCTGATGTACAATCCCAAGTTCTTTGTGAGCCTCAACGAAGACGAACGTACCTTTGTGCTGATTCACGAAATGATGCACGTGCTGTTGCATCATTGCACCCATCGCATGTCCGGTGACCGTACCCGCGCCTACAAGGAAAACGTGGCCATGGACTTGGCCATTAACTGCATGATCCGCGAAGAGGCTGGCATCGCTATCCCGCGATTCAAGGAAGACATGGGCGAAAAGAAAAAGGGCGATATCCAGTGCCTTTTGCCGTCGATGTTCAAGTTCCCTGAAAACTTGAGCTTTGAACAGTACCTCGCCATGCTGGACAAAAAGTTCCCCGACATCAAGATTAAGTTTGTGTTTGGTAAGGGCAAGCAGCAGGGCGGTTCCGGCCAAGGTGATGTGGATGGTTCTGCTGATGGAGATTCGTCTGATCAAGAGGATGGTTCCGGTAAAGGCGGCAAGCCTGGCAATAAGGACAAGAATGGCAAGAACGGCAAAAAGGGTAAGGGCGATAATGACGAAGACTACGACGTAATCGTTGACATTAGCGAAGACTGCCCTCTGGGAAAGATCACTAAACATCGAATTGACTCCATGCACGGCGAGAACTACGATGAGGACGCCTTTATCGATGACTATGTCCGCAACGTGGTAGAACAGGCTGTTCGAAACCAGCAGTGGGGCCATCTGGGTGCCTGCGCGATCGAGATGATCAAGAAGGCTCAGGAACAGCCCTTGAACTGGGGCGATATTCTTCGCTTAAAGATGGGCCCGTTCATCTGCTTTGCCAAGGAACCGACCCGTCGTCGCTGGAACAAGCACTATGGCAAGCCTTTCTTAGGTACGACCACCAAGTCTGTGGAACCTGTGGCTGTTTATGCGGATACCTCCGGAAGTGTGGCTTCTGCGGACCTTTCCCGATTCATTGTGGAAATCGAACGCATTGCCTATTACACCGGTGTTTATCTCTGGAGCTTCGATACCAACGTGAAGGACCCGGAAAAGGATGAACTCTTCTCCCGTTGTGCCATCGAGTCCATCGAATTCAAGGGCAGGGGAGGCACCAGTTTTTCTCCCATCTTTGAACACGTCAGGTCAAAGAACATCAGCCAGGTGGTTATCCTGACTGACGGATTCGCCGAGGAGATTGACAAGAGTCAAACCGAGGGCCTGGAAGTAATCTGGGTAATCATCAAGGGCGGCAATACCAATGGTAAGCCGGGCACCGTGGTGGAGATGAACTAGAACAAGAACGGTCTTAGAACAAGAACAATCTTAGAATAAGAACAATTCG
The DNA here is from genome assembly GCA_024399035.1 of Fibrobacter sp. GTDB lineage: Bacteria > Fibrobacterota > Fibrobacteria > Fibrobacterales > Fibrobacteraceae > Fibrobacter. The sequence continues at coordinate 76,043 of JAKSID010000010.1, read as the reverse complement.
TCCTGGCCCAAGTTCATGCAAACGCGGTTTCTACCGTTTTCCTTTGCGTGATACAGGGCCTGGTCGGCGCGTTCGATAATAGAACGTACAGAGTCGTTGTCTACGCGTTCGGTAAAGCCGATGCTCACGGTGACCTGGATGACTTCGCCGGAGGGCAGTACAATCTGCATGCGTTCCACGTTCTTGCGCATACGTTCGGCAATGACCTTTGCATTGTCGGTGGATGTGCCCGGAAGGAACACGGTAAATTCTTCGCCGCCGTAGCGTACGGGCATGTCGGAGGGGCGCAGGCTATGAACAATGGCCTGTGCTACTGACATAAGCACCTGGTCGCCGGCAAGGTGGCCGTAGGTGTCGTTTACGTTCTTGAAGTGGTCGATGTCCAGCATAAAGGCGGATAAGCTGAAATTGCCGGAATTGCTGCGGCTCATTTCGCGGGCGTACATTTCTTCGAGCCAGCGACGGTTATGCAGGCCTGTAAGTGCGTCTACCTTGGAACTTTCTTCGATACAGCGGATGTGGTATTCTTCTTCGCATACAACCTTGTTGTTGTTGCGAATACGCTGGCTCAGAATGTGCAAAAAGTTCAAGCAAAGATCGTGGGAAGCGTGAATCATGGCCAAGGCGGTGGTGGCATCGATAATCAGCAGGTGGCTAGGTTCTTTTGCATAGACGCTGGCACTGGGCTTGATGTTGTCGAAAATGGACATTTCGCCGGCGCAGTGGCCTGGACTAATGGTGTCGCTAAAGTTTCCACCCTGAGACTGAAGTCTAACTTCGAGCATACCGTCCAGAACAACAATAAGTCGACGGATCGGATGTTCGGGGTCGATCAAAAGATCGCCGGGTTGGGCAAACAAAGTCTTACAGCCAAGCAGGTAACCCGCCAGGCTTTCGAACGAAACATTCTTGAAAATTTCAAGAGTGGAAAATTCGGTTCGTGTAATCGGCAATGTTTCTAATTGTTCTTTGCTCATATCCTTATTATATATAATTTTGGTACCAAAAGTTCTTTCTATATTCAAATCAGCGATTGTATGAGGGCCTTATGTCTAAGATTGTATTGAAGTCTGTTATGTTTCAGGGGAAAATCAGGGATATTCTTATCTCTGGAAAGCGTTTTGCCAAGGTGGAACGCCCTTTGAACGCCAAAGACCTGGATAAGGCAGAAATCATCGATTGCTCCGGCCTTGCAATTTTGCCTCCTTTCTACAACGGACATTGCCATGCCGCCATGACTTTGCTCCGCGGTTTTGCCGACGATATGCCCCTGCAGGAATGGCTGCAGAATCACATCTGGCCCTTTGAAGGCAAGATGACTCCCAAGGATATCGAAATCGGTTCTCGACTGGCTGTGCTTGAGATGATCAAGTCCGGCACGGTGTTCTTTGCAGACATGTACTGGCATCGCGAACAGACCATGAAGGTGGTCAAGGAAATGGGAATCCGCGCTACCATCGGCGTGACTTTTGCCCAGGGCCTTATGAGCGACGAGGCTATTGAAAATAATTTCAAGTTCATTCGCGATCATCGTTTTGAATCTGAACGCGTAGCCCTTGCCGTTATGCCTCATTCTCCCTATATGGTGGGGGAGGCTTTGTTCAAGCGTTGCGCCAAGGTTGCACGCGAAGAAGAAATGATTCTCCATACCCACTTGGCAGAAACTAAGAAAGAAGTTGCTGATTGCAAAAAGCAGTACGGCTGTACTCCTGTGGAACTGATGGACCGTTATACTGTGCTGGGCGGAAACTTTGTGGCTGCCCACTGTGTGCACATGAATGATGAAGACATGACCTTGATGGCAGATTCTTCTTCGGCTGCAATCCTCAATCCGTGTTCTAATTTGAAGCTTTCCAGCGGCATTCCCAAGATCCCTAAGATGCTTGAAAGCGGAATGCTGGTAGGCATCGGTACCGATGGTGCGTCTTCCAACAACAACTTGGATATGCACGAAGAAATGAAGCTGACTTCGCTCCTTACCAAGGTCTCTAGCGGCGCAGAAAAGTTGCCTGCAGAAGAAGTGCTGAAGATGGCAACTTCTAACGTGGCAATCGCCTACGGTGTGCCTGCGGGTGTTATTGCCGAAGGTTTCCTTGCGGACGCCCTGTTGGTAGACTTAAAGAACGAACGCTTGAATCCTTGCCATAACTTGGTGAGCAACTGGGTTTATTCAGCAGATTCCAGCTCCATTCATTCTGTGATTTGCAATGGCAAGTTTGTAATGAAGAATCGCCACGTAGATGGCGAAGAAGACATTGTGCGCGAAGCCGAAACCTGCGCCAAGTCTATTGCTTCTCGTTGCTAGCGGAGAATTATTCGCCGGCTTTGACCGCTGCGACTTTTGAATGAATTATTCGCCTGACTTTGCTGCCGCGGGCTTTTCGGCGGCAGTTTTAACTGCGGCCTTTGCGGCGTCCTTGGCTTCGTCAACGGCCTTGCTTGCTGCTTCCTTGGCGGCTACGGTTGCCTTGTCTGCGGCATCCTTTGCAACTTCGGTAGCTTTTTCCGTAGCCTTGTCTGTAACTTTCTTGGTAATCTCAGAAGCCTTCTTTTCGGCAACGTCCACCAGGTCGATAGGCTCGGAAGATATTCCCATGGCTTCAAGGCCGTTCTTGTACAATCCGTAAGAAACAGCGCTGTCGCGGGTTTCTTTGATGACTCCGCCGAAGGGCAGTACATGCATAATGGTCAGGAGTACAGACAAAATAAGTACAGCCTTTACCACGCCGAACAATGCGCCCAGGATTCTGTCCAGCTTACTTACGATGGTGTCGCTCACAGCGCGGTTAACCACGTGTCCAATAAAAAGGAACAGAAGGAAAGGCACCAGGAAGCCTGCACAGAGGCAGACGATGGTTGCGGAAAAACTACTGCAACCCAGGTTCTCTACCACGGAGTCTGCAAAAAGAGAATTTGCCAGGTAGGCTCCAAAAACGGCGGTTGCCCAGGCGATCAAACGGAAAATGCCTCGCAGCAAGCCGTGCCACACGCCGATTAGGGCGAGGAGCGTAATAAGGACGAGGCATACAATATCAATAGTATTCATAGACTACAGAACAAAGGGAATAAGGAAGGCTGCCGCGGCTGCAATGGCTGCGCCGGTAAGCAATCCAAGAATAAATGTACTCTTGTTAGATGTCTTGTAAACCGGAGGGTTGCAGAATTGATCATCTTTCTGTGAATTTTCCTCGGATTTCAAGGCTGCAGTCCACATTCCCATGTAGGGATTGAGGTCGCGGGGCAAATCCTTCATCATCTCGGACAGTTCGTTGGCTGCGTCGAATGCGGTAAGCGGGCGGTTCTTGGGCTTCTTTGCCAAGAGCTTCAGCACGAACTTGCGCAAGCCCGCGGGGATGTTCTTGTCGAAAGCCTTTTCTGTCACGCGGAGCTTTTGGACGCGCTTGACTGTATCTGCAAAATTCTCACCACGGAAGATATTCTCGCCCAAAAGCATTTCGCTTGCAATAACGCCTACGGCGAACAAGTCGGAGGCGGGGGAGGCGTCTTCACCAAGAGTCTGTTCCGGACTCATGTAGGTAACGGTTCCAAGGATTGCGCCTGTAATGGTAAGGCTTTCTTCGGAGTCGTTCAGCGGATTGTCGGTATGGGCGATGCCAAAGTCCAGCAGGCGTACGCGGCCATCTACGTCAATCATGATGTTGGCGGGTTTAAGGTCGCGATGCACGACGCCTGCGCGGTGAGCATGGCCCAAGGCGCCCAGCACATCATAAAGAATTGCCATTACAACCCACAGAGGCGGCTGCTTGCACATATCCAACAGCTGGCGCAGGGTAATACCGTGTACGAATTCCATGGAAAGGGACAACTTTCCGTCCTTTTCCTTCCATAGGGCGTAAGGCTGGATAATCGCAGGGTGGTTCAGATGGGCCAGGATGTTGCCTTCGCGCATAAAGCGCTTGATAGCATCGCTGTTCTCTTCCAAGGTCTCACGCATCTGTTTTACAACAACCATGCGGTCCAAGGACGGGTCATGACAAAGCCAAAGGTTGCCCATGGCTCCGGAACTCAGTTCCTGGGTAGGCTTGTACCCACCGATTCTTGCTGGTTTATCGCTCTTTTTTTCCGCCAACTTCCTACTACCTACTAATCACTAACCACTAACCACTAACCACTAACCACTAACCACTACTTCTTGTCGCCCAGGTAAATGCTCTGGTGCTTTGTCTTAGGATCGGGATTGGGGTAATCCAGAATGTAGTGGAGACCGCGGGATTCCTTACGGCGGAGCGCTGCGATAAGGATCATCTTGGAAACCTGCAGAGCGTTCTGGAATTCGATGAAGTAGAAGTTCTCGGTTTCCTTGTTCTTTATGGCTGCGTCCACATCCTTTTCAAGACCTTCGATAACCTTGAGGCCTTGGTTGAGGCCTGCCACGGTACGCACAATACCGCAATGGGTCCACATCATGTCCTGCAGAATCTTGCGACGCTTGCGCCAATAGGCAGACTTGGTGTAGCTGACCTTTTCCTTCTTGGAAGAACGGGAGGTTGTAATCTTGTCCTTGAGAATACCGCTGTCGGTAATATCGTCAACAGCGCGCAGTGCGAACACCACGCTTTCAAGCAGGGAGTTAGATGCCAAACGATTTGCTCCGTGAACGCCAGTTGCAGCAACTTCGCCGCAGGCATACAGACCGTTGATTTCGGTACGGGACTTGGTATCTACCAGAACACCGCCGCACATGTAGTGTGCTGCGGGAACCACAGGGATCCATTCCTTGGTCATGTCCACGCCAACTTCCATGCACTTTGCATAGATGTTGGGGAAGTGGCTCTTGATGTCCTTGGGGGTGTGACCGGTCAAGTCAATAAACATGTTGGTCTGGCCCAAGCGCTGCATTTCGGCATGGATGGCGCGGGCAACAATGTCGCGGGGAGCCAGGGAATGCAGGGGATGAACCTGGTTCATAAACTCTTCGCCCTTGGCGTTCTTGAGGATGCCGCCGAAACCACGGACTGCTTCGGAAATCAAGAACGGTTTCTTGAGGCTGGGTGCATACAAACTAGTGGGGTGGAACTGCATGAACTCGATGTCCTGCAGGGCAGCACCTGCGCGGGCTGCGATTGCCATACCGTCGCCGCAGCTATCCGGCGGGCAAACGGTGTACTGCCAGATACGTCCGGCACCGCCAGTAGAAAGAATGGTGGCCTTTGCGTAAATGTTTTCGACTACGCCTGTCTTCTGGTGAATAATCTTTGCGCCGACGCAGCGCTTAGCCTTGCCTTCGCCATTGCAGATCAAGTCCTTGATGTAGCAGTTTTCAAGGTAGTCGATGTTCTTCTGCTTGTGGAGCTCGCAAAGCAGGGCACGCATGATTTCCTTGCCGGTAAGGTCTGCGGCGTGGAGAATGCGGTGCTGGCTGTGGCCGCCTTCCAGGTGAAGGTCGAATTCGGAATGGTTCACCGGATTGGGGGTGAACTGGACGCCCCACTTGACCAGCTGCTGGATAGTAGCCGGGCCGCTCTTGGTCAGGATGTTCACCGGTTCCTTTTTGCAAAGGCCTGCGCCAGCTTCGAGGGTGTCGTCGATATGGAATTTAAACTTGTCAGTCTTCTTGGTGACAGTTGCGATACCGCCCTGGGCGTAGTTTGATGAACCGTCCGGTTTTGCACCCTTGGTAAGGATGACTACAGAAAGACCTTTTTCTGCTGCGTGGAGGGCTGCGCTCAAACCGGAAATGCCGGCGCCAAGGACCAAAATATCGTACATGAGTAAACTCCGTTTTAAAACTTTAATTTTGGATACCCAATAAATAGAAAAAAAGGAGTATTTCGGCATTAATTGGTGCTAAATAACCGAAAAATAAAACAAATCAGAAAAAATTGACTAAATTTGCTGCCATTAAATTCTAATGGAGTCTACTCTATGTTAACGTGGATTAATGAAAAAGCCAAGTGGATTATTATTCTCTTTGCCGCAGGTATCGTAGTTGGCCTGTTGGCTATGGACCGTGTTCCTAACCAGGGCCACAGCTATCCGGTTGGCGTTGTGAACGACAAAAAGATCTCTTATACCGAATTCGACTCCCGTATCAAGATGATCACTCAGAATCAGTACCAGGGTCAGCACCTCGAAGATGAGCAGTACACTCAGCTTCGTAACGAAGTCTTCCAGTCCTTCGTTCGCCAGATCCTCCTCGGTGACCTGTACGAAAAGGCCGAACTTCAGGCCTCGGTTGCAGAACTGGAATCTGAATTTGCAAACAATTCCGACGCTGTTCGCGCCCGCCTGGTCCAGGAAGCCCAGAGCCGCCTTTATAGCATTCAGCAGCAGGCTACCTCTCAGGAAGACCTCATGCAGCGCTCTCAGGCCTACATTGCCAGTCTGCCCAAGTTCCTCACCGATTCTACCTTCAACAAGGAAGAATACGATGCTTGGCTCAAGACTCCCGAAGCCTTCAAGTGGGGCGTAATGCTTCAGTACGAAGACAACCTCAAGTCCAACACCATTCCGGCCCGCCAACTGCAGGCCCTGGTCGGCGCTTCTATCCACCCGACAACTCTCGAAGCTAACTGGTCTGTGGAACGTCGTATGACTGAATACGATCTTAAGGTTGCTGTTGCTAACGGTGCTGATTTCGCTGCCGACGAAAAGACTGTGGATAGCGTTATGGTCGCTGGCTACTACAACGCCCACAAGGACAGCTTCTTTGTGACTAAGGACGTTGCCAAGTTCGAATATGCCTACATCGTCGTTAAGGCTACCGAAGGCGACGATGCTCGCATTCGTGAATACGCAATGACTCTTTACTACCAGCTTACCGACTCCTCCGCTGCTACCACCTTCGAAGACATGGCTCGCATTTCTTCCGAAGATCCGGGTTCTGCAGAAAAGGGTGGTACCCTCGATCGTGAAGCCGGTCTCGGCCTCTATGTTCCCGAATTTGAAAAGGCAGCTCTCGCTCTGGATTCCGGTGCAATCTCTGAACCGGTTCGTTCTCAGTACGGCTACCACATCATCAAGTCCTACGGCAAGTCCAAGGATTCCACCGGTGCAGAACTTGCTAAGGTCGGTCACATCCTTCTTATGGTCGGCGCTTCTCACGAAACCATCGACAGCCTCGAAGGTATCTTGAACACTGTTAAGTCCGCTGTTGACGCTGGCAAGTCTTTCGCAGACGCTGCCAAGGAACAGGGCCTGGAATCCAAGACCTCCAACTGGCTCTCTCGCGGCGAAGACATCGAAGGCATGGGTTACCTCAAGGGTCTCTCTGCTTACGCTTGGCCCAACGACAATCTGCCGCCGGAAGCAAGCAAGGTTTCTCCGGTCATGAAGAGCAACAAGTATGTTGCAATCGCCCTCAAGGTGGGCGACCTCAAGGCTGGCGATCGTAGCCTGGAACTCTACTTCGACAAGATCAAGGCTAACCTGCTCCGCGCCAAGGCTTCTGCCGCTGCCGAAGCTTACCTGAACTCTGTTGCAGAAAAGGTCAAGGCAATCAATGCCGAAGATTCTACCACTGCAGTTGAAAAGGTCAAGGTCGAAGCAACTAACGCTTCTGTTGACGGTTACGTTCCTGGCTTCGGCTACAGCAACGCAAACTTCGCAAAGGCTATCAAGAACGCTAAGGTTGGTGAATGGTCTTCTGCCATCGCTACCGACAACGGCGCTGTGATGATCAAGGTCGAAAGCAAGAAGGCTCCCGAAGCCGACGCTCTCAAGGCTGCAGCCCAGAACGAAGTTGCAAATTCTAGCGGCTATGCTCGTACCGCCCTGTTCAACGAATTCGTGAATAACGTTGAAAATGGTACTCCGGTCGTTAACAACATGGACCTGTTCTACAGAGACTAATTTTCGCTGACATTTTGATTGTTGTTTGTTATATTTGGCGCTGCTGAAATAGCAAACACAATTCGGTGCCATCGTCTAGTGGTCTAGGACACTGGCCTCTCACGCCGGCAACGAGGGTTCGAGTCCCTCTGGCACTATAAAAGCTCCAAGCATACGATAAAATCGGGCTTGGGGCCTTTTTTTTCGCAAAAACTAGGCAGAATTGTGACTGATTTGTGCCACAAAACGGCTCAAATTGAAGAAAAACCAATTTTTATAACTTTTTTTTTACGAAAATGCAAAAAAAATTTTTTTTGTGTGAAATAAAGCATATATTAGGAGTGGATAGGGATTTGGTTTAATTTAATGAGACTATTTGACGAGAAAATCATTTTAAGATTGTTCCTGCTCTTTGCGGGGGTTTTCTTTGCTGCATTCATTCCCGAAATCATCGATAGCACCAGCAACGTGCTTTTCGTGGTTCCCTATATCTTTGCAAACATTTTCTTGATTGTGGTGGCCATTACCTACCGATTCCCCTTGATCGGCAGCCGCCGCAAGATGCGCCATGACGTGGTGATTGCACAGCCCCATACGGGTGCGCTCCCGGTACGCGATATCCAGAAGGACCTGGTTGAAAAGAACGAAATGTTCCAGATGATGGTGGACATTTCTGCCAGCGGTTTCTGGACTTTTGATGCGGCTACGGGTAAGGTTTACTGGTCCCAGAAGGCTGTGGCTCTTTTGAAGGCCGATCCTTCCAAGGTTGACGATTCCTTCGAGTTCCTCAAGGCTCATATTCTTGAAAGCGACTGGCTTCACTTTAAGGATGCCTTCAATTCCTCCATGGAACATGGTACGAATTTCACAGTGAAGGTGACCTTGCTCCAGAAGTCGACTACTGAACATAGTCTTCAGATTTCTGGTAACATCCAGAAAAGCGATGATGGCCGACCCATCCGTATTATCGGTGCGATTAACGAATGCGTTGACCATACCACATCCGAAAAGCAGGATTTCTACGCTTACCGCGATTCCTTGACTGGCGTTTATAACCGCAAGTTCTTCTTGGAAAAGCTTAAGATCGATGTGGATGTCAGCCTGCAGCGCCCCGATTACGTTTTTGCCGTAGCACTTTTGGATATCGATAGCTTTGGCGCCATCAATACCTCTTACTCGATTAATGTGGGTGACTCTGTCTTGCGCATCGTGGCAGACCGAATCAAGTCCCAGTGCCGCCCCACGGATACTATTGCACGTATCGGCCCCGATGTATTTGCCGTTGTTCTCCATAATATCCAGAGTGGCGATGCCGATTCCGAGGTCCTGCCCTTGGTACGTCGTCTCCATAACGCGGTCAAGATGCCTGTGCAGATCGAGGGCCGTGACATCTATATCAGTGTTTCCATGGCAGTGGCCTTGAACAACGATGTGGATTGCGTCGAAGACGTTATGGCTAATGCTACCTCTAGCCTTCGCGAAATGAAGAAGAGCGTGAACCATGGCGGTATTCAGTTCTTTAGCGGCGGTATCCGCGAAAAGGCAATGAAGCTGTATAAGCTTGAATTTGAAATCCGCCGCGCCATTCAGGCACAGGAATTTGTGCTGATGTATCAGCCCATCATCGACATTACCAAGGGTAATCGTATTGCAGGCTTCGAAGCACTGGTGCGTTGGAAACAGTCTGAACAGGGTTACATCTCTCCGGCTGAATTCATTCCCATTGCCGAAGAAACAGGCTTGATCATTCCCATGGGTGCCTTGATTTTGCGTATGGCTTGTGTACAGGCCAAGAAGTGGGTGGACATGGGCTTTGAGGATATCCAGGTGGCTGTGAACTTCTCTGCAAAGCAGTTCGCTATGGATAGCATGCTGGACGATATTAAGAAGGTCTTGCTGGAAACCAAGCTGAACCCCAAGAACCTGAAACTTGAAATTACGGAATACACCGCTGTTTGCGAAGCTGAAAAGACCATCGAAATTATGAGGGCTTTGTCCAGCATGGGTCTCCAGATTTCCATCGATGACTTTGGTACTGGCTACAGTTCTCTGTCTTACCTGAAGCGTTTCCCCATCCATACTTTGAAGATGGACAAGTCTTTTGTGGACCACGTGGCCGAGGACGAAGAAGATGCCGCATTCGCACGAATGGTGATAGGTATTGCCAAGTCCTTGAACCTGGACTTGATTGCCGAAGGCGTGGAACAGGAAGAACAACTGGAATTCTTGCGTGCCGAAGGTTGCCGCTTGATTCAGGGCTACTACTTTAGCAAGCCCTTGCCCCCGGAATTAGCCCAGGGATATCTGGAAGAACACTATAAGCCTGTCGACTCAGTTTGTCGCGGTTAATTTAAGTGACGCAGAGGGGTTGGGCAAACGAAGTTTTTGCCTACTGCTGTTCTATTTTGCTACAAACTGAGGCGCGAGTTTACTCGTCCCCATTCGGGGACCGGCCACACTAAGGAATAAATTCCTAAGTGTGTTTCCGCCCCTCAGACACGAGAAAAAGTCCGGGTAACTTCGGTTGCACGGACTTTTGTGAGTTCGGGGGTCCAGGGGGCAGAGCCCCATGCGTCATATAAAATAACAGTTGCGGGTGTTTACGCGGCATTGCCTGTAGAGTTCTTCTACAGGTATTTTCTTTATGTCCGCAAGCATCTGGGCGGTGTAGGGGATGAATCCGGAATGGCATGTCTTTCCGCGATGGGGGACAGGTGCCATGTAGGGGGAATCCGTTTCCAGAAGAATCTGGTTGTAGGGCACCAGGGCCGCGGCATCACGGACGTTTTGCGCACTCTTGAAGGTGACGATGCCGGTAAAACCGATGAACACGTTGGCGTCCAGCGCTAAAAGTTCCTCTACGAATTCGGGGGTGCCTGTAAAGCAATGGACGTGGATGTTTCTGTTGTGCAGGTCCGCATTTCGCAGGATTGCTAATGCGTCGTCGTCGGCCTCTCGCAGGTGGAATACCAAGGGCTTTCCGGAGGCGATCCCAATGCCCAGCTGGCGTTCAAAAAGCTTACACTGCTCCGCCTTCTTGTCGGCTCCGTAGTGGTAGTCCAGGCCGATTTCACCGCAGGCAACGCATTTGGGGTGCTTCAGTAATTCGGCAACGCGCGCCTCGTCCTCTGGAGTGGTGTCGCTGACATACTCGGGATGGATTCCGAAGGCGCCGTACACAAAAGGGTACTTCTCGATAAGTTCCACGCCTCGGGTCAGGTCCTTGGGGTCGCATGCCACATGGATGAACGCCTCGGGCATACGCACGTTGGGGTCCGGCGCGTCGGACTTGCTGCTGCTCCAACTCTTCTGACTGCTCAAGTCTGGAATAGGGAAGGCGACGCTGTCTCCGCTAGCTTGAAGGCGGGCGGCGTCAGTGGCGGCCTGCAACCTTGCGAAAAGGCTGTCCAGTGTTTCGCCGGAATATTCCTCGTAGGCGTCCAGATGGCAATGGGAATCGATAAACATATTTGGTTATGAATTATGAGTTACGAATTACGAAACTTATAATCGCGCCGAAGGCGCCTAATTTATTCTAGTAATTCATAATTCGTAATTCGTCCTTAATAATTAATCTCAAGAATCTCGTACGTGATTGTTCCGCGGGGAGCCTGCACTTGCACCTGTTCGCCCTGTTTTTTGCCCATCAGGGCCTCGCCAACGGGGGATTTCATGCTGATCTTGCCCTGCAACGGGTCGATTTCCTTTTCGCCTACGATGCTGTAGACGCGCTCGCGCTTGGTCTTGATGTCGCGAAGCTTGATGGTGGCGCCAAACTTGATGGAACCGTCCTCGGGGGCGGCGTTTTCGACGATCTTTGCTCCGTCTAGAATGCGGTCCAGTTCGCGGAGGCGGCGGTCGATTTCGCGGACGCGCATGCGGCCGTAGGTGTAGGCTGCGTTTTCACTGCGGTCGCCCTCGGCGGCTGCGGCCTGTACCTGGTTGATCATGGCGGGGCGCTCCACGTACTTGAGCTGTTCCCATTCCGCCTTGTATTTTTCAAAGCCTTCTTTTGAAATCAAGTGTTTCATGTGACTAAATGTAGAAAAATCATCTATTTTGAGTATTTATCGTGAAAAATCGTCCCTTTATCGTGACAAATCGTTCCACGTCACATACCGAATGTAAATTTTTGCTATCTTTGGCCCCAGTATGAGCGTGTTTGATAAATTGCCCAAAAGAAGACAGGAACCGAAGATCAAGCGATTGAGTAGAATCTACTACAATCGAATGTTCCCCAAGAACCAAGATGCCCTTCGTGTTGCCTTCTCCGTCTTCGCTGGCGTATTTATCGGCATTTGGCCCACCATTGGTGTGGCAATTCTCTTGACCCTGGCTTTCTGCGCAGCTTTCCGCCTGCCTAAGGTCCCCGGCGTTGTATCTTCTTTTGTGGCCAATCCCTTTACCCAGTTCGGGTTCTTCTACCCGGCTGGTTATTATATCGGTTGCAGAATTATCGAACCGGACAAGATCAATTTTGACTTTTTGTCCGAAATGGAAGGCCTTTCCTTTAAGAATTGCGTTACCGTGATCAAGAATTTGGCACATAATGCTCCGGACCACCTTTTGGCCTTCTTAATTGGCATCACAATTGTTGCTGCCATCGGCGGAACCATCTTTTTTATTCTAGCTTATGTCATCGTAAGTCATAGACGCAAAAAGTGGATTGCCGCAAAGACTGGATTTATTCACAACCTCATTGCCGAAGACGAAGTTTTAATTCAAGAAGCTCACAAAGGAAAGAAACCTATGATGCACATCTATCCGTTCAAGGCTCTTCGCCCGGTCGACCCCGCCGAAGCCAAGAACATCTCCGCTCTCCCGTACGACGTGATGAACCGCGCTGAAGCCAAGGAAATGGCTCAGGGCCTTCCTCACTCCTACCTCCGCGTTACCCGTTCCGAACTGGAACTGGACGACAGCCTGGATGCATACGATCCTAAGGTCTATGCCCACGCTCGCGAAAACCTGGACAAGATGATTGCCGATGGCGTTATCGCTCACGACAAGAAGGACTGCCTTTACATTTATCGCCAGACCATGAACGGCCGCGAACAGTACGGTCTGGTTTGCTGCGTTCCTGCAGAAGACTATTTCAATGGTACCATCAAGAAGCACGAACTGACCCGCGCCGACAAGGAAGAAGACCGTCTCCGCCACGTTCTCGGCACCAACGCCAACACTGGTCCGGTGTTCCTGACCTACCGCGACGAAGGTCAGTTTGAACTGCTGGCAGACGTTATCAAGACTGCTCCCACCTATGACTTCGTTACCGAAGCTGATGGCTTTGGCCACACTGTGTGGGTTATCGAAGACGACGCCAAGATCGCCGCTATCCGCAAGGCTTTCGAAGCTGTTCCTGTTAGCTACATCGCCGATGGTCATCACCGCAGTGCAGCAGGCGCTCGCGCTGCTAGCTTCCGTGCCGAAGAAGCCAAGAAGGCTGGCACCTACACTGGTGAAGAAGAATTCAACCGTTATCTCGCTATCCTGTTCCCCAGCACCCAGCTGAAGATTCTTGACTACAACCGCGTTCTCAAGACTTTGAACGGCCGTACTCCGGAACAGCTCATGGCTGAAATGGCCAAGGTCTTTGACATTGCTGAACTGCCCGAAATGCAGAGCCCCGCAAAGCAGAACCAGGTGAACTTCTACATGGGCGGCAAGTGGTATGCTTGCACCTTCAAGTCTGAATACCTGAAGAACCTCGGTCCTGTGGACAGCCTTGACGTGGCACTCCTCCAGAAGCTGATCCTCAAGCCCCTCTTCAACGTGGACGATCCCCGTACCTCCAAGAACATCGACTTCGTCGGTGGCATCCGTGGCCTTGGCGAACTGGTAAAGCGCGTGGACAGCGGTGAATGCACTTGCGCATTTGCAATGTATCCGACCACTCTGGACCAGCTCATGAACATCGCCGACGCTGGCGAAATCATGCCGCCTAAGAGCACCTGGTTCGAACCCAAGCTCCGTGACGGTCTCTTGGTTCACACTCTTGACTAAAGACTGTTTGGACTAATTGGTTGACGGGCTTCGGCTCGGCACATGATTGAACGGGCTCACGCCCGGCACAATCCAAAAAATTAAAAAGCACCCGAAGTCATTCGGGTGTTTTTCGCTTTTAAGTCGCAAGACTCTAATTTGTTCTTTAGATTGGTTAGTTCAATCAGTTCTTTTCAACGCTGTGTTTCTTTGGATGGGGGCCACTGATTGATTCTTCGGAGTCCTCGTCATCCTCTTTTTTGTCGTCGGAACTCTTGATCTTTTCCTTGATCCATTCGATTTTCTTGTCGGCCCAGTTCATGGCGCGGGTCCATACATCTACCACAATGTCCTTGGCAAAGCGTACGCGCTTCATTACGGGCTCGATGAACTTTGCCTTGATTTTGTCGGGCCATACTACATGGCTGCCGATAATCTGGTTCCTGGTAAAGTAACCCAGCTCGCGGGAGTCGGGACAACTGGTTCCTTTTTTGCAGATAAGATAGAAGCAGTCGTCTTTTACGACGATTTCAGTAATTTGTTCGCCATACACTTTGATGGGCTTTGCAGGAATTGCGGGCTCCACTTTCGCGCTGTCTGCAACTTTTGTTGTGTCAGAGACCTTTGTGGTGTCCGCGACTTTTGTACTGTCAGCAACTTTGGCGGAATCTGTTGCAGTGGAATCCTGCGGGGCGGCATCCGGTTCCACGTTGGGCACCTGAATCTTGCCGTAGAACAGTTGGCGCTTTAGCTTGATGGGGGCGTTGCCTGGTTCGCTTAGGCGGATCTGTTCTTCGATCAGGTAACGGTCCTGCCAGGGGAGAAAGTCGATTTCGTTAAGGCTTACCTGGCGGTTTGCAATCTTGGTGGAGCCTACGCGTTCAATGTTGATTTCGCGTTCGCCCTGCCAGAGGGTTGTCTTTACAAGAACGTTCTCGCCCTTGTCCCTAAGGTACGAAATGATGTAGTCCTGTTCAACGTCATTCAATTCACTGAAAATAAGGGTGTCACCATTCTTTGGTACGTAGATTCGGCGTGTCTGGATAAAGGCGTCTTCGCCTCGCCACTTGAAATTTCTGTGCTGTGACTTGACCTTGCCCTTGTCGGAAATCTCGATGGAATCTCCGGGCATGCCCAAAATGCTGCGGACCTGGGTTTCGTCGGAGTTCAACTTTGCCCAAACGATCTTCTGGTCTTCAAGGTTTGCGAAGCACTGGGGAATCTTGCACATCCATACAACAGAACGTTCCTTGAATTTCGGTGCCATGGAAGTGTCCATGATTTTTACCGGTTCAAATACGTAGAGTCGTACAAAGACGGCGACGCCAACGAACATCAGCAGGACTACAAACAAAAAGACGGCGTGGCTTTGGCTGTTTCGCCTCTGCAAACGCCTTACTTTTCGGTCCAGTCTAGACAACGCAACCCCCGAAGTTCGAATTAGTCGTCGTTGCTGCTGGTGGAATTGTCGGAGAGGGAAAGCACTGCGAGGAATGCCTTCTGGGGCACTTCCACGGAGCCGATGCTCTTCATGCGCTTCTTACCTTCCTTCTGCTTTTCAAGGAGCTTACGCTTACGGGTGATGTCACCGCCATAGCACTTGGCAAGCACATCCTTACGGACTGCCTTAACGGTGCTGCGGCTAATGATCTTACCGCCGATGGCACCCTGGATAGCCACGTCGAACTGCTGGCGAGGAATAAGGTCCTTCAGCTTCACGCAGATGGCGTTAGCGTAGGTGTGGGCCTTTTCGCGATGGATAATCACGGAGAATGCGTCCACCGGATCGCCGTTCAAAAGAATGTCCAGCTTTACAAGGTTGTTCTGGCGGTAGCCCATGGGAGCGTAGTCCAGTCCTGCATAACCGCGGCTCACGGACTTCAAACGGTCGTAGAAGTCGAACATGATTTCTGCCAGCGGCAGGTTGTACTTCAAGATACACTTGGTCTCGTCCAGGTATTCCATGGTCTCGAACTCGCCGCGCTTTTCGTCGCAGAGAGTCATGAGGGCGCCCACGAATTCCTTGGGCGTAAAGATCTGTGCCTTTACGTAAGGTTCTTCGATGTGGTCGTAACGGCTGGCATCGGGGAGCTTGCTGGGGCTTTCAATCTTCACCATTTCGCCATCGCTCATGTAAACGTGGTATTCCACGTTGGGGACGGTGGTAATGATGTCCACGTTAAATTCACGGTCCAGGCGTTCCTGCACAATTTCCATGTGCAACAGACCCAAGAAACCTGTACGGAAACCAAAGCCCAAGGCTTCGGAAGTTTCCGGTTCCCAGGTGAGGGCGGAGTCGTTCAAGCGCAACTTTTCAAGAGCTTCGCGCAGGTCCTTGTAATCTTCCGGATTGATGGGGTAGATACCGGAGTAGATCATGGGGAGGATATCCTTGTAGCCTGGCAAAGGTTCTGCTGCAGGATTTGCTGCGTCGGTCAAGGTGTCGCCGATTTTCACGTCGCTAATGGTTTTGACGTTAGCAAGAACGTAGCCTACCATGCCTGCGGTCAGTTCCGGCTTGGGATCGCGACGCATACTGAATGTACCTACTTCGGTCACCATGTATTCGCCGCCGGTCTTCATCATACGAATCTTCATGCCGGGCTTGAGAGTACCTTCTACAATACGGATGTAGTTGATCACGCCGCGGTAGGAATCGTACACGGAGTCAAAAATCAGAGCCTTCAGGGGCTTGTCGCTTTCGCCTTCGGGTGCGGGGATTTCGTCAACGATCTTGTCCAGCACCTGTTCCACGTTGAGGCCGGTCTTTGCAGAAATGCGGGGAATCTTGTCGGGGTCGTAACCCAGCAGGTCGCCAATCATCTGTGCGAAATGGTCGGGCTGAGCCCCCGGCAGGTCCACCTTGTTCAGCACAGGAATCACTTCCAGGTTGTTTTCGATGGCCAGGTACAGGTTAGAAAGAGTTTGGGCCTCAATGCCCTGGCTTGCGTCCACAACGAGAATGGCGCCTTCGCAAGCGGCAAGGGAACGGCTCACTTCGTAGGTAAAGTCCACGTGGCCCGGGGTGTCGATCATGTTCAGGATATATTCCTTGCCGTCACGTTCGTACACCATGCGGATGGCGTGGGCCTTGATGGTAATGCCGCGTTCGCGCTCCAGGTCCATGTCGTCCAGGAGCTGGTTCATCATTTCGTTCTTGGAAACAGTCTTGGTCAGTTCGATCATACGGTCGGCCAGGGTGGATTTACCGTGGTCGATGTGGGCGATGATACTGAAATTTCTGATGTTGTCGTTATGAGCCATATAGTCCAATTTTAATTTTTCGGTAAATATAGAAAATGATGGGTATTTATAGGCTAAAACACTTGTGTTTTGGGGGCGTGAGCCACATGACAAAAACAAAAAATCTATATTTTTGACAAATTGGTAAATTTAGACGATTTATACAATGGGTTCTATGAAAATCATTAGAAAGTTCTTTGTCGCTACTTTGTTGAGCGGTCTTTTTGCTATGGGCTTTGCCGAGGGCAAGGTCTTTAACAAGGACTACTCCGGCATCAAGGCTATCGAAGCAACTATTACCACCCACGAGGGCGTTATTGTTTTGGATCTGGATTTCAAGTCCGCACCCAATACCGTTGCAAACTTTGTGGATTTGGCCAGTAGGGGTTTCTACGATGGTCTTGTTTTCCATCGCGTCATTCCCGGATTTATGATCCAGGGCGGTGATCCCGAAGGAAACGGTAAGGGTGGCCCCGACTATACAATCGATGATGAAATTAGTTCCTTGAAGCATGAGGCTGGCGTGATATCCATGGCCAACCGCGGTCCCAATACCAACGGTTCCCAGTTCTTTATTACGCACACGCCGCAGCATCATCTGGATGGCAAGTACTCCGTGTTTGGAAAGGTCCTTTCCGGCCAGGATGTTGTCTGCCGTATTGAACCGAACGATCCCATTATTAACATCAAAATTGTGGAAAAGAAGTAACCTATGAGTTCTAAGAAAGTTTCGTCCAAGGAAACAAAGCCGGTAGCCAAGAAGGCCGCCGCTGCTAAGAAGCCCGCTGAAAAGCCGGCTGCAAAGAAGGCTGCAAGTGCTCCTGCAAAGAAGACTGCCGCTGCCAGTGCAGCCAAGAAACCGGCTAAGGCTCCTGCCAAGGATGTGAAGGCTGCAAAGGCTGCCCCCGCCGCCAAGGCTTCTAAGACTGCTGCAAAGCCTGCCGCAAAGCCAGCAAAGGTTGCTGCAAAGCCCGCCAAGGCCGCTCCCGCAAAGCCCGCTAAGGCTGCAGCAAAGCCTGCCGCTAAGCCGACTGCCAAGGCCGCAAAGGTTGCTGCAAAACCCGCTAAGGAAGCTCCCAAGAAGGCCGTTCCTGCAAAGCCCGCAAAGGCTGCACCGAAGGCTGCTGCCAAGCCCGCTGCTAAGCCTGCCAAGGCTGAAAAGCCCGCTGCCAAGCCTGCAAAGGCTGAAAAGGTTGTTGCAAAGCCTGCCGCTAAGCCCGCTGCCAAGCCTGCCAAGGCTGAAAAGCCCGCTAAGGCCGACTCCAAGAAAAAGGACAAGGACGAAAAGGTTGTTGAAACTCCTGCTGCCGAAGTCAAGCCTGTAGAAGCAAAGCCTGCCAAGGGCAAGAAAGGCAAGAAGACCGAAGAAGTCGCTGCCGAACCTGCCGCTGAAACTGTTGTTGAAGAACCTCAGGTCGAAGAAAAGTCTAAGGGAGGCAAGAAGGGTAAGGGTCCTGTTGTTGTCGAAGAAGAACAGGACGAAGCTATTCTGGTCAAGGGCATCAAGCGTCTTTCCAAGACCGTGATGTTTGTTGAAATTGACGAACAGGAAGACCGCTCCAACAAGAAGAAGATGTCTTCCGAAATGAAGAATCTTGAAATGAAGCCCACCGCTTCTATCCGCCACAAGATTTCTCTCGCCGAAGAAACCCAGGAAGAACTTACCGAACGAATCCTCAAGGAACTGGAAGAACAGAACCTTGCCTTCGAACGTGAAGCTGCTTCCCAGATGTGTACTCGTTGCAACCGCAATCTTGTTTCTCCGGAATTCTGGGTGGACAAGCATCTCGGCTACTGCGAAGAATGCGCAATGATTCTTAAGCTTGGTCAGTCCAAGGAAGCCCGTAAGGTGGAATACCAGCTGGGCGCCATGGGCGGCGACTCCCTGGACGAAGAAGATGACGAAATCCTGGGACCGGACGCCGACGACCTTAAGGCCGCAGAAGAAGATCTGGACGAATTGGAAGATTAATTCGTTTGTACAAACAAATTAAAAGACGCTGGCTGAAAATGTCGGCGCCTTTTTTTATGCTTAAGGGCCGCGGCCTTTATCCACAAGGAATGCCGCCGCGGTTAGGTTCCGCGGTCAGTTGCCGCGAATGTTGCTGCAGCAATTCGTCGCGTTAAAAAAGCCGCCGGTAAAAACCGGCGACCTGTGTGTGTGAAATTTTCACTGATCTCCGCGATGGACGCGACTATCCGTTCAACTTACGTTTAGTTCACCTTGCGCATCACGCCAATGACGCGGCCCGCAATGGAGAATTCCTTGTCGTTCTTCACGATGATGGGGCGGTAATTGGGGTTTGCGGGGCGCAGCTCAATGCGGTCTGCTGCCGGATGGTAGTACTTGACGGTAGCTTCGTTGTCCACCTGGGCCACGATGATTTCGCCGCGGTCTGCAGTCTTTTGCTGGCGAGCGAAAATCAGGTCGCCGTCGAAGATGCCTGCGTTGATCATGGAGTCGCCCTTGACGCGAAGTGCGAACACATCGGAACGGCAAGCCAAGAAGTCGCGGTCGATGGTGACTGTGCCTTCGAGGTTCTGGACTGCCAGAATGGGGGTACCTGCGGCAACGCGGCCAACGATAGGAATCTCGATGGTGTTGCTGACTGCCTCGGAAGCTTCGGCTTCGTTACCGGTGTTCAAAATTTCGATACCGCGGCTCAAGCGGGGAGAGCGGTTGATGTAACCCTTCTTGATGAGGGCTGCCAGAATGGAACGAACGCCGTTGGTGGAGGAAATCTCGAAACGGTTGCCGATTTCGCGAACGGTAGGCGGCATACGGTTTTCCTTAGAATACTTCTTGATGTATTCCAGGATTTCTTCCTGGCGGGGAGTCAGGCCCTTGCGCTTGCTTTCGCCTGCTTCAATTTCGTTTTCGGATGTATTGAACTTGTCCATTTTGCACCTCGTAGAAAAGGTTTTAAAATTATCTTTCCTAAATATAGTGTACAATAGGGCAGTTGTCAATAGTTTCACTGCACAAAAAGTAACTTTTTTACGTAACTCATTGATATTAAGCCTGTTACGGTCTTGTCCCGGGGCTTTATTACCGTGTATCTGGGCTTTGTATGCTATATTTTGGCGGGTTTTAAGACAATCTGGCTGCCCCTTCTACGGCAAGGCCAACCTTTCAAATAAAGAATCCAAGGATGTTATGGTTCATTTCAGTGCAAAAACCATACGCCACCATAAATACAGTAATAGGATATACGACGTCCGCGTTTCTTTTCCGCAATCTTAGATGAACTGATTTTTTGCTATATTGCGACTCATGAATAATATGAAGGGCCTATTGCTTGTTCAGTTGGGTTCTCCCGCTGAACTTAACTCAGAAAAAATAGGGGAGTACCTCTATGAATTTCTGGGAGATTGGCATACCATGGGCAAAAGGCTTTTCTTCTGGAAATTTGTCTTAAGGCATTTTATTCTACCTAAGGGCAAGTTTACCAGTTACGGCAAGTACAAGCGCATGTTTGACCATAATGGTTTTGCAGAAATGCCCTTGATAACTCACTCCAGAAATTTCTTGGCTGCAGTGCAAAAGGCTTTGCCGGATGTACAGGTGGAACTTGCTTACCAGTATGGTTGCAAGCCTTCCATTCAGGATGCGCTGGAATCGTTTACATCTAAAGGAATTTCTACGGTTCATGTGCTGCCGCTTTACCCGCAGCGATCCGGGGTTACGACTGACGCAGCCATCGACAATGTGCTGGATGTTGCTCGAAGAATCCGGTTCCCGGGCAAGCTTCTTTGTGCCGACGGTTTTTGCTTTAGTTCTGCTTGGGTCCGTGCGGTTTCTGAAACCATCAAGCCCTACGTTGACGAGTCCAGTACGCTTGTGCTTTCTTGGCATTCAGTGCAGTCCTGGCGCATTGAAAAAGGCGACCCTTACGAAAAGGATTGCGAACAAAGTTCCAGAGACATCGGAATGCTTTTAGGTGTTACGCCTGTTATTGCCTACCAGAGCAAGTTCGGTGATGGCAAGTGGCTTGGCCCTTCGCTTATTGAAACTGTGACAAAACTAGGCCGTGAAAACAAGCCTGTCGTAATTGCTTGTCCTGCATTCACCGTGGATAATCTGGAGACCATCTACGAAATCGACGATGAAATCTCCGAAATATACAAGAACGCCGGCGGTACAAGCCTCAAGCGAGTCCCGTGCCTAAATGCAGATCCGGCATGGATTAAGGCTCTCGTAGAAGAAATCCTACCGAACCTAAAATTTGTAGAACGAAATTAGACTGTTTCGTAGGAGCCGTTGGCTTCGCTTAAGCCGCCCTGAGACATGCGGCGGGCAAGTTCAATCAAAGTCTGTACGCCAAAGCCTGTAGCACCGTAGTCGGTGTACTTCCATCTCTTGTCAACGAAGGCTGTGCCTGCAATATCCAGGTGGGCCCATGCGGTGTCTGCGGGCAAAAATTCCTGGAGGAAGAGGGCTGCAGAAATTGCACCAGCATCGCTGCCGGTGTTCTTCAGGTCGGCGAACTTGTCCTTGAGGCCGTCTGCGTATTCTTCTTCAAGGGGCATGCTCCAGAACTTTTCGCAGCAGTCTTCACCGCAGTTGATGATAGCGCGGGCAAGGTCGTCGTCATTGCTGAAGAAGCCTGCGATCGCGTAACCCAGGGCACGGACCATGGCGCCGGTAAGGGTTGCCAAGTCCACAATGTGGGAGGCGCCGACGAGACCAGCTTCGGCAAGACCGTCGCTAAGCACCAGGCGGCCTTCGGCGTCTGTATTATCCACCATCACGGTCTTGCCGTTCTTGGCGGTAAAGATATCGCCCGGCAGTACGGAGGTGTTTCCGATGGCGTTTTCTGCAAGGCAAAGCACTGCGCTTACCTTCAGAGGAATCTTGAGGGTGGCAATCGCCTGGATTGCAGCCAAGGTGGTTGCAGCACCAGACATATCGCTGATCATTTCGGGCATGGATTTAGGCGGCTTCAGGCAGAGTCCGCCCGTGTCGAAGCAAAGGCCTTTACCCACGATTGCCAGGTGGTCGGCGGAGGTTCTTTTTTTAGTCCCGTCGTAGCTCAAGGTTACCATAAACGGTGGGCGAGAACTGCCCTTGCCTACGGTAACGTGACCCATGAAGCCTTCCTTTTCAAGCTGCTTCATATCGCGGACCTTGATCGTGAGGCCTTCAGTATACTTTGCGATGGTCTTGGCACGTTCCACAAAGTCTGCAGGAGTCAGGTCTGCTGCCGGGGTGTTAATCAAATTCTTTGCAAGAACGATGGCCTTCTGTTCTACGGCGACTTCATCGGCGATCTTCTTGAATTCTGCGGTGTGTTCGCCGGCTACGATTTCGAAGGTGACCTGGAATGCTTCTTTCTTTTTGCTCTTGTAGGCGTCGAACTTGTATTCGGCGTAGGCGAGGCCGTGGGCGATGGACTTGAACTGCTCCGGGGCGGCGTCAGCCAGCATAAGGCTGACTACGGGAATCTGCTTCTTGGAGGCACGCTGGGCGAGGCGATAGGCGGCCATGCGCAGGTGATCCAGGCTAGAGATGCCACGTTCCTTGGCGGCGTTCACGAATATGGTTGCCTTGCCGTCAATCTCAAGAAAATCAAGGTCTTCGAAGACTCCGTCTACCATTCCGTTCAATACGGAATCAACCTGTTTTTCTCCGTTTTCAGAGAGAATTGCGGAAAATTGGACGGATTTCTTTACGAAAAAGAGGGCTTGGGCATTAGATTTGCCCGATTCTTTGGCAATAATATTCAGTTTCATAAAGAAAAATTTAGTAAAAACCTCATTTTTTGCACTAAAAAACGTATGAATGAGTAAAAATGTTAGAATAAGTGCTTTTTTACTAGCCTTTGGGTGTTAAAACATTGTATATTTTTTTCAAACTTTGATAAGGAGGAAAATAATGAATATTCGTTTCACATCTGTTATGGCAGTGCTTGCTACTGCAGCTACCGTGTTTGCTGCAGAACCCGCAGCACCTACTGCTGAAGCCGCTGCACCCGCAGCCAAAGCTACCGCTGTCGAAGCTCCCGCTGCAGCTGAAGCACCCGCTGCAGAAGTTGCTGCCCCTGCCGTAGAACCTGCACCCGCTGCAGAAGTTGCCGCAGTTGAAGAAACTGGCCCGGCTCCTACCGCTGTTCGCGGTGGTTCTTCTGCAAAGCCGACTAAGACTATTGTTGTTGAATCTCGCCCCGCAACTACGAATGCATATTCTCAGCAGACTGTTCAGTCCGAAGCTGCTGCAGCACCTGCAAAGCGTGGCCGTTCCTATGAACCTCAGAAGCTGGCATACGGTGTCCAGGCTTTTGTCGGTTCATACTTCTTCATGGACGACTTCTTTGACTACGACATGTCCGGCATGACCTGGCGCGTTGGTCCTCACCTGGTTCTCCCGTTGAACGACTACACATCCGCTTTGAAGATTGCCTTGCTCTATGAACAGAGCGATGCTTCTACTTCCGATGACAACTCTTACAGCACCTCTCGTAAGATCAAGCAGCGTAAGTTGAACATCCCCGTTCTTTTCGACTTCAAGGGCCCCCGTTCTATCGTGTCCTTTGGCGTTGGTGCTAGCGTAGATATTCCGCTGACCGATACCTTCTCTTACATTTGTAAGGGTGTGGATACCGAGAAGTTCGGTAACAGCAAGCATACCGGTGGTGTTGGTGGCAAGCATAAGTTCGACATGATGGACGAAGACCATGACCAGCGTAAGTCTGTGGACTACAGCTTGCTCCTGGGCCTCTCTATCCGCCCGCACAAGATGCTGAGCTTCGATCTTCGTTACGAACTGGGCCTCAACAAGCTCTATGAAGACGACTTCGATCTCGGCGTGGACAACACCTCTAGTGCATTCACCCTGGGTCTGTCTTTCTACGTTCCCTAATCTTAAGTTGAATCACAAATGCTAATTCCTGCAATTGCTGTTATCATTGGTTTAATAGTTCTTGTTTGGAGCGCAGACAAATTCGTGGACGGCGCCGTTGGCGTCGCCCGTTTTTGTGGTATGAGCACCTTGCTTATCGGCATGGTAATCGTGGGCTTTGGTACCAGCGCTCCCGAAATGGTTGTTTCTGCATTGTCCGCAGTGCAGGGTAATCCGGAATTGGCGTTGGGTAATGCTTACGGCAGTAACATCGCAAACATCGCCCTGATTCTGGGTGTTACCGCCTTGATTTCACCGATTCTTGTTCAGAGATCGGTCCTCAAGAAGGACCTACCTTTGCTTATTGGCGTAACGGTCTTGTCAATTGCTTTGTTGCTCGATGGTTCTGTTTCTCGCTTGGATGGCATCATCTTTTTGCTGGTGTTCTTTGCCGTGATGGGCTTTAACATCTACAAGGAAAAGAAGGCCGCCGGCAAGGCTGCTGAGGCTGCCGCATCGGAATCGTCCGAGGCTTCCACTGATACCGAATCTGAGACTCCCATGGGCCTTGGTAAGTCTATTGGCTTGCTGGTCTTGGGCATGGCTCTCTTGGTGGCTAGCTCCAGGGCTCTCGTGTGGGGTGCTGTAGAAATTGCACGCAGTCTTGGCGTAAGCGATCTCTTGATTGGTTTGACCATCGTTGCCATTGGCACTTCTCTTCCGGAATTGGCCAGCTCCATTGCTGCAGCCCGTAAGGGAGAGGATGACCTTGCCGTAGGTAACATCATCGGTTCCAACTTGTTCAACACTTTGATGGTGGTGGGCATTGCGGCTACTATTTCGCCCATGGCTGGCATTGAACAGGATGTGCTTTACCGCGATATGCCCCTGATGGGTGTGCTGACTTTGTCCCTGCTGGTGCTTGGCTACCGTCGTAAGGGCGATGGTCGCATCAACCGCGTCGCCGGCTTTGTGCTGCTTGCTGTTTATGTGTTGTACCTGTTGGCCTTGATTCTTAAGGCTACTGGCAAATGGCCGCTCTAGTTTTACAAGACGGTTCTAAAAAAAGAAACGGCTCCCTTGGGGGAGTCGTTTTGACTTTTGAAAATGTTTCTTTGTGCGATTTCGTGATACGGTTTTAGGCCGTATCGACGTTTACATGGGCGGGAAGAAGATGTAGGCGATGGCGATGGCGGCAATGACGCCAACGGCGTCGGCGATGAGGGCGCAGGTCACAGCGTGACGGGTCTTCTTGACGCCTACGGAACCGAAGTATACTGCGATGATGTAGAACGTGGTGTCGGCGGCACCCTGGAACATGCAACTGAGACGACCGGCGAAACTATCGGGGCCTAAGGTCTTCATGGTGTCGATCATCATGCCGCGGGCACCACTGCCGCTGAGGGGTTTCATAATGGCGGTGGGCAGAGCTGGTACCACATCGTTACCGATGCCGAACAAACCGAGCAGCCAGGAGATTCCGTTCATCAAAAGATCCATGGCTCCGCTGGCACGGAATACGGCCACGCCAACGAGAATTGCAACCAGGTTGGGAATAATCATCACAGCGGTATGGAAACCGTCCTTAGCGCCTTCAACGAAGGCTTCGTAGGCCTGAATCTTGCGGTAGCATGCAAGGCCCAGGAATGCGACGATGACGCCAAACAGGACCAAGCCGCTAATGAGTAGGCTAGTTGTACCGATGGCTTCTGCAGTGAGGTGGCTGAAGTAAACCATGATGGAGATAACGCAAGCGGAAAGTCCGCCAAGCCATGCCACGGTTACGGGGTCCTTCAGTTTAACTTTCTGGAAAAAGCTGAGGGCCACAATGCCTGCGATAGTACTAAAGAACGTAGAAAGCAAAAGGGGAAGGAATACGTCGCTGGGATTTGCTGCACCCATCTGGGCGCGGTAAGTCATAATGCTTACGGGGATCAAGGTAAGGCCGCTGGCATTCAGCACCAGGAACATAATCTGGGAATCGCTGGCAACGGACTTGTCTTCGTTCGGGTTCAGATCCTGGAGCTCTTTCATGGCCTTGAGGCCCATGGGGGTTGCCGCATTATCCAGGCCAAGCATGTTGGCGCTGATGTTCATGAGCATGGTACCCACCACAGGGTGGCCCTTGGGAATCTCCGGGAAAAGCCTGCTAAACAGGGGCTGAACCAACTTGGCCAAGATCTGCACGGCGCCTGCTTTTTCGCCAATCTTTAAGATACCAAGCCAAAGGCTTAGAATACCTGTAAGACCCAGGGCAATTTCAAAGGCGGTCTTGGACATGTCGAATGCACCGAGAATCGCCTTGTTGAAAATGCCGCTATCGCCAAAGGCAAGCCACTGCACCATGCATGCAATGAACGCACCGAAAAAGAAAATGAGCCAAATTACGTTCAGAACCATGTTGTAACTTACTTGCCGGAAGAACTGCTAGACTTTGCAGAAGAACTGCTGGACTTTGCCTGGGAGGAACTACTCTTTTTGTTAGAGGTCGTAACGCGGTCTTCCTTTTTGTTGCTGACGATGCCGGTGGGTCCAACCTTATCGGTAGCATCTGCATTTGCAATAGCATCTGCGCTGCAGGCAATGAAAGCAGAAAGGGTAAATGCGGAAATGGCAGCGAGAATAATCTTTTTCATCTTAAGCCTCCTTTAGAAATTGACAAAGCCGCCAAAGTTTGCGATGATGCTGGTTCCATTGAAACCAGCCAGCGGATTGTTGAAGAAGGAATTGTTAACTGCGGCTTCCAGGGCAAAGTTCTTGTACTGGAAACGTACACCGGCGTCTACGTTAACGGTGTTAGACTTCATGGCGAATGTGTTAATGTCGGAGTCACCTTCATAGAGGTATTCCGTGGCAAAAACGTTCCATACATAAGCGGCTCCACCGAAAACCATCCAGTTGTCATTCAATGCGAGTTCAGCAAGAATGTTGGGCTGTGTAAGAATGCAAAGGCTCAAGTGGCTCTTGCGAACGTAGTTATCCTTGTTTGCGATCTCGTCGTAAATTGCCATGGGAACGTTTGTATTCATACCAAGGAAGACGCGTGCGTTGTTCGACTTGAGAACCTGGAGACCGAAGTTGAAGAACGGCTCGATTTGAATACGGGAGTCCAGCGTTGCTCGCAATGTTTCTTCTTCGTCTTCTACGGTGTATTCCGTCAAATTGTGACGAGTGAATGTCAAGCCAGCAGCCCACGAGATAAGCTTATCCTGGGTGGGAGTATTGCTTACGGAAGCCCTTGCCAACACATCCCAATAGTCATGTTCGTATCTTGCGAAGTCGTCTGTTCTTTTGGCCGTAGCTTCGGAGGAAATTTCTGAAGCTGTGGTGAGCCAGCTTGCTTCAACGGTAAGATCCAGACCACCTAACGGCATGGAGTAGATGGCTCCGATTACATCGCCTGCGGCAACAGATGTGCTGCTGTAGTCGCGGTTGGGTTCGTCACGAAGAGTCCAGGTTTTGCCGACAGCTCCATAGATTTCTACACCGAATGCTGCTGTTGCGAAACCTGCGGAAACTAAGCCGTAGTTACCAGTGGTGTTTTGGAAGCTAAGGAAATAGGTGTTCTTTTCGCCGAAAGAAAGTGCAGCGTATTCAAGGGACGGTTCCAAGTAAACAAGCTTGCTGCCGTGCATTTCGTGGGGCTTTGCCAGGTTGTCTGCAATGGTAGCTGCTGCGGCCTGGTTACCTACGGCATTGTAGGCGCGGGTGCGGAGAACATCAAAGTTTGCCTTGGCGGTGTCGGTAACAGATTCAACTGCCAGTTCGGAAGAGGCTGCTGCGGCAGGGACTTCTTCGACCAGGGTTGCTGCGGCAGGTGCGGATTCCGGGGCTGCAGCTTCGGTAGATTCTGCGGGGGCTGCATCAGTTGCGGTTTCCTGTGCTGCTGCTTCGGTAGATGCTTCCTGTGCGGGGGCTTCGGCAGCGGGTTCCTGGGCCGGGGCGGTTGCTGTGGCTTCTTGTGCAACGGCTGCAGAGACTGCAAGGGCTGCTGCTACAGAAATAAGCTTGAGGTTCATGGGTTCTCCTTTGTTCCAATATATCACGTAAGATAATAAAAACAGGCCCCACGAGTGTGGAACCTGTTCTTAAAAGATTTGGCTTTCTTATGATCGGAAAGAATTACTTCTTCGGTTCGATCTTTTCCATGCCGCCCTTATAATGAGAGCAAAGTTTCAAAGGAAACTTTGCAGACACATGGTCGGCCTGTTCAAAGATTAGCGCTTAGGCTCAATCTTTTCCATGCCGCCCATGTACGGACGCAGCACTTCAGGAATCAACAGGGAGCCGTCCTTCTGCTGGTAGTTGTCGCAAATGCCAACCATCACGCGAGGAGTAGCAAGGCCAGAACCGTTCAAGGTGTGGATGAAGGTGTTCTTGCCGCCAATCTTGGTCTTGATGTTTGCGCGGCGGGCCTGGTAGTCTTCGAAGTTGGAGCAGCTAGAAACTTCCAGCCACTTCTTTTCTACAGGAGCGTAGACTTCGAGGTCGTAGCACTTTGCAGCGCCGAAACCGAGGTCGCCCTTGCAGAGAGCCAGACGGTGGTAGGGGAGGCCCAGCTTTTCGAGGAGCATTTCGCCAAAGCGGGTCAGTTCTTCGTGATCTTCGTAGGAGTGTTCCGGATGAGCGAAGTAAACCATTTCAACCTTGTTGAACTGGTGGAGACGGAGAAGGCCGCGGGTGTCCTTACCGTAGGATCCAGCTTCACGACGGAAGCAGGCGGAGTAGGCGCAAATACGCTTGGGCAGTTCGGATTCCGGAATGACTTCGCCGGAGTAAAGGTTGGTGAGCGGTACTTCTGCAGTGGGGATGAGGAACAGGTCGTCATCCTTGTCGCAGCGGTACATGTCTTCTTCGAACTTGGGGAGCTGACCGGTACCACGCATGGTGTTACGGGTTACCAGGTACGGAGGAGTGAATTCTTCGAAGCCAGCCTTCTGGTGTTCGTCCAGGAAGAACTGGATGAGGGCGCGTTCCAGGCGAGAGCCAAGACCACGGTAGACCGGGAAGCCGGAACCAGAAATCTTTGCGCCACGTTCAAAGTCGAAAATGCCAAGGCGTTCGCCGAGGGTCTTGTGGTCGACGCGGGCGAAGTCATCGTTCTTGGTGTAGTAGTCGAAAGGAATCGGACCGTCCTTTTCGACCTTATTGTCGCTGGAGTCCTTACCTTCGATGGAGCGGGGAGCGATGTTGGGGACGTGCATGAGCATTTCGGTCTGCTTGTATTCCAGATCCTTCAGCTTCTTGTCCATTTCGTCGATCTTGTTGCCCAGTTCGCGGGTGGCAGCCTGAGCGTCGTCGGCGTTTTCGCCCTTCTTCTTCAGTTCACCGATGAGCTTGGACTGAGCGTTGCGTTCGCTCTTGAGGCGTTCCACTTCGGTGAGGAGGGGGCGGCGTTCTTCGTCGATAGCGAGAACATCGCGCAGGCTCACGGTAGTATACTTCTTTTCGGTTTCAGCAATATAATATTCCGGATTTTCGCGGATCTTCTTAATGTCAAGCATTTTATGCCTCGGATGAAAAAAAATTTACGGGCTATAAGATAGCTTTTTTTTCGTGAGTTGGCTTGGTGTTGTAATCTTTTACATCACGATTTAATCGGAACAGGAAACATTGGGCCTGTTTTGGAGTAGATTGTAAATTAGGTTGGTTGTAATCTGCGTCATGCAGACTTTAAAGGAGTAAAATAATGAAAGTTCTTCCCCTGCTTTTAATTGCAGCGTCTGTTTCCCTTGCCCAGTGGGGTGGTGGTGGCGGAAAATCCATCAATGACTATAAGAAGGTGTCCGTTTCTGGTAGAGACGTCCATGTGTATGCACCGTCTGGTTTAGCCCCCAAGAGCCCTCTGCTTCTTTCTTTCCACGGCATGGATCAAGACCCTAATTATCAGCAGCAGAATACCCATTGGGAAGCCGTTGCCGATACGGCAGGTTTCCTTGTGGTTTATCCGAGAGGCGGAACCGGTTTTAGCACTTGGGATATTAGTGGCGACAAGGATACCAAGTGGGTCACAGAAATTATCGCCCAGATGGCCAAGGATTACGACATCGATACCAAGCGTGTCTATATGTCCGGTTTCTCCATGGGCGGCATGTTCTCTTACCATTCCATGGGTAAGATTGCCGACAAGATTGCGGCCTTTGCGCCTTGTTCCGGTTACCTGATGGGTGGTGCAGGCACCGCAATGCGCCCTGTTCCAATTTTCCATACCCACGGTACTACTGATGACGTAGTGGGCTACAGCGGTCTTGAAAACAACCTGGGCAGCTATCGTAAGCAGTTCAATTGCCCGTCTCAGGCCGAAGTGACCAACAACTATCCCCACACCGGCGATAGGGCAACCTTGTATTCCTGGGGCCCTTGCGATGGCGGCGTCTATGTGAAGCATCTTAAGCTGGAAGGCCGCGGCCATATGCCATCCAAGAATGAAGTTTCCGATATCTGGAATTTCGTGAAACAGTATTCCTTGGACGGTGTTGCTGCCGCCATCGAAGTTCCTACCAACAGAGATTACGTATTTAATGGCGACTTCTCCGATTCCTTGAAGACTGCTGGATGGGGCCTGACGGTCCATAGTGGCGAAGGTACCTTTAAGTTTAATGAAGGTAAGGGCGAAATCGCTGTTTCTAAGACCGGTACCAACGCCTACGACGTTCAGGTTATCCAGAAGGGTATGCATTACGAAAAGGGCCTGAGCTACAAGCTGACTTTTGACGCTTATGGATCTGTGGCTAGAAGCCTGGAAGTGAACCTGGAAAAGGATACCGATCCGTGGACAAGTTACCTTGGTGAAGCTAAGACTTTTGAACTCGGCACCACCTCCAAGTCTTATGAAATCAAGTTCACTATGAATGAGCCTACCGACGAAAACGGCCGAATTTCCTTTAATGCCGGCCTTGCTACGGGTAGCGTTTTCATTGATAATGTGAAGATTGAAAAGATTGACAAGGTGGAAGATGATCCTGTTGTCGTTCCTGAAGACACCAATAAAGTTCAAGGCATTGCTTTCAAGAGCATTCAACTTCTTGGCGAACAGACTTTCTCCGTGTACAATACCAAGGGTGCCTTTGTTTGCAAGCTGAATGGCGTTCGCATGAACGATGTTCAGACTCAGCTGAATTCCATGAATCTTGACAAGGGCTTATACATTGTGAAGGGCAATGGCGCTCACAGAATCTTCTCTGTGAAGTAACCGGCACAAGTCATCCCGATTGGGCTGCACAAGTCATCCCGATTGGGCTGCACAAGTCATCCCGATTGGGCTGCACAAGTCATCCCGATTGGGCTGCATAATGTCATCCCGATTGGGCTGCATAATGTCATCCCGGGCTTGACCCGGGATCTTCTATTTAAGCAGGACTCTATGTACGGAGGGGCCTGCTTTTATTATGTATGCACCAGCGTTGCCCATGGGTACAGTCGTCGTGCCGAGGGCGCGAACCAGCTTTACAAGGTTCCCGTTCATATCAAAAATTTCAACGCTTCCGGAAAAATTCCTTACCAGGATATTCATTCCGCTTGTTGCGATGGTAGGGACGAGTCCAGCTGATGTTGCAACCACATGTTCTGTTGCCGAGGAACTTTCCGCAATGGTTACGCTTGAAGAACTTGATTCTAGCGGAATTCCAGAGGAACTTGAAACATCGGGCTTGGCAGAAGAACTGGATTCCGCGGGGATGACGTCTGTTATTTTCCCCTGGATTGCGTTGGCTATGATCTGGGCCAGTTCCTTGGCTCCTGTTTCATTAGGGTGGACCGCATCGTCTAGCAACCATTCCAACTTGTTAAATTGAGAATGCAAGTCTATGATGGCAACACCTTTCTTGGTGGCCACTTCCTTGATCAATGGATTGATTTGGTTAACGATTGCCGTATCGACAATTCCCCATTCAACATTTTGTGCGTAGGGTTGTAAAGTGGCGATAATTCTTGGGGCTTGCGGCTGGTGCGCGAAAGTATCTATAAGGGCTTCGTAGTCCTTGTACATTTCATCCTTGTAGCTGGGATTGTACATGTAGTTGTAGCCGGAAGAACTTCCTTGACCATCGTAAAAATATTTACTGTCGTTTGTTCCCAGTTCAATGACCACAATATCTGGCGCGAATTCGTAGGCGGCATTGAATTTAGGCGAGTTCCAGTAGGATTGACTAGATGCCTTGTGGAACATCTGGCTAGAATGACCGAAGTTTTCCACTTTGTAGTCGCTGCCCAGCATATCTTGTAGGTGCTCTGGGTATTTTTTCTTGTCCCAGATGCCGTAGCCTTCGGTAATGCTGTTTCCGACGCAGGCCACCTTGGTTACTGCTTGAGCGTTGATTGCCAGAGCGGCTGCCATGCTAACAAAAGTGAAAAGTCTTCCCATATAAACCTTTTTTTCTAGTACTCATAATATAAACATAAATCGTGGGAACTTAAATTTTCTAGTATTTAGGTATGCTGAAATCGTTGAGAACATCACAAGCTTTATGGACCGCCTTGTTGGCTTTGGTTGTTTGCGCTTTGTCTGGCTGCTACAGCTTTACGGCCAGTACTTTGCCGAGTCACATCAAAACGGTAAATATTCATGAGGTCGACGATAAAATCATGGATGCCGTGCTTGCAAACGATATCCGTACCGGAGTTGTCGATATGTTCAAGAAGAATGCCGGTGGCGTTCGCATTGTGAACGGTGATGCCAATTCCGATTTTACCATTACCTTGCTGAGCTATACCAACAAGCCCGAAAACTATAACAGCAATAGCGATGTGGAAACTTACCGCGTGACTATTCGCGTGGCCGTAAAGTTCTACGATAACGTGAAGGAACGTATTATTTACGAGTCCAAGAGCCTTTCTGCGGAAGGTGTCTACGATGTGCAGGCTAATGAAACCGAAGACCGTCATGGCCAGGCCCGTGCCATCGAAAAACTCCAGGACCTGATTATCACCAACGCCCTAGCCAAGTGGTAGCAAGACTTCAAACCTACAAAAAAGGCCAGACAAGGTATTTCAGGGAACCTACGTCTGGCCTGGAGGTTGGTTTGGAGTACTCTTAAGATACATTTAACAAACCCTTGAAAACATGTTTTTCGCTAGGCGGGAAACTTTTTTTTATTAAAAAAAAGTCCCGTTTTTATTAAAACGGAACTTTCTGACCCAAAAAATCAAAATTGTACTCTTTTATACGAAATCCTGCCAGCGGACAGGTTCCTCGTTCAAGAGGGCTTCTGTCAGGGTACTACCCTTGTAGGTGAGCTTCAGGCTAAAGAAGGGCTCGCCACGTTCCAGCAGTGCCAGGAAAATCAGGTCGCCGTCCCAGTGGGGGAGTTTTGCCACGTCCGCCTTGGGAACCCATTCCAGGTTGCCTTCGTCACATTCCTTGATGCTGCCGGTCCATTCCGTAGCGGTGAACAGGTGCATGAATTCAGTCTGGTCCATGCCATCGCTGATGAAGGTGACGATGCCGCGGTACTTGGGCTTGATGAGGGTAAGGCCG
The DNA here is from genome assembly GCA_024399035.1 of Fibrobacter sp. GTDB lineage: Bacteria > Fibrobacterota > Fibrobacteria > Fibrobacterales > Fibrobacteraceae > Fibrobacter. The sequence goes on along the minus strand of JAKSID010000010.1, from coordinate 42,714 downwards.
GTCTCTTCCAGGGCTTCGCGCTTGATGCAGTCTTCGGGGGATTCCCACTCCTCGAACTTGCCACCAATGCCAATCCACTTGTCCTTATTGATGTCGTTCTTCTTCTTGACTCGATGGAGGAGCAAGTATTTGTCGTCTTGCTCGATGTAGCAGAGGGTGGTGTTTAGCATAATTATGCCTCAAAGCGCTTGCGAAGGCTGTTAATGAGGGCGTAGGCGATGGGAGTTGCGCAGATGGCCTCAATGGCTAGTTTTCCCGGGAACTGCACCACAATCATGCTGATTAGGTCGTTTGTGGGCACCGTGCCAGCAAAGGCGATCAGCACAAAGATGCTGGTGTCCACGATGTAGCCAATGACGGAGGAGCCGATGGTGCGGACCCAAAGCAACTTGCGTCCGGTCTTTTCGCGGATCTTCACCATGGTCCAGGCGTTAGTCAGTTCGCCCAACAGGAATGCCACCAGGGAGGCCACAGTAATGCGGGGCACAAAACTGAAAATGGTGGAGTAGGCGCTGGCGGTTTCTTCCGTAAAGTCGGGGTAGGGGAGCGCCGTTCCGATGAAGGTGAACGTGGCCATGAAAACCTGGCAGAAGAACGTGAGCCAGATGACCTTACGTGCAGTCTTGAAACCCCAGATTTCGGTAAGCACGTCCCCAAGCATATAGGCCAGGGGGAAAGTAATGGTTCCTGCGTCGAAAACGGTTATGCCCGCTACAGACAGCAACTTGACTGCCATGACGTTGGAGGTAAGGTAGCAGGCCACCATCAGGCCGGCAATGACTACCAACGGGGAAAAGGGGTCCCGCTTGGCACCAATATCAAAATTATCCTGACTCATAACAATGCCAAAGATAGATTTTATTCGTGAATTTCCAGGGGCAATCCGTCGGGATCGCTGAAGAATGTCATCTTCTTGCCGGTGTAGTCGTCAATGCGGACAGGTTCCGTTGCGATTCCCATAGCGTTCAGCTCTGTGACCGTTGCATCCACAGATTCTACACGGAATGCCAGGTGACGAAGGCCGTTTGCTTCGGGGTAACTTGGGCGGGGCGGTCTTCCTGGAATGATGAACAGTTCCAGCTCCATGCCGTTTAACTGCAGGTCGATCTTGTAATCTCCTCGTTCTGCACGGTAATTCTCGCGGATAATTTTAAATCCCAGAAGGTCCACATAAAAATGCTTGGATTTCTCGTAATTACTGCCGATGATAGCGATGTGGTGTACTTGTGTAAGGTTCATAAATTGCTCGTCAGTTGAATTCCTTGACGAAAGTAGATTTTGTTCCGACGAATCGCAATTCCGTATTCGAAAAAAATGCCTATATTATTCCTGTCGGGGTTAGCTTATGAAATGTTCTTCCTTTAAATTCCTTGGTTTATTTGCGGGCCTGTTCTGCTTTGCCATGAATAGCCATGCTCAGCTTGTGCTGAGGCCGGTTCAGTCGGATTCATTGGTGAATCCAAACTTTGATGGGCCTATCCGTTACGACAAGAATCCTCAAATCGTCGAGTCACAAAGCTTTGGCCTTGGATTTAATGTTGCCGCGGACGATACGGTTGGTGCCACGAAATTTTATGTAGGCAAAGACTCTCTTGCCATGTATTGCAAGACGACCGTTGTCCAGGGACGCAAAAAGAAAAAGGAAAAGCGCTACTGCTGGATTCCCGAAATCCCAGAGGCTGTGCAGAAGCCCGTAAAAGAGATTAGCTGTACCGACGATTGTCCCATTACGGAAGAAAGCTGGGACCGTGAACAGAAAATGAAGGAACGCAAAAAGGACAGGCGTGATCCTCTCGAAAAGGACAGGGATCGAGAGCGGAGGACCGCTTTTCGTGTGATGTTGAAAGCAGCGCCTTTTATGGCGGCGGGGGCTTTGTGTCATCTTGATGCGAGTTGCTCAGAGTAATCTGAATCGAAAAAAAATGACCCGCTTTGAAGCGGGCCTTTTTTGAATTGTCATTCTCGCGAAGGCGAGAATCTAGCGTTAATGCACTCCGTTGCCTTCGGGCACGTCGCAGGTCACGGCCTTGCCGCCGATTTCCAGCGCGATGGGGGCGGCACCTTCGCCTGCGGTGCAGAACACCAGGCCACCCTTGACGGAGAGTGCGATCTTGTCGAAATCCTTCAGCTTCAGTTCGCGCGGTTCAGAAGGTTCTACGCCCTTGAACAAGGCGCGGTCACCGGGCTTTGCACCTTCCGGTACTGCCACCAGGCGGCACTTGTGGGTTTCCGGTTCTAGGTCGCCAGCGAAGAGCATGCCTGCGCTCATGATGCCGCGGAGCGGAGCGGGCTTCAGGTTTGCGAACAAAAGAATCATGCGGTCCTTCAGTTCAGAAGCTTCGTAGCTAGCCTTGAGGCCGGAGCAAACGGTGCGGAGTTCGCCTTCGCCTGCGTCCACCTTCAGAACGTAGAGGGATGTTGCATCCGGATGGTCAGCCACTTCAACGATCTTTGCGGCGCGGAGGTCCATGGCGGCAGGAACATCGGCTGCGGTCAGGGGCTTGTTCTGCTTGGGCTTGGCCTGCTGCTGTTGCTGCTGGGGCTTCACTTCTTCGTCGATGCGGGGGAACAGGGGCTTGCCTTCGCCGAAAGCTTCGCCACCCTTCATCAGGCCCCAGACCAGGTCTTCGGCGCTAGTGAACTTGGTGCCAAGCATTGCAAGGCCTTCTTCTGCCTTGGTGGGGATTACCGGCCATAGCATGCAGAGGCTGAGGCGTACGGCTTCGGCTGCCACATAAAGAACTGTTGCCAGTTCATCCTTGAGAGCCGGGTCCTTGGCCAGCTTCCAGGGAGCCTTGATTTCGAAGTAGCGGTTGATGCTACGGACAAGGCTCATGATGTTTTCGATGGACTGGGACAGGCGAGCCTGGGGCAGGTCCTGCTTAATGTCTTCGATGACCTTCTTGGCCAGGTTCATCACGTCGTTGGCGGCGTCATCCATAACGACAGCTGCGGGGAGCTTGCCTTCGAAGTTGGTGAGAACCAGCTTGTGGACGCGGTTCAGAACGTTACCCAGGTCGTTTGCCAAGTCGGCGTTAATGCGACGGACAAAGGAATCGTGGGTGAAGTTTGCGTCCTGGCCAACCACCATTTCACGGGCCAGGTAGTAGCGGAAGGCGTCGTCGCCATACTTTTCCATGTAGTCCATGGGCTTTACGACGTTACCGGCAGACTTACTCATCTTTTCGCCGCCGTTCACCAGCCACCAGCCGTGGGCCAGAATATGCTTGGGCAGAGGAATGTCCAGAGCCATGAGCATAGTGGGCCAGTACACGCTATGAGTGGTGAGGATGTCCTTACCGATCAGGTGGTAGGTGGCGGGCCAGATGGGGGTGCCGTCAGCAAAAGTCTTGTGGAAAGCGGTGGAGGCGCTGACGTAGTTGAGGAGTGCGTCAAACCAGACGTAGGTCACGTAGTCGCCATCGAAAGGCAGAGGGATACCCCAGGAGAGGCGAGCCTTCGGGCGGCTGATGCAAAGGTCGTTCAGCGGCTGACGGAGGAAGCCCAGGATTTCGTTACGACGGTAGTCGGGAACGATCCAGTCGGGATTGGCGTTCAAGTGGTCGATGAGCTGCTGCTGGTACTTGCTCATCTTGAAGAAGTAGTTCTTTTCCTTCAGCCATTCCACCGGGCGGTGGCTAATGGGGTCGCACTTGTTTTCGTCCAGTTCGTCTTCGCCGAAGAAACGTTCTTCACCGACAGAGTACCAACCTTCGTATTCCTTGGAATAGATTTCGCCCTTGTCCCAGAGCTTCTGGAGGCATTCCTGAACGTAAGCCTTATGTTCGGGGTAGGTGGTACGGATAAAGAAGTCGTTGCAGATGCCCATCTTCTTCCAGAGATCTTCGAAGTGATGGTAGTATTCGTCCACATGAGCCTGCGGATCTACTTCACGCTTGGCGGCAGCGCGCTGCACCTTCTGACCGTGTTCGTCGGTACCGGTCAAAAAGAAGGTCTGATAGCCCAGAATCTTGTGGAAGCGGGTAAGAATGTCTGCAAGGACGGTGGTGTAGGAATGACCGATATGGGGCGCGTCATTCACATAGTAAATCGGGGTAGTAACGTAAAAGTTCTTCATATGCGCCAAATTTAGTATATAATACCGTTCAAGGTAATGGTTCTCGTTTGGTTTTTTACTATATTTACGCCCGCCTTGGCGTTGCCAAGTAGCTGCTTGGTTAGTTTAACAGGATAAAACGACTCCCTCCTAAGGAGTAGCTCCGCGTTCGAGTCGCGGACCGAGTATTACAAAAGCGGACTGCCCTTGAGGTTGCCCGCTTTTTTTATATTTGTTCCGTATGCAGAAACGTTATATTGCCATTATTGTTGTGTTTGCCCTTTTGCTCCTTTTGCCCTTTACGGTGCAGACGGTGGTGGACCTGCAGGGCGAAAAGCGTTTCCGCAGCTTGGATATTTTCAAGGACGTGATTTACACGCCTTTCAAGCGCCAGTCCACGTTGGCGGCGGCCTCCGATACATTGCGTGCTCGTTGGGAAAATGCCCGCGAATCTATTGCGGGTGGGGCCGAGGCTTCTGACGCACTGGAGCCGGTCATCGGTGCCCTTTCTGACTTGGAATCTGCCGCCCTGACTGTGAATGCCTACGCGGAACTGGATAGCAGTGAAGCCGCCTATAAGCTTTTGAAATCTGCGGATACTTTGCTGTCAGCTCTTGAGGACGAACCGGAATCTTTCCCGGCGGTGGATTCTGCATTGAAGGCTGTGATTGCCGAGTTTAGCGGTTTCTCCTTGGTAAAGGCTTTTTTGGATGTGAAGCGCTATGGCGTTTGGACCAGCCGTTACATCCGAGCCTTCGAAAAGAAGGTGGAAGACGAAAACGCCCTGGTTCTGGCGGTTCGCCCCAAGTACCAGTTGGCGGTTTGGAATCTGCTTGACGATCCTGGTGAAAAGGTTGTGCTTGGTGCTCGCGGATCCAATCCTGAAGAAGACCGCTGGCTTTATTACCGCCAGGATGTAGAATTTCTTGTGCAACCGTCTCCCTTGGATGTTCGTTCTGCAAAGCTGGATAACCCGATTTCTGCCATTACCCGTTTCCGCGACCAGCTGAAGGCTAAGGATGTTGAACTGCTTGTGGTGATTGTTCCTGGCAAGCCCAGTATTTATCCTGAATACCTGACTGGCGAAGGTGCCGATGCCATGCTGGGGAAGGATGGGTCCCCGAAGTTCGGTCATGGCAAGATGATTTTGGATTCCTTGAGCAAGTTGGGTTTCAATACGGTGGACCTTTACACTCCTTTCTGGGATGCCAAGTGGTTTGACGAAAGGCTTGGCAACCTCTATTTGAACGACGATACCCATTGGACTCCCCGTGGTGCCGAACTGGCTGCCAACTTGATCTCTGAGAAGGTACGTCGCATGATGGCGGATTCTGTTGTTACCTTGGGTAGGGAGAATGTGAAGTATTCTGTTTCTGATAGTGTGGCCGACCGTATGGGCGACATCGGTGAGATGAGCGGCCTCAACAAGTTCAATACTTTCAAGGCGCAACAGGTGACGGGCCATGTGGTGAGCCCTTTCAAGGATGATTTCCGCAAGTCCATGATTTTGATTCTAGGCGACAGCTTTAGCCGTATTTATCAGACCGATGCTCCGGTGAACGCAGGCTGGATTGCCCACTTTGCAAAGAATATGAATCGTCCGGTGGCAAGCATTGTTAGCGATGGTGGCGCCAGCACCTTGGTGCGCGAAAAGATGGCTCGCAAGGCCGGGGTTCTCAAGGGCAAAAAATTGTTGATCTGGGAATTTGTGGAACGCGATTTGCGCTTTGGTGCCGAGGGCTGGAAGGACGTAGATTTTTAAATGGCTGACGCTGGTCGGCTGCGATGAGGTTTTTATGGCAAGACATGGTACTCCCACTCCGGGACAGGCAATTTTGGAAGGTATTGAATGGCTCAAGATGGACAAGGCTGAATTCGGCCGTCGTCTGGGCGTGTCTCCCGAAGTGCTGGAAGCTTTGATTGCTGGCACTCAGCCTATTACCACGGAACTGGCTACTGCATTGGAGTCTGTGACGGGTAGCCCCGCCGCTTACTGGAAGATGCTGGAACGCAAGTCCCGTCGAGCAGATGCTCCCGCGCAGCCCACTGAAAAAGCATAGAAGATTTTTATATGAATATTATTGACGCAGTTTCTTATTTGTGCGACTTGGCCAAGGGCCAGGCTGAACAGTTCGACGTGATTGCTTCTACGTCTCATTCCGAGGGTTTGTCCGTTTTTCAGGGACAGGTCCAGAACACAGAAATTTCTGATTCCGTGGGCCTGGGCGTTCGCGTAATCAAGGATGGCCATCCGGGCTACGCCTACACGGAACGCTTGACCAAGGATGCTATCGGCCAGACTTTGAAGGATGCTCTTTGCCATACCCAGTGGACCGAGGCCATCGACATTACGTTGCCTAGTTCTGCGGGCGTGCCGGAAGTTTACCCCAACTACAACCCGGCCTTGGAATCCTTGAATTTGCAGACCATGAAGGACTTTTGCATCGAACTTGAAAAACAGACTTTTGCCAAGTCCAAGGAAATCGAGAACATTCCGTACCTGGGCGCAGACATGACTTCTAGTTCTTCTGTTATCGCTAACAATACTGGCCTGATGTACAAGGGAAAGTCCAATTATGCGTCGGCTGGGGCGGGTGCAGTTGCCTGCCGCGATGGCGTCAAGAAACTTGGAAACTTTGTGAAGTCTGGTCGCGACTGGAGCGAGTTTAGCATTGACGAAATCGCCTCCAAGACTGCCGACTATGCTACGGAACTTTTCGGCGCCAAGAAGATCGAAGGCGGCAAGATTCCTGTGGTGTTCTCGGAACGCGTTTCCGCACGAATCATCGGGATGTACACTTCGCCGTTTATCGCTGAATCCATGCAGAAGGGCCAGTCCCGCTTGGCCGGCAAGGAAGGCGAAAAGATTGCCGGTGAAAAGTTCTCCATCGTGAATGACCCGCAGGGCGACATGTTTGCCCACAAGATTCGTTACGACTCCGAAGGTTGCCTGGCCAAGCGCTTTGACGTGGTCAAGGATGGCGTGTTCAATAGCGCCCTCTATAATCTTGAAACCGCGGCTAAGGCGGGTTGCGAGACTACGGGTAACGGAGCCCGCGATTTCGGAAGCAAGATGGCTACCGCGTTCAACAACCTGCTTGTTCCGCCGGGAACTTTGACCACTGCGGAACTTTTGAAACTGTTCCCCAAGTGCTTGTTGGTGGTGCGCCTGGAAGGCGGCTCTGGCTGCAATGCCATTAGCGGCGAGCTCTCCATTGGCGCTCACGGTTTCTGGTGCGAGAACGGCGTGATCCAGCATCCGGTGGACGGCGTGACCTTGAGTGGAAACTTCTTCGACATCATTCAGAACATTGTTGAAGTTGGCAATGAGTACAAGGACGCCTTCAGCAGCTACCAGGTTCCGGCCTTGGCTGTAAGCGAACTCAGCGTCAGCGTATAATGTCCCGCGGGATGGCTTTTTTGCCACATCCTTTTGCTGAAATTAGGACTATTTCTTCGGTTTTCGAGAAATAGTCCTTTGTTTTTTACATGTTTTGTTGACGTGTTAATTTGTTTGTAATTTGATAAAGGACTAAATGTCAAATACTCGGATTTTAGTCCTATAATTTGCCGCTCCGGTGCAACTTTTGACCCAATTTTTGGATTAATTTGTATGTAAAAGTTGAAAAATAAAGGACTAAATTTGCCGGATTTGTTAATTAGTCCTATGGTCCCCTGAAAAAAAGAGGACTAAACCTCCAAAAAAGAAAGTTTAGTCCTTTAATTTACGCTTTTTCTCACGGTAGATCAGCACAACCAACCAGACGATGCCTGCGATAATCATCAGGCTGCACAGTGTCTGGCCACGGCTCATGCCAAACAGGTCGTTACGGCCCAGGTGTGCGTCGGACTTGCGGAAAAATTCAATGAAGAAACGGAACAGGCCATAGCCCATCAAATACAGGCAGGGCATCTTGTCCTTGAGCAGGGGCACGCGGCGCAGATTGTACAAAAGTGCGAACAGCACGATGCCTTCGAATACCATTTCGTAAAGCTGGCTGGGGTGGTGGAGGATGGGGTTGCTCAAGGGACTGTCGTGTGCCAGCGGGAAGTACATGCCGATTGCGCTGGTGGTGACTTCGCCGAAAAGTTCGCCGTTAATGAAGTTGCCCCAACGTCCCCAGGTGTAAGCCAGAGGTGCCACCAAAAAGCAAAGGTTCAAGCCCTTCCAAACATCCATCTTATTTTTCTTGAGACCGATAAAAGTGAAGATGGTTCCAAGAATCAAACCTCCGTGATAGCTCATGCCGGCGATGCCCGTAAAGTGGGTGCCGGTAGCGTCGTGGGTCAGGGGCAGGATGATTTCCATGGGGTTGGCCAGGTAGTAACCGGGCTTGTAGAAGAATACGTAGCCCAGGCGTGCGCCAAGGATAATGCCGATGATAATCCAGGTGAACAGGCTGTCCAGCTGCTCCTTGGTGTAGCCCATCTTTTCTTTCTTGATGATGCGCCACATCATGATGTATGCGGTTACAAAGGCAAAGATGTACATGATGCCGTACCAACGTACGGGGAAGCCGAACAGTTCAATGGCGGTTCCGTCAAAGTATGTGGGAATCAAATTCCACCAAGACAATTCCATTTCAAACTCCTATGTCATCCCGTTTTGGGATTGATGTCATCCCGGGCTTGATCCGGGATCTCCTTTACTTCTTTTTATTCGTTACGTATTGATGAGCCCAATAATTTATCAACATTCCGGCCACCTGAGTAGTGGGCTGGGGTCTTAAACCTTGGTTATCGTAGATCTGCAGCACCACCAGGATGATAGCCTTGCTAGGATCTTCCTTGGATTGTGCAAAACCCATGAACCAGTCGTAGCGGCCCTTGGGGTCCTTGCCGTCCAGGGAGCCGGTCTTGCCACCGATGGTCAGTGCGTCGTAGTTCTTGCGGGCCATGTGCTTTGTAGAAATGTTCTTGCGGGCGGTGCCGTGGGTGACGGAACGGATCATGGCCTGACGCAGCCCGTAGTAGGTATTTTCCTTGAAGGTGCCAACGTCTTGTGCAATGCGGCTGGTGGGGGCGTAACCCTTCAGGTTGCTAGCCCAAGGAATTTCCAGCGGCTTTTTCATGAGGATGGCGCGGACCTGTGCGGCAGCCTGCAGGGGCGAAAGTGTGGTGGCGTCGGTAAACCCGCAGCTAGCTTCGGCGAGAGCGTAGCCTGTGTCGGGCGGCGCAAACGTGGAGCGGCCCGGAAGTCCTCCGGCGAAGTTCATGTTGTAGCCAAGCTTGCGAGCGGCGTCCTTCAGTTTCTTTGCGCCAACGTCCATGCCGATGAGTGCCAGGGGCGGATTGTAGGAGTGGGCGTAGGCGTCCTGCATTTCGACTGTAGGGCCGTGATAGTTGGCGGGAACGCGGAGCTGATTCTTGTACAAGTGATGGGCGTGTCCGATCAGAGGAATCTGGCTGTTCAGCGCATAGCGGTTGTTCTCCATGGCGGCGGCGATGGTGATGGTCTTTGCCAGGGAGGCTGCAGGGAATGTGTTTCTGGCTAAGTAGTCCGGCTTGCTCTGGACCGCGTTGTCCTTGCGTTCGCCCCAAGCGATAATCTCGTTGGTCTTGGCGTCCACCATAAGGATGATGGAGTTTTCCGGCTTGAAACGACGAAGCAGGTTGTCGATTTTTTCGGCCATGTACACATCTTTCTGGTTCTTGATGTGTGTGCTGTCAATGACTTCGGGAACGGGTGCGCCTTCGGGCGTGACTTCGGCGGCCACGGTTGCCTGTGCGTTTTGGATTTTTTCAGCGCTGGCGTTGTTTGCGTTTGCGTTGTTTGCGTGGGCTTCGTTTGCACTGGCCTTGGACAACTTTGCCGGCTCGGCGGTTTTATCAGCTGGCTTTTCCACGGCTCTAGTTTCCGTAGCACTTGTATCTACATCGATCTTCTTGGATTCAAAAACCTGGCCGAATTCCCGTTCGGCCTTGGCGTATCCTTTGTTTTCTCCGCAATTAGAAAGGCAGGATCCGATGCCTGCGCAGATTCCGATAAATGCGGCCAGCACGATGCAGCGGTTGCGCATTCTTGCTGCACGGGAAATGGGCTTTTTAGGTGCTTGGTAAGGTTTTAAGGCCATGTCTACTTAAAAATCGTCTTTCTGTAATATTCAAGTTCAGCAATGCTTTCGCGGATATCGTCCAGGGCCTGGTGCTTTTCCATTTTCTGGAATTCCGGCAGGTTGGGGTACCATCTAAAGGACAGCTCCTTTACGGAGCTCACGTCGATGTTTCGGTAGTTGAGCCATCCGGAAAGCTTGGGCATATACTTATATATAAAGCGTCTGTCCTGGGTAATGGAATTGCCGCAAAGCAGGTTTCCACCTTTCTCGGTGTATGGCTTGATAAAGTCCAGAACCATCTTTTCACAGTCTTCGATGGTGAGCTTGGATTTACGGCAACGGTCCACAAGTCCGCTTTGGTTGTGGTGACGGGTGTTCCATTCGTCCATGCCCTCAAACACGTTTTCGGTCTGGTGCACGGCGAGAACAGATCCTTCTGCAAGGATTTTAAGGTTCTGGTCGGTCACAATGGTTGCAATTTCGAGGATTACATCCTTTTCGGGATCAAGGCCTGACATCTCCAGGTCCATCCAAACCAGATTCGGGGAACTTTTCCATCTTACCATATGTCGGCAAATTTAGTTATTTCATCGGGAATATCTTTTTTTTATAGCATTTTTCGCCATTTATTGCTAACTTTGGGCCGCTCAAAACGATAGCGCCTAAACCGAAATAGTGTAAATGACAACTTTTTGTAAGTTTTTTATTGCTATATTGTGGCGCAAATCTTAAAACCATTAACAAATAACATTTGGGTTAATATGGAAGAAGTTGTAATCACCGGTATGGGCTGCGTTTCTGCCCTTGGCAACACCCCCGACCTTCTCTGGGACAACCTCCTTGCAGGTAAGTCTGGCATCACCCCGATCACTCGTTTCGATGCCACTAATTTCACCACCAAGTTCGCAGCAAGCGTTAATGAATTCGTCGCCGACGAATACTTCTCCGCTCGCGACCAGTCTCGCTACTCCCGTAGCATCCAGTATGCCGTTTATTCCGCATACAAGGCTCTTGCTGACGCTGGTATCGATCCCGCTGCAGAAGATCCTAGCCGCGCAGGTGTCATTGTCGGTTCCGGTATCGGTGGCATGAAGATTTACTCTGAATCCAGCGTTGCCTTGGCAACTCGTGGCCCCGGCCGCGTTTCTCCCTTCTTCATCCCCATGGCTATCACTAACATGCCTGCCGGTGAAGTTTCCAACCGTATCGGCTGGATGGGCCCCTGCTTCGCAGTGACCTCCGCTTGTGCAACTTCTAACCACTCTATCGCTGCTGCCTACGACGCAATCCGCCTGGGCCGTGCCGACGTGATGCTGGCTGGCGGTGCCGACGAAACCGTGAACGACCTTGCTGTTGCAGGCTTCTGCTCCATGAAGGCTCTCTCCAAGCGTAACGACGATCCGACTACTGCTTCTCGCCCCTTCGATAAGGACCGCGATGGCTTTGTTATCGGCGAAGGCGCTGGTATCCTCGTTCTCGAAAGCCTCTCTCACGCTCAGAAGCGTGGCGCAAAGATTCTCGCTCGCGTTGCTGGCGTTGGCATGAGCGCTGATGCTCACCACATGTCCGCTCCTCGTGAAGACGGCGAAGGCGTTCGCATGGCTATCGAAATGGCTCTCCGCGATGCTAAGATTTCTGCTGCAGACGTTGGCTACGTGAACACCCACGGTACTTCTACTCCGCTGGGCGACGTTGCTGAATGCTCCGCTCTCGAAAAGGTCTTCGGCCTCCGCGACACTCTCAAGATCAACTCTTCCAAGTGCATGATCGGTCATGCTCTGGGTGCTGCTGGTGCTCTCGAAGCAATCATCACCATCAAGAGCCTCCAGAACCAGATGATCCACGCTACTACCAACGTGTTCAACCAGGACGAACGCATTCACTTCGACGTTTGCGCCAACAAGAACACTGCTCATAGCTTCAAGTATGCTATGTCCGATGGCTTCGGCTTCGGTGGTCACAACAGCGTCGTGCTCCTGGCAAAGGACTAATACCGCTCTGCCCCTCGGCAGACTACCCGGTTATATAAAAAACGTTCGCCTTTAAAAAGGTGGGCGTTTTTTTTATTTTTGCTCATTATGAAAAAGCTTTTCAAATATTCTTTGGCTGGTATGATGGCCTGCGCCAGTGTCGCTCAGGCAAACAATTTCCTGGGCCCTCTCACTTGGCGTGATTCTACGTTTGACTACCGTACCGAGGATCCGGAATATATCAAGAATGAAATTTCGGTTCCCAAGCTTGCGACCACTTTAGGTGTTGCTGCATCCGCATACGCGGCTGCCTATGTGTTTGTCTTTGCCAAGGGCTGGTGGGATGAGGAAGGCTCGGAATTCCATTTCGAGAATGATTTTGACTACGCCAAGAACATCGATAAGCTGGGACATTTCTCCTCGGGCGTATTGATGGGGGAACTTTTCTACGAAGGTTACCGTTGGTCTGGAATTTCTGAATTCAAGTCCTACCTTTTTGCGGGCTTGTCTGCAATGTCTACCCACATTGCCATTGATATCAAGGATGGTTTTGCTCCGGAATGGGGCTTCAGCATTTTTGATGTTTTGTCGGGAACCTTGGGCGGTTTCTTGCCGATGGCGGAACGTTACGTGCCGCTGTTCAAGTATATCGACCTGAAGTGGAGCTACTGGATCAATTCCAAGGTCTACTACGAAAATACGGATACCGGTGTTTTCACGGATGACTATCCCAATCATACTTACTGGTGTTCTTTCAAAATTGGCCGTATGCTGCCTGAAGCCGCTCGTAAGTACTATCCGGATTGGTTGGCCATTGCTGCGGGTATCAGTATTGACGATGTGATTTTCCATAAGGGCATGGGAAAGCACCCCAAGGGAGGAAGCCGTGAAGTCTATATAGCTCTGGATTATGATCTGGAGGCGTTAAGACCTCAGAGCCGTTGGGCCAGGGCCTTGGTCAGGTACTTGAACTACATTAAGTTGCCTGCTCCTACCATTCAGGTTTATCCTGAAGTCAAGATGCACTGGCTCTACCCGATTAAATTTTAAGAAAGCGATGTTACGGCTTTGAGCTTTGTCTCCTCGCTCGGCTCCGCTTCGCTACACCCGGCTTCGCCTGATTTCATAATTTCATTTGCATATAAAAAAAGGCCCTGGTCGTTAAACCAGGGCCTTTTAATTTGTTCAAGACGATGCAGGACTAGGCCTGCAGGCTCTTAGAAGCTGTAAACAGCTTCAGCACCGAAGCGGAGACCGAAACCGTCAACATCGTCACCGATACCGATGTCAATCATGCTGAATACGGTGAAGTCGATGTGTTCAACCGGGTTGATGTAGACGCGAGCACCTACGTCGAGGGTAGAAAGTTCTGCATCAGAGTTGAGGCTGTTGGTGTGGAATTCCACAGGAATGCCCAACTTCATGAAACCAGCGAGCTTGATTGCCGGTTCAGCGTAGATGAACAACCATTCAGGAACTTCTTCGCCATAGGAGTCGAGGCCTGCAGCTCCTTCTACGTTATCATTGTCACCTTCGAATACGAGGGCGAGGAATGCTGCAGTCTTGATTTCGAACATGCTAATTTCGAAGCTGGGTTCGATCAAGAAGGTGTGGATCATGGATGTCAAGTCCGGAGTAACGTCCTTACCCTTGCTGTTGGTGTAGCGAACGCCTGCATCATCCTTGTCGTCGCTATCGATCAGGTAGTCCATGTGGAGGCCGTAGACAGCGCGGAAGCTGAAGCCACCGAGGGTCAAACCTGCGTCAATACCAGCATGCAGGGTATTGTAGCTGTTGTCCTGATGAGACAGGTAGTTGAAGTACGGACGGAGGTGCTGGCCAGCGTAGTTGAATTCGTAAGCAACATGCAGGTCGTAGGCATCTACTTCATTGTTCATGAAGCCGAGGCCGAGTTCCAGGCCTGCGAGATCGATTTCAAAACCGCGGATGGTGGTTTCCTTCATGCCGGCAGCGTTGTTAGCCGGATCATCATAACCATAGTAGGACTTGAATGCGCCTTCGCTGAAGGTCAGGTCACCGACCTTAACCGCAAATACGTCGGCGGGCTTGTACTGGATGTATGCACCATCGTAACCGTTGCCACCGTCACCGAATGCGAGATCCAAGCTTGCGGACCACTTGTCGTTGAACTGAACAGCAACATTGAAGTCTGCGTCAGTAGTGGTGTTGTAGTGTTCCAGGTCGCCATCTTCAGTAACGTCGTTGGTCACAACTTCCAAATCAACGGTACCAGAAACCTTGATCTGTACGTTAGCAACGGAAACGCCTTCGCTCAAGCTTGCAGCGATTGTAGAAATGGCAGAGGAAGCTGCTGCGCCGACTTCGCCCGGGTTGGTGTTTTCTGCAGCGGGAGCGGCTTCTGCAGACTTTTCTTCTTCAGCCTTCTTGGCTTCAGCAGCAGCCTTTTCTTCTTCAGCCTTCTTAGCTTCGGCAGCGGCCTTTTCTTCTTCGGCCTTCTTAGCTTCGGCAGCGGCCTTTTCTTCTTCGGCCTTCTTGGCTTCGGCAGCGGCCTTTTCTTCTTCAGCCTTCTTAGCTTCTTCTGCCTTCTGGGCTTCGATAGCCTTGGCTTCTTCAGCAGCCTTTACAGAATCTGCATTAACTTCAGCGGCCGGCTGTGCGGGAGCAGCTGCAGGAGCTGCTGCGGGGGCGTTCTGTGCAAATGCGCCAGCGGCAGCGAGGCCGAGGACGATTGCAGAAAGCTTCATTTTGTTCATCTCTATACTCCTTTAGTATTTATTTGAGAATGTGCCAAATCTAGTTACTTCTACGGTTTTGGGCAAATACTTTTGTATTTTATGTACATGAAACACGCAATACTGCCTATCATAGTTTTCTCACTGGCCTCCTATGCAATTTCTGTGCCAATAATTGAAAAATTTACAGATTCTAGAGACCACCAAACCTACAAAACCGTCAAAATTGGCTCAAAAACGTGGATGGCCGAGAACTTGAACTACAAGATGCCCGGTAGTACATGTTATGAAAATAATGACGAAAATTGTAAAAAATATGGAAAACTTTACACTTTTGGTGCGGCTGTAAAAGCCTGTCCGGCAGGTTGGCACCTTCCCGAAGACGAGGAATGGACTGCCCTAAAAAGGTTCATTGAGGACAGCGATGGCAAGGAGGCCGCCTGGGTAAGTCTCAAGTCCAGGGACAAGTGGGATGGCTCCGATCGTTACGGCTTTGACGTGGTTCCGGCAGGGAAAGCCACTGATGGATTCCTCGAACTGGGGGTCTCGGCTCATTTCTGGAGTGCCACCGAGGAAGACGGCGACGCCTTTGGCTGGCATCTGGCACCCCCGGGTGACTTCTCCAGGGAGTTCGACATCAGTACAAACATGTACTCGGTCCGCTGCCTCAAGAACTAAACATACAACGCAACTCTTTGATAGTCAATGAAATAATGCCGTTTTTCGCGTAAAAACGGCGTTTTTTGTTGCTTTTTACCGTGTAAAAGTTTGTTTGCAAAACTTACGAAAATCTTGCAAACATAGGCCTTTTTTCTAACTTTGCCACGGATTTTTATATAAGGAGGAGAATTGTGCTTAAAAAAGCCATTTTCTTGTCAATTTTCGCATTTGCCTTTGTTGCCAGTGCAAGTGCTGCTATTAATCCCGTAACTCCCTCCAAGGACACCGATGGATGCTATGCCATTGGAACTGCTGCGGAACTGTATTGGTTTTCAGATTATGTTAACAAAGGGGAAATGAATAGTAATCTTTCCTGCGCAAAGTTAATCAAAGACATTGTTGTTAATGAAAATGTTTTAAAAGAAGATGGAACGTTGAATGGTGATGGCTCAAACTTTGAAGTATGGAAGCCCATAGGTGACTCTCTTAATGGAAAACCTTTTATGGGTTCATTTGATGGTCAAGGTCATGTGATTTCTGGTTTGTATTATGCCGATGGACGTTATGGAAATCTTCTAGATAACGATATCAGTATCGGCTTGTTTGGTTATGTTTTGCCTGCGGCAAAAAATGTTGTTATTCAAAATTTAAATATTGTGGATTCTTATTTTCAGAATTGCGCCAATGTTGGTGGCATTATTGGTCACGTTTCTTTAGGTAGTTATAATGTTGAAATAAGAAAATGTTCTTTTGATGGAACGATAGCTTCTCGCTATCGTTCGGGTGGGCTTGTTGGTTACTATGTATCCACAAGTTCAACTTTGTTTGTTGAAAATTCTTACACAGCTGGACATTGTTATTTGTTAGGATACGAAGATAATCCGGTGCATTTTGTTGGTGGCTTGTTGGGTGTTATGGATAGGGGCGCTCGCTTATCTGTGGTCAATAGTTTTAGTTCTATGACTTTTGATTATGAATATGCAGATAAAATTTCGCAATCAGATCACTTGGTTGGCGCTCTTTTATCTGGTTATGGCTATTCTGTGTATACCCCAAAAATGGAAAACGTATTTTATCTTGAGTCGGAAAAAGGGGGATGTGCTTTTCATGACGGTTTGACTCAGGCTTACGGTATTGCGAAATCAGTGATAGAATTTACCGATGGTTCTGTAGCTAAACTTCTTCAAGATTACAGTAGCGAAGGTGTTGATGGATCTGTTTGGGTTCAAGATATTGCTGATGGTGATTCTCATCCCCGTTTCAAGAAAGAAACTTCTTCTGTTATTGAAAAAACAGTAACCTACAAACTCTCTGATGGGACCGAAGTCGTTGATAGTTACATTGTGGGGTTGACAAGGGATTTACCCAATGTTGTTAACGGCAAGAAAATAAAAAAATGGTCTACTGATGCAGAAGGACTCAGCATTGCATATGCTATACCGACCACTGCAGCAGAAAATCTTGTCTTTTATGGATTTGTTCCTTCCATAAAGTTGGTTGATGGTTGCTACGAAATAAACAATGAAGAAGAACTTTATGATTTCTCTGAAATTGTTGAAGATAACTCAGGAAATCTCATTTGTGGTAAATTGAAGCAAAACATTGTCGTAAATACAAATGTTCTTACCAAAGATTTGTATTTGAATGGCGAAATAGGTGATTATCGCCTGTGGTCTCCTATTGGTTCTGAAGAAGCTCCTTTTAATGGAACTTTCGATGGTCAGGGCCATACTATTTCAGGCTTGGTATCTGCTGATGTTGTTGCAGGAGGATTGTTTGGCTTTGTGACTGGAACTTCTATCATTAAAAATGTTGGTGTGGAAGATTCTTATCTTAGCGGTATGTCACATGCGGGTGGCATTGTTGCCTGTGTGTTTGGTTATTATGGAAGTGGATTTACTCTGACAAATAGCTATTCTATTTCCTATGTCCGTGTTACTGGTGACGGCCCCGCTGCTGGCGGTCTTGTTGGTCAACTTGGTGCTGAGTCATATTTGATTGCTAACACGTACCATATAGGTAATGTGTATGGCGCAAGAAATAACGGTTGTATTATAGGAAAAGGATCTACAGCGAACATTTATAATACCTTCCATGATGAATCATTTACATATGATTTGCATACGAGATCCTTAAATGATGATTTCAAGAAAGGAACTGTGGCAAGTTTGCTTCATAACTATAATGAAAATTCTGTAGATGGTTCGATTTGGGGGCAGGATCCTACTAATGGAGATTGGCATCCCAACTTTAGTGGTACTGTTGTAGTGCCGAAGTCTAAGATTGTTTATCGTCTTTCTGACGGTTCTATTATTGAATCTACATACGAAGAAGGAATTGATTTTGTTTTGCCTTCTGAAGTTGACGGTAAGAATATTAAGGCTTGGGTGAAGGAAACAGATTTTGGGTATGAAGGAATATCTACGATTTATGGATACCAATCGGGTGATCTTGAAGTTTACGGTTTGATTTCGTCAATCAAGTCTGTTGATGGATGTTATGAAATTACCAATGGTAGTGAACTTTACGAATTCGCCTACACTGTATCGTCGGAATCAGCGGCCTGTGGAAAATTGACGAAGGACATTTTTATCAATGAAAATGTTCTGAATGCAGATGGTTCTTTGAATAGTGAAAACACCAAACTTCGTCAGTGGACTCCTATTGGCTCTTGGGGGAATCCGTTCAAGGGAACCTTTGATGGCCAGGGCCATTCTATTTCTGGTTTGTATTTCAAGATGGAAACTGTTGAACAATATGGCTCCAATAGAATTGGCTTGTTTGGGTATGTAGAATCCAGCGACAATGAGACTGTTTCTATCAAGAATCTAGTTGTCAAGGATTCTTACATTTGGGGCTACGAATATGTTGGCGGAATCATTGGTGAAGCTCGTGATGTGCATCTTGAAGTAGAAGCTTGTGGCTTTGAAGGTTTTGTGAATGCCCAAAATAGTACTGCTGCAGGTATAATTGGTTTTGCTGATGAAACTCGGATTGGCTCATCATCAATTGTTGTGCAAAACAGCTACAATCAGGGAGCAATAAAGAGTTATGACCGTATTGGCGGCATTATAGGTGCTACCTCCGTGGAAACAACCGTTTTAAGCAGCTACAATGTTGGAAAAATTGACGGCCAAGATAAAACAGGTGAAATTATTGGTTTTGCGAAAGATGGCGCTGTCTCTATGGCATGGAATAATTACTTCATTGGGACAGAGGATGATGCTTTTGGATCCGCCAAGACCGCAGAAGAATTTGCTGATGGATCTGTGGTAACCATACTTCGAGGGTCCGAAAATCTTGTCTGGGGCCAAAATGTCGCCGATGGTGAAAAGTATCCCAACTTCAGTGGAAAAATTAAGAAAACGAAGATGCAAACGGATGATGATGGTTGCTATCTCATTGCATCTTCAGATGACCTGTATGAATTTGCGAAGGTTGTTGATATCTATGGTGAAGTTTTTGCCTGTGGTAAGTTGACTGCAGATATTGTTGTCAACGAAGACGTGCTGGACGCTGATGGTAATCTGAAGAATGATATCTCCACATATCGTTTGTGGACGCCGATTGGCATTGCTGATCCGGAATCAATGATTCCATATTCGGGTACTTTTGATGGTCAGGGCCATGTTGTTTCGGGATTGGTTTCTGATGGAAATAATGCTTACGGAGGTTTGTTTGGTTATGTTAAGTCTAATGAAGAGGCTGTTTCTATACGTAATGTTGGTGTAGAAAACTCTTATATTCAGGGCGTTTTTGCTGGCGGTCTCGTTGGCGTGGCTGAAGGAAAAATGTCTTTGGATAACGTATATGTAGCATCAACGGTTGCTGCATCTGTTGGGTCTAAGTTCCAAGGAATGATTCCTGAAAGTCGGACTGCTGCTGGAGGCATTGTTGCGCAGATTCAATATGAAGGATTCAGCATAAACAACAGTTTCTTCTATGGAAAACTTACTGCGGGAATGACTGAAAACTTTGTAGCAATGGCAATGCCTATGTTTGATGACGATACTCCAGCCCCGATTATGACGAATAATTTCTTCATTGGCGAAACCGATGATGGCTACGGCACAGCCAAGTCTGCAGAAGAATTTGCCAACGGTTCCGTGGCAGCACTGCTTCGCGGTTCTGACGAAAACTCCATCTGGGGCCAGAACGTTACTGCTGGCGACAAGTATCCCAACTTCAGCGGTTCTATCGTAAAGCCGGAACTGGTTCTCACATGGGATGAAGCTTCTGAAGAAGTCAATGTCGCGGACTTGGAAATTCCTGCGGAAGCGGCCTCCATTGCAATCGAAGAAGGCAAGCAGTTCTATGCCAACGGCAAAATCTACGAAGGTGAGCTCACTGCCGAAGACATTCAGGATCTGAAGGCTGCTAGCGCAACCCTCAAGCCCATCAGCGGTATTGCCTTGGCCAAGGATGGCGATGGGGAAGGCGTTGTGGCAACCCTGTCCGGTTCCAAGAGCACCGACGAGCTTGTGGTTCCCGAGGACATTACCGTGGAACATATCGAGATCGCCCGCAACTTCACTGCCGGCCGTTTCTCTACGTTGATGCTTCCGTTCTCCATGGACCTGAACGAAGACATGGAAGACGTGCTCCAGATTACCGACGTGCAGAAGGAAGGCGACCAGTGGGTTGCAACCGGTACCAGAGCCAATAGCATTGTGGCCAACACCCCGTACCTTATCAAGTTCAACAAGAACGCCTCCATCTCCGTGGATAACGTGACTCTCAAGGCAACGACTGGCAAGATCATGGAAAGCACCTCCGGTCCCTGGACATTCAGGGGTGCCTACAAGGGCAAGACCTGGGTCGAGGGCGATCCGGAACTGGGCAAGGTCTACGGCTTTGCCGGCGTCAACGAAGGCGATAACATCGTGGCCGGCCAGTTCGTGAAGGCTGGTGTCGGTGCAAGTGTTCCGCCCATGCGCGCCTACCTGGTGTACAACAAGCCTGTGGTTTCCCCCAAGCCCGGCGTTGGCCTGATGAAGGCCGCTGCCAATGAGGCTGAGGAACTCCCGAAGACAATCGTTGTCCGCATCGTGGACGATAACAATGAAGTCGTTGACGAAACCGTAATCGAAGACGTTATCCAGGGCATCACCGGCGACAACCTCAACACCGTCGACAAGAAGCCTGTCCGCTGGTACGACCTCCAGGGCCGTCACCTGAACGGCAAGCCCACAGCCCGTGGCGCCTACATCAAGAACAACAAGGCAATCGTGAACAAGTAATTAGGAGGAAAAATGGAAAACGAAAAGAAAGAATACATAGCTCCTAGGATGGAAATCATCGATGTTACGAACGACGTAGGAATCCTATGCTGCAGCTTGGACTGCGTTGACGACGAAGTTGAATCTGTGGTAGAATACCACGACATATTCGACTAACAGTTCGATTACTCTCTCAATGAACTTGGCCCCGGCGTTGTCCGGGGCTTTTTCGTTTAACATCTGCGGAAAAGATTTTTTTATCAAGTTAGTGCACAAAAGGTTACTAATTATACTATATTTTGTGTGAATGGATTTGTAGGTTTTTTAAATGAGCTTTGAACATGAACTTGCGAAACTTGATGCGGAACAGCGCCTTGCCGTGGAGACTACGGAAGGTTATGTCCGCGTGATTGCGGGCGCAGGTTCTGGCAAAACCCGCACTTTGACCCATCGCTACTTGTATTTGGCCAAGGAAATGGGCATTTCCCCGTCCAACATCCTTTGTGTTACCTTTACCAACAAGGCCGCCGGCGAAATGAAGCGCCGTGTCCGTTCCATGTTGGGGGGCGACGATTCCGGCTATATTTCCACGTTCCACGGTTTTTGCGTCCAGTTTTTGCGAGAGGATATTCATGCCCTGAATTATCCCAAGGAATTCATGATCCTGGACGAAGACGACCAGAAGTCTTTGCTTAGAAAGTGCTACGCGGAGCTGGGCCTTCACCTGAACGATATGAAGATCAGCAGTGCCCTGGATTTTATCGGTGGCCGAAAGGGCAACGAGATGGATTACGTTTCCATGTTTGCCGAGAAGGATGCGGAAAGCCTGCTGGAACTGATCGAGGCTGCTCCCGACAAGTGGCACAAGGTTTACTACCGCTATATTTACGAACAGCGCAAGAACTTTGCCCTGGATTTTGACGACCTGATCTTGGTGACTCTCTACATTTTGCAGCGCTTCCCCGAAAAACTGGACAAGTGGCGCAAGCGCATGATGTATGTGATGGTGGACGAGTTCCAGGATATCGACGGTCAGCAGTACCGTTTGGCGGACCTGCTAAGCAGCTACCACAAGAATCTTTTTGTGGTGGGTGACCCGGACCAGACGATTTACACATGGCGCGGTGCCGACGTGAACCGTATTCTGGATTTTGACCGCCATCATGAGGGCTGCAAGACCATACTTTTGCAGAACAACTACCGTTCTACGCCCAGCATTTTGAGGGTGCCCGATTCTGTTATCAAGAACAACCAGTTCCGTATCGAAAAGGAACTTCGTCCGGTGCGCGCGGGGGGCAAGACTCCGGTTTTCTATCACGCAAAGAATACTCGTGACGAAGCCAAATGGATCGTGGAACGCATCAAGGGCGCTATTGACAAGGGCGCGTCTTGCAAGGATATTGCGGTGCTGTACCGTATGCATTCCCAGTCCCGCTCGGTGGAAGAGGCCTTGATGGCAGCGGACTTGCCTTACAAGGTTTACAGCGGCATCGGTTTTTACCAACGTCAAGAAGTAAAGGATGTTCTTTGCTACTTGCGTATGCTTGTCTATGCCGACGACTTGAGCTTTATGCGTGTGGTGAATACGCCCAAGCGCATGTTCGGCCCTAAAAAGCAGGCTGTGCTTGCCAGTTATGCGGCGAGCCGCGGCTTGAGTCTGTACGATGCCCTGCTGGAAATTTATGTGGCCGCCGAGGCAGAGAATGCTGCGGTTGAAAACGTGGAAAACGTTGCCGAAAAGCCGGAACTGGATTGCGCCGCCTTTATGGCCCGCACCAAGGTGGGGGAGTTTGTAAAACTCATCGAAAAGTACCGTGCCTGCGTGAATGAGATGGCGGTTAGCGACGTGTTGACCAAGATGCTTCGCGAGTCGGGCTACGAGGAAATGCTCCGCCTGGATGGTGACGACGACCGCCTCAGCAACCTGGCGGAACTGAAGCAAGGCGTTATGGAATTCGAAAAGACCTTCGAAGAGGACGCCACCTTGGATGAGTATCTGCAGAATATCGTCCTGTTCACCAGTTCCGACAATGACTCTGACGATGCCGTCGCAGGTGACTCCGCCGATGCTGCCGCGAATGCTGCCCGCAAGGACAAGGTCCAGCTCATGACCATCCATAACGCCAAGGGCTTGGAATTCCCTTATGTGTTTGTCTGCGGGCTGAACGAGGGCTGTTTCCCTGTCAAACGCGTCAAGAATAAGGTCCAGCTAGAAGAAGAACGTCGCCTGGCCTATGTGGCCTTCACCCGCGCCGAAAACGTCCTTTGCATGAGTGATTCCGAGGACAGCGCCGGTGGCGACATTCAGTGCCGCTATCCTTCACGTTTCCTGCTGGAAATGAACATGGATGAGCTTGATATCGCCCGCGGATTCAGCGACGAATGGTATCAGGAAGCCCGCAAGCATATTGCCCAGATTGATAGCGAACGCGAATTGAACGAAAGCCTCGACGGCATTCTGAACGGCGGCATTGATGAAACGGATAGCTACGGCGTAGGCAAGAAGGTCCCGACGGCGGCATTCGAGCCCGGCGACCGCGTGGTTCACAAGATTATGGGCCCGGGTACGGTGTTGGGAATTGATACTGAGAATTTCTGCTACGAAATCAAGTTCGATAAGATCGGGACGCCGCGAACAATCCAGTATGATTACCCGCTTGAGGCGGAACTGTAGTAGATGCCGACGGGCTTACTTCATCTTAAGGATGAAAAGGATGAATAATAAAGCCGATTACTGCAATAATGAAAACGACAATGTATGTCAGCAGTTTCACAACGATTCCTGTGTAGATTCCGCCCAGTAAGTCATCCGCCATAACACCCCATGCACCAGGGAATTTCTCGAATCTGTGAATGCCAAGGGGCTTCAGAATATCAAAGAATCTGAATATTCCAAAAGTAAGCAACAGAATAATAGATTTTATGATATGGTCAACAGCACCCCAATAGCCAGGAAACCATTGGATAATTGCCAGCGCTGTCCATACGCCACAAACTTCATCGATCACAATCCAGCCTGGGTCTTCAGTCTTTGTATCGCGCATAGCCTTGTTTACGAAGGGTATTGACGCAAAAAACGTAATGATGGCTAGGATGGCGAAGATGTTGAAACCGCAGAATGTTATGATAGATCCTAATACAGAATCATCCCCATAGTTCCACACGCATTTATGGGCTAAGATGCCGATAGGGTAGGCCACAATGGCTGCAGCCAAGCTGCCCATGGTGCCGGGAGCCTTGGGACTCATTCCAGAACCGAAGAATGTGCAAATCATTGCAGAGAGCTTGTCGGTGCCGCGCCACTGGTGAGGCACTCGTTTTTTGCCGTATTTTTCTTTAAGTTCTTCTTTGTTCATGAGTAATCTCTCTTTGTCATTGCGAGCGTAGCGACGCAATCGAAGAGGTGATTTTTATGCTTCGACTGCATTGTTCTAACGGACTCGCAATGACATCAAACTTTAAACTTCGTAGATTCCGGGGCTTTTTCGGCCATCATCATCTTTCGTCTTTCGTCTGTAGTCGCGGAGCGACGTTCTCTCGTCTAAATCGGCGGGATGGGCGGGCCAGGGCGATTCCACTTCTTCCTTGATCTGAGCGGCGGCAGCGTCGCGCTTCTTGTGCCAGGCGGCAAGTTGTTCCTTGAATGCGTTGCGAAGCAGTTCCATGCCGATGTTCTCCTTGGCGCTCACCTGAATAGCTTCGGGGTAATTTTCTCGAAGTTCGGTACGGCGGGCTTCGTCACAGGTTTCCACCTTGTTGAACACGCGGAGGCGGGGCGTCTCGGGGCTGATAATTCCCTGCAGCGTTTTGTGGGTCACTTCCAGATGCTCGCGGTAGTCCGGGGCGCTTCCGTCAACCACCTCAAGGATGCAGTCGGCATGGGCGGCCACACCCAGGGTGCTCTTGAAGGTTTCAATCAGGTTGTGGGGGAGCTTTCGGATGAAGCCCACGGTGTCGGACAAAATAATGTTTTCGCCTTCCAGGAACAATTTACGGGTGGTGCTGTCCAGTGTAGCGAAAAGCTTGTCTTCCACATAGACATCGGCGCCGGTCAGGCGGTTGGTCAAAGTAGACTTGCCTGCGTTGGTATAGCCGACGATACCCAGGTGGAAAATGTCGTTGCGGTTTTCTGCCTGCTGTTCGCGGGCATCCTCGATCTTTTCCAGTTTCTTCTTCAGTTCCTGGATTCGCTTACGAATCATTCGACGGTCCGTTTCCAGCTGGGTTTCGCCAGGGCCCTTCGTTCCGATACCGCCGTTATGCTGGCGGCAAAGGTGTGTCCACGCACCGGTCAGGCGGGGCATCATGTACTGCAGCTGGGCTACCTCCACCATGAGGCGGCTTTCGGCAGTGACTGCGTGCTTTGCAAAAATATCCAGAATCAAACCAGTGCGGTCCAGCACCTTGATGCCGGGCATGCGCTGCTCCAGGTTACGCACCTGGGAACCGCTCAAGTCATCATCGAATACCACCATCTTGGCGTCGTTTTCTTCAAGGGCCTGCTTGACTTGGCCTACCTTGCCTTCGCCAATGAGGGTGGCGGCATTGAATTGCTGAACGCGCTGTAAAAAACTCTGGACAACTTCGGCGCCGGCGGTTTCTGCCAGTCGGGCAAGTTCCGCCAGTTGTTCGGTGGCAAGCCAGGGTCGAACCTTGGGAGTGGCGATTCCAACGAGAATACAACGTTCCTTCTGGACCTTATTTTCCTTGACGCCTCTTTCGCCGCGGGCTTTCTTTTCGCGGGGGGAATCATTGGAATATTCGTCAGCGTGCTCGCTGTCGAGCCCGCGGTTGAATTCCGGGTCGTTTCCTCTGTTTCGTTGGTTGTCTTGTCTACGCATACAAAAACCCAATATAAAAATTTATTTGTCCTCAAAATTTTTATATTGCCGAAAGATGAAATTACGACTGACCACAGAAACCAAGAACCGTCTCAAGCGATTCCGCAAGAATAAACGTGCGTTTTATTCCCTGATCGTTCTGGTGGTGGTGTACCTGTTGTCCTTGACCAGCCCCTGGACGGTAAATGACGAGCCTCTGGTGCTGCGTTACCAGGGTAAGACTTATTTCCCGGCCTTCGCCCGCTACAGTGAAAAGGACTTTGGTGGCAGTTACGATACGGAGCAGGATTACGCCAAGCTCTTTGCCGATGTCCGCGAATGCGAACAGGATGCTGCCGATGGCTACCCTCGTGCTGGCGGCTGCCCCGAAAGCTGGGCCATTATGCCGCCCATTGCCCACGATCCTCTGAAGGCAGATCTCAGTGGTGATGGCGCACCTCCCTTTGCTCCCAGCAGCGAACATTGGCTGGGTACCGACGCCAACGGCCGCGATGTGCTGGCCCGCTTGATCCATGGTTTTAGAATCTGTATTTCCTTTAGCTTGCTGCTGACCGTGCTGGGAACTTTCCTGGGCATTGTGATTGGCGGTATCCAGGGGTACTTGGGCAAGTTCTGGGATACAGGCATGCAGCGCTTTATCGAAATCTGGTCTTCGCTGCCTATGCTCTATGTGGTGATTCTCATCGGCAGTATTTACGGTCGCAGTTTCTGGCTCTTGATTTTGATCATGGCCGCCTTCAACTGGATTTCCTTGAGCTACTATATGCGTGGTGAATTCCTGAAGCTCCGTAGCATGACCTATGTGCAGTCCGCCAAGGTTCTTGGCCTGGGTCACCGTCATATTTTCTTCAAGGAAATTCTGCCTAACGCCATGACCCCGGTGGTGACCTTGTTCCCCTTTACCCTGATTGGCGGAATCGGTAGCTTGACTTCCCTGGACTTCCTGGGCTTCGGCCTGCAACCGCCTACACCTAGCTGGGGCGAACTGATGAGCCAGGGCTTGAACAACCTTTATGCACCTTGGATTTCCATTAGCACTGTTCTCGCCCTTTTTGTGACTTTGCTTTTGACCACTTTTGTTGGGGAAGGTGTCCGTGATGCCATGGACCCTAAGTCCGGCGACCGTTACATTTAGGCTTGGAGGATACATGAGCGAAATTAAGACTGGCTTGATTCTAGAAGGTGGTGCGATGCGCGGCCTTTTCACCTGCGGCATTCTTGATGTGATGATGGAGCAGGGAATTGAAGTGGACGGCGCTGTTGGCGTTTCTGCCGGTGCCTGCTTCGGATGCAACATGAAGTCTCGCCAGCCTGGTCGTGCCCTCCGTTACAACTTGCGTTTTGCCAAGGACAAACGTTACTGCAGTTTCAGTAACTTGTTCAAGACCGGCGACCTTTACGATGCGGATTTCTGCTACAAGCAGATTCCCCGTGTTTTGGATCCTTTCGATTACGATGCCCTGGTGAAGAATCCCATGGAATTCCATATGGTGGCTACGGATGCAGAAACCGGTAAGGCTGCCTATGTGAAGATGAATGATGGCCTGGGCGATGACCTGGAATGGATGCGCGCTTCTGCCTCCATGCCTTTGGCTGCTCGCCTGGTAGATATTCAGGGCCGTAAGTATATGGACGGCGGTATCGCCGATTCCATTCCGCTGCAGTATTTTGAATCCATCGGCTTTAATCGCAATATCGTGATTTTGACTCAGCCTCGCAGCTATGTGAAGAAAAAGAATTTGTTAGTGCCTATTATGCGCCTGGTTTACCGCAAGTATCCGAAGCTGGTGGATGCGGTGGCTGCTCGTCATGTGATGTACAACGAAGAAACCCGCTATGTCTTTGAACAGGAAAAGCAGGGTAACGTGATGGTGCTGTGTCCTGACGCGTCCCTCGGTATTGGCCGCACGGAAAATGACGTGGTGAAGTTGCAGCGCGTGTACGACCAAGGTCGCGAATTGGCAATGCAGCGTCTTGATGAAATCAAGGCTTTCCTGAAGAAATAGGTTTGAACGTGTCCGCAGTTGAAAACAGCATTGTACTGAATGTCCACGACTTGTCCGTTGCCTTTGGCAATGGCCGTAAGGACGGTGCAACGGTTCAGGTGACGGACCGCGTTTCCTTTGAGATTAAGGCTGGTGAATTCTTTGCGCTGGTAGGGGAGTCCGGTTGCGGAAAGAGCGTGACCGCCATGAGTATTTTGAGATTGCTTCCCCAGCCTTCCGCCAAGATCGTAAGCGGTTCCGTGGAATTTGCTGCTGATGGCGACGCTGCCCAAACCATTGACTTGTCGAAACTCCCGCTCAAGGATCTTCAGAAAATCCGTGGTTCAGAAATCGCCTGCATTTTCCAGGAACCTATGCAAGCTCTGAACCCGGTGCTGACCATCAAGAAACAGTTGATGGAAGTTTTCAAGTTCGGTGTCCGTCCTTCAAAGGATGGCGCTACAGTAAATCCGGATGCAGAAATCCGCCGTATGCTGAACCTTGCTGGCTTTACCGATCCGGATCGCGTTCTGAATTCTTACCCCCATGAACTTTCCGGCGGTATGCTGCAGCGTATCTGCATTGTGATGGCTCTGTTGCCTAAGCCCAAGCTGATTATTGCCGACGAACCTACCACGGCTCTAGACGTAACCGTGCAGGCTCAGGTTCTTGCGATTCTTAAGGAAATGGCTGAAAGTACGGGAACGGCAGTTCTTTTGATTACCCATAACATGGGTATTGTTTCTCAGTATGCCAACCGTGTGGCCGTGATGTACGCTGGTCGCATTGTGGAAGTGGGCCCCGTTCGCGAAGTGATTTGCAACCCGTTGCATCCTTATACCCAGGGCTTGCTTGCCGCTATTCCCGAAAGCCATAGCGAAATGAAGAACCTGAAATCTATTCCCGGTTCTGTGCCGCACCCGAAGGATTTCGTGAAGGGTTGTCGTTTTGCGGACCGTTGCGAACGCTGTTCCGAACGGTGTAAAACGACGGAACTGCCCCCAGAATGCGGTTCCGGCGAACATAGGGCTTACTGCTTCGCCTAGAAAACAGGTCGTTCTCGCCTAAAGGCACATAATCATTTTGCTGAATTTTTCATAGGCCGAGTTTCCGCAATCCGCGTAAAGCACCGGGTCTATTGAAATTTTGGCGAATGCAAATTCGTTAAGTTCCGGCCTTCTTATTTTGTCCATGTTGTTTGCGTAATAAACAAAAAGTTCATGACCAAGAAAGTGCGCCAACGTCTTGCAGTTCCATTGCAGTTTTGAGACTGTCTTTTTTAGTTCCTCAAAGTTCTTTTGGGCGTCTTGACCATGCACGCCGTAAACGCCTGCGGAGTACCAATGGAATGACTTGCGATAATGCGCTTCATCTCCGTCATAGTTGAGTCTCAACTTTATCTTGGATGAACCTGCAAGGAACTCCTGGATTTCCTCTGTTTCGGGGACGGTGACCATATTGGCCAAATAGCCGTCTGCTTCATCCAGGGCTTCTATCAATTCCTGCAGGCGGTCGTAGAAATTCTGCATGGAGTCAAAATGTACCGGAAAGGTTATGGTGTACGATGAAGAGTGTTTCTCGTAATCAAAGCCGAAGCAATACCTGTCAGGAATCCGTTCGTCGTATATGTTCTTGAAATCCCTGGATTTTTCCTGTGTTCCGAAGATGGAGGCGAAATCGCACAAGCTCTTTAGATTGATTGGGTAGCAGAACATGTATTCTTGATACATGAGGTTTTTGACTCCATCGAGTTCCCTGGGCGCCGATGTAATCATTGGCGACATAATGGGCTGACAACCGAGAGTATTTTTGGACTTCGTGGGAAAAATATAAACGCCTTCAGGATTGTTTAAATATTTCCTCAGTGCCTTAAAGAAATCGGCGTAGGGCGCTGTGGCAACGCCTTTGTCCAGCTCCTCCTGCGAAATGTTCGGCACTGGATGGTGCAGCTGTAGCTTGGTCTTGAAATGGACGCGGATCTTGATTGGGTCCTTGAACTGGAAGAAATGTTCCTCGTTGATCTGGGAAATGATCCGATAGCTTTCAGAATCGATTTCCGCCTTGACGGGCAGGTAATTGTTGATCTTCTCGTTGATGGTGATGTATTTTCCCTTGAAAATGACATCCACCAGGTCTCGGGCAGCATTTGCGTCGGGAACCAGATTTTTGTATGCAACGATGGTCAACAAGTTGGTGGCTATGGAAACCTTTTCACCGTTTAGGAAATCCTTGATGATTTTTCCATGGTCGGTGTGTGCAATAGATGCCCAGTAATCAATGGAAAGGTTGAAACTGTTGGGGCTCCCTTTCAAGTTGGTTAGATACGGGGGGAGTTCTTCCAAGCTTTTGACTGTGTTTGGAATGCTCAGTGAAATGTTTGTAGAGAGAGTCTTGCATTTAGAAAATGACTTCATAAAAATAAACCTACGGGGTTCTTCCATAGGTTTATCGTATTATTTGGGTAAATTGTCAAAATGTTTTTGATTTATGAATCTCTACTTAAACGCCTTGCACCATTTGGGTACGATTTCCGTAGCCTTGCCTTGGATGCAAACGTCGGTGTAGGGGTCGCTCTGGGGAACTTCCAGGTTCAGACAGGTGACCTTGGCGCCGTGGCTCTTGGCAAAGCTCTTGAAGCCGGCGGCGGGGTAGACGACGCTGCTGGTCCCGATGTACACGAATTCTTCGCATTCCTGCAGGGCGTCCTGGATTTCTTCCATGTACTGCGGGGTTTCGCCAAAGAATACGATGTCCGGACGGCTCATTCCGCCGCAGAAGGGGCAGATGGTTTCCATGGTTTCGTCTTCCTTGAATACGAATTTGTGGGCCGGATTCTTTTCGCAGGTAAGGCGGTTCAGGTCGCCGTGCATATGAAGAACCTGGCGGCTTCCGGCGCGTTCATGGAGGTCGTCTACGTTCTGGGTGATCAGCAGGAATTCATCGCCCAGGCGGCGCTCCAGGTCTGCCAATGCAAAATGGGCTGCGTTGGGTTCGTGTTCCTTAAGGCCGCCCCTCAAGAAGTTGTAGAAGTCCTTGACTCGCTTACGGTCGCGGTAGTAGCCTTCGGGGGTGCAAACGTCATCGATGTTCTCGTGCTCCCACATCCCGTCGTTTCCGCGGAATGTACGGAGGCCTGATTCAGCACTGATGCCCGCACCTGTCAATACAACAAGGCGCTTTTTCATTATAAGCCTCCGAAGAACAAGGTTTCGGCAAGGATTCCCTTTTCAAAGTCCGGCAGGTAAAGACTTTCGTTTTCACCATGGGCATTGCATTCGGGATCTTCGAGACCGGTTAAAAGGATTGGAATGTCCCCAAAAGTCTTGCGGAACAGTTCTGCGCCAGGAATGCTTGCGCCGCAGCCAATGAACTTGGTGGGGGATTCGTAAGCGGTAGCCATGGAACTGCTCATAAGTTTGAAGAAGGGGTGGTCCGTGTCAGTGACGAACGGGTTTGCTCCGTCTTCAATGTCAAACTTGATGTCGATGCCGTAAGGAACCTGCTGCTTGATAAAGTCCACAAGCTGCTGGGTGGCAATGTCGGCGTTCATGCCAGGGGCAAGACGGATGCCGATTCGTGCATAGGCGGTATCCTGCAATACATTGCCGGCGTTTGTGCGGCTGCCTACTTCCATTGCGGTTACAGTAATAGAAGGTCTGCGCCAGTTGGCCAGCAGGATTTCATCTTCGGGAACCAGAAGCTGAACGCTGTCCAGCACGCCGCCATCGTTACGGAAAATCTTTTCGGTCATGCCCAGGCTCTTGTAGGAGGCCAGTTCTTCGGCAGTGGGCGGGACCATGGTGTCTTCGAAGTGGGGAATGAGAATCTTGCCGTTGCCGTCGGTCAAACTTGAGATGATACGGCAGAGAACTTGGGCCACGTCAGGGATAGGGCCAGACCATGATCCGGAATGGAGGGGAGCCTTGGTAGATCTCAGTTCAACAGAAACGGCGCTCATGCCACGGAGTGTGGTGGTTATGGAGGGCGTGCCCTTGGCAAAGTTGCCCAGGTCGGCCACAATCACGGCGTCGCATTTCAGGAGCTCGGCGTGTTCGCTAAGGATCTGGGCAAAGCCTGCGCTTCCGGATTCTTCTTCGCCCTCGATAATAAACTTTAAGTTGGGGCCGTTTTTGCCCTTGAGGGCTCGGACCTGCTCCAGGGCTGCCAAATGGGTAATGATTCCGGCCTTGTCGTCGGCAGTACCGCGGCCGTAAAGTCTTTCGCCGTCATCGCTTACAGAGGGCTCGAAAGGCTTGGTGTTCCACAAAGCTTCACGCATGGGCGGCTGAACGTCGTGATGGGCGTACAGCAAAATGGTGGGCTTGTCGGGGGAGGTGAGGCTCTCGCCATAGACCGTGTGGCGGCCGCTGGGCGGAGTCAAGAACTGTACGTTGGTAAGGCCCACTTCAAGGAACATCTCCTTGACGGCTTCGGCGGATTCAAAAACGTACTTTTGGTCAAAATTGTCAAAACTAATCGAGGGAATACGAACCAAACTGCCCAATTTTTCAATGTACTGGGGCATGTTCTTGTGAATGATCTCTTTGAGCTTGTTTTCCATAACCAAAATCCAACAAAATTCAAGCAATAAGATAGTAAAGAAAATCGGCTTACGATATACCTATCAAACGCTTAGTTATACTTGTAATTATAATTGATTATTTTGTTATTTGCTATTTTATTGGTGTAATGAAATCTTTTAAGTGATACCTATCACCAACCCCAAAAGGATTGAAAATGAGTTTTAATTGCGTAAATCACGAATATTACCTGAATTTCGGTGATAGAGTCCTGGCCCTGATTCGTAAGATTTTCCACAATAACCCGGAATTTCGCCACGATTCCCTGAAGCACGTTGCTCGTTTTGCTCCTTTCATCCCGTTTATGGGAGGTCGTCCCGATAAGACAAAGACCCTGAAGCGTGTGATTACCTTCCCGGACCATAGCAATTCCCTTTATCTCGGCTGCCCCATTATCCTGGCTGCAGGTGCAAATAAGACTGCCAAACGCATTTGCGATTACGCCAACATGGGCTTTGGCGGAATTTCCGTTGGCACCGCTACCCGAAACTACCGCGAAGGCAATACCCATCGCCCCCGTATCGGCTTCTTGGAAGAAGAACGCGCTATCCATAATAGCATGGGCTTGAATAACGAAGGTGTCGAAGTCATTGCCAAGCGTGTAGACACCCAGCTGATGAAGGCTCACAAGGTGGGCATGTGCGTTGGCGTTTCTGTTGCAGAGACTCCGGGCCTTACCGATGAAAATGAAAAGCTGAAGGATGTGGTTGAAAGTTTTGCCATTGCCTATAAGGCCGGCGACTATATCGAAATTAACGTAAGCTGCCCCAACACCGGCGAATCCCGCGTAGACATGGACTTGACTCTCACTGAAAAGATCTTTGGTGAAATCATGAATTTCCGTAATACCCAGACACTTCGCAAGGCTGTGTATGCAAAGATCAGTCCGGACCTTTCTGAACGCCATCTGGTGAACATTATGGACATGCTGGTGCGCTGCGGCGTGAACGGAGTTGTGGTGGGCAACACTTATCCCACCAAGAAGATTAGCGAACTGCCAGTGCAGACCAAGTTCGAGGACCTGACCCCGCTCCGTGCCGATGGCGACTGCGGTGGAATGTCTGGCCGCCCGCTCTACGAGAACATGCTTTGGAACGTAAAGTACATTCGCGAACATTACCCGCAGATGAGCGTGATCGCCTGCGGCGGCATCGATCACGGTTTCAAGATTTATGACCTGATCAAGCTGGGCGTTGATGCAGTGCAGTGCTATTCCGTGGTTGCTTTCCGCTGGATGGCAGCCCATGCCATGCGTAAGGAACTGCTTGTTGCCCTTCAGGAAGAAGGCTACAGGTCCTTGGCAGAATATGACGACCGTAACCCTAAGCAGACTAAGGTTCAGTAATGATTCGTAAGTTTTTGTTGTTGCTGGCCCTGGTGGTCTCGTCTTCTTGGGCAGGATTCTTTATCGATAATGGAGAAACCAAGGCTGCTCCGGTTCGCGAACTACCTAGCTTGTTCTATGGTGGTTCCGTGGATGTGGGCTACTACCTGCGTTCCGTAGATGTGGGTGTAAACCTGGCGGGTGAATACCGTATGGCCAAGCATCATTCCTTGGCATTGTCCGCATCGGGCCTGTTCATTGGTGGTGTCTACCAGGCTGGCCTGGACTATAGGTTTTTCTTTGGCGGCTCCATGATGGAATTCAGCATGGATGACTTTATACATCTTGGCGCTTCTGGCGTTATCGTTAAGAACTTCGATGATGTGGAAGTTTCTCCCATGATCTCTATTGGCTATGGTCGTGACTTTGTCCCCATGCCCAAGGCAAACTTTATGGTTCGATTGGAAATCAGTCTGGGCTATATGATTGGCGATGGCATTGTGGATGATGACGAAGGCGAGTTCATTAACCGCGAAACCAACCTGCTGGCTCATTTCAATCTTGGAGTGATGTTCTTCTAGAATATGAATTGCTTTAAGCTGACTGCTTTGCTTGTTGCTGTGGCCGCAAGTTTTTCGTGTGCGGTTCCTTGGCTTGGCCTGACCTATAAGAAGGCTACTTACGAAAATCATCTGTCCCTAGTGGTGAAAGGCGTTCATCCTAATTCCGGATGCTTTACTGCCGGTATGCAGGCCGAGGACCAGATCATTGGCGTGCAGGGTGCAGTCCTTTCGGACATGAGCCAGATTCAGAACGCGGTCTCCAAGGGTAAGACTGGTCAGAACATCAAGCTGGATGTTTTACGCGAAGGCAAGAAGATTTCTGTGACAGTAAAGCTGACGGACCGCCCCGACGATATCAGCAGCTTGACCGGTTCCGCTATCGGTAGCAAGATTGCGGAGTTCAAGGCCAACTTCTATCAGAACGGCGAAAAGAAACAGGCTAAGCCCAAGGCAACCCTGCTGGACTTCTGGGCTACCTGGTGCGGTCCTTGCCGAAAGACTTTGCCTGTACTTGCAAACGTGTATAACAAGTATGCGGGCCAGGGGCTCGAGGTCATCGGAATTTCTAGCGAAGACCTGAATACCTTGAACGCCTTCTACAACGGCAAGCATAAGTCGCCCTATCCGCTTTATCGCGATGCAACACAAGACATGTGGCGTCGCTACGGAATTCGTGCGGTTCCCACGCTCATGCTGCTTGACCAGAACGGCTACATCAAACGCGTCTGGAGCGGCGCTCCTAGTCAGGCACTGGTAGAAAAACTGGTGCTGGAAGTGATGAACGAAGCTAAATAAAAAAGTTCGGCAGAGCTTGCGCAAAAAAAAAATCCCGGTGTTGAACCGGGACTTTTTTTATCCGGGCTTGACCCGGTATCGTAATGTCATCCCGGGCTTACTCCGGTATCTCCATAGAAATTACTGTGCTTCGACGGTAGCCTTTTTCTGGCTTGCGAAGATTGCGTCGTAATCCTGCTTGGAAATTCTCTTGTAACCGGTGGTGATACCGCCGAATTCGTAGTAGGCGGAGTCGCCCTTAACGCTCATGCAGTAAACCATGTCCAGAGAGTTCTTTCCGCAGATCTTGCCGTCATCGGGAGTGGCGTTCAGGTCGCCGTTGATGTTTCTGATAATGAAGTCGGAGCCGGAGGGGATAACTTCGAAAATCATGTTAGCTTCACCCTGCCAGCAACCAGCGAAGTTTGCCTTGTTTTCGAAACAGCCGGTGAACAACAGGGAAGTGATAGCGATAGCAGAGAATGTGAGAATCTTTTTCATATTACCTAAAATAGATATTTTTGCTTTTGCAAATGTGGTTTTTCTTGTAAAATAACGTTTATCGGCAGCAGCGGAAGCCTACAGAGGGGTACTGGTTCTGGGGATAGAAGCTGAACTTGCTTTCGGTGCACTTGCTTCCGTTATTGGTATTCCAGGCACCGCCGGCCACCAGGAACATGTTGGGATGATCCTTGCTGGGGCTGGAGGTCCATTCCCACAGGTTTCCGTTCATGTCATACATACCCCACCAGCTGCGGCACTGGTCCTTGCGGCCGCTGCGCTTTGCAGCCTTGGTATTGGTGTTGCACTTGTTCTGCCTGTAGCTGTCGCCGTAGGAGTACTTGAGGTTGTCCTTACCGCGGCATGCTGCCTGCCATTCGTCGATGGAGCAGAGGTGCTTACCTTCCTTGGCGCAGAGGGCGACGGCTTCTTCCTGGGAGACCATGTCCTTGGGGTTCTCGTCAGCCTTGTTGGGGTATTCGTAGGCGTCTACGCAAACGGTCTTGCCGCCCACGGGAACGGGGTAGGCGTTCTTGCCGCAAACGTTGTCGCTGGCCATGTCGTACTTGGCTTCTTCCCACGGGGTGCGGTTGCCTACGGAGTCTTCTGCAAAGTAGAACACGCTGCCGGTCTTGTTGTATTCCATAGCCTTGCCGGCCTCCACAGGATTATTGGTGTCGCCAATGGAGAGGAAAGTCTTGCACTTGATTTCGTCGCACTTCACCTTGAGCTTGATGGGGTCGTAGTAACGGCCGGCAGGGGGCGTGATTTCGGCAGTGGGCGGAACCTTGTCGGAGTTGCGGATGCTATCCTGGATGCGCTTCTTTTCGGCTTCTTCGGCCTTAGCCTTTTCTGCAGCGGCGATGCTATCGGCAATAGCCTTGTTCGCCTTGTCAATGGAATCCTGACGGGCCTTTTCTACTGCTGCCAGACTGTCGTTTACATGCTTAAGGCTGTCGTTCACATGCCTGATGCTGTCGCGGACGTGGCGGATGCTGTCGCGGTTCACTGCGGGCTTCTGAGGAACCGGAGCCGGGGTGGTATCTACTGCGGGCACGGTATCTACAACGGTTGTGTCAACAGCTAGGGCAGCCAAGGAGTCTGCGATACGGAGGCTGTCAGCCTTGCGCTGTTCTGCCTGACGGAGGCTATCCAGTGCGTGACGACGCTGCATTTCCAATGCGTTTTCCTGTTCCTTGGCCAGGGCTTCTTGCTTAATTTGATCCAGATGGCACTGGGCGATAAAAAGGCAAAGCAAAAGCAAGAACATCAGAACGAGAACAACCACGTTCTTTTTCTTGCGCTTATTCTTCTGTAAATCCTGATTGTCTTGAGTATTCTGGGAATTGCTCATAAAATCCTCTTGGATTAACCGTTCTTTTCGGCGGCGCTCAAAACGGCCTTTTCAGTTTCGCGAACATCGTTGAACAGTTCGCCCCAATGGCGAATGATTTCCTGCTTCAGTTCCTGCACGCTGATGTTACGGCGAAGCGTGTTTCTGTAGGCGATAGAGATGTAGCCGGTTTCTTCAGAAACGACGATGACCAAGGCGTCGCATTCAGAAGCCAAGGCCTTTGCTGCGCGGTGACGCATGCCGTAGCCTGCTTCCTTTTCGGCGTTACCGGTGGGCATAGGCAAAATACAACCTGCTGCAACAATGCGCTTGCTGTTCAAGATCACTGCACCATCGTGGAGTGCGGAGTTAGGGAAGAACAAGGCGCGCAAAAGTCGGGTGCTGATTCGTGCGTCAAGAATTTCACCGGTGTCGGCGTAGTTCTTAAGGCCAACGCGTTTTTCCAAAACAATCAGTGCACCGGTCTTTGTCTTTGCAAGGTCCTGCGCTGCCGCAGAAATAGTCTTTGTGATTTCGTCCAGGCCGCTGGTATGGAAGAACATACTGTGCAAGTCTAGTTTACTTGCAGTCTGGCCGATTCGGGTCAAGGCGCTTCGAATTTCGGGCTGGAATAGAATCACCACGGCCACAATACCCAGGGTTGCCAAGTTACTGATAAGCCAGGTAATGGTGTGGAGTTCCCACCACTGTGCAATAATCCAGGCCAGCATCAGGAGCAAGCCACCGAAAATCATCTGGGCTGCGCGAGTGCCGCGGAACAATAAAAAGATGTAATAGATAATAATGGAGATGAGCAGGATATCAAGGATATCTGCCATGCGAACATCGATGATGTCGAATAACCTAAACAGAACCATTGTTCATGGCCTCCAAGTAAAGCATGGATTCGTGAGCTTCCTTAACGTCGTGGACGCGAATGCAGCTTGCACCACCCAAGGCAGCCACAATGCCAGCAGTCACGGTCGGGATTAAACGGTCACTGTCTTCGAGGCCCTTCAGCTTTCCGATGTAGGACTTGCGAGAAGATCCAATAAGTACGGGGTAACCTTCGGAGAGGAAATCTTCCACGGATTTCATCAAGTCGATATTGTCCTGGGCGGTCTTACCGAAACCGATGCCCGGGTCAAGACAAATTCTCTGGGGATCCACCTTCAATGCCAATAGCTTAAGGACCTGGTCCATCAGTTCGTCATGAACTTCCTTTACCACGTTCTCGTAGGGTGTAAAGTCCTGCTGCATGGTACCGAAGTTTCCGCGGATGTGGTTCAGTACAACGGATGCGTTTGTGTCTGCCACGGTCTTTGCCATTTCGGGGTCCATGGTGAGAGCGCTAATGTCGTTGATGATGTGTGCGCCAAGGCGCATGGATTCTGCGGCCACTCTGGACTTGACTGTATCGATGGAGATGTAGAACTTGCGGTCCGGGTTCTGCTTGGCGTAAGCGACCAGGCGT
This sequence comes from Fibrobacter sp., assembly GCA_024399035.1. Lineage (GTDB taxonomy): Bacteria > Fibrobacterota > Fibrobacteria > Fibrobacterales > Fibrobacteraceae > Fibrobacter. Next base: position 4,663 of record JAKSID010000010.1, on the reverse strand, counting down.
TCTACCAGCGGGCAGACTCGTTCGATTTCTTCTTGAACAGGAACGGGGGTGCTGCCGGGGCGGCTGCTTTCGCCGCCGATGTCCAAGATGACTGCGCTTTCGTCCAGCAACTTCATGGCGTGGTTGAAGGCTGCGTCCAAAGTGTTGTGCTGACCGCCATCGAAAAAGCTATCCGGAGTCACGTTCACAATGCCCATGATCAGCGGAGTTGGCCTGCAGGGCAGAACGTCGTCGCCGATTTTCCAGGGGAGTGCACGTGATTTGGACAGCAATTCGTTAAGCATGACTAAGCCTTCGGTTCTTCTTCGATTTTTGCGTCGGTAGAGGTTTCCGCTGTCGGTTCTACGGCAGGTTCTGCTGCGGCACTTGCGTCGGCGGTTTCAGAGCCTTTGGCGGGTGCGGGCTTCACTTCAGAAACGGGAGCATCGCTGACGGGAGCAACGGGAGGCTGCTTGCCCGGATCTGGCGGGGGAGTGTTTTCCTTCTTGCGCTTTTCGGCAAGTTCTTCCATGGCCTTGTACTGGCGGCTCTTCTTGGTGCCTTCCAGCTTTTCGCCAGCCATGACGCGGTCGATTTCTTCGCGGTCCAGAACTTCGAATTCGAAGAGGGCTTCGGCCAGGTCGATCAGCTTGTCCTTGTTTTCTTCAATCAGCTTCTTGGCTTCTGCATCCAGACGCTTGATCAGTCCGTTAACAGCCTGGTCGATCTTCTGGGCCATCATTTCGGACATTTCCTTAGGCTTGCTGATTTCGCGACCCAGGAACACTTCGCCATCGGCGCGGCTATAGCAAACAGGACCGATTTCATCGTCGAAGCCCCATTCGGTCACCATCTTGCGGGCCAGTTCCGTGGCGCGCTGGATATCGTTGGAGGCGCCGGTGCTCTGATGGTTGAAGAATACCAGTTCTGCCAGACGGCCGGACATCATGATCATGATGCGTTCTTCGGCGTATTCGCGGCTGTAAGAAACCTGGTCTCGTTCCGGCAGGCTCATGGTTACGCCAAGGGCGCGACCGCGGGGGATAATGGTAATCTTGTGCAGCGGGTCGGAATGCTTGCACAGCAAGGTCATAAGGGCGTGGCCTGCTTCGTGGTAGGCGGTATGGCGCTTTTCCTCGTCGGTCATGAGGAGGGTTCTGCGTTCCGCACCCATAGAAAGCTTGTCGCGGGCTTCCTCGAAGTCCAGCATGGTCACCTTCTTGTTGTTGAAGCGGGCGGCCATCAAGGCGGCTTCGTTCACCAGGTTTTCCAAGTCTGCACCGGCAAGACCCGGGGTGCCCTTTGCAACGGCCTTTACATCCACGTCGTCTGCCAGAGGAACCTTGCGCTTCTTCAGGTGTACGCGGAGGATTTCTTCACGGCCCTTAAGGTCGGGCAGGCCCACCACAATCTGACGGTCGAAACGACCCGGGCGGAGCAATGCCTTGTCCAAAACATCCGGACGGTTGGTGGCTGCAATGAGGATTACGCCTTCGTTGGCGGTGAAGCCGTCCATTTCAACCAGCAACTGGTTCAAAGTCTGTTCGCGTTCGTCGTGACCGCCACCGAGACCTGCACCACGCTGGCGACCTACGGCGTCGATTTCGTCGATGAACAAAATACAGGGAGCGTTCTTCTTACCGTTTTCGAAAAGGTCACGGACGCGGCTTGCACCAACACCCACGAACATTTCAACGAAGTCGGAACCGCTCATGCTAAAGAAAGGCACGCCAGCTTCGCCTGCAACAGCGCGGGCAAGCAAAGTCTTACCGGTACCCGGAGGGCCAACCAGCAATGCTCCCTTAGGAATACGGCCGCCCAGGGCGTCGTACTTCTTGGGGTCCTTCAAAAATTCAACAAGTTCCTGCAAGTCCTGCTTCGCTTCGTCGCAGCCTGCAACGTCGGTAAAGAGAGTCTTTTTCTTTTGGTCCAGCTGCTTTGCCTGGCTCTTGCCAAAGGCGAAGGGGCCCTTGCTGCCGCCACCCATCTGGCGGTTCATCATAAAGTAGAAGAAGACGATGAGGAGAATTGCGGGGAGGAATGCCACCAGGGAATCGATCCAGGTGGTGGATTCGTGGATTACCTTGACCTTAACGCCCTTGGAGGCTTCCCATGCGGTAATCTGTTCGTTATCGATGGCCAGCATGTGGCTGGTAAAGCCCTTGGTGCCCGGCTTTGCAGAATCGTCGGCGCGGGTAAAGCGTGCGAACATGCCCTGGTTCTTCTTGGCTTCGGCACGTTCCTCTTCGGTCATTTCACGAGCGCCTTCGATGATGATGCCATCGGGGGTCTTGTGCAAAGAAAGTTCTGTGATGACCTTGGAAGAGTCGGCCATCATTGCCAAAAATTCGGTGCGGGTTATGTTAGAATCACCATCCTTGGATGCCAAGGGGAACATGATGAACAGCAAAAGGATCATCGCGATAAGGATGAGAAAATTCTTGTTGCGGTATGGAGGGGTTGGTTTGCCCTTAAGTTGACTCATATCGACCTTTTTTTAGTAAAAAATTCAGTACGATAACAAGATACAAATTCTTAATGGCACGCAGATGTCAATTTATCGCAAATCCAGATAATATGGCGTTTTTTGACGATGAAACGACTGCGGAAAGAGAGATTTTTCAAGTCGTTCAATAAGGCCTTGCCTTTGAAGGTTTCAAGGGGAAATCTAAAGCCTTGTTTGTCCAGCCAAAGTCGGAAAAGTTCGTCTTTCCCGTTTGAGAGCGCGACCTTGGCTTTACGGGTGTCCAGAACTAAAACCCTGGTGCAGTCGGCGACTTCGGACGGTTCTTCCGCAACGTCTTGGGGCAGGGGAGAGCGGGGTACGACTAAGGGGGCAAAAATCTTGTCTGCCGCGGCCATGGCTTTATCGTAGGCGGGGCCTGCCAGGGCTGCAATTCTGCAAAGTTGCTGGGTGGCTTCGGGGGCAGCCTTTTCAAGGTTGGGGAGAAGCGCATGGCGAATCTGGTTGCGAGTGAACCTGGTGTCGGAATTGCTTTCGTCTTCTCGCCATTGAAGGCTGTTTTGCTTGGCGTAGGACTCAAGTTCCGAGCGAGTAACGTTCAGGAATGGGCGGTAAATGACAGGGGCGTTTTCGCTGTTTTTGTCGCACACTTGGAGAGGGCGGGTGATGCGCATTCCCGAGAGACCTGCCAATGTGACGCCGCGACGGAGGCGCATGTACATGGTTTCCGCCTGGTCGCCCGCGTGATGTGCCGTAAGAATAGCATCAATTTTAAAGGGATTTGTCATCCCGGACTGTTCACACTTTGTCATCCCGGCCTTGAGCCGGGATCTCCCTTTTATTTCAGCGATGATTTGGCTTAACGCGTCATAACGGGCCTTTCGGGCGTTTTCTTCCAAAGAACCTTCTGCATTTTTCAATGCATTCCCATCGAGGTGCTTGATGAAAAATGGAGTGTTTAATTTGTCTGCAAAATTTTTGACAAATTTAGCATCTCCGTCGGAAGAACCTTCTCGCAAACCGTGATGAACGTGGGCGATACCCACCCATTCTAAGCTTAAAGCCGCTTTATTGCAAATGAAAAAATGGGCTAGACAAATGGAGTCTAACCCGCCAGATACGGCAAGTAACAAGCGCTTCCAGCCATTTTGCTGGATCATTTCTCTTGTAGAATCAAGGAATGAACAATCCATCCTGCTGCGTCATCCCGGCCTTGTGCCGGGATCCCCTTTATCCTTTATCCTCTACGCTATTTATCGCAGACCTTGAAGAAGCAGCTGCGTGCGCCCGTGTGGCAAGCCACCTGCGGGCCCTGCATACGAACCTTGAAAAGCAAGGCGTCGCTATCGCAGTCCGTAGCCCATTCCACAACGGTCATAACGTTTCCGCTGGTGTCGCCCTTGTGCCAGTATTCCTTGCGGCTACGACTCCAGAACACCATTTCGCCACATTCCTGTGTACGGCGAAGTGCTTCTTCGTTCATCCAGGCCATCATGAGCACGTCGCCCTTGTCTGCATCCTGGACGATAGCGGGAGCGAGCTTTACGCCATCCACTTCCACTTCGAACTTCACTTCTTTCATGATATCTTCGAACTTCATAAGAGCCTTCCTTGTTTTACAAGGCCAAATATAAAAAAAAGAAAACATTTGGCTTTGAGCGTCTTATTACGAACAAGTTTTATTATAATTTACTTTCGAAATTGGTTTGTCTGCAACTAGGATAAAGACAATTTCATTAATGATTAACTACTAAAGGGGTTAAACATGGGATTCTGGAGTTGGCTTTCCAGTATTTTCGGTAAGAAGAATGAAGAAAGAAATTCTATTACCATTCAGTCTGTCTGTATTGATCAGCCTTTTGAACTTGAAAATAATCATGGAAAAATGTTCTTTTTCCTCAAGGATGCTAAGGTTGATGTTGTTGGTACACGCCGTTTCCCGTCTGAAAAGAAGGAACGAGAATTCATTTTGCATGTAACTTTCAAAAAGGATTTTCAGACCGATGGTGCTTCTGCTCCTGATATCTTCAGCTGCGTTGTACCTCATTATAAGGAAGGTAATGACCTTTACAATGCGGCTCCGTTCATTCATGATGGCCTATATGCATGGGGTGGTAAGGTTAATGGCATCGATAAAAAATTGAGCCGTGAAGAATGCGACGACATCCTTCGTGAAATCTGGAAGAAGGCTGGCATGGGCCGAAAGATCCGTGGCTGCGC
>JAKSID010000001.1 GCA_024399035.1 Fibrobacter sp. | reverse complement strand
GGATTTTTTTTGTTTTCAGCCTAGATCGGATTTACTTGACGATGAGAATCCGCGTGATTAATATAGGTATTTTCAAGAAATATATCTTATTTACGAGAGCGGTGCAGAAGGTTGGTAATTTAAATCACGGAAAGCTGCATCTATGGAGGGGTTTGCGTCATAAAGGAACCCCGCCAGGGCCTGTTCAGCCGTTACCGGCTTGCCTCCAATCCAACTTTTCAGTACCGCAAGTTTGCGGGAAATCCACCACGGCACAGGAATCATCACATGGTGCATACCGTTTTCCCGCAGAACCGCCTTAGCCATTTCGGCCATGCTCATAGTCTTGGAGCCGGCAAGGGCATAGGTTTTGCCCACTGTGTTTTCGGATAAACCAGCGGCTGCGATGCCCTGCACCAGGTCGACACTGCGCACGGGGCGCTTGAGGCACTTACCGCCACCAGGCATAAAGTATACGGGAAAACGCTTGACGTAGTTGGCAAACATCTTGAACTCGATGCCGCCCCCGTCACCGATAACCAAGGTGGGGCGCACGATAGTCCACTGAAGGCCAGCGGACTCCCCCGCCTCCTTGACGATGGACTCCCCCTTCAACTTGCTCTGGCCATACTCGGTAAGCACCGGGTACGTGACGGATATGCTGGAAACGTAAAGCAACCGCTTTACGCCTGCGTTTACAGCGGCGGCAACTACGTTCTTTGTTCCACCCGCATTGATTTTGTCAAAGGAACCTTTCTTTGTGGAAAGCAGAATCGCGGCGAGATGATATACCACATCGACACCGCGGAAAGCTTCATCCAGCGTTTCGGGCTTAGTCACATCCCCGTAAAAAACCTGGACCTCTTTAGGTAATGAACTAGCCAGAGTATCGCCCGGAAGCGTAAGCACGCGCACACACACACCGCGTGACATAAGCTCCCGACACAGCGCCTTCCCTACGACGCCGGCACCACCAGTCACCAAAGCAAGCATTGCTAGGCTTCCAGCAAATATTGGATATCTTGGACCTTTTGCATAAGGTTTGCATCCTTATCCATTTGCTTTTTAAGAGACTGGATGGCGGCGATAACAGTGGCATAGTCGCGATTAAACATAGCACCCACATTGGACAGGGACTCAGTAGTCATCTCGCGGCAAAGGTACATAGCCACCTTGCGCGGGAGAGATGCCTTGAGGTCCTGACGCTTGCTTGCCAAAACAACCATGTCCACACCAAATTCCGCAGCCACAACTTCGGAAATACTCTTGGGAGTAACCTCGCCAATGGTAGAAGATTCGTTGGTGCTCAATAGGCGCTTAACGGTCTGCAAGTCCAGATTCTGCTGGCAAAGATCGTTCATTGCACCAAGGGTCACCAAAAGGCCTTCGAGTACACGGAAGTTCTGACGGGGCGGAATAGAGAGGAAACGGTAAATTTCTTCGCGGTCACGATCCACAAAAGGAATGTCGATAGACTTCTGCTGGATCAAGCGCATTCTTGTATTGAGATCCGGTTCGTCCAGACCAACGGCAACACAGGAATCCAAGGGAGCCAGCAACTTAGAAGAAATGCAGGGAACACCGGCACTTGCCTTAGCCTTAAAGTCGGCTTCGTCAACCGCACGATTGAACTTGGAGGGGTGACGGTCGCAAGAAATCACAACCTGCTTGCCCTGGCTGCGCAGATGACGAATCAAGATAGCCAGGCGTTCCTGGGTGGTGATACCCTTTTCGATAAGTTGAACATCGTCCAGCAAAAGGATATCGCAGTTCTCGTACTTGTCCTGGAAAGCCTGGGCCAATTCACGAACATTGCCGGTTTTAAGCTTAAGGGCCTTGGCAACAGCGGTAGCGTCGCGAAGGAAGTCGAAAGCGTGGCAGTACACAATGTTTGCCTGGGGCTTGGACTTTTGCATGCTTGCGGCAATGGACTGGAGTAAATGAGTCTTGCCCAAACCGGACTTGCCATAGACAAAAAGCGGATTCAAGGCCGGATCGCCGGGATTTTCGGATACAGCCTTGCAAGCCTTGAACGCAGTAGAATTGCAGGAGCCTTCAATGAACTTGTCGAAGGTGTAGCCGGCATACAGCTTGAGACGGGGCTTTGCAGCGGCCCTTGCCTTAGGCTTGGTACGAGCAATGGGCGGCAATACCGGAGCCGCGGGGGTAGAGAACTTGACCTCGGGCACAGAGCCGGAGGGCGCTACCTGGCGGATTCGATAATCCTTGAATTCAGAGCCAAAAACAGCAGAAAAAGACTTGCGCAAAATAGCGCCGTAATGGACATTCACCCAATTCTGGCGCAATTCATCAGGAACAGAAAGAGTAACATAGCCATCGCAAATGCCTTCGAAACCTACGGTTTCAAGCATAGCCACGCCTAAGTAGTCGTTACATTCAGTACGAACCAGATTCAACACCGACTCCCACGGTGAAGCAACGACATTCAATATAGAAACAGTGTTGGACACAGACACCCAAGCAAAAAAATGAGAAAAAAGACAAGCAAAAGTTAAGTAAAGCCCCCCAAAAGAGGCCCGAATTTTTGAAAAAAACTTGTAAAACGGGGTTTTTAAGCCAAAATCGGCACAATTATTTTCATCAACGGTTTTCGTCCCTAACTATACAGTTACTCACGCATTTAATAACGGTAGAATCAAACAAGCATCCCTATGAATTTCACAACTTATCAACGGAAAAATTTTGAACTATGGGTTGACAAGATTTCTTTTATTTTTCGGGAGACAAAAAACTTTCAAAAAACATACATAAAAAGAAAAATCGCCATTTTTAGGCGATTTTAGGCATTTTTTGATATAAGTCGTTGTTAATCAACCAGTTAGAGCTTAGTCTGTTTTTCCTGGAGTTTTTCAAGAAGCTCACCCTGTTTTCGCTCAAGCATTTTCTCTATTTCGGGGAGGAGACGTTCCTTGATGCGGTCCAGGTACAGGCACTGGAGCTGAATCATGCGGTTACGGTGACGACTGGCGTTTTCCTGGATCCAGCGGCTAACAGCCATCTGGCGATCCTGCATCTTTTCTTGAAGGCTCTGGCGGATATAGGTGGACTGAACCGCCATATAGCGCTGCATATTGAAAGGCAACTTATAGGAGCGAATAAACTGCTTGAGAACCTCAAGCAAACTAAGGTTCTGGGATTTTTTTTCGGTGACAAAGACCTTCAGCTCTTCGAGATGACTCTCAAAGAACGGAATGATGGATTCCTCATCAATCTGAAAAAGTTCCAGTTCGTTTTGTTTTTTAGTCGCTTCGTCGACAGCCATGCACCAAATTTACGTAAAAACTAGGAATTTTGGGGATTTTTACGTACAAAAAAACCAAAAGAAGCACTTTGTGTGTTCAGCGTAACATTTTTATCCAAAAACACTCGGCCCTCGGTACCCGGGTTCAGTCGATCCACCGCTCCACCGCGGAAATCGTTCATGGAAACCACGTCGCACGGGGTCATTCCCTCGGGCATCATCAGCTCCAGTTCGTCGTCCATGGTAAAGGGATTCTTTACGTTGACGCGGCAGGAATGGGTAGCTTCGTCGTAGTCCAGAATCTGGGCGGCAACGCAACCGCCGGGGGCTGCTGTATGGGTAGATTCGTAATTCTGAGGCAGAGGGCCCTTCATAAAGCCCGACATGAATCCGCGACCGTCCAGGAAGGAAAGGGAACGGCGGCATTCCTCGGGAATTACCATTTCCTGACCTGCGGCAGCCTGGGCCATGCAGGCGTCCAAGGCCATACGGTAGGTATGAACCACCTGGCTCAAGTAGTACACAGACTTGGTGCGGCCTTCGATCTTGAAGGATTCCAGCTGGGCCTTAAGCAATTCGGGCACCACTTCCAAGGCACAGAGGTCGCGGCTACTCATGAAGTAAGTACCCCAAGTGTCTTCGTCGAGAGCAATGGGGTCCAGTTCCGGGCGGTCGGTTCGCTGCAGGGTGAAATTGCCCTCGTGTTCCTTGTAGTCTTCAACCTGGGGACCTTCGTTGGCATACAGGCGGTAAGGCATACGGCAGGAATTGTCGCAAGCGCCCTGGTTGGCGTCGCGGTGGGTTACCCAGTTAGACAGCATGCAGCGTCCGGACATGGACATGCAAACGGCACCGTGTACAAAGACTTCCAATTCCAGGCCCGGGTTGCGTTCCTTGATTTCAAGCACTTCGGGCAAACGCAGTTCGCGGCTGAGAATGACGCGGGTGCAGCCCAGGTCGTGCCAGAACTTTGCAGTCAAGAAGTTCGTAGTGTTTGCCTGAACGGAAACGTGAACTTCTACATTGGGGCGCACCTGACGGAGCCAGCCGATTACACCGGCGTCAGCCACAATCAGCGCATCGGGGCCCAAATCAATAGCTTCAAGCAAGGCCTTCTGGAAAGCCTCCACCTTTGTATTGCGGGCGATCACGTTACTGGTGAGATAGAACTTTTTGCCCAACTTGTGGGCATAGGCGATACCCTCGGCCAAGTCGTCAAGATTCTTGAAACCGTTTTCACGGGCACGAAGAGAGAAAGCCGGCTGACCTGCGTATACGGCATCGGCACCGTACGCAAAGGCATACTTCATTCGAGTCAAATCACCAGCGGGAGCGAGAAGTTCAGGTTTGTACATAATTAGGCTCGAGGTTCGAGGTTTGAGGTTCGAGGAACAAGGTTTCCTAGTTACCACTTGAAACCGGCGCGTACGTAGACCTTCTTGTCGTCAAAGAGAGTCACCTCGCCCATGTAACTGACATACTGGCCTTCGTAGCTAACAGAAGGCGTCAGGGAGTATTCCAGCTTTGCATCCTTCAGGAATTCCTTGCCCAACTTCATGTGGTTGCCAGTAGGAGTTGTATCGTTTACAAAGCTACCGTAGTCCCTACCCTTCCAAAGCCAGGTATTGCGAAGAGACGCAAAAATATGCTTGTCCAGGCGGCCGTAAATTGTCCAGTCAATGGTGCGGCTATTAGGACCGCTCTGGTTACCCAGCGGACGTCCTAGATGAGCAAGCTGGGCTGTACTCGGATGGAAATGGGAATACACGTAAGGTTCAACGCGGGCAAATTCAGCAATAGTACCCGCCTCAATCAAATGGCCCTTGATTTCAAAATCGTGGGCTGCCTGCAAGCCAGCCATCCAAGCCCACTTGGCTTCAATATTATCGTTTCTGATCAAGCTGACGGGGCTTTCCATATCATCCAGGAAAAATTCCGTATAGAGACGGATTGTCTTGAAAAGACGATAGTTGAAATCAAAGGAAAGAGATCCATTATTGCTGTTCTCGTAGAAGTTTCCCTTTTCCATGAACAGGACCGCAGTGGGCACAAACAACCAAGTTTTAAGATCATCATACAGCACCTGTAATTCGCTCACACCAAAAGTGGCATTTCCCAGGGCAAGTTCATAACGATGGCCGAACAAGTTACGTTCCATTTTGTTCTTGTAACTCATGCTGTTTGCATCGATACGCAAGTCACCATAGAACGAAAGCACATGCAGCGGACCAAAAGTCAAATCCAAGGACAACATGTTGTAGGGCAAGGAAAACTGATTCAAGGTCAGGTTGTTGTAGTAACCCGGGCCCCAGTGCATGACGTCGCGGCCAAAGTCCAGTCGGGCCCAGTCGTAGTTAATGGCAAAATGGGTACGGTAGCGGGCAAAGCTGGTATATTCAATGCCGGAATTGTTTTCTGCTCTCTGGATTTCCAGGAATTCACCGTCAAAGGACCTAGGATTTTTAGCGGAATGGCCTTCGTTGTATATTCGGGCATCCAGCACAAAGTCCACGGAATCCGCAAAGCCACGGATGTAAAGGCCACCGTCGATGCTAGGCCAGATAGTGTCTGCAATAGACTGATTTCCGCGATAGTACTTTTCTTCGCCTCGATAGAACTTTTCACCACCGCGGTAATCCATCCCCCCCACCAGGGAAACAGCCAGCGCAATCTTTGGCTGAGCAGTCAATGTATCAGCTAGGCGACCATTCACGTATCCGCCGTACACATTGTCGTAACCCAGCAGAGAATTGTTCTCTGTTTGCAGGAAATTTTTTCTGAATGCGGTATCGCGACGAGGATAGGCGAAATACTGCTTGCCGTCACCAGTAGTCAACCGATGCATTTCAAAAAGCATGGGAGACGTTTCGAGCAGACGCAAGTTACGGACATTTTCGGGAGCCAAAACAGGAGATGCGGCCAAGACCGGAACGCCTAGGAATGCGGCCAAAATCAGGCCCAAAATGGGCTTTAAAATCTGAGTTTTCATAATGTTTGATTTTTCAAGAATCGTTTCGGCGAAATTTAGATTTTTTGCCGTTTATTTTCAACGATTCCAAGAGGATCCATACCTTACAAAACCTTTTTGGGTACTTTAGTTCCACTCGGAACGTTTCGTTCCATTTTGTATCGAACATTTATCAAAAGAGAATAGAAAACATCTTTCTTTTGTCCCTAATTCCAGGTAATTTTAACCTGGGATGTGTAAAAAAAAGGATCTTCAAATGAATAAGAAGAAATTTTTGGGATTTACTTCGCTGGTATCTTTGTCCTTCGGCCTTATGGTGGGCTGTTCCGACGATTCCAATCCAGGTTCTGCAATCGACAATTCTCAGGCTCAAGCAAATGCCTGTGCCGCTTTCGGAGATTATTACACCTCCATCGCGGAAACTGGCGAAACCATGTGCTATGATGCAGCTGGCAATCTGGCATTCTGGATTAACGCAGACGGATCCTACGGTTTCCCTGTTGACGAAGCTGGCTCCCCTTCCGCTTATATTCCGCAGGTCGCATCCAGCAGCAGCATCGCAACAGAAGCAGGTTTGTCCAGCGCAGCAAACACCGGTTTGTCTAGCGCGGGCACCGCAGTTCCCGGCATCAGCAGTTCTTCTGTTCAGGGTCAGGTTGTTCCCGGAGTTTCTTCTAGCAGCGTAGGCGGCACAACCCCCGCATCTTCCAGCGCATACGTTTCCGAAAGCAATGGAAACGCTCCCGCAATTGCGTACGCAACCACAGGCGCAACCGTAACCAACAACAACGGCTGCGTTACCGTCACAGGCGGCGAAGTGGTTATTACCTGCGCAGGCGATTATGACTTTAGCGGTTCCTACAAGGGCGCAGATGCCCAGATCCGCGTCAACTCCCCCAAGGCAGATTCCGGCGTTTACCTGAACCTCCGCGGTCTTACTCTCGAAAACACTGTTGACGCACCGATCTACGTGCAGCAGGCAAGCAAGGCATTCGTGGTGGCCAAGAAAGAAACCGTCAACACATTGACCGACGCTGCCACCCGCACCAAGACTTTCACCTACCAGAACGCAAAAGGCGAAACCAAGGTTGACACGACCGCAGCAACCATCTACTCCAAGGACGACCTGACCATCAAGGGTGCAGGCACTTTGAAGGTGACCGGCAACGCCAACAATGGCATCCATAGTGCAAACGACCTCCGTTTCCGTGGCGAAACTATCGTTACCGTTAACGCAAAGAACAACGGCGTTAAGGGCAAGGGTTCCGTTCAGATCGGTAGCGGTACTCTGACCATCACTACCACCGAAGGCGACGGCATCAAGAGCGACGAATGCACCGAAAATGCAAGTGGCGAATGCACTGCAATCATCGCAGGCAAGGGATACGTAGAGATCACCGGCGGTAGCATTACCATTACCGCAGCGGACGACGGTATTTCCGCAGTCAATCAAGTCCGCATCAACGAAAACGATGGTGCAGTAAGCATGAAGATTACCGCAGGTGACGGCCAGCCCGACAAGAATTCTTCTGGCGGTTCCGGCTTTGGCGGAGGCATGGGTGGTTTCGGCGGCGGTAACTGGGGACGTCCGGGAAATAGCGGAAATACAGGAACAACCGGCTCCACCACCACAACCGACATTTCAAGCAAGGGCATCGTCGCAGCAGACTCCATTATTATCGAAGCAGGCTCCGTTGAAATCGCAGCCCACAAGGACGCAGTGCACAGCAACGGCTATGTAGATGTCCGAGGTGGCAACCTAAAGCTTTCCGGCAGAAATTCCATTCATGCCGACGAAGCAATTACCATTTACGACGGCACCATCTATATGCCTGAATCCTACGAAGCACTGGAAGCCAAGCAAATTATCGCTAAGGGCGGCGTAACAGCATCCAATTCCAGCAACGACGGCTGGAACGCAAGTGCCGGCGGCGAACAGCGTTGCTCCAATTGCAAGGTTGAGGTCACAGGCGGCGTTCACTACGTTCATGTAGGTTCTGGCGACACCGACGGCATCGACAGCAATGGAGATATTAAAATCAGCGGTGGCGTCATGGTTGTAGAATGTGAAATCAGCGGTGGCATGGGTGGTTCCTTCGATTCCGACGGAAGCGCATCCATTACAAGCAAGACCGTTCTCGGATTCAGCAAGAGCAGGTCCGAAGCTGGCACCAGCTACAATGTAAGTTTCAATACCAGCGGCTACTATGGCAATTCCAACATCGCCTTCAAGCCCACCACTTCTGGCTCCTACATTCAGGCCACAAGTCAGCCCTCTGCCGTTAGCAACGTCAGCAGCTACGCCAAGAGCACAGCCCTCCCCAATGGTCTCACAGTTTACTACAACAACTAAGTCGTAGAAAAGCTCTCCTCCTAACCAACAAAGAAGGCTCTCCGATTCGTCGGGGAGCCTTTTTCGTACGTCACAAAAGCGTTGCGACAAAAAAAAGTGCGAAAAAAGAACTCCACAAAAAAAAGAAACCACAGCATTTTTTGCTGCGGTCCCTTAAATCTGCTTAGCTGTAAAATTACATCCAGCCGCGTTCAGAAGTACCGGAAATACCGCGGATCTTCAAGTCGAAGTCATCCGGGTTGGTAGCTGCGTTCATTGCAGTTTCCAAGGTAATCTGTTCAGATGCGTACAGTTCAAGCAAGGCCTGGTCAAAGGTCTGGCTACGGTACTGCATGTGGCCTTCGGCAACAGCCTGTTCCACCAAGTCAATCTTATCCTTATCCTGGATGTATTCCTTGATAGTACCAGTGTTCACCAGAATTTCGGCAGCAGGCACTCGACCCTTGCCATCTGCAGTAGGCAGCAAGCGCAGAGAAATAATGCCAGCCAAGACTTCGGCCAACAGCAAACGAATTTCGTCGTGCTGGTGCGGCGGATACATAGAAAGCACACGGTGAATTGTTTCGGTTGCGTTAGTGGTATGGATAGTTGCGAACACCGTATGACCGGTATCAGCAGCAGTCATAGCGATCTGCATAGTTTCCAAGTCACGAATTTCGCCCACCAGCAAAACGTCAGGATCCTGACGGAGAGCGGCACGAAGTGCATTGGCATAGGACAGGGTATCCACACCAATTTCACGCTGGGAGATAATAGCCTTGTTATCGCGATACAGGTATTCGATAGGGTCTTCGACGGTGATGATGTTCACCGCTTCTTTCTGGTTAATGTAATCCAGCATAGAAGCCAAAGTGGTAGACTTACCAGAACCTGTTGTACCAGTAACAAGCACAAGACCGCGCTTGGTCAAAGCCAGGTCGCGAATCACTTCGGGCAGGTGCAGTTCTTCGAATGCAGGAATCTTTGCCTTAATATGACGGATAACGATAGCGATAGAACCACGCTGACGGAACACGTTCACACGGAAACGACCCATATCGCGGGCGCCCACGGCAAAGTCACATTCCTTATCCCTTTCAAAGCGCTGCTTCTGGTCGCGGTTCATGATATCGTCCAAGAAGGAGTCCATCATCACCGGATCAATGCGGGTTTCGATAGGGCGCTGCAAAGTACCGTTAATACGATACACAGGCGGAACACCAATACGCAAATGCAAGTCAGAAGCCTTGCGGTTCACCATCTCGCGAAGGAGATTTTCAATACGAAGTGTTTGCTGTTGTTCAGCCATTAAGCATTTCCTCCAAACTTAGTACGATAAATCTTTTCGATTTCTTCAAGACGTGCACTAATTTCTGCGTTGCCCGGTTCCTTCTGAGCTAGGTCGGTATAGATGTCGATTGCCTTACCGTAGAGGCCCTGGTCGAAATAAATTTCTGCCAAGGTACGGGTGTTCAGGCTTTCGTCCAATTCGTGTGCGCCGCGGTCCAGCGGAGCATCGGGATTGTTGATCAAGCTTGCAGAAACTTCGTCGTCGGAGTCACCAGACATCAAGAAATCAACGCCCTTGTTAGACGGTTTGGATTCATCCAAGGAATCATCTTCCATATCGAAGAGGCCCTTGAATGCGCCAGAGACTTCAGTTTCGAGAGCGCCCAGATCCGGAGAGAGCGGAGTTTCAGTTGCGCTGGGAAGATCAAGATCAAACTTGTCGTCATCGCCGAACAGGCTGTCAAAAGACTTATCCAAGTCAGACTTTGCTTCTTCGCTACCCACAGTTGCTGCAACTTCTTCAATAGCTGCGCTAGTGGATTCCTGATCGGTTACAGAGGACGGCTTTGCTTCGGGCAAATCCAGCTCGTCGTCGTTACCGAACATAGAGGCGAATGCGCCGCCCATTTCCTGAGCGAGGTCGTCTGCGGGTTTTTCTTCTGCAGTGGGCAGTTCCAATTCAGCTTCAGCGGAATCGACTTGTTCAGCAAGAGTAAGGTCTGCGGCAGGTTCTTCTGCGACGGTGTCGGCGACAGGTGCTGCGGCGGAAACGTCGGCAACTGCTTCTGCAGGCTTTTCTTCCGGAAGATCATCGTCTGCACCGAAGATAGAATCGAATGCGTTATCTACTGCGAAGGCAGGCTCGCTTGCGGGAGCTGCGGGTTCTTCGATTGCTGCTGCAGGTTCTGCGATTTCTGCAGCGGGTTCTTCAATTTCTTCAGCAGGGGCTGCGACTTCTTCAGCAGGTTCTACAGGCTTGTCGTCATCAGCAAGCACGAAATCCATGGGAGAAGTAAGCACAGGCTTTTCTTCCGGGAGATCATCATCGTCACCGAAGATGCTGCCGAAAGCGTCTGCAACGCTAGAAGCCTTTTCGCCAGGCAGTTCAAGGTCTGCGGCAGGTTCTGCGGCAGGTTCTTCTACAGGCAGTTCAAGGTCTGCAGCGGGCTGTTCAGGTTCTGCGATTTCCGCGATAGGTTCTGCGGCAAGTTCTTCTACAGGCAGTTCAAGGTCTGCGGCGGGCTGTTCAGGTTCTGCGATTTCTGCGGCAGGTTCTGCGGCAGGTTCAGCAAAGGTATCACCGAACACTTCTGCGCCAGCGGACTTTTCAAACAAACCACTACCAAACACGTCTTCGGCAGAAGCCGGTTCAACAGGCTTTTCTTCCGGGAGTTCGTCTTCACCAAAGATGCTATCGAAAGCGTTATTGACAGTGGTGGGCTGATTGGAATCAAAGGGTGATGCAAAAGATGCGGACTCTGCAGCAGGCTCTTCTGCAACAGGTTCTGCTGCAGGTGCAATAGATTCTACAGCAGGTTCTGCCACTGCCGGTTCAATCTCTTCCGGCAATTCGTCTTCACCAAAGATGCTGTCGAAAGCGTTGTCCACGCTCATAGGCTTGTCTTCAGCAGCAGGCTTCGGTGCACCAAAGATGCTAGATGCGTTTGCTTCGGCTTCTTCATCAAGAACGATATCTTCAAACTTGGGAGAAGAGGATTCTTCCGCTTCCAGGTCGTCGTCCAGGCCAAAGATGTCGGACAAGGCGGAGTTCACATCGTTTCCGGAGATGTTGTCATCCACCGGGAACTGTTCATCCTTGTCGCCATATTCTGCATACTGCAAAGCGTTATCCAAGGACGCAGCAAGTTCTTCGAGGACAGAGTCATCAGAAGCTTCGCTATTGGGAAGCATTGCGGCCAAAGCAGCAAAGGGATCGTCATCATCTGAAGATTCGTTAAAGCCAAAGCCACCAAAGAGAGAAGAGGCGGGCGCTGCAGGCTCTTCAGCAGAAGCAGCGGGTTCTTCGTCAGCAACAGGTGCTGCGGCTGCGGCGGTCGTTTCCTGGGGCAGTTCGTCATCGTCAGCAATGCCACCGAGGAAGTCGTTACCGAAAATGGAATTCTTGGCAGGTGCAGCAGCAGGAGCGGCGGGAGCAGCAGGTGCTGCAACTTCCTGAGCCGGAGCGGCAACTTCTTGGGTAGATGCTTCGCTGGACTTTTCAAAACCAGAAGAGAAGGGCGAAGAGAACGGAGAGGAGAAGGGAGACTGAGCCGATTCAGCAGGTTTTTCTTCAGCCACCTCTGGTTCTTCTGCAGCAGGTTCCGCAGCGGTTTCTTCAACGTATTCATCTTCGGCACTCTTATCAAAGAGTCCATCACCACCGAGACTGAAATTCAAGGAATCGTCATCGGAAGGCATGGAGAAGGATTCTTCGGCAAGGGCGGTTGCAGAAGCAGCAATGGCGGCATCCATAGGCACGTCATACTCGTCCTTCCAGAACTTGTTCAGAGGATCCATGTCGTGGAACTGACGGTAGCAGATATTACGTTCAGCTTCGTTGCCCAGCTTGTCATAGGCGTCGCCCATAATCTTCAATACAGCAAGATTGAACGGATCCCTCATCAGGATCTTTTCGCACTGCGAAAGGCAGTCATCGAAACTTTCTTTCTGCAAAAGGATCTTGGCACGAACAATCATACCTGCCACGTCATTCGTGTTAGTGAACAAGCCTTCGTCCACAACATTAAGGGCGGCATCCAAATTACCGGAAGCACGTTCAAGATCGGCAATCCAAGCAAAGATCTTGGATTTGGCGATTTTCTTGCCAACGGTCTTTTTCAAAGAATCCAACGAGACGGTCATATACACTCCTACTAGAGCAGAATTGCTTCGTCAGCCAAAAGAACGGGAATACCTTCACGAACAGGATAGACTCTGGAACCATCTTCGGTTTCCAAAGCTTCGGTCAAAGGCTCAGAAATAGTTTCACCAGCAATGTTTTTGAGAGAACCAGCAGAAATAGCGCTATTCAAAGCAGCCAGACGTTCTGCAGATGCAATTTTCAGGGCACCCCTGGTTTCGGGGCAACAAATAATATCCAAAAGTTTAGAATCCAACATAAGACCCTTTATATCAAGTACTTATGTAAAGATAACTCTATTTTTTTAAGATTTGTTACGTTATCGCAAGTATTTGAGGTTTACGAGGGCATAATCGCCTTCGCCACCGTTGCCAATAAGCAAATAGACCCGTAAACCAAGGCTTTCAAGCCATTTTACGTCGTATTTTTCGCGGAAACCCGAAGAATTGGACACCACCAGCAGTTCACGGCAGCCCGTGCGGTTGCAGATAGACTCCATTTCGGAGTATTTTCCCAACAAATGAAGGCGGTTTTCTTCGGAAACTTCGGCAGTATCGTTGCTGACGCAGCCGAGGATTTCGATACCCGGAATCACATTGTAACGGTCAAACCAGTATTTCAGGGAATCCTGGGTACCGCCCAACAGAATGGAACGGTGACGCTTCTTTGCAAAGATACGGTAGAAATAGTTTATCCAAAATGCCACGCGGCGCCAGGCCTTGAGAGCCAGGGGAATAAAGAGGCAGGAAACTAGAACCAATACAGCCCAGTTACCTTCGTAAGCCAGGACACCATCACCATAAGCAACGGCAACAGGCTGCTGAGTTACAAAGCGGTAAGCCACATAACAGCCCACAGCCAAAAGGTTCACAGGAATCAAATAGCGAATAAACTTTTCACCCTTCAGACTGCCGCTGGCATATTCCCCACGGAATACAAGGAAAATCACATTGACGAGGGCGACAATACCTACCATCCACCAGTCTTCAAACTGGCTAAACTGGTAAATGGGATGTTTGATCATTTCCACAACATCGCTACATTCCGGCAACGCAACACCAAGCTTCGGATCTAAATCAACACCTTCACAACTTGAAACAACCTCGGTGCAGTAGCTTCCGGCAACCAGAGCCCACACAGCCACCACACCCAAGTCCAGGAAGATTTTCCAGAACTTTGGAATCAGTCGGGAGAACATGCCGATGAAAGCCGCAAACAGAATACCCAGGGAAACAAGCCAAGCCGGAACAAAATACAGGTTCCTGTGCTTCTTCACAAAGATAATCATGGCCTTGTAGAAATCCACGTAGGATTTCCAGCGGCGAGTCTTACAACTCTGACCCTTGAAATGCAGGATGTTGGTAGACGGTGTGTAGTAGTTCTTGAAGCCTTGAGCCTTGGCTCTAAAGCACAAGTCAAGGTCTTCACCGTACATAAAGAAGTCTTCGTCAAAGCCCTTCAGTTCGCGATACAAGTCGCTACGCATGCAGAAGAAGGAACCACTGACGGCATCCACTTCGGTCACCTGGTCCGGGTCGGCGTAGGTCATGTTGTAAGAGGCGAACAGCTTGCTCTTGGGGAACAAGGCGGCCAATCCAACGGTCTTTGCAATGGCAGAGAATGTGGTGGGGAAAGAGCGGCGACAAGCCAGCTGCAAGGAGCCGTCATCATTAAGAATGCGGCAACCCACCGTACCCGATTCCGGATGTTCCTGAACAAATTCCAGAACCCTGCGGAGAGAATCCTTGGACACCAAGGTATCGGGATTTACAAAGAAAAGATAAGGCTTGGTAGCAGATTTTACAGCCAGGTTACAGCCCTTGCCAAAGCCCAAGTTTTCCTTGGAATCAATCCAGACCACTTCCGGGAAGTAAGCCTTGATCTCGGGAGAAATGGGCTCTGCGGAGCCGTTGTCCAAAACGATGACCTGAGTGTCAATTCCCTCGCTGGCGTCACGAATGGACTTAAGACATGCGGGAATAAAGTCGCAGGAATTGTATGCGACAATAATGACGGAACAGGAATAATCTACTGCCATGAGAAAACCTTAGAGGCAGACTATGCCAAACCCAGACGGAGCTTGAGAACCAGGAAGAATGCTTCGGAAATAATGCCACCACTCATCTTGGAGGTACCGCGGGTGCGGTCCGTAAAGATAATGGGGATTTCCTTTACGTTCAGGCCCTTCTTCCAAATCTTGAAAGTAGTTTCAATCTGGAAGCAATAGCCATCGCTCTTCATCTTGTCCAGGTCCAGCGCCTGCAATGCAGAACGGCGGAAGCACTTGAAACCGCCAGTGGCATCGCTAATAGGGAGGCGGGTCACCATACGGGTATAAACGTTGGCGCCGTAGCTCAAGATCAAACGCTTCAGGTCCCAGTTCACAACACTGATCTTACGGTCCTGATAGCGGCTGCCCAAAACCAAGTCGGCTTCTTCAGCAGCTTCCAAAAAGCGGTTCAAATCAGAGGGAGCATGGCTAAAGTCAGCGTCCATTTCAAACACACGTTCGAAATCACGTTCCAGAGCCCACTTGAAGCCGGTCACGTAAGCAGAGCCAAGGCCCATCTTGCCAGGGCGGCGAAGGAGATGGATGCGGGGATTCTTCTGAGACTCAGCTTCAACCAAATCACCGGTTCCATCGGGGGAACCATCGTCCACCACCAGGATTTCCAGACATTCGTTCTGTTCCAGGATAGCAGACATAATGAGCTGGATGTTTTCCTTCTCATTATAGGTCGGTACAATTACTAAGCTCTTAGGATATGCCATTTTAATTCCTCGCTCCAAACTTCCAAAAATCTAAAACACAATTTACAAAAGACGATTTAGAAAAACACAGCCCCATCCCTAATGGATTCTGCCACCGGGTAAGTCTGTGTCTTGTTGCCATTCATCATTTCGCCAAGTAGGCCCAAGGAGAAGAACTGCACACCCATCACCAGGGAGAATGCGCCAGCCAACAGCAAGGGGCGAACGTGGAGTGCGCCAGTCTGAATCCATTCAACGCCGAAGTAGCCGGTAACGCCCAGACCAGCGAGAACGAAAATCAAACCAAGCAGGCCAAAGAAATGCAAAGGCTTTGCAGCAAAGCTGCGCAGGAACAGCAAGGATAGCAGATCCAGGAAGCCCGAAACCAAGCGGGACACGCCGTACTTGGAAACGCCATGAACGCGGGCGCGGTGAGCCACCGGCATTTCGGTAATGCGGAAGCCCTGCCACTTTGCCATCACCGGAATAAAGCGATGGAAATCGCCATACAGGTGAATAAAGCGGACAACGGAACTGCGGTATGCCTTGATGCCGCAGTTAAAGTCATGGAGGCGCTGGCCGCATACAGCGGAAACAGTGAGGTTGAACAACTTGGAAGGCCAAGTCTTGTGCCAAGGATCCAAGCGGCGGATCTTCCAGCCAGAAACCAGGTCATAACCTTCCTCAAGAATCTTGATCATCTTGGGGATTTCCAGGGGGTCGTCCTGCAGGTCGCCATCCAAGGTAGCAACGTACTTGCCGGTAGCCTTGGAGAAACCGAAAGCCAAACCTGCAGCCTTACCGCAGTTGAACTGGAATCGATAGGCCTTAAGGAAGTCGTATTCCTTGGACAAGCCCTCCACCACTTCCCAGGTGTTGTCGCGGCTACCATCGTCGATGATAATCACTTCGTAGGTGTAACCCGTGGGAGTAATGGCGTTTACGATTTCTTTCAAAAGGTCCGGAAGGTTTTCGCTTTCTTCCTTAACCGGAATGACCAAACTTAAATCCATTAGGAGCCTCTAATTAGTTGGCAGCAGCAAGAGTGGGTTCTGCAGCGGCAGAATCTTCAACCTTTTCAGTATCTGCAGCAGGAGCAGGTTCTTCAATCTTTAGCGGTTCATCAGACAACAATTCGATCTGACGGACAGCCATGTTCAAGCGAGCCACGCCACCTTCTTCGTAAGCAGGCACGTTCTGAAGGCCTCTCAAGGTAACTTCCATAGCTTCCTTCTTCATGCCAGCAGCCTGGTAAACGAAGGCAGCAGCCCAGTAGTTACGCCATTCCTCAGGGAACTGCTTCATACCCATTTCAAGGTACTTGGTTGCAGAAGCGGCAAGGCTATCCACCTTGGCCTTGCTTTCGGCAGTAAAGGGATGGGTGTTGCGGATAGCTTCGATCTGGTCGCGAGTATTGAAGGAAATCTGCAGATACAGAGAGATGTAGCTGGAGAGCAAGCGTTCGGTTTCGTCGTTGATGTATGCGGTGCCATCGCCAAGGCCGCGGAACTTAAAGACAGTGTCGATAAGGCCAGCAGTGTAAGCGGCATCGAATTCGTTACGACGGGGAGTCAAGTCGCCCTTCACAAAGTTGTACACCATACCTTCCTGGACCATGTACTTTTCAAGGCCCATAAAGTTGGACATACCCACAGTAGTGGAAATTTCGATTGGCTTATCCATGTTCTGGAGAGCAAGGTCGATAACCAGCTTGTGCTGGGTCAGCATCATGCTGCTACGAGTACGGCTAGCCCATTCAGTAAAGGCATCCCAAACCTGATAGTGAACCTTGAACTGGAGAAGCTTTGCAGAATCAGCGGCAGAGAGCTGCTGACCTTCCATAGCGTCAATGCGCTGCTTGAGCTGCGGCATCAGGCGGTTAGCGTTCTTCACCCAGGTAGAGGTCTGGTGGTTGGGGTTGTTTGCGGAGCTGTTATCCAGGACCATGTCGCGGTCGATAGCGGCCTTGTCGTAGGAGAGCTTAAGGATCGGTTCGTTTTCAAGCATCTGCTTGATGTACCAGTCGGTGTTACCCAGGGACAGGTTCACCACGCGAACGTCCTTACGGATGCCGGCAACTTCCTGAGCAAACCACAGCGGGAAGGTGTCGTTATCGCCGTTAGTAAAGAGGATTGCGTTGGGGCGGCAGCTGTTCAGCAGGTTGTATGCGTAATCCCAAGGTACCCACAGGCCAGAACGGTCGTGTTCCTTGTAGTTAGAAATGCAGGGAACCAAGAAGGAAACAAGAACCAATGCAGCAGCCAGCGGAGTTGCGGCCACAGCCACGGAGCCGGTAGCAACGGTAAACACCAGGATGCCGGCGCCAATACCGAAAAGCAGACTCATGAAAATGAATGCCGGAGTATAGAAGTAGTCACGTTCGCGAACTTCCAAGTGCACTGCTTCCGGGAAGGGAGCGCGCTGACCAACCTGGGCAAAACCATTTTCAATCTTCTTCCAGTTCTGCCATACAGCGGTGTTTTCGTATTCGTCAATTTCCTTCTGAATGGTCAGGAGAGCAGCGTCGTTTCCACCGCGGGACTTTGCAGAAGCCAGGCGGAGCTTTGCATACTCGATGTTCTGACGCATATCGATCAAGTCGTTGGGATCGGGCAAGGCGTTAATGCCAGCGCCACGAGCATTCAGATCCTGAACGTTTCGGCTCATGACACTTGTCCAGTAATCATGATCGCGCTTTTCCATGCGGGTGCCGTCAGCAAAGTTGATGTAGAACAGCAAGCCCAGGGAGCAGAGAGCGTAGAGCACAGACATGAACAAGCCCACCTTGGAATTGCGCTTCCAGCAGAACACGCAAACCATAACCAAGAGGCCGTTAAAGATTAAGAAAATCAGGAACTGGGGCAAGGTCTGGTCGCCGAACATGGTCATTTGAGTATTGAACTTAAGACCCAAGCGTTCCACCGGCTGGTTGTCGGCAGCGTCAAAGGTATAGACTCCGTTTGCGTAGTTCACCTCGCCCACCTTGTAAGGCAGGTACTGAGCCATCTGGTAACCACCGAAGCCCATGTGCGGGAAGCTCAAGAACTGATGAGCGGTGCGAGAACGGCGGTAGAATGCACGGCTAATCATGCTTTCGGAACCGTACTGCTTACGTTCGATAAAGGCGTTGAAAGCATCCCAGTTTTCAGCCTTGAACAGGTTGCCCAACTGCAGGTTACCCTGGTCATCACGGATGTTGATTTCCGGGTTGTTTTCGTCGATGGTGGGGTTCAGTTCAGAGCGGATAGGAATGTAAAGGTGAGTGCTGTAGCCAATAAGAGCGAAGAATGCGAAAGCCAAGGAAAGGCGAACACTGTGGTTCATACCAGCCTTGAAAGGCTTAACCAAGGCGAGGATTGCAAGCACGACCAAGCAAATCAAGGAGATTTCAATAAAGGCCGAAACCATGTAGATCACGGAGCACAGCAAGGTACCGGTGATCCAGATAGGAATGCGTTCCACAATCTTCTTGGGCTGAGCCACCAGGAGCAACACGAACACTGCAGGAACAGTGAGCATGGTGTAAAGGTGTGCGCCTACGCCAAGGAATGCGATGTAGCAAATAAAGATCAGGATACGGTCGCTGGAGTCTTCGTCGTCGCGCTTCTTGTACCAGACAAGGCCGAGGTAAGAAACCAGCATCAAGATGAACATGGCAATGCCATAGACTTCAGCTTCTACAGCGTTGAACCAGAAGGTGTCAGAGAAAGTCAGGAGGAAGCCTGCAACGAGAGCTGCAGTACCGAGAACGATGGTGCGGGTCTTGCCGGAGATCTTGTCGGCCAGACGTTCCACAAGGCCTTCGCCCTTTTCCTTAGCGGAGTCAAGAACCACTGCCAAAATTTCCCAGGCAAAGAGTGCGGTCACATAGACTGTGGCTGCGGAACTGAACACGGAGATGTAGTTCACGCGCTTTGCAATTTCTTCCACAAAGGGAAGCAGTACAATGACTGCGCGAGCCAGGAACACGAAGAACGGGGTTCCAGGAGGATGAGGAATGCCAAGGGTATTGGCACAAGCCACGAATTCACCGCAGTCCCAGAAGCTCACGGTAGGAGCCATGGTCAGGCAGTAAATAATCAAAGAAACGAAGCAGGCGATACCTGCGAAAATATGCTTCATCCACTTTTCTTTAATCACGATTATTTCTCCTTAGATTCGGTGGCGGACATGCCGCGGCTCTGCAAGTAACCAGCCAAAATACCATTCACAAAAGCGTCGGAACCGTCGGTGCTGAACTTAGCAGCAATCTGGACTGCTTCCGTAATAGCCACCTTCATGGGGATTTCAGGAATGTAGCCCAGTTCAACCATGGCAATGTAAATAACGATGCGGTCGATACGGGCCATGCGGTCCAGTTCCCAATGAACGGAATTAGCCTTGATAGATTCATCCAATTCGGCGCGATGTTCCTGAACCAGGTCCACCAGCTTCATACCATACTTTTTCTGGTTGTCCTGAAGCGGCTGAGATTCAAGAACCCCGGGAAGAACCTGACCTGCGGTCTGGCTAGTGATTTCCATAGCGTAAAGCATTTGCATTGCAAATACGCGGGCGGGTCTATAACTGATTTGAGGCATAAAACGATTTCCAGTTATTACGTTTTCTTTTGTTCTAAAACTTTTCGATTTTATACGATTACTTCTTGATCTGCTTGTAGAGGTTCACCATCTCCACAGCGGTAGAAGCCCAGCTGCAACCCAGGTTGCCAGCCTTGAGGCCTGCGCGGTTCATAGCCTGGTCCACAGTGTCGGTGGTCAAAATACCGAGAATCATGGGAACCTTGCCTTCGGCGGCGATGTTTGCAATACCACCGGTGGAGGAGTTAACGACCACGTCGTAGTGGCTGGTTTCGCCACGAATTACTGCGCCAAGAGCGATCACTGCATCGTACTTGCCGGAATCCACAAAGCGGCGGCAGATGCCCGGCAGTTCGAAAGCACCCGGCACATGAGCCACAGTAATGTCCTTGTCTGCCACACCAAGAGTGGTGAGCTGGCGGACAGCGCCTTCCAGCAGCTTGTCTGTGACGATTTCGTTAAAGCGGGCCACGGCGATTGCCACCTTGAGGCCATTTCCATTGAGAGAATTCTTCAGTTCGTTCATAATTCTTCCTTAAGCCTCGTCCAACTTCAGGTCGTGGCCCATCTTTTCTTTCTTGGTTCGCAGATAGAAACGGTTAATGTTATTGGGCTTGATTTCGATAGGAACACGTTCCACGATTTCAAGACCGTAAGCGGAAATACCATTGATCTTGCTGGGGTTATTGGTGAGCAAACGCATCTGCTTCACACCCAGGTCAGCCAAGATCTGTGCGCCGGTACCATACTGGCGTAAATCAGACTTGAAGCCCAGCTTGATGTTGGCTTCTACGGTGTCCAGGCCCTTTTCCTGCAATTCATAAGCGCGGAGCTTGTTGCAGAGGCCAATACCACGACCTTCCTGGCCGCGGAGGTAAAGGAGCACTCCCCCATGTTCACCAATGAACTTCATGGAGGCTTCCAACTGCTCACCGCAGTCGCAGCGCATGCTGCCGAAAATATCGCCCGTCAGGCATTCGCTATGGACGCGAACATAAACCGGCTTGCTGAAATCCGGATTGCCAGCAACCCAGGCCACATGTTCCACACCGTCGGTGGAGCTGCGGTAGGCGTAGGCCTTGAATTCGCCGTACTTGGTAGGGACGTTGGGAGCAGCCACACGCTGCACCAGCTTTTCGTTCTTCAGGCGGTAGGCGATCAAGTCGTGGATAGAGATAATCTTGATGTCGAACTTCTTGGCCACTTCCTGCAACTGAGGCATACGGGCCATGGTGCCGTCTTCGTTCATGATTTCAATGAGAGCGGCAGCCGGGCGAAGTCCAGCCAGCTTTGCCAGGTCCACGGCAGCTTCCGTGTGGCCTGCGCGGCGGAGCACGCCTTCTTCCTGGGCGTACAGCGGAGAAATGTGGCCAGGGCGGCCGAAATCGCTGGGTTTGGAAGCAGGATCGGAAAGAGCCAGAATGGTGGCGGCACGGTCATGGGCAGAAACGCCAGTGGAGCAACCTTCGATCTTATCCACCATGATAGTGAACGGGGTACCCAGAATGGATGTGTTTTCTGCGGTCTGACGAGTCAGATTCAATTCGTGGCAACGCTTGATAGGCAGCGGGCAGCAAAGAACGCCACGGCCTTCGTGGAGCATGAAATTCACCTTTTCCGGTGTAATCTTTTCGGCGGCAATCACAAAGTCGCCTTCGTTTTCACGATCTTCGTCATCAACAACGATGAGGAATTTGCCGGCCTTGAAATCCTCAAGGGCTTCTTCGATCGTATTAAGCAAGGTCTCGCTCCTTCAAATAATTCTCGATATACTTACCAAGCATGTCTACTTCCACATTCACGATGGTTCCAGGAACCCAGTTGCGCAGGTTTGTGCGGGCCAGGGTTTCGGGGATAATGCAAACGCGAATGGAATCCTCGAACTTTTCGGCAACCGTAAGGCTAATGCCGTTCAAGGAAACAGAACCGCGACGAATCACATAGCGACGCAGGTCCTTGGGCAGTTCCAAGTCCACTTCGACGCCAGTTTCGCGATTGGCTACAGCAATGACCTTCACGGAAGTATCCACATGTCCCATGACAAAATGTCCGCCCATAAAGGAATCCGCACGGCAAGCCTTTTCCAGATTCACAAGTTTACCCGGTTCAGCCTGCTTAAAGGAGGTGTTTTCCACCGTCTGGTGCATCAGGCAGAAGGTAGCCTCGTCGTCGGTGCAACTTTCGATAGAAAGACAGACGCCATCATTGGCCACGCTATCGCCCAAATGGCAACCCTTAAAGAATCCGGGTGCTGATAAGCGCATGGTGAGAGCATCCCCTCTTGTTTCCAGAGAAAGGATGGTTCCCGTACTTTGAATAATACCTGTAAACATACGGGGGCAAATTTAGTAAAAGGCGAGTGCCGCGAAAAATAAGCTTGCTTATTTTTCATGGTTGAGCCGTACTAAATGCACACGAAGTGTGCCATTTAGAAAATTATGAATTATGAATTACGAGAGGAAAGCGGGGCGAAAACGGGCTATTTTTGGGGATTTTGAGAGGTGACCCTCGTCAAAGTTAGATTAAACTAATTTACTAAATACTGAAGCTTATTTACGCCGATGTTTTGTATTTAACCGGGATAAAAAACGGTAAGCACATCGGGGCCCACCATAAAGGATTCCTTGGCCACAAGCTTTTCGGGGATGGGCGGAAAATCCAAGGTCTTGGCCACAGCTCCTTCATCAATGAAGGATGCCAGGGCATCTTCGATGGTGTGGTCCATGGAGCGCCAGAGATCCAGGCGGTTCCAACCGCCGTTTTCAAACAATTGCTTGGCGAGGCCGGCGCCGGGTTCCACCATAAGGCGGTGCATGCCCAATGCAGAAAGATGATCCACCATTTCGGTCCAGCATTCGGCGAAGGTGGACTTGGTCAAAATCACAGCGTTTGGAATGGCTGGCTGGGGCACGCAGGAGAAAACCAGCGCCTGGATAACCAAAGGATCCACAGCGTAATCGCCGGTAAATACGCGATAGCTGGAGACTTCTTCTTCAGAAAATTCGTGATGGCCGGCCCACACGATTTTGACGGGGCTGTTACCTTTTGCCAAGCGTACATCAAGGCCAGGATTGTCAGCGAGGACGGTTCCCGCCCCCACGAGGATGGCATCACTCATGGCGCGAAGCTCATGATTCCAGCAGTTGGCCCCATCGCCTGTAATTTTCATGGGCTTGTGGGAACCGTCGGGCAGAACGTAACCCATGGAGCCTTCGTCAGTGACGGCGGACTTAACTTCTACAAAGGCACGCTTATTGCAAACAAAGTAATCGTAGGCTTCGAAGTAACGTTCTACTTCGGCGAAGACTTCGCGGCCAGCGGCTTGAGCATCCTTAGAACGGTAGGTAGAGCCAGCTTCGATTGCTTCGTCACTACGCTCCTCGCAATGACATGCGGGAGGAACATTTAAACAACGGCATTCACTGCCGGCACAATCCCCCGACAGCTGTTCCAAACCGTCTTCGAATTCTGCGGCGATGCAGGCGTCCACGCCTTCGTAGACTTCGATGCCAGCCTCTTCCAGAATCTTACGGCTGTTCCCGCGGACAACGGGATTGGGGTCGCCGTGGGCGTAATAAACCTTCGCAATACCTGCGTCAATGATTGCCTTGGTGCAGGGGGGCGTGCGGCCATAATGGCAGCAGGGTTCCAGGGTCACGTAGATGGCCGCCCCGCGGGCCAGTTCGCCCGCGTCACGCAGCGCCATGACCTCAGCGTGGGCACTTCCGGGGCGCTGCGTACGCCCCTTCCCCACAACAATTCCATCCTTAACTACAACGGCACCCACCGCCGGATTGGGGCGGCTTACGCCAATAGAAAAGACGGCCTCGTTCAAGGCCATCTGCATGTAGTTAGAAACTTCAGCCACCTAGCGAATCCTAAAAATTATTTGATCGGATAAGCCAAGAAACCACCCAGAATGTTATGAGCCTTCTCATAACCCTGAGTCATCAAAAAATGAGTAGCAACTTCGCTACGACGACCAGAACGGCAGTAAATAAGCAAGTCCTTGTCCTTGGGAAGTTCACCAAAGCGCTCCTTCAATTCAGGCAGAGGAATATTGATGGAACCCTGGACAAAGCCATCCCTCAATTCATTGGGATTACGAACATCAATAAAGACAGCGCCCTTCTTGTTCATTTCTATGGCATCCTTCCATTCAATCATGGAAATTGTAGCAGCAACGGCTTCGCTAGCCGGCTTAGGAGCGGGAGCGACCTTTGCATCGGCAACCGGAGCAGCCTTTACTTCTGCAGCAGGAGCATCGGCCTTAACCTCAGTCTTCTGTTCATTACAAGCAGAAAGCATCAAAGCGGCACCAACGGCCAACAAAATCATTTTGTAATTCATATCAACTCCTTGATATTCTTATCGTCTTTAAATTCAGCCTCATCCATCTGGATATACACACCCATGGCACGATAGACAAAGCCCTCGGTTTTAGTTAAAGGTATAGCATTAAACCACAGCAGGCGGTGTTCCTTATTGAAAGGTCCCTTCCAAGATTTTGCCCTGCCGCTTTCAAAAACATCCGACAAAGTTCCCTGGATAAAGGAATAATACTTGGGGCGAACCACCTCAAGCAAGCGCTTGCCAAAAGTCTTTTCCGGGCTAGAGTACCTAAAGTCCAAAGCAAAGGCCTGGTTGCAGCTAACGATTCGGTAATCACGGTCCACGCAGAAAATACGGATATCCGGGAAAGACAGCATGGTTCCAATAGCCGCATCCAAGTTCACGCAATCATCATAGATGGGATTATCGAACAACAAATCCATTCTTCGGGCAGAGCCCTTAATCAAAATCCTTGCGTTTTCCTCCAGGTAAACCCTGAAACGGAAGCAATACCACACAAGCTTACGGTCTGGGCCGATAACGCGCAGCTTTACGCTGGAATTTTCGTCAACATCCTTGAAATTGGAAGCTCGGAACGCCATAATACGCGCATTGATCCGGCGTTCGAACATAGCGTACTCTTCGTCAAGCAGCAGGGAATGAATATCCTGCACGCCCACGGACCTAGGAATCACGCGGCCTTCTTCGTCCGTAATCGGAGTAAGCAACGTAATCTGACGGGTATCCACGTCAAAACTCCACAGGAAATCGCCAGTGTTCTGCAAAAGCATATTCACGTTATCCTGGAGGCGGTCTCTCTGGGTTCTGGAATCCACATCCAGGGTCACGTTCTTGATCAAAAGTTCCCAGAAAGTGCCGTTAAAAGTCTTCTTAAGGAACGCCCTCAACTCGTACCAGCAAGTTCCCGTTTCGCCCTTGAAGCAGAAAACAAAGGGAATGTCGGGATAAGCCTCAGCACCTCTCATGTATTCCGTCAGTCGGGAATACTCCTCCGCGGACAAGACTTCGCTAAAGGATCTTTTCTGGCAAATCTGCTCGTACAAGGGATCGTTAATGAACTTGGGAAAGGCATCCTGCAAGACTCCTTCCTTGGACACGAACAGGAGAAACTCGTTCACATTTCCCGAGAAATTTTTATAGGAACTTTGCCTTTCCTTCATGCCTCTCATCAGCATATGGGAAATAGCCAATGCCACCACAAGGGCAAAGCCTAGAAAAACCAGAATGGCCAAAATGCTCGGAGAAATTAACATAACCGTCCAAAAATGATACTACAAGATAGTCTTTTTCCCAAACCTTTTGGAAAGTTTCACCCCAAACCTATGGAAACTTTCGTTTGCAAACCCGTAAAAGACCTCCAAGCCCCATTTATTCCAGGAAAAACCGATAGAGAATTCCGCACCGAAGCCCGGAAACTGGTAAATAGAAGATACGCGGACCGTACCAATCATAACGTTCAACCCCACATCAAGCAAGCTGCCGTTCCATTGTAGGAACAAGTCAAAGGAATCCCCCACCTTTGCGCCACCACCCACAAGAAACCCAATTTCCTTAATGTCATCAAACCAACCGTCCAGCAATCCACCTATGTACATCTGCCGCCACTCAAAAGCAGTGCCAATCTTGAATCGATGACGAACCCACAAGTCTCCCCCGGGAATCCATTCCATGGAAGCTCCGTAGCCAGCACCAGCCCGGAACCACGCAAAGGAATAACCCAAGTCCAGTTCCGAATAGGAATTTCGATAAAGTGAATCCATTACAACATGGTCGAAGACAAAGCCCGCACGGAATAGGCCTTTACCCAACTCCCCCGCAGCCTCGTAACGCTGCTGGCTTAAATTCCCGAGAGATTCAAACCGCAAACCAAAAGCAGGTTGCAAAGACCGTGCCGGAGACGAGCCGTATTGCGGCAAGCCGCTCAACGCCAAGGAATTCTCAAGGGGAAACCCCAGGGAGCAAAGGAATACGCACAAGGTTATAATTCTTTTGATGAAACACATACACAACCTATGGGCGCAACACAATGCCGACCTTATTTTCATAAACTCCCGAAGAAAGGGAGACATAGGCAATACCAGTCCGCGGCAACCCCTCTAGGGGAACGTTCCACCACATATTGGATTGGGCCGGGATTTTATTTTTCCACAGCACATGGCCTGTAGAGTCCAGAAGTTTTAAATCCACCGGCAACACACTTTCCACTAGCACCCGCAAAGGGGTGCCATCACGCCTTACCACCCTGGACGATAATTTGTACGTAAACGGGGATTCGTTTTTGGCACCTGCGTTTCTTTGGAAACCTGGGGTATATTCCGCCACTCCAGTCAAAGGATTAAAACCCTGGGGGCATGTGGCCGTAGATTTGTCCCAGGCAACAGAGTCTAGGACCTGGTCTCCATAGCAAATGGAAATATTTCCCGAGGTATTATTCAGATAACCTATAGAAAGTTGAACAAGCCGAGCGTCCTTGTACCCTAGGAAATCCCGAAGGCCCGAGGAGTCCTTCGTAAAAATGACCGACTGGAACGGCCCTAGGGAGTCGTCCAAATTTTTACTCCACAGGCCGCCACGACCGCAGAACTGAAACTTGTTAAAAGGCAGGGACCACCCCGTCCGGTTATAGACTTCCACCCACTCCGGCTCTGGCTCCTGAGGGCAGTGATGAACCTCGGAAACAACCACAGGCGAATTGCCAGCAGACACCAGCATCGTATCCAGCAGGTCATTTCCGGAGGCCTCGTCCGACGGCAGTGCCGCCCTCACCCACAAAGTCCTGCCCTTCGCCTCGGGAATTTCAAGGCGCCCCTGGATCATTGACGTGTCCGCAAGCACCTTCCCGCCGAACAGGTCCTCCACGCTATAATAAAGCCAGGACGAGTCACAGCCCGCCATAGAAAACCGCAGGCTCCACCCCAGGTCAGTACCGCGGGACAATTCCACAGCATTCAGAGGCTCCAGCCCGCAGTCCTTGATGCCCGACTCGTAAAGCGGGTTCGCCTCCCCCAGGGAAGGTTCCGCCACCACCCACCGGTCCGAGTCCTTTACCCGCTGGAAACTTGAGCCGGCCTTGGGGCTTGGCAGCCCCACGGAGTCCAAGCACGCCGCCTCCCCCTTCTTTACCGCCCAAGTCCGCCAGTAGGTTTCCCTGGAATTGGGCAGGGTAATGTTCCCCAGCAGGCCACAGGCAACCGACTCCTTTTGGGGGCAGTAGACGGAATCATGAACCAGCACAAGGCGGGACACCCCCGACGACGTACCAAGCACCCCCGACGGCGAACCAGACAACGCCCCTGGATACGAAAAACGCAGCGCCGGCTTTTCCTCGAACTGCACCATAAGGCTGTCGAAAGCGTCCCCCTGCGCGGCACCATCCACCAAGTCGTCCGACCCCTCCCACAGGCGGATTTCTACAAACTCCCCCTCCTGGTCGCTCACGTCCACCGGGTCCGCAAACACCTCCACCAGCCTGGGGCAGGCGTATGCCGGCGAGCAGCTGAACAGCATCATCAGAACAAAAAGAACCACCATCGGCAAAATCACCGACAGCAAAAAAGCAAAGAAAGCCTGCAAATCGCAGGACTCCTCAAGTTTTTTAAACAAAGCACCCTCCGAGGGGTGATCCGCCCTTAGCCAGCCAAGCCGGCGCTATGTTCTCGGGCAGCGTGCAGCCATCGACCCGACCAGGTTAGTCGATAGAGTGGTCGTTAGGCAGCATATAAGCAAGCGGGTTCACAGGGTTGTTACCCATCCAAACCTCGTAATGGAGGTGCGGACCGACAGAAAGGCCGGTGTTTCCCATATAGCCAATAACCTGATAGCGGCTCACGAAATCACCCGGGTGAACGATATACATCTGCATATGTCCGTAGCGGGTCTTGAGTCCGTTGCCGTGATTCAAGGTCACAAAGTTTCCGAAGGAATTACTGTGCTGAGCGATTTCCACCACGCCATCGGCAGGGGCAAAAATCGGAGTCCAGCGTTCGTTGGAAATATCAATGCCCTGGTGCATCTTACCCACCTGACCGGTAATGGGGTGAACGCGGGGGCCAAAGGAGGAAGCATATCGACCCTGGGTGGGCGCGATAGAAGGAACAAAACGCCACATGGACTGTTTCTGTTCCATATATTTATTCAAGTTCTTGAAGGAGGCATCGTTGTTGGCGATCATACTGGTCAGGCGGCCAGCAGTTTCACTCAGCACGGACATGCGCTCGAAGACCGGCGAAGAGTTACGCAGCAACAGGGAGTCGGGGCTAACGTTACCGCCGGTACCCAGGCAACGGGTAGCCTCGTCCTGGGTGGGCAGTCCAAAGCGCGCATAAAGGCGATTTTCGTCCCTCAAAAAGTCTGCGGAAGTATTCTTCAGGTAATCCATGGTGCCCTGAATCTGGGACATTTCCTTATCCAGTTCCAGTCGGTTGTTGATCTGGTGGTTCAGGATACCATCATAAATAGTGGTGGTAGCCATCTGGATAACGAAAAGAACCACGCCCACAAGCATGAGCACACGAAGAACAGGCCAAGCCCTGAAAAGGAACGCCGGCACATGCAGCGTCATGGACTTCGTCGAGTTCTGGAAGTGTATAGTGGTCTTTACAAATTCCATGGGGTTCTAAAGATACAAAAAGACCCCAGAAAAGTCAATTACATTAGACCGGGTTGTCCAAATCCACGAATTTTGCCGAAATTTGCAGATTTTCGGCAATTTTCTGGGCAAGGGCCCTTACTCCGAACACCTCGGTCCGGTAGTGTCCGGCAGAAATCAGGTTGAATTTTGCCTCTTCCACCAGGATAGGAACGGCCTCCTTAATCTCGCCGGTAACGAAGGCGTCGCAACCTAGGGCCAAGGCCTCGTCCATACCGCTGGCGCCGGATCCGCTACAGATAGCCACCCTCTTGATGCGGTCGCTACCATAGAATAGTTTGTTCTGAACACCCAGAGGGAATGCGATGTTGGCGCTTTCCAGGAACTCTACCTGGGTCGCCGGGGAATCCCATTCGCCGATAACGCCCACTGTACCCTCGCCTTCCTGCATAAAGCCCTGGACAACATTCAGCCCCATGGCCTTGGCAATGAGGGCATTGTTGCCAATACCGCGGTGGCCATCCAGAGGCAGATGGAACCCGTACAAGGAAATTCCATGCTTCATCAGGCGGCGCATGCGCTCACCGAACTTGCCCGTAAGGATACGGTCCTCGCCCTTCCAAAAGCCATTGGGATGGTGGACGATAATGCAGTCGGCACCTTCTTCGATGGCGGCGTCGATCAGGCGATCGCGGAAATCTACGCCAGTAACCACCTTGGTCACCTGGTCGCTAGCCTCTACACAAAGGCCATTATTGCAATAATCATTGAAAAACTGAGGGGTGAGCAGCTCATTGAGCCAAGCAGAAAATTCAGAAAGTTCCATAAATCCAAAACCTTATTTGTAATCCCGTTACGAAGGCTAATATAATGAAAAAAAATGGTAGAACGCAGAAATCGGGTCAAAAACTTTTCCTTTGATTCTTTTTTGACATTTATTCCTCTTTTTACGACATACTCACTAGTCAATCTTTATGCGTTTTTGTACATTTATGCATAAACATTTCAAACCCGTTTTTTCAGTGCTTGGGTTGGTCAAAAATGCGACCTTCTTTTCGGTGCTGTTAACACAATAGGAGCCAATAATGGCACATTATCTCTTTACTTCTGAATCCGTATCCAAGGGTCACCCGGATAAGGTCTGCGACCAGATTTCCGACGCCATCCTGGATGCCTGCCTTGCACAGGACCCCAACAGCCGCGTCGCTTGCGAAACTCTCGTGAACACCGGCCTCGTGGTTATCTCCGGTGAAATCACCACCAAGGCAGTGATCGACTACCAGCAGATTGCCCGCAAGACCATCAAGGGCATCGGCTACGTGAATCCGGAACTGGCCTTTGACTACAAGGGTTGCTCCGTTCTCGTCGCCATGGACAAGCAGTCCCCCGATATCGCTCAGGGTGTGGACGCCAAGGCTGCCGACGGTAAGGAAGACGACAAGCAGGGCGCAGGCGACCAGGGCATGATGTTCGGTTATGCCGTGAACGAAACCAAGGAGCTGATGCCTCTGCCCATTAGCCTGGCTCACAAGCTCATGGAAGAAATTCAGAACCTCCGCGAAAAGGGCAAGATCAAGTGGCTCCGTCCGGATGCCAAGTCCCAGGTCACCGTGGAATACGACGAAAACGACAAGCCGGTCCGCGTAGACACAGTGGTCATTTCTACCCAGCACGATGAATTCGTGAACGGCAAGGAACTGAAGCACAAGACTATCGAAAAGGAAATCATCGAAAAGCTCATCAAGAAGGTTGTTCCTGCCAAGCTTCTCGACAAGAACACCCGTTACCTGATCAACCCCACCGGCAAGTTCGTGGTTGGCGGACCTCACGGCGACTGCGGCCTCACCGGTCGTAAGATCATCGTGGACACCTACGGCGGCATGGGTCGTCATGGTGGTGGCGCATTCTCCGGCAAGGATCCTTCCAAGGTTGACCGTTCTGCAGCATACGCAGCCCGCTACGTTGCAAAGAACATCGTTGCCGCAGGCCTCGCCCACCGTTGCGAAGTCCAGCTGGCATACGCTATCGGTTACTCCAAGCCCGTTTCTGTTCTGGTGAACACCTTCAATACCGGTAAGATCGACGACCGCAAGATTGAAGAAATCGTGAACAAGAACTTCGACCTTTCCCCGGCAGGCATCGTCAAGATGCTTGACCTGAAGAAGCCCGGCTACCAGGCAACTGCAGCCCTGGGTCACTTCGGTCGCACTGGCGCACGCTTCACTTGGGAAAAGACCGACAAGGCCGCCGCTCTTAAGAAGGCCGCAAAGATCT
Source organism: Fibrobacter sp. (assembly GCA_024399035.1). Lineage (GTDB taxonomy): Bacteria > Fibrobacterota > Fibrobacteria > Fibrobacterales > Fibrobacteraceae > Fibrobacter. Next base: position 95,503 of record JAKSID010000001.1, on the reverse strand, counting down.
AAGCGCAAGACAAGAACCTACGACTGATCTTCGCTCTCGCAGCCACGACTCGTAAAAGACGAGTCGCTTGCTGCTCACAAGAAGGCCGCAGGCATCAAGTAATCAGGCTTGTCATCCCGGCCTTGAGCCGGGATCTCAATTTGCTTTTTACATAAAAGAGGACCGCTTTAATGCGGTCCTTTTTTCATATTCGTTTAACTAGGCAAAACCACCTAAGCCTGATTCAAGCTAGAACTGGAAGTACAAGAAGGGATTATAGCTCTGGGTAAACAGAGCAAGGATGGCCAGCACAAAGATTCCCAGGGAAACTGCTACACGGTAGGGCTTTAATGCAATGCACCAGTTGTAAGAGCGGAAACCCCAGAAGGAACAAACAGTAGCCAAAACCATAAACAAGACGCTGGTTGGTGTAAAGATTTCTGCAGCAAGAACGCTATCGAAAGCGCTAACCGGCATCAAGCCAAGCATGGTCTTCCACATGCGCCAGGCTTCGCCGATTGTATCAGCACGGAACAGCACCCAACCAAACAACACGATGACCTGGGTAACAACCAGCTGAACGACCTTCGGAGCTGCGTTATAGAATGTCTTCTTGTTGTTAGCTCGTTCCACAATCATGAAGAAGGCGTGGTACAGGCCCCAGCAAATGAAAGTCCAGTTGGCACCATGCCAAACGCCACTGACGAACATCACCATAAACAGGTTGAAATAAAGTCTGGGCTTGCTAACGCGGTTGCCACCCAAGGCAATATACAGGTAATCGCGGAACCAGCTGGTCAAGGAAATATGCCAACGTTTCCAGAACTCCGTAATGCTTCGGGAACGATAAGGGCCGTTAAAGTTCCTTGGGAAATGGAAGCCAAGCATCAGCCCAAGACCGATGGCCATGTTGGAGTAGGCGGAGAAATCAAAATAGATCTGGAACATGTAGGCCAAGGCGCCCCACCAGCTATTGATGACCCCTGGCGCATCCGCAGCAAATACACGGTCCGCAATGGACCCAACTTGATTGGCAAGGAAAATCTTTTCAGCAAAGCCGAAGCAGAAGAAAGTAATACCGCGGACAAAATTCTTAAGGGAATGCTTTCGGCGCTCCAGTTCCACGGCCACAGTATTGTAACGGACAATGGGGCCCGCCACCAGCTGGGGGAACAAGGCCACGTAGCAGGCGAAGGTTGCAAAATTCTTTACCGGAGGCGCCGTGCCGCGCCACACATCGATGGCATAGCTCATGGACTGGAAGGTATAGAACGAAATACCCACCGGTAAAAGCACGGTCATAATGGAGAAAGGTTCGCAGCCCAGCTTTACCAGGACCGAGTTAATGGCCCCCATGCCGAACATGTAGTACTTAAAGAAACCTAGGGCCCCAAGATTTACACCTACCGCAAGAGCCAAGCCCAGGTTGCGTTTACGCTTGCTTGCTCCTTCCGCAGAAATCATCTTGCCGGCAATGTACACCACCAGGGTGGAGCCGAACATCAGGAACACAAGCCAGGGTTCCAGCCAACCGTAAAAGATATAGCTGAAAATGGTGATAAAAAGATTCAGATAAGAATGCTTTGCACCCAGCTTGAACAGCACAAAATAGCCCACCAGGAAGGTCGGCAAAAAGTAGAACAGAAAAAGCTGGGAAGAAAAGACCATTACTCGTTTACTTCGATGGCCAGGTAGCGGGGACTTTCATCGTCGAAGTATTCGTCTTCAACGGCACCGTCCCAGTTGCCTTCCAGCGGAACCAAGGTCAACTTATGCTTAGCCTTAGCCTTGAATTCAGACACATTACCCTTGGACTTGTCGGCCATCTTGTCCTTGACCTTACCGCGGGCAATCAGCGGATTATATACACCCACCAGGATTTCCTTGGCATCAATACCAGAAATCACCTTGTACTTGAAAACATAGACATAGCTATACAAATCATTACTGGGCATCTTGCCGGGAATCTCGGTAAGACGGCCTTCCACAGAAATAGGACCTGCGAAAGCAAACATGGCTGCAGCAAAAAGAACGACAAGTAGTTTCTTGAGCATAAAAAAATCCACCTTTATTATTTGAATATAGAAAAAAGGAGTCTCATTTCTTTTGTCGGAATGTTTTGAACATCTTGCAAAACAGCCATATTTTATTACTTTCTTCTTACAATAAAACGCAAACTTTGGGTTTTATTCCAAAGAATTTGAAAAAGGAGAAATACAATGAAGAAAAGAACCAGGCTTTTGACGGCAATGGCCCTCATGGCTGGCGCATTCAGCAACATTCAGGCTGCAGACCTTTACGTTTCCCTCGCCAACGGTGCAAACGGCAACGAAGGAACCAAGGAAGCTCCACTCAAGAACCTTTGGAAAGCTCTCAAGGTCGCCAAGGAAGGCGATGTCATCCATGTTGCCCAGGGCATCTATCCGGGCCAGACCAAGCGTGGCTGGTTCGACATCACCGAACCCGTAAGCATTATCGGCGGCTACTCCGACGACTTTAGCGATCGCGATCCCATCAAGTATGTAACCAAGCTCCAGCCCAAGAACGAAAACAACAAGGACCAGGGCACAGGCCTCGGCATCATCAACATCGGTTTCGAAGGCAAGCAGAACGTGAAGATGGTTATCGACGGTCTCACCATCGACGAAGCCTACTCCAACACCTACCACAAGGAAAAGGGCAAGCCGGAAGGGTTCGACTTGGGAATGCTGGTTCCCCAGGGTCCGGCCAAGGGCGCAACTCTTGATAACCCAACCAAGGAAGCAGAACAGCCTTCCCGCGTGGCAGCCCTCATCTACATCCGTGGCGTATATGACACCGGTGACATCACCATCCAGAACTGCGTGTTCGCCAACGGCGACAACTACGGCATTATGGGCGGATGGCCCGAAGGCAACATCCGCGTTCTCAACAACGTGTTTGTGAACAACCGTATGATTGGTGTCGATATTGCAGGTGCCAAGCCGGATCAGTACGGCAAGCCCACCGCCAACATCGCCAACCTGGAATTCGCCAACAACACCATCCTCTTCACCTGGACCCGCACCAACGAAATGATCGACATGGGCTACGGTGCACGTTGCAACGCCAAGTTCAACTGCGACTTCCACCATAACATCGTGGGCCTCAGCGTATTCTCCGGCCTGGACATGACCAAGGGCGAAGACAAGACCAAGAACATCAAGATTGACAACAACGTGTTCTTCCTTAACAAGAAGGGCGACCTTTCCTTCACCATCAGCCCCAGCATCAAGTTCATCGGCGTTGACGAATTCGAGGATATCGAAGGAGAACCGGGTTACAAGTCCATGCAGGGCAACATCAGCCTGAAGGACCCCAAGGCCTTTGGTGCCAAGATCAACCAGAAGTATCTTGAAAACTTCCTGATCGCAAGCTACAAGGAAAAGACTGACTACGATCCCAACTCTCCGGCAAACCTGTTCCGTGCAGCACTGGGCATGAACCAGGTCGGTTCCATCCAGAGTTCTGTATCCATGTACGCCAACCACTACCCGGTGGAAGAAATGTACCAGCTCTTCGGTGCCATGGACAAGTACGGCGCACAGATTCCCAAGAAGTAATTCTTGACTAAAAGGGTTTCTCTCTTAAAAGGCTCCCGGAATTCCGGGGTCTTTTTTAATGGAACCGCGCAGGGGATCGCGCGGACTTTGGCAAAGTCACCATAAACGAAAAACCCCGTTCTTTCGAACGGGGCCTTTCAGCTGCTTCACTTGGACTCGAACCAAGGACAACGCGATTAACAGTCGCGGGCTCTACCAACTGAGCTATGAAGCAATCTTGTCTTAGAGATTTCTCTCATTGACGTGCCCAAATATAGATATTCTAGGATTATTGTCAAGGGATATTGACAAAAAAAGTGATTTTTTTTGCGTTATTCCCCAATTATACCAGTTTTCCCATATCTTCGGGAAATTCTCCGCATGAGAACGTGCGGGATTCCCTCCAGTAGGGCAACTGAATTTCCGCCTTGTAGGCGTAAAGCATGTGGCTGCGGCCACCTAGAACAGCATAGTCTTCTTCGGTCAAGGCGTCTTCCTGACTCAGCTGGCCCTTGGCTCTGGCTTCGGCCACCTTGTCCGTCATTTTCTCGTAGTACTTGCCGCCAAAGCTATAAAGGCGGTCTCCCAGAATGGGGAAACCCAACTCCGACAGATGGGCGCGAATCTGGTGCTTGCGGCCGGTAAGGAGCTCGGCCTCTACCACGGAGTATTTTTCGCCGTTCGGGAGCAAGCCCTGCTTTAGGACGCGGAAGCGGGTATGGCATTCCTTGCCATCTTCAAAAAAGTGCATGCGCAAACGGATGTTGTCTGCAGGGTCTTCTCGCAGGGGCATCTTGCAATCCAGGAATTCGCCAGCGTCATCCTTTCCGAGGGACACGAAACTAGCGCCGGCGCAATCAGGCACAGCCATCAGGAAATTGCCACGGACCACCGCCATATAGAACTTGCGCAAAAGGATGCGTTCCAAGTTCTTCTGGAATCTTGCCGCAGATTCAGCATACTTTGCAAACAGCATCAAGCCACCCGTATCGCGATCCAAGCGATGCATTGGAGTTGCTGTTTCGTAATCTGTACCGCGGCGCACAATAGAAGTAAAAGTATTGTAGAAAATTCGACCCGTATGATGGACAGGAACACCCGCCGGTTTCGCCACCAGCATAAATTCATCATCTTCGAAAACAATGTCGTAATTGGTAGGAACCTCAGGCTCCGTATAGTTTTCTACGTGATACACAACCTTGTCGTTCTTGTGGGCAACCGTAGCAGCATTTGCCACAACGCCATTGATTGTCACAAGACCTCGGGCCAGTTTGTCGACCCAGTCCATTTCGCTATGATAAGTAAAACGAGCGCACAAGGATTTCAGCAACAGCCAGCCTTCGTGTTCAGGCTGCACCACGCTTTCAAAGTACATGTCAGAAGGAACAGGCATTGCGAGCTACTAATTACGAGTTATGAGTTATGAATTATGAGTTATGGGGTGCGCGCGATGTTAGCCTAATCGCGGTAGAGGTCATGTTCCTTGATGTATTCAAACACCTTGGGATCCAGGCCTTCCGGCAGTTCGCTGCTGCACAGCAAGGACTTGCGAATGGCAGTGCTGGAGTAAATTCCTTCGAAACCTTCGTCCTTGCCAAGCCACAACATAGGAGCGTAGCCCTTTGCGTTATGAGCGTCAATATCCGGCTTAGGATAGCCCTGTCGTGCAAATACGATCAGTTCAATATCGCGGAGCAACAAGTGCCCATTATAGTTGGTGCCAAAGAAATTCATGGGGTCGCGCCAATGAGGAATATTCTCATAGCTGTCAGCGCCCACCAGCAGGCGGAAATTAATGTCCGGGAACATTTCCTTAATGCCCATCAGGAACACGTAGGAGCCACGGAAATCCCCCTGCTGGATTTCCAGGTCAGAAAGCACCAGGCGTTCATCGCCGGAGAATGCAAGTTCCAGCATGGCAAAGCGATCTTCCGGGCTGGCATTCAAAGTCTTGTCCCAACGGTCGGGACTAGGCATAAACCAGACTTCATCGCAAAAGCCGCGGTCAAGACAAGTCTTGGCCACCGTAATGTGGTCCTGATGCACAGGATCGAATGCACCCCCAAGAACAGCAACGTTCTTCTTAGTAGACATAGACCGCAAATCCAAGATTAAACTGCAAACGGGTTCCCTTCACCTTCTTATTCAGGAACGGATCAAAGTGTTCCAGCACCCAGCGATATTCTACTTCGGCAAAGAGCATGGTCCTAGAAACGTAGTTCACAACAGAACCACCACCGACGCCCCATTCATTCCAAGAAACATCGCCAATGTCACTCAAGTCGCGAGCCCTGGAGTAAGCGCCCTTCACGTAAAGGTCGCCATAGGCGTGCACTGCCAGCTCCACATCAAAATCGTGATGCTTTACAGAGTAGACATCGTCATTATCGTCGGTTTCATCAAAGGTGGAATAGCCATAACCTACGCGAACAAAAGCAATTTGCGGATACCAGTAACCGGCCATGGCTTCAATATTTCTAAAGCCAACACCACGTTCATTCTGGGCACCGATGCCTGTGCCGGAACCAAATTCCAAGGCGCCACCTACAAAGAGCGGAACCTGAGACATGCCAGTAGACTGGGCAAAACCCAAGCCCGAGCATGCCAAAAGGAGCAGAAGGACACTTATGATTTTCGTTCTCATTTTAAACTCCATCAACTAGCAACCAGGATCAATGCGACACCGATTCCAAACAGGATGTTGGCAACAGCGTCCACCTTGGTCAACCTGAAAAAGGGCTGGTCCACCACATCGTTTTTCATAATACGACTGAGTTCCAAATTCGACATATAGCAGGTTACAGCCATCTTGGCGGCAACCACGACCACCACCCAATGGGCGAAACCGGACAAGTAGGTCAAGACAACAAACGTAGATGAAAGGACACCCGTCAAAACCGTATTGGAAAGCCAAAGTTCCTTTTCGGTAGAATTGGTATCAACAGCAAGAGACCTGAACTTCTTGACTTTTTCACAGACACCTTCGTAGGAGGTCAACAACTGGGAAAGGTTGTAACCTATAAGAATCACGGAGGCGATCAATGTCATCTTAATTGCGATATCCATAGGCCTCTAATTCTTTGAATTCAAAATACGAAGGTAACTGGCATAGCGTGCCGGCGTAAGCTTTCCGCTTTCCACAGCCTCGCGAACGGCGCAACCCGGTTCCTTCACGTGAATGCAGTTGCTGTACTTGCAGGTAAACAGGTCGTCTTCAAAGAATCCCGGAAAAATCTTTGCCAGAGTTTCTGCTTCCATGTCCATCAGACCAATGCTGCGGATACCCGGGGTATCGATGACGTAACCGCCACCAGGAAAATCAAACAAGCTGGAGGACGTGGTAGTGTGGCGGCCCTTGCCGTCGCGTTCACGAACCTCGCCCGTGCGCAGTTCTGCCTCGGGCACAAGAGCGTTAATCAGCGTGGACTTGCCTACGCCGCTCTGGCCGCTAAAGACGGAGGACTTGCCCAGCAGTTCCTTCTGGAGCACGTCGATACCTTCCCCGCTTTTGACGCTAACGGGAATCACCTTGTCGGCGATGGACATAAAGTCCCGGATGTCGTCGGAAAGGTCTTTCTCGCCGCCGGGCAGAAGGTCCATTTTTGTAAGGACAAGGACAAAGGGCAGATTGTTGAGGTTGGATGCCAGCAAGAAACGATCCATAAAGCCGTAGTTAAACTCAGGCTGGGTGACGCTGGCCACAATGACCACCTGGTCGATATTTGCCGCCAGAGTCTGCTGTTTGTAAAAGCTATCGCGGGGGCCAGGGCGCTTCAGTTCGCTCTTGCGGGGCAAGACGCGGACGACGCAATACTTTTGAGAGCCCACCCCATCGCCTTCATCCTCGGCGTCGTTCACCTGCCCCAGGAGCACGCGGTCGCCTACGGCGGGGAATTCGCCCAAGGTCTTGGATGTGGTGGCACGGTACATGGCGGTTACGATATTAGACGAGAGAACGCTCGCAAGCGAGCTACAGACGAAAGACGAAAGAGATCCTGAATTTCTCCCATCTCTCGTCTCTCGTCTCTCGTCTCTCGTCTCTAATCGTACTTCGCAGGTACGGCGATGGACTTCCATCACCAGGCCTTCGACGCAGTTTTCTTCACCGATGTTCTCGATGGGGTCCTTGACGCGTTTGATTTTAGCCTTCTTGAACTCGCGGCTATAACGTTCCTTAATGGGGCGTTCGTCTACAACCCCGCTTTCCAATTCCTTCATGACGTCAATACGACGGCTGCGGTGGTCACGACGGGTAGGACGCACAGAACGGAGCGGTGCTTCTTCCTCTTCAAAGTCGTTATCGGCTTCGAAATTATTTCGCATCTGCATCCCCGTTCTTCAAATTTTTCTTTTCTTCCACACGCTTCTTGGCGGCAAGGCCTGCATCGGAGTCTTCACGTTCGCGGGCTTCGTCCAGTTCCGCTTCCGTTACAGGGCGGCCCCTGCGAATGGATTCCATAATGAAATGGATGGCTTTAAGGCGGCCATTGCATTTTTCAATACAGTTGTCATAGAAGCCACGAGTCTTGTAATCCCATTCGGGCACAATATCGGAAGCATACAGAAAATGCTCAATACAGATGGAAAGCTGATCCGCTTCCCTTCTCAGGTCTTCTATCTTGCTCTTCGTGAAAAACGCCATAATCCAAATATAAAAAAGATGTTTTTAAAAACTTTTTCACAAGAGAATTATGGCAGCTCAAATCGGCATTACTCCAACGAAGTTTTCCACAGCCCATGCAAATTACAATAGGCAAAGGCGGCAACCAACCTTACGTTGTCCTGAATCAGAAACTCGTAGCACGGAGGCTCTCCCGGCTTAAAGTAGTGAATCTGAAAGCCATCTTCGCTCTGCAACACAATCCATTCAATGTAGTGGGTTTCTACCATAGGATGACGATCTTCCCCCACAGCAACGAATATAGTAGAAGAATAGCACTCTACCGCAGGAACATGTTTTTCTTTGGAAGCATCTACAGTGTTGGCCTCCAGTTCCGCCATAGGCTTGCCGCAACAAACCACGGGAACGCCGGAGTTTTTAAGGTGAACCACGATATTACCACATACGGGGCAACGGTAAAAGACAAGGTTTTCCATAGGAATCTCCTTTTTTGGGTTAGAGAACTATGGGTTATGTATAAACTTTCTCTAGACGGAAGCAAGGCAACTATTCTATTTTTTTGATATGCTGAAAACCCTTTTGAAAATGACCCGTCCCATAAATATCATCATTGCCATCATTACCCTGGTGGTGGGGTATTTTCTGATTGGAGATTTTCCTTGTTTCGCGTTGGTAATGCAATCCCTGGGATTCGCCTTCGCCATAGGCTTTGGCAATATCCAGAACGATGTTCTTGACTTTGAAAGCGACAAGAGAAACCGCCCCGACCGTCCGCTCCCTAGCGGCCGTATTTCGATGAAAGCAGCCAAGGTTGCATGGATTTCCATGTTGGTTTTAAGCGTCGTCTGCGGAATTGTAGACAACATAATTTCCGGAATTTTCTTTGCAGTCTTAGCCCTGTTGCTGGTAGCCTACAATACCAAACTGAAACATATTCCCCTGCTGAAGAACATGACCGTAGCATTCCTTTGCACGACTCCGCTGATTCTCGCACTGATCTACCCAGCCATGCCCCGGGAAACAGACCTGGAAGGAATGGAAATGGCAATGAAACTGGGATTCCTCTATCCCGCCATGATGTTCGCATTCCTGCTGACTACCGCCCGCGAAATCTACAAGGATTTGGAAGATGAAACCGGCGACTTGATGGCAGGCATCCTGACCTTCCCTATTGCCGCAGGTTCTCCCACAGCACGTCGATTTGCAGGGGTCATCATCGCCTTTTCCTGGATCCTGTTGCCTTTGCCCGTGGTTCAAGGATACTACCCCGTCCTGTTCCTGATTATTGGTGCCGCCGCCTTGACCCCGGCCTTCGCCTATATTCTGATTCAATCCAAGAAGCAGAATTACCACAAGGCTCAATCCATGGTAAAGATTGCCATGTTCGCAGGCCTTATCGCCCTGGTCATTAGCAAGGCTGTCTAAAACGGTTTCAAAGCCGTTTTTCCTAAAAACTGCAATTTTCAAAAATTGTAAAAGTAGCTTTCTAAAAACGGCAGTTTTTACACAAAACGTAAATAAAACGCCATTTTTGCGCAAAATTCATCAAAATTTTTCAAATTTTCTCCCTTTGCGTCTCATTTTAGTGAGGCTATTTTTTTGCCGCTTGATTCCCTTGCTTGCACCAGTTCTGGTGAGCTACGGCCCTTGAGGCAGAGGGAATTTCATTTCCAAAGAGGCGTTATGCTCGAAGAAATTCATGAAGAATGCGGCGTCATCGGCATTTTCAATGGCGAGAACGTAGTCCGCAATGTTACCATGGGTCTGTACGCTCTGCAGCACCGCGGTCAGGAATCCGCAGGCTTTGCAGTGACCGACGGCGACAAGATTCGCGTCCGTAAGTCCATGGGTCTGGTTTCCACCCTCCTGCAAGAACACAACGTAGACGAATGTCCGGGTAACACCTGCATCGGCCACGTTCGTTACAGCACCACTGGCGCAAGCACCCTGGCAAACGCCCAGCCCATTTTGGTGAGCTGCAAGTGGGGCCAGCTGGCAGTAGTTCACAACGGTAACATCACCAACGCCACCGAACTGCGTCAGGAAATGGAAAACGAAGGTCACATCTTCCAGACCACCTCAGACTCAGAAATTCTTCTTCATGAAATCGCACGCACAGAAGCCGATGACTTGGGACAAGCAATCAAGAAAGCTATTACCAAATTCACCGGCTGTTTTTGTCTGATATTCATCAGCAAAGACACCATGTACGTGGCCCGCGACGGCTTCGGTTTCCGCCCGCTCTCCATCGCACGTATGGGCAAGTCCTGGTGCGTGGCCTCCGAAACCTGCGCTTTCGATTTGCTGGGAGCCAACTACGTTCGCGATATCCAGCCCGGCGAATTCCTGACCATTACCAATAACGGCCTCCATTCCGAACGTTTCACCCAGAAGGACCGTCTGGCCCACTGTATTTTCGAGTACATCTACTTCAGCCGTCCGGACTCCAAGATCTTCGAGCAGTCCTGCGACAAGGTCCGCCGCAAGATGGGCAAGCAGTTGGCCAAGGAATGCCCCGTTGACGCAGACATCGTCATTTCCGTTCCGGATAGCGCCACTACCGCAGCCCTGGGCTACGCACAGGCCAGCGGCATCCGCTTTGAAATCGGCCTCCTCCGAAACCACTACGTGGGCCGCACCTTCATTGACCCCACCCAGAACGTCCGCGAACAGAAGGTCAAGCTGAAGTTCAATCCCATCGAAGGCGTCCTCAAGAACAAGCGCGTCTGCGTGGTGGAAGACTCCATTGTCCGCGGCACCACCCTGAAGATCCTTTCCAAGATGCTCCGTGACGCGGGCGCTCTCGAAGTCCACATTCGCATCGCATCTCCTCCGGTGGCACATCCCTGCTTCTTCGGCATGGACTTCCCCAGCCAAGGCGAACTTGCCGCCAGCTCCATGACTCCCGACGAAATTGCCAAGATGCTTGGCGTTGAAAGCCTGGGATATCTCAGCGTGGAAGGCATGAAGGAATGCACCGGCGAAGGAGAAAACTACTGCGCTGCCTGCTTCAACAACGACTATCCCGACTACATCGGCATAGACGCAAGCAAGAACCGCTGCGGCTAAAAAGGCCAAATTCGACAGATTTGCCACATTTTTCAGCCTACAAAAAAAAACGTCGATGAAAATCGGCGTTTTTTTAATTTCGGGGCTTTTTTGGGTATTTTTTTACAAAGTCATCCTTTTTTTGTAACAAAAATCTATCATTCATAATATAGTTATGGAATTTTGGATTTTTTACTGAATCCAGAGGAATATAAAATGGACTTCATTTATTATTCTATTGTTGGAATCATCGCCCTAATTGTCCACGTGATTTTAAATCACGATGTGTTTTGCTGTGCCAAGCGTAACGACGTCCAGTCGGTATATCGCAATTTTGTTTTTTGCATTCTCGGCTACTACATCACAGACATTCTGTGGGGATTCATTGCTCACGCCCAGAACGCACACGTCCTATACATCGACACCATCGCCTACTACATTATGGGCGCGCTTGCCGTCGTTTTCTGGTGTAAGTATGTTATTTCCTATTTAAAGTTGGATTCCGCTTTCGGCAAGGTGCTGAACATTGTCGGCACATCCTTTATTGTTTTCTGCGTTATCTTCCTGACCGTCAACCATTTCAACCATCTGTTCTTCTGGATTGACAACGACTGTGTTTTCCACACAGGCCTGCTACGATATGTGGCCCTTGTGGCCCAGGTTTTCCTATTTGCGTTCACATCGGTACAAACTCTTTTAGTTGCCCACAAATCCTCTGGTGCCCAAAAGCGTAGACACATTACAATCGGCATGTTCGGCGTCGTAATGATCTGTGCCGTAATCAGCCAAACATTCTTCCCTCTTCTCCCCATTTACACACTGGGTCTCCTATTTGGCGGTTGTCTGCTCCATGTTTTCGTTCAAGAAAACGAAAAAAATGAAATTCAAAACAGACTTGCCGAGGCCCACCATGTTCTGGCCTCCACAGGCTACGGCATCTGGAAGTATATCCTTGACAAGGATGAAAACATTTGCGGTCTCGTCGGTAACAGTACCTGGAAAAAAATCCTCGGCATTCAGTCCAGCAACCTGAGCCCAACAGAAACCTTAGAGTATTTAAACAGCCGATTTACAAAGCAATCCCTTCGAGATGCAAACCGCGATAGCAACGAAATGCGCAGGGGCATGGTCAAGTCTAAGACTCTTCAATGGAACCATCCCGAAAAGGGACTTATCTACCTAAGAGCCGGTGGTACCAAACTGGTGGAAGCAGACGGCACAATTTCTATTTCTGGCTTTCTCGGCGACGTTACAGAAGAAATGCTTCAACAGGAAAAATTAAACCAGTCCCTCGAAGACGCCCGTAAACAAGCAGAATATGCTAACCAGGCAAAATCGAACTTTCTGTTCAACATGAGCCACGACATTCGCACTCCGATGAACGCCATCATCGGTTTTACAGGCCTTATTCAAAATAATTTGGATGACAAGGAAAAATGCATTGACTACGTTACGAAAATTCAGAATTCCAGTCAATTCCTGCTAAGCCTCATCAATAACGTTCTTGAAATGGCACGCATCGAAAGTGGCAAGATTTTCCTGGAAGACAACATCATCAACACCCAGAAATTCGAAGACATTACCGATGACGTATTCACCGACCTTGCCCACGCCAGCGGACTTACCTTCAGTAACGAATATCACCTAATACACGACTACGTCATTGGTGACGAAACGAAAATTCGAGAACTGACGCTGAACATTATTAGTAACGCAATCAAGTATACCCCCGCTGGTGGCTACATCAAGTTATCCTTGACAGAATCCGAATGTGATAGGCCGGGCTACACCATGTTCACCGCCATTTCCGAAGACTCCGGCGTTGGTATTAGCGAAGAATTTCTCCCCCACATCTTTGATGAATTTACGAGAGAGCACTCTTCTACGGATAGCCGCGTAGCTGGTTCCGGTTTAGGCATGCCTATTGTCAAAAAACTCCTGGACCTGATGGAAGGCGACATTTCCATTGAAAGCATCGTGGGCAAGGGAACTAAGGTTACCATTCACATTCCTCTGCGTATTCCCACTCCCGAACAGGTCGAAGTTGCAAAGCAGATTGAAGCCAAGAATGCCGGCAAGAAGAACACCCTGGACAACGTCGCCGCCGAGGACTTGTCTAAGTTCAAGGGCAAGCGAATCCTCCTTGCAGAAGACAACACCCTGAATGCCGAAATCGCCATTGCAATCCTTAACGAAATGGGTTTTGAAGTGGAACTTGCAGAAGACGGTAAAAAGACCGTGGACATGCTCATTGCTCACGAGGATGACTACTACGACCTTATTCTTATGGACATCCAGATGCCCCGCATGAATGGTTACGAGGCTACCGTAGAAATTCGTAAGCTAGACAATCTCTACAAGGCAAAGATTCCCATCATCGCCATGACTGCAAACGCATTCAACGAAGACCGCAAAAAGGCTTTCGATGCAGGTATGAACGATCACGTGGCCAAACCAATCAGTATCGCACAGTTGTCCGCAGCACTGTCTAACGTGCTCAAGTAAACGAGATTTCTTTTGGGAAGGTAAGGAATATGGTAAAAAAGGAAATTCTAATTGTGGACGATTCCGAAATCAACCGCAGTATGCTGCGACTGATGTTGGAAGAAGAATACGACATCACCGAAGCAGAGAATGGCGCCGAGGCCATGGCCATCATCGAAAAAGATGACCATATCTTCCGCCTGATCCTTCTGGACCTGGTCATGCCCGTGATGGACGGATTCCAGTTTTTGCAGGAACTAGGCAACCACAAGTTGGATCCCGAGATTCCGGTAATCATCATTTCCGGCGATAGTTCCGAGGAATCCCTCGACAAGGCCTATGGCCTCGGCGCGGTAGATTTCTTTACCAAGCCCTTCAACCCAAGCATTGTAAGCCACCGAGTCCAGAACGTTATCAACCTGTATTCCCACAGCTATAGGGATATGCTCACCGGCTGCTACAACCGCAACGGTTTTATTCAGATTGCAGAAAAGTTTATCCAAAAGGAAGAAGACGTTACCAAGTATTCCATGATGTTCTTCGACATCAAGAACTTCAAGGCAATCAATTCCATTATGGGAAATTCCGGCGGTGACTATGTTCTAAAGTTCATCAGCAACGGTATTCAAAAAAGCAATCTAAACCCGTTATTTGTCGCTCGCCTTGAGGCAGACCATTTCGTGTGCCTTGCAGAAAAAGGCCTCGTTAACTACACCTCCATGATGGAGGAGAACGGAAGTCTTCTTGAATTCAACGGCCACACACTGCAGGTTCGATTCCGTGCGGGCGTAGCACACCTAGACATCAAGCGCCCTGTGGTTGAATTCATGGACCGCGCAAAGCTTGCCTTAAACTACATCGAAGACGAGTACTTAAAGCCCTACGCCGAATTTGACGGAAAGATGGCGCAGAACTACGTCAATGCAGCGGTGGTCACTTCTGAGTTTGAAACCAGCCTAGACAATGGAGAATTCCAGGTCTATTACCAACCCGTCATGGAAACATCCACTGGCAAGGTGGCATCCGCCGAAGCCCTTGTCCGTTGGATTCATCCCGACCGAGGCCTTATTCGCCCCGACCTGTTCATTCCTGCATTAGAAAAGGACGGATACATTTCAAGACTGGATCTTTTCGTAGATATGAAGGTGAATTCGGTCATCAAGAAATGGAAAGCCGACGGGCTCCCGGTGGTTCCTATTTCCGTAAACCTTTCCTGGATGGATTTCTACGACGCAGACATGATCCAGCTGATCAAGGACCGACTGGAAAACGACCCAAACTCTTCTAAGGACATCCGCTACGAAATTACGGAATCGTCCTATGCCGCCCTCAAGGAAAACAGAAGCATCATCCTTAGGGAAATGCGTCGCCTTGGGGCACAGCTCCTGATGGACGACTTTGGAACAGGCTACTCCTCGCTGGGCATGCTAATGCATTACCAGTTCAACATCCTCAAGATTGACATGAGCATTGTCCGTCAGCTCGAGGTTAACGCAGAAGTGCCTCATATCGTCGAATTGATCATCAATATGAGTCATCACCTTAAGATGAAGGTTGTGGCCGAAGGCGTCGAAACAGAAAGCCAGTTGAACTTCCTGAAAAATGCAGGCTGCGACTACATCCAAGGTTATTATTTCAGCAAGCCCTTGCCCGAAGAAGAATTCAAGGCGTTCCTGGCCAAGCACCTGGCCGAAGACAAGATTTTAACGTACTAGCTCCTAAGGGGGAATTATGGATATTAAGGAACTATACAGCAAAATTGGTGGAAACTTCGAGGACGTCCTGGGGCGCCTTATGAAAGAAGCCTTCGTTGAAAAATTTGCACTGATGTACCCGAAGGATACGTCTTACGAAACGCTGATGGCCGCCATCGAAAAGGGCGACATCAACGAGCAGTTCCGCGAAGCCCATTCCCTTAAGGGAGTTGCCGCAAACCTGGGTTTCGAAGAACTCCGCAAGGCTGCCTCCAAGCTTACCGAACAGCTCCGCCCGCAGACAGCCCCTGCAGACGCAGCCCTGGTCGAAGCCGTAAAGGCAGCACAGCAGAAAACAATTGCGGGCCTGGCAGAATACCAGGCCCAGCAGAAATAATTCAATCTTTAAGCACGATTAAAGTTGTTCAAAAGTCCACTTGACGTGTTCCAGCATAAACTGGTGCGCGTCAAAGACTAATCCAAATCTTTCCTTGATCTTGTGGACATCGTACATGGTGGGGTTTTCGGACCATCCCAGGTCGGTTTCCACAATCTTTGTCTTGGTTCCCGGATTCTGGGCAATCATCATTTCTGCGATTTCCTTCCAGCCAATCCAGACTTCACCGAGACCCAGGTAGATTTCTTCGTTGTTGTCGGATTCCAGAACCTTCATATAAAGTTCTGCCTGCTGGCTTGCATGAATAAACTGGGTTCCGTCATACTTGATGATGTTGATGTCGCGGCCCTCCTTGACGGCGCGGGCCATGTCAAAGAAACGGCGATCCGGCTGAGAGCAGCCATCTGCCCAGGCGGGGTTACCAAAGGTATAGCCCGGACGGATAATGTTTCGGGTCATGGTCACTTCGGGGAAACGGGTGCCATAGCCATGAGAGAATCCCAGCACAAACGCTTCGCCAGCGGCCTTTGTAGCGCCATAGAGGTCAATAGGCAGGTTAGAGGTCACCTCGCGCATATCGGGGCGGATACGGCCCATTGCGGCGGTACTACTGGTGTAGATAAACTTTTTACAGCCGGCCTTCGCAGCACTTTCGAGGATGTTGACCGTTGCGCGGGTATCATTCATCAGCATGGTTGAGGGTGTTTCTCCCCAGCCAAGTGCAATATGGATACAGGCATCGCAGCCCACCAGACCATCGGCAATCTTATCGAAATCCGTAAGGGCGCATTCAACGAAACTAACATTAGGCTGAGACTTTAGACTGGGAACCTTGTTGGGATGTCTTGTGGCAATAACCACCTCGTGGCCCTTTGCAAGCAGCGACTTAACCACGTAATGACCAATAAAACCGGTACCACCAGTAACGAAAACTCTCATATTAATACCTCGTAGAGAGAATTATACTAACATTTTCCTTATTTTCCGCAAAAATCCGCAAAATTTATGTATATATTAATATACAAAGTAAAACTATCCAAATAGGAGTCCCTAATGAAAAAAGCTCTTTTGGCACTTGCCCTGTTCGCAATGTACCTGACCGGTTGCTCTGTGACCACCCATCAGATGAAGTCTTTCGTTGACCACGAAGTCAATCCGGACTACTACTCTGAAATCACCCCGATCAACGCTTCCGAAGATGGTGCTTGCTACGTTTCTGAATGGTACGATGCAAACATTGGTGATTTCGACAACATTGTCGACATCCAGGCTGAAGAATCCGTTACCACCATGGGCATCAGCTGGCTCGTTATCAGCAAGACCACTACTTGCGACTACCGCGCATTCGGCGTAAAGTACAAGGACGGCGGCAAGATCAAGAAGGCTGCTCCCAAGGCAAAGAAGAAGTCTGCTTCCAAGAAGAAGGCTAAGAAGAAAGTAGTAGAAGAAGAAGACGACGAAGAAGAAGAGGAAGAAGACGACGAATAATCTCTTCTCTGAAATTTCTTGAATTTCTAAAGAATCCGGGTGCCAACCCGGATTTTTTTTATCTACATTGTTGGTGTAAAGATTTTTCTCAAAGAGGCTTACAATGGCACGTATGCGCGTTCTCGTTTTGATGGGTGGTCCGTCCACCGAACATGATGTTTCTGTTGTCAGCGGCACTGGTGTTGTCCGCGCAATGAACCCCGACAAGTATAACATTCACCCGGTTCTCATCGACAAGGATGGCACCTGGCACTGGTCTTCCCGCGAACTGAGCCCGTACCAGAAGGACAACTTCAGCGTGAACTACTTCCGCGGTCTGGAAGGCACTGCAGCTAACACCAAGAAGAACCCGGCCCTCTCTGAATTGCCGGACGCTGATATCGCATTCCTCGCTCTCCACGGCAAGTGGGGCGAAGACGGCCACGTTCAGGCTCTGCTTGAAAACTGGGGCATTCCCTACACTGGTTGCGGCCTCCTGGCTTCTGCCCTTGCCATGGACAAGATCAAGTCCAAGGAAATCTACCGCGCAAACGGCATTCCTACCCCGGCCTACCGCGTTGTATTCAAGCATGAATTTACTGGCGACGTTCTGGTGAACGTTGCCGACGAACTGGGCTTCCCGCTTGTCATCAAGGACCCGCTGGGCGGTTCCTCCATCGGTATCGGCATTGCCAAGGACATGGACGAAGCCGGCAAGATTGTCCAGGACCTTTACAAGGACACCAACCGTCTGCTGTTCGAAAAGTTCATTGCCGGTGGCGAAGCTAGCTGCGGCTACATCGAAGGCGAAAAGCCCCTGCCGCCTACCGAAATGCGCATGACCACCCGCGAATACTTTGACTACGAAGCCAAGTACAATGGCGAATGTAAGGAAGTGACCCCCGCAGAATTTGCACCGGAACTGACTGAACGCATTCAGGAACTGGTAAAGAAGGCTCACTACGCTTTGGGCGGTGCAGGCTATAGCCGTACCGACGTCCGTATCACTAAGGACGGCGAGCTGTTCGCTATCGAAACCAACACCCTGCCTGGCATGACTCCCACCAGCCTTTTGCCTCAGCAGGCAGCTTGCAACGGCATTACCTACAGCCAGCTCATCGATATGATCATCGAAAAGAGCCTGTATATAAAAAGATAGCGAGCTATCTTTTTAATTACGAGTTACTAGTTATGAGTTACAAGAACAAATAAGGCGGCGCAGCCGCGATTATCCAATCTCGTAATTCATAATTCATACTTCATAACTGAGCACTAATGACTTTAGACTTATTTGTAGACACTTCCCGCAAGGGCATTTCCATGGCTCTTTCTCAGGCTGCGCAGAACAGTTCTGCTGCTGTCTACGAAGAGACTGTGGACGCTGCCGCCCGTGGCGAAACAGCATCCGCAATTCTAGACGAACTGTTAGCACGCGTAGGCGCCAAGCTGGACGACATCAAGCGTGTGCTTGTGACCCTCGGTCCGGGATCCTTTAGCGGCCTTCGTACGGGCGTGGCTTTCTGCCAGGGTTTGTGCTTTAGCGGTAAGCGTGAATTGTACGGAGTTAGCACGCTGCAGGCCCTAGAATGTTTCGGATCCAGCGCAAATTCCAGCGCAGGCACCGAAGCAGGTTCCGCAGACTCTGCAAGTAAGGAAAGCGTTGCCGTTGTGATTCGCGCACGTCCCGGCTACTGGTACTTGCGTCAAACCATTAACGGCAAGGCCGAAGAAAGTTTCATCTCTACCGAAGATGTTCTCGCACGCCTTGGAGCAAACACGCCCAAGCGTCTCGTCCTGGACGATGCAGTCCTCGCCGACGAAGCGCTGGCTGGTTTTATCCAGCAGAAGAATATTCCCACAACGAACGAAAAGGACCAGAAGCTTTCTGCTTGGTCTGCCCTCTTCGACGTTGTGCCCGCAAGTCTCATTCAAGAAGCCAACTACATCCAGCCTTCTTACTTCGAGAAGTTGAAGTAATTGCAGCAGGATTCCGAGGGAGCCGCCAATGCCCATCCGCAAAATGGAACTGAAGGATATTCCCGCGGTCCTTGATATTCAGAACGCGTTGGCATTCCAGGACTGGAACGAGCGCCAGATGAAGCAGGAAATTTCTGCCAACTACACTTATGCTGTGGTGTACGAGAATAGTTTTGCAGAAATCCTTGGCTACGCCGTATTCCATTTGCTTGGCGCAGACTCAGAACTGCTGAGCATCGCTGTTAGCGAAAAGGCCCAACGTTCCGGCATTGGCGGAGAATTGCTGTTAAGCGGGTTCTCCCAACTGAATTTTGAAAGCGGCGACTGTTGCTTTTTGGAAGTCCGCGAGAACAATCAAAAGGCCAGGCGTTTCTACGAAAAGTTTGGATTTCAACTTTTTGGAATCCGCAAAAAGTATTATTCCGACGGAGAGAACGCAGCCTTGTACAAGGTGGAACATTCATCCCTGAACGGATTGTTCAAAGGACTTTAACATGGCAAGAATTCCTACAAAGAAAGAACGCAGGAAACACCTTAGACGGATCATCACCGCCGTTTCCACTGTATTCGTTTTGCTTGTTATTTTCTTCTACCTGATCATGACTCAAAGTGGCCATTGGCTTGTGGACGACGACGAATTTGATCACGTTACATGGGTCGCCGTTCTTGATGGTCAGTCCGCAGACCTGGAGCGCAGCGATTACGCTGCAGCCCTTTTGTCAGAAGGCCGTGCAGACTCCGTGCTGATTCTTGGACGACGTTGCCTTCGTGACCGTAGTAACGCTGAGTTCTATGTTGACGATTTTATGAAACAGGGCAAGTTCGATAGTAACACCGTATTCATCGTGCCCCACGACGACCCCTCCACCATCGGCGAAGCCTACACCATCATCCCTTGGCTCAAGGCCCACAACGCCGACACCGTTCTGTTGATTACTTCTGCGGCAGCAACTCACCGCGTCAAGAGAATTTTCACCAAGTTGTCTGGCGATTCCCCCGTCTTTTTAACTACCGACATCCAGAACTTCCGATACAATGCAGAATCCTGGTACACCAACCGCGAATCCCGCAAAAACTGGCTTCATGAATGGGCAGCCTTGTTCGCCTCATACGTTGATATGTGGCCCGCAGGCGAACTTACCGCAGCAGACTCCGCCTACCACAAGCCTATTCTTAATGTAAAGGAATACGAAAAGGCAAAAAATCCGGTGGTCAATCTTCAGGCTCTTTTGCCTAAGGTTCAAAAGAAAATCGAAGAGGCCGCCCCCGACACAGTAGAAGCTGCCGACAAGGAATCTACGGAACCCGCCAAGGACTCTACCAAGGCTGCCCCTAAAGATTCTACCAAGAACGTTTCCAAAAACTAGATTTCAAACAAATCAACGGCAAAGCATTGCAAGTACGGCTGTCAGCGGAGCATTCCAGTTGATGGCCGTTTCGTTACTTGCAAAAGAGCAACGTTCATCTGCGTAAGACAATCCCGGCAAATCGCTAGGATAATGGGCAGCGCGATGGGTGTCCTGTCGGTCGCTATTGATGCCACCCACTAAAAGCCCCGGGATAGGATCCTTGATGCCGTCACCATGGCTAATGCGATGATGAGGATGCTTGGGAGAACTCCAGGCGGAGCCCACCACAAAACTGCGGCTCACAGGATTGCGGCCGTACACAAAGTTCAACTGTTCCCTACACCAGAAATCAAGGGATTCGCCGTTGATTTCGTGGCGCCACAGGTTTACGATTGCAAGGGTCAGGGCGTGGTTACTGATTTCGCCGTTGCTACCCCAGATAAACTTGCGAATCGAAAGGCCGTAGGCGTCTTCTTTCTGCAAGCGCATAATTTCCCAGGCGGTTCCTTCAAGGACTTCTCGAGCACGCTTTTGCAGTTCAGCATCAAAGTCCTGAAGCGCAAGCAGAATCCAGCCGAAGTTCTGCGTATCGCGCCAGTCCAGGCCCAGCTTGGGGCCGTTTACCTTCATGTCTTCAAGAAGCAAGGGGCGTAGGGATTCATCGCGATCGTTGCAGTAAAGCGCAGCACGGGTCCAGAAGAATTCATCGGCAACGCATTCGTCGCCATAGCCGCCGCTACCCTCGGTATTATGCGGCCAATCTACAGCGGGATTATCCAAGGCCCAGCGGTAGGCTCGCTTAGCCGCCTCAAGGCAAAGGTCCGCATAGGCAGAATCGTCCTTGCGGTAAACCATTGCAGCCATGGCCAAGGAGCCCGCAAAATTCAAAGTGGAAGAAGTGGACTTTCCAAGGATCATGCGCTTTTGCAACTTGTCGGAATCCGCCGGCGAAACAAAGGAGTCCCAATGTTCCGGCGTCACCTTAAAGAATACGCCGCCATCCACATCCTGCATGCGCAAGAAGAAATCCAGTTCAAAACGCGTTTCGTCTTTAAGGCTGTAGGGCAATTCAAAAGTGCCGCCCTGATTAACGTTCTTAACGCGTCCATCGCAAAGTTCGCAAGTCAACAGCAGTGTACCTACAGAAACTCCGCCGTTCACTAGGTACTTGCCGTAGTCGCCGGCGTCATACCAGCCGCCGTGGGCATTCCAGGTGCCTTCGCGATTCATCATGGGATGGAATCCGATGCAATCATCCAAATGAGCAGCAGGCCTTGCCCACTTGCCCGCAAACTTTTCCTCAAGTTCCACGCCGCTGCGCTGGAAATAGAAAGACTTGATATTTGCATTCAGCTGGCGTTCAATCCACGTCGAGCCAATTTCAAATTTCTCGGTTTCAAAAATAACCTTGGGGACAACACCTTCGCAGGCTTCCCTACATTCGCAAATCTGGATGGAGCAAAGGCCCTCTTTTGTAACAACGGAAAAATCGCCGGTCCAAAGGGTTTCGCCAGAATAGTCGCAAAGACCGTGATGTTCAAAAGAGCCTTCCCTAAACGAACCCGAATGCAGCACACATCCAGCCGAATCTACAATCCGAAAGCGCAGCTTATGGCAACCTTCTTGAGTGAGTTCTTTCAACGCCTCGGGCACCACAAAGAAAATCTTTGCCGCCTGGGATGCATATCCTACATGATTATAGCGAATCGGGAATTCCATGTCCTAAGAATAGCTTTTAGAAAGCCTTCTTCGCAACCTACCCACACAAAAAATCGTACACCAAAATATACAATGACGCAAGGGGCCAGCCCGGCGAGGCTATTGCGAGGCGATCACCCCTCCCCAATCATTATTTACTACGAAGCAATTTGATTTCTGCAGCGTAGCCGGGCAGTTCGTTAGGCGTTTCCAAATAGAAGGGCAAATCCTTCAAAGCCGGATGCTTAATAACCCTGACCAAGGCGTCCAACCCAATGAAACCGCCCCCAATCACCTCGTGACGGTCCTTGTGGCTACCCATAGGATTCTTGCTATCGTTCAAATGAATCGCCTTCAGCTTTTTCAGGCCGATTACCTTGTCGAACTGTTCCAGCACATCGTCCAGATGGTCCACAATATCGTAACCGCCGTCAAAAACGTGGCAGGTGTCCATGCACACGCCCATCTTATCAGAAAGTTCAACTCGGTCGAGGATCGCACGAAGTTCCTCAAAAGTTCTACCAACCTCGGAGCCTTTTCCCGCCATGGTCTCCAAAAGCACAGTTGTCTTTTGCTCTGGAGTCAAAAGCTTGTTCAGCATGGATGTGATGTAGTCAATGCCCACATCTACGCCCTGCTTCACATGGCTACCCGGATGAAAGTTGTACATAGCCCCCGGAAAATGATCCATACGGAACATGTCGTCCTTCATTACATCGAGAGCATACTGACGCAAGCCCTCGTCTGCAGCGCATGGGTTCAATGTATAAGGCGCATGGGCCAGAATAGGCGCAAAATTGTTGGCCTGGAGCAAAGCAACCAAACTTTCTGCATCAGCCTTGTCAAAAGGCTTTGCTGAGCCGCCACGGGGATTCCGAGTAAAGAACTGGAATGTATTCGCCCCAATGGAAAGGGCGGTTTTACCCATGGGCAAAAAGCCATCAGAAGACGAAAGATGACAACCGATAAACATTAGAAGTCGTAATTGAATGCAGCGCTAACGTAGATATCGCGATAATCATCCTGACGATTATCCGGGCGATAGTTAAACAGATAGCCCAAAGTCCAGTCGGTACGAATTGCAGGAGTATGGTGAACCCTGACAGAAGCAGAGCCATCCAAGTCAAATTCAGCTTCCCTTACCAGCTTGCCATCACTATTGTACTTGAGAATGTTATGGCGAGCCAAGCCATTCAGGGAGAGTTCCAGGAATCCATCCTTAAGGGGCATATTAAAGTTATCTACGAGAGTCCATTCGTATTCGCGCATTTCGTTTCGATGGTACATCTTGTGACGCGGAGTAAAGGAAAGGGTGTTTCTGATGCCGTTAATCTTGGTCAACAAGGAAATGGGATAGCGATGTTCAAAGAAATCACCACCGTGGAAGTAGTATCCAAGAATGCCGAAGGTTTCATCCGACAAATCCAGGTCCTGAATCAAATCGTCGTCCATAAACTTAGACATATCAGAACGGTAGACCCACACGCCACCTACACGAAGAACATTGTTGGGCAACTTGATAGAAACACCAAGTTCTGCAGTGTGCTTCAGCAAGCGCTCTTCAAACTGAGAGGCAAGATATTCCGAGGAGCCAAGCGCAATGTATTGGGCCAAGTGCTCGTAGTCAAATTGAGTGGAGTCGTTGATCGCAATATATTCCTTGCCTTCGCGCTTCTGGAACCAAGGATCGTTGAACACGCCGGATTCCAAAGTGTAGTCGGCATACAAACGCTGCGGAGTGCTTCTGGTTCTGTAATTCACAGCATACTTCACAGACAAATCAATCTTGTCGTTAATCTTGAAGTTGTTGGACAAGTACGCATCATGAATGTACAGAGCACGTTCCTCATCCTGCTCATGTGCTTTCAGGGAATCAGAATCTGCACCGGAGAACAAGCCCCACTTAGTATATTCTCCCATACCAAAGATATTGTAGCCGCCATTGGTATCTGCAGCATTTTCAACATTCATGGTGTAGCCAAAGCCCAATTTCCAGAAATCCGTAATTTTCTGTTTCAGGTTACCACCAATCATACGGGTGTTCTGCAGCATATCCTGAGAACCAGCGCTGTAGTATTCACGACCCACATAGCGGAAAAAGCCTTCGATAAAGGTATTGGGACTAGACCATTCATAAGAGCCAGACACAGCCCAATGTTCATAGTTCCAGAATTCCTTATGAATAGGCTTGTTATCCTCTTCCTTGTAATTCAAGGCAGCTTCGCTTGCCTTGGCCAGCACTTCCTTCAACTTCTGACGTTTCTGGGAATCTGTCATCAAGGCATTCTGTCCAAAAATGGATTCCAACTGAGTCGAGGACAGTCGATCCACTTCCTTTTCATTCTTCATCAGCTTGTTGAGCAAGGCGAAGTTAGATGAGTTCAATCCTTCGCTGGCAAAGACAGAATTAATCGCACGAATCTTCGCGACGTTTGAAGTATCTGCGGCACCCACGGCAACCTGACCGTTCAACTTAATATTACCCGGGAAGAAAAGCCAATTACCGTCGGCAAACAAATTGCGAGAAACAAGAATCGGGCTAGCCGTATTCGCATCGGAACTAAGGCCATCACGAAGCAGAGGATCTTCGACAAAGTCCTTGCTACCGACAAAGCCCAAGGTTCCATTAAAACGAGAGTGCATATTCCAACGGATCTTACCGCCAGCCACCAATTCCTGGGCTTCGGCTTCACCATCTTCAACGCGATCCATGTAAATATCGTAGTTCCTGTCACCTACGTTCTTGGGAGCACGGAATTCACCACCAAAAGCGGAGATCTGGAACATAGGATCCTTGGGGGAATTGATAAAGATATTCAAGTCGTAGGAAGCACCGAACAGGTTGATGCCCGCCAGGTAGAGTGCTCCGGCATTCAGGTCTACATCACCCAAGGCAGCACGCTGATAACGGTCCGTATAGATTGCTTGCAGGTTATGAACCGCAAACTTGTCCCAAGTGTCGTTGGAAATATCTGCAGAGAACTCAAAGGTTCTGCCATCGGGAGATTCCACTAAAAGATTTGCATTCCAATTAGCAAACAAACCCGGAACCTGGAAGTAATTGACGTACTCCTGGCCATCAAAGATTGTATCCTTGTCAGAAATATAGGGTGAGTCGGAATGATGACGGTGCATCAAGACTCCATGATAGCCCAGGCCAACGCCTACGTTACCAGAAACTTTCCAGGTGGAATCAACAGAAGAACCCTTTACCACAGTAACAAGTTTCATGCCGTCGGCATAAGGATTACGAGGTTCGTCGCCCAAGGTTTCTGCAACCGCCACAAGAGACTGATCAAAGTCAGCATCGTTCTTGTCTAGAGTACGCTTCATATCTGCGCTGGGAACTTCCCTAGAAACAATGCCCTTGCCGTTTCCCTGAATCAGGGTATTGCGCTGCTTGATGTGGTTATCGCCAAAGTCAACAAGAGCTATCTCGTTGCCCGTCAACTTAGAAGACTGGAAAGAAACTTCGGAGCCGTCGGTTGCCACTACGGCAATATGGTTGCCATCAAGGGTTGAACCGTCGATGTTAACAGCCGCGCTCTGGGTAGCCCACACACCGATATTCTTGCTGTTCTGGATTTTGCTCCACTGAATTTCTGCAGAACCGTTGCGCACGTAAACTGCAGCCTTCCCTACATTTTCAATAACAGCATCACGGATTTCCAACGCACCACTTTCTACAACAAAGCCGTAATCCGCATTTGAAAGTTGCAAGCCCTGAACTTCGGAACGCTTGAGACCAGTAATGGAAATACCGTTCCAAGAGCCCGTTGCGCCGGTGAACGTAACAGGGTTGCCCATTTCGCCCATAACGACCATAGAGCCACCGCGAACGTCAAGGCCTGCGCCCTCTTCAAAACGGACTTCTACACCAGCCTCGACAACAAGAGCCTTGCCATCGGGCACCACAATCGTCTCTGAAACGTGGAAAGGAGAATTACTCTTCTTCAAAAATCCCGAGACAGCACCACTTAATTCCGAACCATTATCAACAGCAAAAGCACTCACGTGGAGTGCCATGAAAATTGCTGTTAGAGCCCAAACTCTAAACCTCATCGATTAACCTCATAAACCTTCTTAATCTTTGCCTTGTATCCGCTCTTATGCGTTACTTCAACGTCAATCGTATAGGCTTTGTCACGGTGCAATTCCAGCGGAACCTGGTAATCCATATTCTGGATTTGAGACAAAGTCTCTTGCAATATAATTTTCCCATTCTGCTTAACAAGGACCTTGTACAGGTGACTGGGGTCATTTTCAGCAGTACGGATCCTGAATTGTAAGGTCCTATAGACAGCATCATTGATGTTATGATTGTCAGGATTATTAGGCGGAATAGCAAGGGATTCCTTTGCCGGGCCAATCAGGTCAATGTTAAAACGCTTGGCCGGGTAGCAACCCATTGCCTTTTCAAGTTCAGCTTTGTTGCCAGCCTGGTCTTCCATCTTGAATACGTACTCATGAATACCGTTTTTCAGTTTGACTCTCTGCTGGATGTTACGAACAACAGCGTCTTCAGAAATCTGGGCGCCATCGGAATAGATGGAGAGAATGCCTGCGTCACCCTGCATTTCGCCTACAGAGAGATTTGCAACACAGCGCAAGGAGTCGTAAGTGGGAATCACAACCGTGGGAACCTTGGTATTCACTTCGAGGCAAGCCTTGTTCACACGAAGGTCAATAGACTTAGACATGTTAATGCCCTTGCCAGAAAGAATCAGTTTGGCATTGTTTGCAGTCCAAAGACCGTTTTCATCGTTCAGCACAACCTTATGGGCAAAGGAATGAACGTTACCGTCGGCCATACGAATCAAGTTATCGGACTGGTATTTGCCAGCGATATTCAAAACCAAGGTGGCAGTTTCGTCGTTAGTCCTGTAGAAGCCTTCAACCATCAGGCCCTGGTCACAAATTTCAACCGGAGTAATGGTAGAGATAGAGAAACTGTTCATGGGAACTGCAGCGGCAGCCTTTTCGGCTTCGGCCTTCAGCACTTCCTGGAATACAGAGTCGGCCTGCTGCACTTCGGCAACAAGTTCCTGGATAGGCTTCTTTTCGGCAAGGATCTTTTCAAGGCGCTTTGCAAAGCGTGCGTTACCGGAGGATGCAAGCTTTACCACCACCAGGGAATCGGTGCCGAAGGTTGTTTCGCCAGCAACAATGGAAATGGGTTCGGACTTGCCTTCGGGAGTAATTTCCAGCTTACCGGTCTTAAGGCCTGCAAAGAACACGCCTTCGCCGCCTACGTAGCCTTCGGTACCGCGGATAGATGCAGTTGCAGTACCGGTCTTGAAGAGGAACTTGGAATTCTTGTCCTGGAGCTTATGGACAGCGAAATTGATGTGGCCCTTCTTGATGTCAAATCGAGTTTCAAAGCCACCGTTGCCGTTGGGTTCCAAAAGGTTTGACATTTCCACTTCTGCATTTTCTGCAATGGTAATGGTGCTACCGTCGGGCAAGCCAAAGATAACTTCGGATTCCATGCCCGTACGGACCTTATCGGACTGGAAAATGTTTGCACCCACGCGAAGGGCGGACCAGTCTTTCTGCTTGGCTTTCATGCGATCAACAGAGCCCAAAGCAGAACGGACCTTACCTGCAGCAGCGGCAGAGAAGGCCAAAGACGGGACAAGAGCTAAAACAGCAGCGACACGAAGAACAGGGATTTTACCGAACATAGAACCTCGACTTCCTTTTTTCACATTAACGAAAATATGCTTTTTTCGTTGGGAAAGGGGGATAATTTTCACCTTGGTGATATAAATCAATCCCAAATATGCGCCGAAACCTTAGCCACCAGCCAATTTGACCGTATAGCCTCTTTTTTCCAGCTCAGCTTTAAGGATATTGCGCTTATCGCCCTGAATTTCGATAGTAAAATCTTTAACGGAACCACCCACGCCACACTTTTGCTTAAGTTCGCGGCCCAGTTCCTTCAGTTCGTCTTCGTCCAGAGGCACTCCGGTAACCACGCTAGCCATCTTACCGCCACCAAGGCGTTTCAACTGGATTCTGACCACGCCATCGCCCTGGGGGCGCTCTGCCTTAGGCTTTTCCGGTTTAATGCGGCCAACGCCTGTAGAATACACCAATGTGGAGCGTTCTTCAATACCCATAAGTACCTCTCTTTTTCATCAATAATAACAAAAAGGACCCGCCTTTCAGCAGGTCCTTTAATTCAATCTTTACTTTATTACTTCTGAGCCGGGCGCTTGTAACCGAAGGACTTCAGCAGATCTTCATCGTTGCGGATGATGTCACCCTTCTTGGGGCTAGAGGCATCCATAACCGGCGGCAGAGAGCACTTCAGTTCGGAGCGGAGCTTGACTTCCACCTTGTAGATGTAGGAGCCCGTACCGATCAGTCGGCCTGCATCGTTACGAACGTCGCCATTTTCATCAGGCTTCATTTCGAAGAACAATCTCAACATGCCAGCTTCGTTGGTGTAGTTCGGATCATTGAGCTTCTGGCTAAAGCTGTAGTAGTTTACAAATTCACCAGTAGTGGTATAGACCCAAATCTTCACGCTAGCCTTGGAATCGTACAGGTTAACCTTGCTAAGGTCGGAACCCGGATTGAATCCGTCTACGCAGTATTCCTTAACGTATTCGTCCACAGTAAGCTTTTCACCATTGTTGGCATCAACGCCATCCAGGGAGACAAGGCCTTCGGCGTTAACGATATCATCGAAGGTTGCAAGACCGCTGATAGTACCGGTGGACAAGCCATCCATCTGGGCATTTTCATTAGTCTGGCGTACCACAGGCAGCTTGATATCCAAGGCCAGAGTGGGACCAAGGTGGCCTTCCAAGCCCGGATACGGAGCATCGCCGCTACCCTTGGATTCCTTCTTAGAGAGATCCTTGCCACCCTTCTGGGTTTCCACTTCTTCGCCGGTGGTGGGGTTCATAACGCTAACAGCAAAGGTCTGACCTTCCACAGGTTCATTCTTTGCATAGTATTCTTCAACCTTTTCACGGGTAATTTCGGTTACCGGCTGTTCGATAGCGATTTCGATGTTCTTGCCATTCTTCATATAGATGAACACGGTATCAGAAGCTTCGTTACCAGCCTTATCGCGGTAGAAGCGGACAATAGCGTTCAAGCCCTTTTCAAGGCCCTGGGTAGTCAGGGTATCCTGAACTTCCCCGTTAACAGTCCACTTAACGTTAATGAAGTTGGAGGTCACCACTTCGGTCTTCGAGCCCTTCACAGGATCAAGAATTTCAACCTTAGGACCAACTCGGTCAAGAACAATGTACAAAGACTTGGTGGCGGTATTGCCGAACTTGTTCGTGTAGGAGTAAGATACGGAGTAACCGATATCACCATCTTCGTTAGTCACCATGTCACCGTCTTCGTCCACAACGTAGTGCACAGTAACAGAGTTACCCTTTTCCACATAGTTGTAAGATACAGAGAAGGTACCGACAGCATCCTGGGCGGTTGCCACGTCGTTGTTGTTGTCAGCCTTGGTCAGCTGGCCACCAGCGGTGGTGTTCAGGACTTCACCAGTAATGGCGTCGGCCTTGTAGGAGATTACCATTTCCTTGCCGTTGACCTTAGTGGTGTAAGAGACGGTGATAACCTGGATAGAATCAACCTTGCCCTTTTCGTTAATCACGGCAACCTTGGTCTCGTTACCCTTGGTGTCGGTATCGTAGGATACAGTCAAGAGAACCGGCTTGCCATTGATTTCAACGGTATCCTGGTAAGAAACAACAACCTTTTCGCCGTTCACCGGAGTCTTAACCACTTCCACGTCGCTACCGTCGCGGAGGGTTACCTTTTCCTTGGTGATTTCATTAACAGTCTTCAAGGTCTTTTCCGGAACACCAACCGTATCCAGTTCAAGATTGATATCAAACTTCTTCTTGACACCGGCAGCAGTATCCGTCACAGAAACGGTAATCTTCTTGTCGGTGGTATTTACGTAGTAGTTGGTATCAGACTTGTCGACATCTTCGACGATGGTGTAAACGTTGTCGGCAGAAATATCAGCAGGATCGCTATAGATCTTAACCACAGGAGTTGCGTTGCTGTAGTAGATAATCACACTATCGCAGCCTGCATAATTCTTGGTATGATTCAAGTAGCATCTCTTGATGACATTGGGACCTTCGCGCAGTGTGGTATCAAAGCTGAACACCTTGTCTTCACGCAACCAGGTCACATTCTTTTCAGGAATGTTGGTGTAGACAGTATCTGGATATTCCCAGAGAGAATCCGGATCTTCCACCTTAACGATTTCAACCACGGTAGATTCAATCACGTCAACCACCTTGATGATTACGTTTGCAGTATCAAAGAAGGTACCGTCGGTAACGCGGACAACACGTTCATACAGGGAATCGGCTTCGTAGTCCAGGCGACGCAGCAGCTTTACAGAACCATCGGGCAGAATGTCGAAGGTGTCCTTAGGAGACAGCATTTCGTAGGAAAGCTGGTTGAAGGCCTCGGTGTAGATATCCGGATCATGGCCGAAGATCTTAGCGAAGATTGTATCCACGGAAGCGTCTTCGCGAACATACAGGATTGTATCATTCAAGACAGGAGGTTCGTTCACGTCGGAGACGATGATAACCACAGGCTTGGTATCAGAGACACCGCCATCAGCATCCTGAACGTTCACATAAATAGTGTACGCATGATCCTTGGTTTCGTAGTCAAGAATGTTATCGGTCTTGACGGTTACAATACCATCCGGATCCACATTGAACTGCTTAGAAGCACGGATCAAGGTGTAAGTGAAGGTGGTCGGGCCATCCGGATCATCGGCGTCCAGCAAACCAATCTCGGTACCAGCCAGAGCGTCTTCGGAAGCATACAGGGTGTCAGTGAGAACTTCCGGATTTTCATTGACGTTCTTCAGGTTGATGTAGATATTTTCAACAACGAACAGAGTATCAACGACCTTATCCTGGACCTTGACCTTCACAACAAAGGTGGTCTTGTTCTTAGCCTTGTATTCTTCGTAATCCATGTCGTAGTTGGCAAAGATTTCACCACGGCTGTTCACCTTGAACAGAGCGGTATCGCCACCCACACCTTCGTAGAAGTTCTTGGTGAATGCAGAGGCGGTATCCAAGTCACCAGATTGGATAGTTCCATCCAGCTTGTAATTCGCGCCGCTGTTTTCAAACAGTTCAAAGTACTGTTCTTCCATGGTGGGCTTTTCGTTAACGTCATTGATTGTGATGGTAACGTAAGCGGTATCCTCCAAGTTGGTCTTGTCGGTAACAATCACAATAACCTTGTATTCGGCATTGGTTTCGTAGTCAAGGTTTGCATTTTCCCTGACCTTGATAGTAGCCTTATCATCGTCATAGAACACCTGGAATTCCTTGCTTTCAGAGCCATCAGGATTCTTCAAGGTGTAGACCAAGGTTTCGTCTTCGTCATTGTCGCTTGCAGCCAATTCACCGACCACAGTACCCTTCGGGGAATTTTCATCCACGTCGTAGTCGCGGAACTTCGGTTCGAAGGTCGGCGGTTCGGGCACGTTTTCGATATTGATGGTGATCAATGCGTAAGCTTCCAAAGCAGGATCATCATAATCCGGATCTTCATGGTCTCTTACTTTCAACTTCAGGTAGTAAACCTTGCTCTTGGTTTCGTAATCAAAGGTTGCGCCCTGTTTTACAGAAATTTCACCCGTAGATTCGTTGATCGTAAAGTACTGGGCAGCATTGGTTTCTACACCGTCGACAATGGTGTCAGAGATAAAGAAGGACAGATCTTTGAAGTAATCGTTCAAGGTGTCCTTATCCGTAGCATTCTTAAAGGTGCCCACAATATCAGGATACTCAGCGGTTTCCAGGATAGTGAAGGACTGATCACCAACAACAGGCTTTTCATTAATATCAATGATATTGATAGTAATGGTGGCGGTATCCGTCAAGTTCGAGTCATTCGGGAGATTTTCACCATCATCCGTAACCAGAACATCAATGGTGTACTGTTGTTTTGTTTCGAAATTCAAATTCTTACGTGTGGTGATTTTACCTTCATTGCTTACAGTGAATTCAGCAGACGTGGTCAACAATTGATAAGACAATCTTTGACCCTTGTCCTTATCCGTGGCAACAACAGTGCCAACAACCGTGCCAGAAGAAGCATGTTCCTTCACGCTGAATGTTGTATCCTTCAGTTCGGGTTTTTCATTTACGTCATCAACAATAACATAAACAGTCGTCGTTGCATCAAGATATCCATCGGAAACCTTAACCTTCAACTGATACATGAAATCTTCAGCAAGGGATTCGAAATTCAGAACATTCTCTTCGGGCACAGTAATCACGCCATCTTTGCTTACGGCAAAAAGGCCACTGGGATCACTTACCAAAGAGTAAGTCAGCTGATTGTAACGTTCGTCCTTATCGTCATCATAGCCATACACCTGACCAACATAGGCGTCGGCATCATTATGTTCCTTTACATGGAAGGTATTAACCTTCTTCTTAAAGTACGGCGGTTCATTCACATCGGTAACAATAATAGTGACCGTTGCGACGTAAGACAAATCGCCAGCATCAGTTACCTTTACCTTCAAAGTATAAGTCGGCTTTGTCTCATGGTCCAAATCATCGACGACAACCAAGACGCCTTTCTTATTGCCCAAAGGAACTACTTCAAAATCTTCTTCAGGAGTAATCGAAGTAATTTCAAAATCCAACGCACCCGGTTCAGGATCAGTAGCAACCAATGTATAGATTGCAACAGCCGTCTCAGTATTTTCCGGGATAGAAATTGTCACGTCGTCAAGGAACGGAGGCTCGTTAACATTTTCAATGTTAATAAGTACTGTGGTAGTAGAATCCAAGCCACCATTATCCGCAATCTTTACGGTCAATGTATAGGATCGATCTCCAGCATCGTAATCAAGCACGTTTTCCTTAACCAGAGTTACTGCACCGGTAGTAGCATTGATAGCAAAGATATCTGCACCCTTTTCTGTTGCATCAGCCCATGTGTAGGTCAACTGGTTGAAATTAATATTCTTGATATCAGGATCTTGTCCCTTCACAACGCACTTTTCAGTGGTAGAACCGTTCAAATTCGGAGCGGTATTCTTGGCTGCGGTTTCCTTAATCTTACAAGTTATAGCATCTGCCCACGGAGTTTCATTAATGTCAATCACATTAATGGTCACCGGCACAGAATCCTGGAGCGGATTGTCTACATCGTTATCGGTTACATAAACCTTCATGGAGTAAGAATCCTGAGTTTCGTAATCCAGGGATTCGGTGGTAGCGATAAGACCGGTCGAAGCATCAATGGAGAACTTGCCGGATGCATCGGTCAAGGCACCATTTGCAAAGCTGTACTTGAGGGTAGTGTTGGAATCCGGATCAGAAGCGTGAACCTTACCAAGTTCCACAATATCAACCTGGTGTTCCTTTACGCTAAAGGTATACTTGGTGCTATCGAACTTCGGTTTTTCATTCACGTTAGTAATGCGAACGCGAATCACGATAGTGTCGGCATAGCTCGGAGCAGAGCCCTTATTGTCGTAGACCCTCACCATCATATTGTAGGTGGAA
This sequence comes from Fibrobacter sp., assembly GCA_024399035.1. Taxonomy (GTDB): domain Bacteria; phylum Fibrobacterota; class Fibrobacteria; order Fibrobacterales; family Fibrobacteraceae; genus Fibrobacter. Next base: position 61,680 of record JAKSID010000001.1, on the reverse strand, counting down.
TCCTTTTCGTAGTCAAGGCTAGATGCGCCCTTAAGGCTCAGCACACCGCTTGTGCTATCGGAATTCATCTTAATAGCAAAGAGGGTGTTCACGTCTGTGTCAATTTCTTTTTCGTTACCCAGCTGGCAAGCGTCCAGGGTACATTCCAAAAGTTCCAAATTCAGCTTATGGAAGCCGTTGGTTGCCCACAGGCTCTTAATATCAGGATCGCTGAAGTTGAAAGTCAACAAATCGTGATTGGTAGTGATTTCCGGAACTTCAACAAAGTTTGCCTGGTAGTACAAGGGTTCCTTTTCGAAAGCAGGTTCTTCGTTAATGTCGGTAACATTGATGATTACCTTTGCAGAGTCTTTCAAGTCTTCTGCGTCGGTAGCATAAGCCCAGAGTTCATACTTGTCAAAGGATTCATAGTTCAAGGAATCCGAATTCAAAACAGCAAAGTTACCTTCTTTTTCAAAGAGTTTGAAAGCTGAGTTATCCTTAGTGGGAGTGATAAGCTTGTAAGTGTAGCTGAGTTCCTTAAAAGAGGCCTGTTCAGAATTTGCATCAGGATCGGTAGCGTGAATGGTACCGAAAATAGAGTCGTAGGGAGCATGCTCCCTCACGGTAAATTCATAAGAACTCTTGTCAAACTTCGGCGTTTCGTTTTCATCAATAAGCTTGATGGTAACGTAGGCGGTATCCTTCAGGTTACCTTCCCCATCGTCGGTCACGACAACCTTAAGCACGTGAACCTTCTGAGTTTCGTAGTCCAGGGCGCCCTTAAGGACCAGGGAATCCTTTACAGCACCCTTCAGGGTAAACAGGGCTACATCACCAGAATCGATGGCGTAAGTCAGCTTATCGTTTTCAACGTCGGTTGCAACCAGCTGCAACAGAACAGAATCCACCGGAGTATTTTCGCGGATGGTAATGGTGGTATCATTCAGCACCGGCTTGTCGTTCACCGGCATCACATCAATGTAAAGTTTACAGGGATCAGAATAAGTTCCCTTTCTACCATTGGCAGCATTCACCTCAATAGCAAAAGTCAATGAGTCGAAATGAGAACCAGTTACAGTAGAATTATTTTCGTTCTTTCCCGGAGTATAACGGGTTGAAGTCAAGATGTAGTTAGGAATAGGCCTATACAGTTCAGCTTCCGGTTTTACAGCTTCTTCGCCGATATACAATTTATAGGCCGGGGTTTCAAGAATCGGGACCTGATAGTACATGTCAAGAGGAGTTTCACCATCATGGGCGTAAGCTGCGATATAGTTGAAGCCCTCGCCTGCAAGGAAGACGGTATCATCTTCCAGCATAGTAATAGTGGTGTCATGGCAAACAGGAGTCTTATCGTCATCCACAATAAGAAGTTTAAAGTCCATTGATGTCACCAGAGAATCCTTGGAAACTCGTGCACCGGCAACATCGAAAATTCGAATATAGAAGTATTCCTCATTTTCAAGAAGAATATCATCCTTGATCTTCAATGTAATGGGATTTTCCAAGGTATCCCTACCAGCAAGGAACCTTGCAGAACCAGGGGTACCACCACGATTGCACAAAGGAACATTGGATGTGTAAATATCTTCTTCACTTGCTTCAAAATTGCCAGTAGACATATCGGCATCGGCCTTGCCAGGGAAGACGAAGCAGTAATGGAAAGTAACTGGATTCGAGGGAGCACCGGTCAATCGCACGTCTATGCGCTGTTCCACGTTATCCCATATTTTAGATTCATAAAGAGTATCGAGAACGCTAGTCTCCGGGACCTTGAAAGTTTGAGAATCGAAAGACTTGAAGAAGAAACTAGAGCCATCAAAGTTTGCAGCAATGAGCAGTTTCTTAGCAAGCAACTGGCCAGCGAGGGTCAGCTGCTGTTTCACGCTGATTGTACCGCTAGAAATGAATGTTCCCTGAATGGTCTTGCCATTGTCGCGAGCGGTCAAATTAAGGTCGCTGTTTACATAGAAGAGCAGGTCGCCGGCATACTTTTCGTTTTCAACCGCGGTATAACCACCGTTCTCGCCAGTCTTATTCTTATAGTACACCTGAATTGTAGACTGAGATCCAATAGACAAGGAATTAACGAAAATACGGGTCAAACGTCCGCCTTCTGGCATACGAATTGCCAGGGCACCCTGGTTGGTCAAGGTAATGTTATTGATGTAAATGTCATACAAGCCCGAGTCACCCGGAGTTTCTGCGGGAATGTCAATGTTAAATACTTTATTGCTTTCGTTAATGTCCGAAAGGACGGGCTTGCCAGCCGGTACCGCATCCGGAGAAGACGGAACCTTCAGACCATCCATAAAGTTCGGTACCGAATCAGGGCAACTAGCGTAATTAGCCCCAAAGAACTGATTCTGCGGCGCAACCCCGTCGCTAAAAGCAGAACTAACACTTCCGCTAACGCATGTAGGGCCATGGAAAAAATTCTGTCCAACGCTGTTCAACTGGTTGTTCTTGACAATAATGCTTTTAGAAACACGGGTAGGACCAGTCATGAAAACGTCCTTACCACCACCATTGATTTGGATATCACCGCCAACAAGAATTGGACCACCCACTTCGTTGTTATCGCCAATGATAACGAAGTCACCTCTAGATGTACCAAAGCGACCTAGGGTGTCGGTAATATGGATATTACCACCCTCAACGAATTCAATGCCTTCAGCGCCATACATCTTGAACTGCATCAAGGAATCCCAGAAGTCCTGTTGAACCTTAGGATCTGTACTAATTCCTTCAAAATGCAACGGCCTTACGTCTGCAGCCAAAGAAGGAACTGCAAAAGCCAACACGGTGGCCAAGGAGCCAACCAACTTCTTAATCAAATTCTTACCAACCAACATAATCCATCTCCCTGATTGATGGCTTCATGTATTCCGTTTGGTATTCCAATTTGGAATACCTTATGTAAATTTCAATATTCAAATATACTAAAATAAACTTACATCTTCAATCATTCGTTAACAATCTGTTAACAAAACGTTGTTTTTTCTCAACAGAATGACATAAAGCACGGATTTTTGCAACTTTTTCAGTTTTTTACGCTTTATTGTCAAAATCGTTTACGAAAGTTTACTTCGAATCACTACCCCCAGAATATATAATTAGCCACCCTTTTACAACACTTTTTTGTTTTACCACCCTTTTCCGGGCTATCCCTTGGCAAATTCCCGAAAAAAAACTATAATTCGCAGTCCTAGGCCCTGCGCAATGACTATTTGTGGGCAAATCGCCAGGGCGAAAGCAGCAACGGACTTGCGAATTTTTATGTGCTCAGGTAGCCTAGGATTTTTTTATTAACCCGACGGATAAAACCACGGGTTATTTTTTTTGCTAGATCCTTCACTACGTTCAGGATGACATGCCAGTACAGGATGACATGCAAAAAAAAGTCCATCACCGCAAACCTTTAACCCGCACCCCTCTCGTCTTTCGTCTGTAGGTGCGAAGCACCGTTCTTTCGTCTAATCTATGATTCTTTGGACCATCCGCCATTCCAAGCCCTACAATCCCAACGACGTCTGCTATGGACGCATGGATTTCGACGTCTCCCCCTCCTTCCCCGAAGAAAGTGAAGGAGCCATCAAGGCCCTTATGGCAGCTGGTGCAAAGCCAACCCGTATGTTCACTAGCCCCCTGTTGCGTTGCCTCCGCCTGGCCGAAAAGGCTTCCGAGGCCACAGGTCTCCCTATGGAAAAGCGCGACGAGATCATCGAGATCAACTTTGGCGACTGGGAAGGCCAAAAGATGGACGCTGTCCCCAGGGAAGAAATGGCAGGCTGGGCCGCAGACCTCCGCGGCTTCAGGTTCCCCAACGGAGAATGCTTCCACGACATCGACAAGCGCGTACAGAAGCTGCTAGACTCCCTGGACGACGATGGAGAATTCCTATGGATCAGCCACGCAGGCGTTATCGCTGCACTGCAGCACTTCGCCTGCAATCTCCCCGACGAGATTTTCGTAGAGGGCGCATTTAGCTACACCATGGTCACCAAGTTCGAATTCAAACGCGACGCCGAAGGGCACTTCCGCGGAACCTACACGAAGATTCACGACGGAATCCAGATGGTTCCGTTGAAGATCGGGTAAAAGGGAGATCCCGGCCCGAGGCCGGGATGACAATCAATGGTGTCTAAATTTGTGTTAGAAATCAAAGGTAAATACGGCCTGGGCGCCACCATCTAGCCTCGGAGCCAAGGCCATGTGTATGGGATTGTCGAAGTCGCTAAGCAAAGCATCCACCACAGCATCCCCAAGGGAATACAGATAAAGTAACGCCGTCGCCCAGATATACTGGTTTCTGTTTTTTCTGTAATACGTAACACGCTCCGTAACGCGATCCAGTTCCGTATCGTTGGATGCTTCCGCAGCCAGCAGATGCTTGCGATCCAGATAATAATTCACCATGTTCTGGGAAGTCCACACACTGACACTTGCACCGATAAAGCTCATGTACAAAAGGCCAGCCTTACCGAACTCACCATTGTACATCTGACCAAAGCCAGGGATCAAGCCCCACAGCAAAGCCTTTTTCATGCTGCGCAGTTCCACGCTGCGATGATTATTGTTGTACCAAATACCGAAGGCATCGAACATGCCGTAAACCTGCACACCGTACAGCCAGGCCATTTCGGCCTTGCGCAAGTCTTCCTGTTCCATTTTCTTGTCGCTGTAGAAACGAACACGATTCAAGTAATCCAGGCGTCGGTTCTGATAAACCAAAAGGCTATCGCGGGAGGGCGTATCCATAATCAGCTTGGTGTAGTGCGATACGGAATCCTGGAAAGGCTTGGCCTGCTCAAGCACGCGGTCGTACTGATAGGACTTGTTAAAGAAAACTTCGTACACAAGGCCCAGTTCAATGGCCGTAATAAAGCCGCCACGAACATAGTGCCCCGTATAATACTGGCCGCCGCCGGGCAGAATACTGAACAGCATGGTAGCCAAGAGGGAATTGTGTTCCGTAGGAATATCCCACTCGTTTACCTTCAGAGTGTCGATGGCTTCGACGCCCGTAACGCCCTTTTGCAACGGAGAACCGGCAAAAGCGGACACGGACAGCAACAATGCCATCATTAAACCGACTATAAAGGAGCGAGATTTCATCAAGGCAAATATATAAAACTCCAGACAGAACTATTTTTACACCAGCGCAAAAGAGGCATTTTTAATTTTTTCAAAGAAAATTATTTTGTGTCATTTTTTGTCGCAAGCTATTTGTATATTTGAGTCATCAAAGGAACTGAAATGCTAAACAAACTTGATTCTTTCACACTGGCCGAACTCCAGATCGAAATCCAGAAGTTGGCAAGCGATATCAAGGACTCCCTGATCAAGCGCGGCGAAATGCTCGCTACCGCAGAATCCTGCACAGGGGGCCTGGTTGCAAGCCACATGGTGGACATTCCCGGTTCTTCGGCAGTGCTTGCCGGCGGCATTGTCGCCTACCAGAACGAGGTCAAGGAAAAAATGCTTGGGGTTCCCTCCGAAATTCTCAATACAGTAGGTGCAGTCAGCGCCGAAACCGTCAAGGCCATGGCCGAGGGCGCCCGCCAAAAGTTCAATTGCGAATGGGCAGTGGCAACCTCCGGAATCGCAGGCCCAGGCGGTGCGGTACCCGGCAAACCCGTGGGTACGGTATGGATGGCAGTGGCCAACAGCCAGAAAACTGAAACTTTTTGTGAAATTTTTTCTGGAAACCGTTCCCAAATTCGTGAAAAAAGCGTGTATAGAGTGCTATGCAAACTTTTTTTTGAAATAATTACACGAAAAAGCACTTGCACTATTGAGCACTAGTTTATATATTTGAGTACAGAAAAACAAAAAAACAAAACGGAGTCAATTATGACTAAGAAGACAAACAGCGCAACAGGTAACCTTTCCGCAGACAAGGCAAAAGCAGTAGAAGCTGCAATTGCACAGATTGAAAAGAATTATGGTAAAGGTTCTATTATGGCTCTCGGCCAGCAGCCCATCGAAGACATCCCGGTCATCCCGTCCGGCTGTATCCAGCTCGACATGGCACTGGGCGTAGGCGGTTTCCCCCGCGGCCGTATCATCGAAATTTACGGACCCGAATCCTCCGGTAAGACAACCCTCACCCTCCATGCCATCGCCGAAGCCCAGAAGTTGGGTGGTGTCGCAGCCTTCATCGATGCAGAACACGCATTTGACGCAGTCTATGCCCGCAAGCTGGGCGTGGATATCGAATCCCTCCTGGTTTCCCAGCCCGATACCGGTGAACAGGCCTTGGACATTGCCGAAACCCTCGTGCGTTCCGGCGCCATCGACATCATCGTGATCGACTCTGTGGCAGCTCTCGTTCCCCAGGCCGAAATCAACGGCGAAATGGGCGACAACCACGTTGGCCTGCAGGCTCGCCTTATGAGCCAGGCTCTGCGTAAGCTCACCGGCATTCTCTCCAAGTCCAACACTTGCATGCTGTTCATCAACCAGCTGCGTATGAAGATTGGCGTTATGTTCGGCAACCCCGAAACCACCACCGGTGGTAACGCACTTAAGTTCTACGCCACCCAGCGTATCGACATCCGCCGCATTGCTGCTATCAAGGACGGTGAAGACGTTATCGGCAACCGTACCCGCGTCAAGATTGTTAAGAACAAGGTGGCAGCACCCTTCACCCAGTGCGAATTCGACATTCTCTATGGTTGCGGCATTTCTCGCGAAGCTTCCATCCTGGATCTCGCTACCGAAATGGACATCATCCAGAAGAGCGGTTCCTGGTTCAGCTACAACAACGAACGCATCGGCCAGGGCCGCGAAAACGCTCGCTTGTTCCTGAAGGATAACGCAGAACTCTGCAACGAGATCGAAACCAAGATCCGCGAAAGCATGAAGGATGTGGAACTCTTCAAGCTTAACGAAGGCGATGCTCTCTCCGCCGACGACGAAATTGAACTCAGCGCCGACGAAGCATAGTTTTTACCTGCCGTAAAGAAGATCTCTCGAGCAAGATTTCTGTTCTTAAGAGCGGAACAATCCTGCTTTAAGGTTCTATCCCCGCTTGCGCGATGGCCACAACTTAGTAAGGCGAGTGCAGCATCCATGCTTGCATAGATATTGCCGAGCCGAGAAGTTGGCACTTGTGCCAGATGGAGGAGGGGTGCAGGGGAGCGAGGCCCTGCGGCCTTCGCAACTCCGAGCTGGGCCTCCTCCCCGCAAAAAGAAATCTTCTTTAAGTTCTTTAGAACTAAGCCTCTCTCGCAGAGAAAAAATTTCTTCCTAAAGACAAACAAACTCCGGTTGTTCCTTTTAGCCATTGGGTGCAGCCGGGGTTTCTTTTTATTCCTTGGGGTTTCTTTTTTTTATCATTTCGGGGTCTTAATTTTTTCTATCTTGTGCGCCATGCTTAGGGGTTTTACCGTTTCAGCCATATTCAGCGCGTTTGTCGCAACAGCAGCCATGGGGCAAAGTTCTTGCCCTCATTTTCTGCTGACCTCCCCTATGGTTGTAAATATCGAAGGCCATTTCGTTAACGCAAAGAACTCCCGCTCCAGCCTCTACACGGAATGGCGCCACCATCCCGAAAGCCTGGATACGTTTTTCGTGCATCTGCCGGACCGCCCCCAGTTTAACTTCGTGACTGCAGGGGCTTACCGCTACATCGTTTTCCCCGAAGCAAAGATCAAGCGCCAGCTTGGTCTGCACCACCTGAAGGAAACCATCGGCGAGACTCCGCTTAAACTTGACGATATGGAACTTCTGGCAAACGGGCAGTTCCTGTGCAAGGATCCTTCCGAGCAGAAACCCAATATTCTTTCTACCGCTTTCAGCAACATGTGGTGGAGCCTTGTGGCTGATTCTCTGCCGCAACCCAACACAGTCACTATGCGCGGCGCCCGCAAGGAAGCCCGAACCTTCACCATTAGGCAGTGGAAGATTTACGCCAACGAACCGCTGCCCACTCTCGTGAAGTTGGAAAGCGAACAGTACAGCGGCGAGCTCTGGATTCGCTCCGCCTACCCCATCCAGGCCCTTGAATCAGACCCGCTCAAGAAAAATGTGGAAAAGCGCCCCAAGTTCGAGGAGCCGGACTTATTCAGAAAGATCCCTGTGAGAGGGGAACGCAAAATACCCCTGATACTCAAGCTGAACCAGGAATTGCTGAGAGAGTGATCCGTTGTAGAAGGTCTTGCCGATTCGGCGCCAAGCACCCAACTTAAGGAAAAGATTCTGCAGTCCGTCGTTCCATGAAAGATGGGGACCGACCAACATCTTACCATAGCCCAAAGATTCCTTCTGAACCGTATTATCACTGCGCAGGTTGCCGGTCCTGTAGTAGTCGGTTTCAAAGACTGCGGCAAAATGTTCCGTAAAGGGAATTCGACCAAAGCATTCGGTAATAATCAAGAAATCGCGACTGAACACGGGCATGTTCAGTTTGTAATCGTAGCTCTTGCCATCAAAATCCGTACTGACGTCGGTCACTATGTAATGGATGTTCAACCCAATATTCGAGCCCTTCTCGAACATATACCCAAAGTGAACACAAAAATCCATAAGCTGGGAATAATCCCATTTTGCCGAGTCGCTCCACACATTGTCGGTAATGTGGTCGGCGTTCCAGGTACGGGCAATTTCGCCGCTACCTTCCACTTCGGCAGTCACCATCTGAACATTGGAGCGGAAATAAAGGTAGCTTTCGTAGGTGGCGTTCACCTCGAACTGCCAGCGGCTATTGACGGGGCGCAGTCCAAGTCCAAGTTTGTAGCCACCAGTAAAGGGAGTCAGTTCTAAAGCAGCATCCAGGCGCCAATAGGAGGCTTCACGGCCAAGTTTATCGCCATACATCAGTTCGCCCATAGGCTCGAGCCAGGTATAATGAACCTCGCCAACAGCCTGCGGAAGCCACTGGCCCCACACGAAGGGGGTGTTTCCCGTAAAGCTTGCAGACAAGTTTGGGCCGTATCTTAAGCCGTTTTGGGCAAGGTCGTCGTAGCCGTTTGCACCGGCACCCGCGGTCAGCAGCGCCATAGAAAGCAAAAAACTCTTGAAAATGCCCTTAATACTCATCATTTCAATGTAAAATTAAAAATATTTTCAACTATTGGGCTAGATAATTCTTATTTTGTGGTCATCAAATTTTAAAGGAAACACTATGAAGCTTTCTCATTTGTGCTTGCTTGGCGTTAGCGCCCTTATGTTCTGGGCTTGCGCCAGCCGTTATTCTTCCCCGATTCTTATCGAACGTGGTGAAGGCCGTAAGGAATACGAACGCGAATACTTCGCCATCAAGGAAAGTATGGGCATTGACAAGCGTCTCAAGGACGTTTTCAAGCAGGGTTATATTGAAGAAGGCATGACCAACGACATGGTCAACCTGCTCTGGGGACCTCCCGACCACGAAACTTCCACCGAAACCAGCAGCGTCTGGGAATACTTCACCCGCGAAGGTAAGCTCATTACCCGCCTCTACTGGAAGCACCCCGACCAGGCCCGCCTGAAGGGTTACGAAGAAGAATGGATCCTGGAAAAGATCGAAGGCGACCGTTACGGTGGCTCTCCGGCACCCCAGTCCAAGCACTCCAGCAACTACTAATAGACTTTATTAGAAGAAAAAGCCGCCCGGACCTCCCCTGGCGGTCTTTTTTTTACTAAATTTTCGCTCGTTAAATTTTAAACCCACCAAGGAGTTAATTATGCGTCAGTATATCATTGCTGGTAACTGGAAGATGAACAAGACCGTTAGCGAATCCGTTCAGCTCGCTAAGGACATCGTTGAAGCCGTCAAGGACGTGAAGAAGACCGAAGTGGTCATCGCTCCGACCTACCTCGCCGCAGCTAAGGTTGCAGACGTCGTTAAGGGCACCAACGTGAAGCTCGCTATCCAGGACATCCACTGGAAGGACCAGGGCGCATACACCGGTAAGGTTTCCATCGACATGGTTAAGGAAATCGGTGCAGAATACGTGATCATCGGTCACTCCGAACAGCGTCAGTACTTCGGCGAAACCGAAGAAACTGTTAACCTGAAGGTTAAGAAGACTCTCGAAGCCGGTCTGAAGCCCATCATCTGCATTGGCGAAACTCTCGACCAGCGTAACGGTGGCATCCTGAAGGAAGTTCTCGGTCTCCAGGTTAAGGGTGCTTTCAAGGACGTTTCCGCTGAAGACGCTGCTAAGTGCGTTCTCGCATACGAACCGGTTTGGGCAATCGGTACTGGCGTTACCGCTACCGACGAACAGGCTCAGGACACCCAGGCTTTCGTACGTTCCGTTGTTAAGGAAATCTACGGCGAAGCAATTGCCGAAGGCATGCGCATCCAGTACGGTGGCTCTATGAAGGGCGCAAACGCTGCTGGCCTCCTCGCTCAGAAGGACATCGACGGCGGTTTGATTGGTGGTGCAGGCCTCAAGGCTAACACCTTCATGGAAATCATCGCAGCTGCAGAAGCTAAGTAATTTCCAGCCATATAAAAACTTTAAACTACTCAAGGTAAAAAACGACTATGACAACTCTCTTTTGGATCGGCATCGTCCTTCACGTGTTTCTCTGCTTGTTCCTCATGCTCCTCGTTCTCATTCAGAACGATAAGATGGGCGGCCTGGCAGGTCTCGGTGGCATGACTTCTCAGTCTGCTTTCTCCACCGCAGGTGCAGCAACCTTCATCCAGAAGTTGACCCGCGTGGTCGCTGTGATTTTCTTCATCGTCGTGATTGGTCTCGGCCTGATCGTTGCTAAGCAGGATCAGACTGTAGAAGAATCCGCAATGCAGAAGGCTACTCGCGAAAACGCCGCCCAGCAGGCACCGGCCGCACCGGCCCTCCCCGCTGACTTCGGCGCACCCGCAGCAATCGAAGCAGCTCCGGCAGCAGAAGCTCCCGCAGCAGCACCTGCCGCAGAATAATTACCTGAGTAAAAGGTTTTTGCGCGTAAGCGTACGGATTTATTCGTAGGGCTGCAGCGCAAACTCGCGGTCGTGGTGGAATTGGTAGACACGCTAGCTTGAGGTGCTAGTGGGAGCGATCCCATGACAGTTCAAGTCTGTCCGACCGCAGTAAAAGGTCCGTCCCTTTGGGGCGGGCCTTTTTTGTTTCGAAAGACTATTCAAGCAGTAGCTATTCCCGTTTCGAGATTACGCGAACAAGTCGCACCGAATTGCATTCTGATTGCTAAATTTCTCTTTGAAATTCGAGGCAAAGATCCGCACAGAATTGCGAATTTGAACCACGCGCAAATAAAGGTTTTATATGAACAACAATTTGGTTTCTCCTGTTGGTATTCTCGGCTTTGGCGTTGAAGGCCAGAGCACTTTGCGTTACCTGTTCCGTGAAGGCGTCAAGGACATTGTGGTGATGGACAAAAATCCGGTGAACTTGCCGGAAGTTCCTGCCGGCGTGAACGTGAAGGTTTGCAGCGGCGAGAGCTACCTGGACGGCCTTAAGGATTGCGTGACCGTGGTTCGTTCCGCAGGCGTCTATCCTATGAGCCAGGAACTGTTCAAGTTCCAGATGAACGGCGGCATGATGACCAGCCAGATTCAACTGTTTTTAGAACAAACTAAGTCCGCAAAGACCCTTGGCGTTACCGGCACCTTGGGCAAGGGCAGTACCGTGAGCATGATCAGCCACATTCTCGACAAGTGCGGCAAGGCAAACATCATCGGCGGTAACTTTGGCGTGCCGGCACTGGACCTGCTGGAAGACGAAACCGCCGACCGCGTAAGCATTCTGGAATTGTCCAGTTTCCAGCTGATGACGTTGTCCTTGTCTCCGGATGTGGGTGTGGTTCTCCGTGTAAGCACCGAGCACTTGGACTGGCACAAGACTGTCGAGGAATACCGCGACGCCAAGGCCAACCTGGTGCGTTGGCAGAAGTCCGCCAGCACTTGCGTGTACCTGAAGGACGCGGCACCTACCGCAAAGATTGCAAGCGAAAGCCCGGCCCGCAATAAGCTGGCAGTAAGCTTCGGCGACGGCGACGCAAACATCGACGGCTCTGTTTTGACTATCGGTAACGACAAGTTGTACTTGAGCGACTGCAAGGTCCGCGGCATTTACCAGCTTGAAAACATGGCTGCAGCTACATTGGCTTGTACTGCTCTCGGTGTCAAGGTCGCAGACGCATTCGAAGCTTTGAAGAGCTACGAAACCCTCCCCTTCCGTATGGAATTCAAGGGAGAAAAGAACGGCATCGAATTTTACAACGACAGCTACGCCACACGCCCCGACGCTACCATCGCAGCAACAGGCAGCATGAAGCGCCCCTTCGCCCTGATTCTGGGCGGTTCCGAAAAGAACGCAGACTTTACGGAACTCAGCGAAATCCTGGTGAAGGAACGCCCCAACCTGAAGCGCATCGCTTTGATCGGCGCCACTGCAGAACGCATGCTGGAAGACCTTAAAAAGGCCGGTGTAGACGCCGCAGGCATCAAGACCGCCATCTTCCCCACCCTGGAAGAAGCCTTCGCCGACAGCCTCGCCATCGGTCAGGGCGGCACCGTCATTATGAGCCCCGCCTGCGCAAGTTTTGGTCTGTTCAAGAACTACAAGGTCCGCGGCCAAGTCTTCGACAAGCTTGTCGCCGACGTATAAGCCGACGCATAAGCCTCGCGAGTTCAAAGATTCACAAAAGACGACCTCCCCAAGGCCGTCTTTTTTTGCATTAGTGAATTATAAAGGAGCGTAGCGACGTAAGTAGTGAGCGAGCGAGCAACGCTTCGGTGGAAGCCTTCAGCATTTCAGCTAAAATCACTTGTTTTTTTGAAGTCAAAACGCATTGGATTCCGAAGGAAATTTAGTCGCTAAGTGAACTATAAAGGAGCGTAGCGACGTAAGTAGTGAGCGTGCGAGCAACGCTTCGGTGGAAGCCTTCAGCATTTCAGCTAAAATCACTTGTTTTTTTGAAGTCAAAACGCATTGGATTCCGAAGGAAATTTAGTCGCTAAGTGAACTATAAAGGAGCGTAGCGACGTAAGTAGTGAGCGTGCGAGCTAAATTTACGTAGGAATCCTTTACTTTTTTCAAAAAAAAACACCCCAAAACCCTTTACAAGAGTCAAAAGTATTTATATCTTTGTGTCGCTCTCGCAAGAGGGTGTTCCATTAAGGATCATGCGGTCGTGGTGGAATTGGTAGACACGCTAGCTTGAGGTGCTAGTGGGAGCGATCCCATGACAGTTCAAGTCTGTCCGACCGCAGTAGAAGAGACCTGGTTAAACCGGGTCTTTTCTTTTTTTATTCAACTTTCAGAATCGTGCGCACAACAATAATGCGAGACAGTTCTCATACATAAAAAAGCCCGCCCTTACAGGCTGGCTCTTCAAAATATGTGAAAGAACGGCTTTTATTCTTCTTCGTATTCATCCACTTCTTCATCAACATTCTTCTTAGCCTTCTTCTTTGAAGTCTTTTTGGATGAAGACTTTTTGGAAGAAGACTTTGATTTTTCTCGTCGATCATCTAAACCATACTTTACAGCTACGCCAGCAAACTTGCACTTCGTGGAGAACAAAAATCCGCCAAAGCCTTTTTGTCTAACAGTCATCGAAACATCAATAACGTTATCAAAGTCACCAGATGTATAGTTTGCAACGAACTCAACGACATCACAACGCATCCAATCAGATTCAACATTCTTATAGGCCACGATATTAGTCTGATTAGCATTCGTTGCCGCAACAGCAAAGGATCCAGACCCTGCGGGACGAGACGCTAAAGAAACACAGCCCGTCATGAAAAGTAATGTTGCACAAACTATTGCAAATAAAATCTTTTTCATTTGATACTCCTTATGTTTACATTTCTTACAAAATTAAAATAGTTCAAGAAAAACGAATACAACTGTGAGACAAATGACAAGCAACATCTCCGCTTTCTTGACAAAACCTTTCGTAAACAGGAAACCTCCCGACGACTCGGGAGGATTCCTTGTTTTTAAGGATCAAGACCCTTTGTGTATGGAGTTTCTTATTACTTGGCGATATTTACCATCATCTTCCTGGAACCGTTGACCTGCTTAAGCATGTAAATGCCCTTAGCATAGCCTGCAGCCTTCAAAGATTCAGATACGCTGCCAACCAACTTCACAGAGCCCAAACGATGACCCTGAGGATCAAAGACATGGTATTCTGCGCTGGATGCTGTAGCAAAGTTAACATCCATAATGGACTGGACAGAAGAAGAACTACCAGGTTCGGTTTCTACAGAAGAACTGGATACCGGTTCGACAGTAGCTCCAGGAATGGGAGCATCATCATCGCTATCCTTACCTTCTACGAAGTTAATGTAGTCAATGTCCATCCAGTCACCGGTAACGGTGAAGCGAAGAACATGTTCACCAGCCGGCAAGGTCACATTTGCAGAAACCTTGTTGTAATCATCGTAATTATCGTCACCAGCCTTAGCTGCCGGAACCGCGATATTTTCGGTGATATCCTTACCATCCAAGGAAAGCTTGAACCCAGAGGTGGAATTTGCAGAAGCAACTGCAGCGTACATGGTGTAGTCGCCAGCCTTAGCTACGTTAACGGTGTATTCCAGCCATTCGTCCTTCTGGTTGTAGCCCACAACAACGCGGTTGTTGGACTTCTTGTACAGATCAACGCCGGTATCCTTGCGGTAATCGCTGTCGCCGTGGTTTTCTGCATCGTTATCGCTGTAGGAAGCGTATTCATCGCCGCGGCCAGTGCCCGGAATGTCGAAGTCTTCCATCTGGATGGTGCCAGGAATTGCCCACGGCTTGTTGCCATCATTGAAGGCCTTCTGCGGTTCCGGAGGAGTCTTGCCGCTACCTTCGAAGCCCCAGCCCTTGATGGCCATGGTAGAGTCCTGAGAACCCTTGAACACCAGGAACAGCTGTTCTACGATGCCGGAGAGGCCATCCACATCGCAGGAAGTTTCTGCGAAGGTGTTCTTGGAACCGGTCTTCTTGAGGGTACAGGTGCCAGCCAAGGTACCCGTTGCGGAGCCCTTGCGGATTTCAATCTTGTTATTGTCAGCAGTACTTGCAGCTTCTACAGAGAAGCCAGTTGCACCCTTGCCGAAGTCTACGCCAGAAACGCGGATCCAGGATTCGCTGCGGCTAGCGAGCGGCAACAAGAGGCTTCCAGCAACCTTGCCCGGAGCATAGAGAGAACGGCTGCGAACACCCTTCTGCTTGGAGCTGGTGAGAGCCGGATACCAGTCATACGGGTCAAAATTTTCAATCTGCTTAGGTCCTTCATTGGTGCAAACCACCTGCTTGATGGTACCGTCAGCATTGTAGAACATTTCATCCACGGAAACACTACGATGGTATCCCGGATCCGGATTCGGCTTACCATCATCTGCAGGAATGATTTCTAGACCATCATGCCCCTTGGCAATACGGCGGTCATGGTAAACTACGTAGGAATGGCCCTTGAATTCGGCAATACCATGATGGTTGTTGTTGCCGTTAATGCTCTTGCCATTCATGCTGGGGTCGCCAAGAATGGTACCCTTCCAGGTAAAGGGACCCATGGGGCTATCACCAATACCGTAGTCGATGGTGGGAGCACCCTGCTGCCAGCCAGTACTGTAGGAGAAATAATATTTCTTGTTGTGCTTGTGGATGTAGGACGCTTCCAGCATCTTACGGGTAGAAAGGCCGTTCACCTTCACGTGAGAGCCATTGCCCACCGGAGCATCCTTGGCATCATTCAGCTTGACCACGTCAAAGTTATCTGTATTGGGGCGGCTAGTGCTTTCGCCACCACCCCATGTTACGTAGGTAGTACCATCGTCATCGATGAAGATGCCCGGGTCAAAGCACCAGGAAACGCCATCGCAGCCGATAATGCCACGGCCACCAACAAGCTTATCCTTGCCCTGGCCTACTGCGTTGGACCAGGGGCCTGCAATACTGTCGGCCTTGATGTAGCCAATACCGCCGCC
Organism: Fibrobacter sp.; assembly: GCA_024399035.1. Taxonomy (GTDB): domain Bacteria; phylum Fibrobacterota; class Fibrobacteria; order Fibrobacterales; family Fibrobacteraceae; genus Fibrobacter. The sequence continues at coordinate 45,812 of JAKSID010000001.1, read as the reverse complement.
ACCGCCATCGGGGAACACGATATACAGCTTGCCAGTCTTGGGATCAGCAGCAATGCCGGAAGCCCAAATGTCGTTAATACCGCTTACCTGACGAGCATCGTAGATGATGCCGAAGTCAGTCCAGTTCTGCATATCCTTACTGCGGAAACCGTAAAGAGCCTTAATGTTATAACCGGTGGCATTGTATGCAGCCGGGTCATCGGAGTCCGTAATGATGTAGAAGTATTCATCATCTGCAGCTGCACCGGGGTCAGCCAAGTAGTGGTAAGTAGAAATTGGGTTATAGGCAAATGCGGAACCCAAACCAAAGGCTGCTGTCAAGAACAGCATTCTTTTAAAATTCTTTTTCATATTACATCCCATACAGAGAGCCCTACACATGTAGAACCACCCACTATAAAGTTACCCAAATACTCACAAATTATTCCTAGTTGGAGTACACTTATCATGGACAATTTGACAACGCCACCCCCTCCCCAACCGCCCCCCCCCCCCAAAAAAAAAGAAACCTCCCGACGAAAATCGGGAGGTTCTATGCTAAATGCGAGGGATTATCTACTTATTAGTGCTCACCATCATCTGATTGGTGCCGTTGACCTGTCTGAGCATGTAAACGCCCTTCGCAAAGCCGGCGGCCTTGAGAGCCTGAACAGCGCCAGTACCATCAAAGCGAACGGTACCGACCTTTTGGCCCTGGAGATCGAACACATGGTATTCTGCGCCTGTGGTCATATCCAGACGGAGGTTAGAAAGTCCAATTGCAGCAGGATCGGTGTCTGTCTTAGAGGTGTCTGCAGGAACAACGGGAGTGGCTTCGCCAAGTGCGTTGTCATCAGCAGAATCCTTGCCCTTCACCAGGTTGAAGTAATCGAGGTCGAACCAGTCTGCGGTAGCGGTAATGCGGATGATATTCACGCCAGCCTTCAGGGTTACATTGGTTTTGACCTTGTTGTAGTCATCAAAGTTCTGTTCATCGGAACCAGAGGCAGTTGCAGCAGGAACTTCAACGGAACCAGCTTCAGTACCATTGACGGACACGACAAAGCTTGCACCGCCATTAGAAGCAGCAGCAACGTACATGGTGTAATCGCCAGCTTCAGCAGCATTCACAGAATATTCAAGCCATTCACCATTCTTGATGTAGCCAACAACAAGCTTGGTTTCGCTCTTCTTGTAGATGTCAACGCCAGTGCCGTCGCGATACTTGGAGCATTCAGCTTCCTTGCCAGAGTCGGTACAAGAATGGTTGTCTGCATCATCTTCATAGTAGGAATCATTACCTGCGCCGTAGCCCGGATCGTCGAAGTCTTCGGCCTGGACAACGCCCGGAACAGCCCAAGGAGTCTTGGTATCGTTGTGAGCAGTCTGGGGTTCAGGTTCACGCTTCTGGCCCTGGAATTCCCATTCCAGAAGGCCCATAGTGGAGTCACTGGAACCCTTGAACACGAAGAACAGCTGGTCTACAACGCCAGTCAAGCCAGACATTGCACAATCGTTGTCCACAAAATCCTTGTTGTTGCTAGTCTTCGCCAAGGTACAAGTACCAGCCAAAGTACCAGTTGCGCTACCCTTGCGGATTTCAACCTTGTTGTCGGAGCCAACGTTTGCAGCCTTGATGCGAAGGTTTTCAGCGCCATTGCCGAAGTCCACACCAGAAACGCGGATCCAGGATTCGCTTCTGCTGGTCAAAGGCAGCAACACATGCTTTACCGGCTGCCCCTTGGTCCAATCGGTACGGCTACGGATGTTCATCTGCTTGGAGCTAGTGGTAGCCTTGTAGGTGTTAAACGGGTCGAAGTTTCTGATCTGCTTAGGTCCTTCACGGGTGAAGGTCAATTTGTTCATCTTGTCGCCATTCCAGGTCAGTTCATCGATAGATACGCTTCTGTGGTTTTCGTAGTTGGGATTTTCGGAACGGACGCCAGCCTGGGTAGTTGCAGCAGGATGATTGCTGGAAGTCACCAAACGGCGGTCGTGGTAAACTGCGTACCATTTGCCCTGGAATTCTGCAAAGCCCTGATGATTGTTACCGCCCTCATTGTGAGCGTCGGGCACGCTGTAGATTCCAGGAATCACTTCTCCTACGTAAGTGTAGGGGCCCATAACATTCTTGGACATACCATAGTCAATGACCTGGCTTTTGTTATTGAAACTCAGATAATAAGTACCGTTTCTCTTATGCAGATATGGAGCCTCAAAGGAATTGGGCAACTGAACTCGGGTAAGAGAGTTCTTGTCCAAGGTTACCTTGCCATTATTTTCGGTAAATTTGATAATGTCAAAATTATTACCAATGGGACGCTTTACAGAAGAAGTAGAACCACCACCGAAAATCACATAGCCCGTACCATCGTCATCGAATAAAATGCCCGGGTCAAAGCAATGGTCAATGTCATCGCAGTTACCCAAGAAACTATTACCACCGGCAATTCGCGGCTTACCATAAGCCTCCATAATGGGGTCAGTATAAGGGCCATCGATAGCCGGAGCGGTAATCATGCCCACGCCGCTAGCGCCGTCGGGGTACACAATAAAGATTCTACCGTTCTTCACGGCAATGCCAGAAGCCCAGGTATTGTTAGGATAGGTACCGAATTCACGCTTGCTCCTAAAGATCATGCCGTGATCGGTCCAGTTCTTCATATCCTTGGAAGAAAAGGCGTAAAGACCGATAATGTCGTAGTTCCAGTTGGTCTGGTTGTTATAGTCGTCGACATCGGTCAAAATGTAAAAGGTAGAGTCATCAGCGGCAGCAGAAGGGTCTGCCAGATAATGATAACTTGAAATCGGATTATCCGCAAAAGCAGAAGTACCCAGCCCAAAAGCAGCAGTAAGGACAAGACAGCCCTTAATTGTCTTTTTCATACATCACTCCATTGGGTTATTCGCAACGTGCGAACTCACCCATCCTAAACATATCCATATATATGGAGAAAAAATCATGACGGAAATCAAGTGCCATGGATAAATTGACAACGGCAATTCTCAACACTCACAGCATTTTGGCCCCCGAACGAAGAAATCGCCAAAACTATGGGAATTCGGAAAAAAAAAGCTATCTTTACCATCAATGAATCGTTTTGAACTTATAAAGACCTCCAAGAAGTCCAAGGCCCGCCTGGGCGTGCTCCATACGGACCACGGCGACATCCATACGCCGATTTTCATGCCCGTAGGCACCGAAGCTACGGTCAAGTCCGTTACTCCGGCCCAGCTGAAAGATTTGAAGGCCGAAATTATTCTGGCTAACACCTACCACCTTTATTTGCGCCCCACCACCCCGAAAATCGCCGCAGCCGGCGGTATTCACAAGTTTATGAGCTGGGATCGCCCGGTTTTGACTGATAGCGGTGGATTTCAGGTGTGGAGTCTTAAGGATTTGCGCAAGATTAAGCCCGAAGGGGTGGAATTTAGGAGCATCCTTGACGGTTCCAAGCACTTTTTTAGCCCGCAGACCGTAATGAAGGCCCAGCGCGACATCGGCGCAGACATCATTATGGCCTTTGACGAGTGTACCCCCTACCCCAGCACGGAGAAGGAAGCGGAACACAGCCTGAATTTTACGCTAAAATGGACCAAAGAGGCCATGGAATGGCTCAAGGCCAACCCGGAAATCCACGGTTACGAGCAGAAGTTCTTTGGAATCGTGCAAGGCGGCATGCATAAACACCTGCGTAAACAGGCCATCGAGCGCATTGCGGAACTGGAGCCCGATGGATTCGCACTGGGCGGCCTTTCCGTAGGCGAGCCCACCGAAACCATGTACGAGATTGCGGATTTCTGCACCGACTATATGCCCAAGGATCACGCCCGCTACGTGATGGGCGTGGGCACTCCCTGGAACCTGCTGGAACTGATCGGCCGCGGCGTTGATATGTGCGACTGCGTGATGCCTACCCGCAACGCCCGAAACGGAATGCTCTTCACCAGCGAAGGCGTGCTCCGTTACAAGGCCGCCCGCCATGCAGAAGAATACGACAAGCCCGTGGACCCCAATTGCGACTGCTACTGCTGCCGCAATTTCAGCCGAGCCTACCTGCGCCACCTGCACCACGCCGGTGAAAGCCTGGGCTTTACCCTGGCCAGCATCCACAACCTGCATTTTTATCTGCACCTGATGCAAGAAGCCAAGGACCATATTGCTGCCGACGACTTCGAAGAATGGAGCAAGGCAAAAATCGAAGTGTTGCAACGCGATCTTCAGTAATCGAAGCCTAAATCAAGTATAAAAGTCCTCGAGGTAACCCCGAGGACTTTTTTTTTGCAAAAAAATCCCCCGGCCACCAAGCCGAGGGATTTTTTAGTTTCTAAAGTTCGGGAGATCCCGGCTCAAGGCCGGGATGACAAGCCGACATTACTTTATTGCAATGCGAGAAGTCTTGACTTCGCTACCGCTCATCACGCGAACCATGTAGTTGCCACGGCTCAGGTTGTCGAGAGAAACCTGATGAGTACCGGCAGTCATGTTTTCGCTGATGTTAGCAACAACGTGACCCATCATGTCGAAGACCTGAACGCGAGTCATGCCAGCCTTAGCAATGGTAACATTGAGGTTGGTGCCCTGAGCGGAGATCTTGATGGAGCTTGCGACAGCAACGCTAGCCTTGATGGACTGCTGGTCCTTGACAAAGCAAACGACGTCATCAACATAGAGGTAGTTGTACTTCGGCTGAATGTCAAAGCCCTTGTAGCCAACTACGTCCCAAGACATCTTCTTGATGGAGGTCTTGTCCAGATCCTTAGGATCCTGGGTCCAAGTCGGCTGAGCAATTTCGTCCCATTCAAGAACGACAGTTTTCCAATTTTCAGAATCATACTGGAGAGATTCATGGAATGCCCAGTCTGTTACATTGCCATCCTGAACCTTGAAGAGATGTTCAGCACCCTTATAGCGATAGGAAATGCCGGAGCACTGGCTCATATCGAGACCCAAAAGGGTATCAGCCTTTACGTTAAAGCCAATAGCTACGAACGGAGCTTCAGTATACTGGCCCTGGTTCCAAACAATGCCTGTAAGGCCAACAAAACCCTGAGTACCGTTAGTCGGATCGGTTGTACCCGGGAAGGTAACAACGTAGCCACCGAGGGTTGCATCATAAGCATTGGTGAAAGAGGACTGGCCCTTAGAGCCGTTGTCGGTATAAGCGTACCAAGTACCGGTAGTCTTCAGAACTTCGTCACCATCTTCAACATCGTCAATGAGGATGAGAGTCTTAACGGAAGCAGAGGATGCCGGAACCACAGAGCTGGAAGAAGCAACAACAGAGCTAGAGGAGGACTTTCCAGTCACAACGGAAGAGCTAGATGCGGGCTGAGCGCTTGCACCTTCGGTGCTTGCAGTGAAGGAGAGACCATCGCAGCTAACATCGTCCACGTAGAGATACGGATACTTGGGCTGGTTCTGATCATCCGGAATTTTTTCAAGGCCCTTGATTTCCCAAGCAATACGGTTTGCATGAGCCAGGTTGATTGCCTTCTGAGGAGCAGCGTCGTTACCCCAAGTTTCCTGCTTCAACATATCGATGGTGATTTCAACTTCCTTCCAATCTCCGGAAGCATCCTTATTCACGCGATGATAGTTATAGTCAGTAACGTCGGTAGTTTCGATACGGAAGTTATGGCTAGCACCCTTATACTTATACTTGATGGTCTTGCAGTTTGCAAAATCAGCATAAACCGTAGTATCCTTCTTAAGGTTCAAGATAAGAGCAGTGTAGGGACCATAGGAAAGAGAACCCTTACCAATCTTCACATCCTTAAGGGCAGCCATGTACTTGGAAGTATTCTTGCCACCATCAGAAGGATAGATAACATTGTAGGTTTCCTTACCGAAGTCATCGGTAATCTTGCTGTTGGAAATCGTGGTAGCACCACCATTTTCCTGGTCTTCGATAGCGCTCCATGCACCACCGATGTAGTTGTAACGGTCGCCGTCTTCCATATCATCGATCATGGAAGTCTTGGTGCCGTTGGCAATACCGGTAGAGAAACCAGAACTTGCGCTGGCATTACCATTCTGGAGGCCACAATCGCTGTAGGTTGCACCACCCAACTTGCTCTTGACATACTTACCAGAATTGGTGTAGGTGAAGCCATTGTCAAAAGAAGCATTGGCGAAAGCTGCGGAAGTTTCGCTCATGGCAGAAGCGTTCCAGTTTGTCCAGGAAACGCCCTTCTGAGCCATCCACTGGATCCACTGGTTACTGGAATTTTCATCAGGCTGGCCATCGCCATTGGCATTAACGGTACCCCATTCCGTTGCGAACACAGGAACACCCTTGCTCATTGCGGTTTCTGCAGCCTTGTCGTAGCCACCCATGTAGTGGGATGCAGCGTAGAAGTGGAGCGTACAGCCGTAGTTCTTATCAGAAATACCAGCATTAGCACAAGCATCGGGCTGGCTGGACCATCCCGGGCTACCCACGAGGATCAGGTTGTCAGAGTACTTACGGATTGCGGGAATCACGCGGTCTGCGTGTGACTTAACAGTTCCCATGTCACCGGTAGGTTCGTTCCAAATTTCAAAAATCACATTGTTGTAGGAACCGTATTCCTTAGCGGCATATTCAAAGAAGCTTACAGCGTCATCGGTAAAACCGGTAGAGCTTTCAATATGCCAGTCGATAATGACGTAAATGTCCTTTTCAATAGCGGCGTTAACCACGGACTTGAGCAAAGCCTTCTGGAAGCCTTCACCACCGGTAGTGTAAGAACGGCCAGAGCTGTTGAACTTATCATCAGCTGCACCCATTGCAAAGCGGACCACTTCAACGCCCATATCGTCAACCAGGCGGTTGATGCCCTTTTCAGAGTAGAAGTCGGTGGAATAGGTGTTACCCGAGCTCCAGAAAAGGCTCATGCCCTTCACCTGGACAGCCTTATTTGCATAAGCGGGGCAAGAGCCAGACAATTTACCGCCATTGGCCTTCAATTCACCGTAGGTGCTGACAGGGCCGATACGAGTTGCACTCACGGCCATTGCAGAAGTTGCAGCAGCCAGAGTCAGACCGAGAATAAGTTTCTTCATGTACATCCTCATAGTAGGTGTTTTTTCCAATCCCGTGGAAATTTCCCAAATTACCCGGCGTAAAAATAGCTTAGAGTTTTCCATATAGATGTAACTATTTGGAAAACCAGCGAGAACACGCAAAAAACGCGATTTCGATAACAGATTTTTACAAGGAATTTCATAAATCACCGCGGATCTCGTAAAAAAAAGAGATCCCGGGTCAAGCCCGGGATGACATTCTTTTATTGACCGGGGCGAGCCCGGGATGACATTCTTTTATTGACCGGGGCGAGCCCGGGACCTAAATCTAAACGAGTCTACTTTTTCACGATTTTCTGAGTTATGACCTGGTTTCCGAACACGGCGCGAACCAGATAAACGCCCGGCTGGAGGCTACCGAGATCGTAGCTGGAATTTACTCCAGAAGCAACACCCAGGGAGACCTTGCGGCCGTTCATGTGGACCACGTCCAGGCGGCGGAGGTTTTCGGCGCCAATTTCCAGGCGGCAGTCGCGGGCATTGTAGAACAGAGCCTTTGCATTGCCGGCCACAGAGGCAGAGAAACCCTGCTTGTCGCCATTTTCGCTGCTGGAAGAGGCCGGTTCATCCTTGCCACCGACTTCGCTGCTGGAGGAACTTTCGCCGCCATCCACAGAACTGGAGCTAGAAGGCGGATTCACCACGCTGGAGCTGGAGGAGGAAACTTCCGCACCACCGGAAAGCTTGATGACAATCAGGTAAAGGTTGGCCACGTCGCCCTTGGTAATGGTGTGGGAGCCTGCGGCAAGATCCACAGTCACGACGCCGTTTGCGGCAGTCACCTTTTCGCCGTCAATCTTGATTGCGCCAGCAAAATCTCCGTTAAAGACCAGGGTCATAGTTCCGGCCTTGGAAAGAGAGAAAGCAACGTTGGTAGAAGATTCCATCTTAAGGCAGCGGGAAAGAGTTTCGCCACCGTAGCTTACGTCGCCCTTGCTGGTAGAAAGAGTACCAGTGATTTCAAATACGCTGCTTTCAACGCCATCTTCGGTGAAGTTGTGAACGATATCGCCGTCGATGGAGCCTGCATTGCCGCCTACGGAACTGGAGGAGGTCGGCTTTACACTGGAGCTAGAAGCAACGCTGGAGCTGGACTTTGCGGAACTGGAGCTTGCAACGGAGCTGCTAGAAACAGTCGGAGTGATAATCGGAGTGATGTCGCCATCGCCCTGGATGGACTTGAGGCTACCGGTATAAGCAACCAGCTTGTTCTTCAGGGGCTGATTCACAGCGTAAAGTTCGTCGTCAGCGCTAGTAAATTCCCACTTGAAATCACCACCGTTAATGCGGCCTGCGTAAGTCATCACGTTAGTCTTTGCAACATCCGGAGCGTCGGCGGTGTAAGAATACATGATAGAAGAATTCACGTCGAAGTTATTGTACTTGTTGCTGCCGGACTTAGAAACAACGGTTGCAGGAACCTGTTCGTTGCGGGAGCTTACCACATAGGCGTCAAAGTCAGTCTTGGTATCGATGGAGCCAACGGAAGTTCCGTCTACACCCTTCAAGCGATAAGTGGTTGCGCCATAGGCAATGAAGGTTCCGCCTTCTGCGAACTTGTTGTTGTAAGCCTTGATAGTACCGCCGGCTTCCTTACTGAAGGTTGCGTTATCGGTGGTGCTGGTGGTGGTGCCTGCGTAAAGGTCAGAGCCCTGCATAGAAGTGAGCATGGGGAACTTGCAGTTACGGAAGTAGTTGCTTTCCATAAATACGGAGGAGCCCAAGGTAGAGCCTGCACCGTACTTGGCATTGCCATCGTAGTAGTTGTTGTAAACGTGAGCGCTGTAGTAACGAACGCGAGGATGACGGCTATCGGAATGGTCGTACCAGTTGTGATGATAAGTGATGTAGAGGCCTTCGGTAGTAGCTTCGGAAAGACCCAGCAAATTGGACTTGCCGTTATCGAAGAAGTGGTTGTAACTGAAGGTTACATAGGTAGACTTTTTGCAGTCCAAGGCGCCATCGCCCTTGACCTGGTCGGCGTCGGAACCGGCATCACCGTAGAAGAAGTCATTGTTATGAATCCAGATGTGCTGATCGTTCTGCTGAAGGCCGATGTTATCGCCTTCGGAGCTATTCACATTCATGATGCCCATGTTGCGAACTTCAACGTTCTGGGCGTTCTTAATGCGGATACCCCAGCCATTAGCGGTAGCGTCTTCACCGATACCTTCCACAGTAACGTAGGAGTTCTCGGAGGAGCCCAAGTCAATAAGCATGTCGCCCGCAACCAAGGAATCGGAGTCAGTCACGTTACCGATAAAGCGGAAGTCGAAGGGGCGGGTTTCGTAGCCCTTTTTCATGCAGTTCAGAATACCCTGGAAGCTAAGGCAAGAAGTCTTTGTGCCCTTGGAATTGGTCACCACGTCGGCAGTCACCTTGTTCTTGGTATTGTTGGAAACGTAGATGATCACTGCACCGCTCTTGAGGGTGCCATCGGCATTGTAAGCGCCGGGAACGCGGTTGTTACTGAAAGCAAAGCCTGCGCGATCGTGAGCCTTGACGGTCACGGTCTTTTCGGCGGAGGTTTCGCCGTTGCTTGCTTCCACCTTCAGGGTGTGGGAGCCGGCCTTAAGGCCAACCACGTCCGCACGCATGTAGGAGCCGTAGCTGCGGATCAGCTGATTGTCGATCTTGTTGCCGTCTGCATAGACGTTGTAGCTGGAGGCGCCAGAAACGGGAGCCCATTCAATGTAAGCGGATTCCAACCAGCCTTCAGCCTTGTTAACGGTCACTGCTGCAGAAGCAACGGACACCAAACCGAAGGAAGCTGCAGCCACGAGAGCGGATTTAACGAAGTTCATAATACATCCCTACTTTGTTTAAAACACCATAAGAACCGGCCACGGCCATTTGTTCTCATTTTCTTTCTCAAATATAAACCCGTTTTCTCAAAAAGTCAAGCATATTTTTCTAATATTTTCAAGTTTTTCACAATTTAACCAGACTTCACCACATTAAAATGTTCTCAAAATTTCCAAAAAGTTCTCAAAATTTCTGTCCAGACCAAAAATCAAAACTTTTATTCTTGTGACTTAATACTCACTTTGGTAAAAAGTTCCACTTTTGTAGCATTTTTAAGCTATCTTGTATCGGAAAAAACAAACAAAGTCCGAAATTCGGAGAATTTTAATGGAACCACTACAGACTCCTTCTCTCGTCCATCTTTTCTTTTCTAATTGCGAACGAGAGGACTTTGCCGGATGGTATCACCGTAAGAACGAACAATGGGTACACTTCCCCAGAACTTACCTCCGCGACAAGACCCGTTTTTTGGCGCTGGCTTTTAAGAACCACGGAATCAATCCGGGTCAGAGCATCGGCATCGTGGCAAACAGCTGCCCCGAATGGATTATGGCCGATATCGCCTCCCAGATCAACCACGCTAAGGTTGTTCCCCTGTTCCCCAACATCTCTTCCGAGAATTTCAACTTCCAGTGCGATGATTCCGACGTTCAGATTCTTCTTTTGAACAACGTAAAGGATTTGGACCAGCCTTTAAAAGAAAGCCTCCCCCGTTTCAAGGCTGTCATCTGCATCGATCCCAAGTCTGAACTGCCCGCCAACGGCGTTTACTGGGAAGACCTTCTTAAGGAAGGCGAAGCTTTGTCTAAGGACGAAAAGTCCACCCTGTGGTTGGTCACCCAGATTCAAAACATCACTCCGGACATGCCGTTCAGTATTATCTACACCAGCGGCTCTACCGGTCGCCCCAAGGGTGTTGAACTGACTCACCGCAACATGCTGAGCCAGATCCAGGTGATTAAGCGCGACTACATCCACTTGAATCGCAAGACCGACGTGGCCTTGGTGATCCTGCCGGTGGCACACGTACTGGAACGCATGACTATTTATTTCTACATCATCAACGGAACCAAGGTTTACTTCGGCGATACTCCGAAGAACACCTCCAAGCTGATGGTGGAAGTTCGCCCCACCGTGATGATGGTGGTGCCCCGCATTTTGGAACGCATGTACGAAAGCATGACCGGCGCCGCAGACAAGCTCTTTGGTCCCAAGCGCTGGCTCCTGAATCGCGCCATCAAGTTGGCCAAGATCGAAGACCCCACCAAGCGAGCAAGCATCGGCAAGCGCATTTACGACAAGCTGGTTTACAGCAAGATGCGCGACGCAATCGGCGGCCGAATCCGCATTATCGTTTCTGGCGGTGGCGCATTGAACAAGTCCATTTGCCGCTTTTTGCTGAACGTAGGCGTCATGGTTTGCGAAGGCTACGGCCTTACCGAATGCTCTCCTGTGGTTAGCGTCAACATGCCTGGTTCCGTACGCCCCGGCAGCGTAGGCATTCCCCTTCCCCACTTGGAAGTTCGCATCGGAGAAAACAGTGAAGTCCAGGTGAAGGGCGACAGCGTTTTCAAGGGCTACCACAACCTGCCCGAGACCAACCGCGAAAGCTTTACCGACGACGGATTCTTTAGAACCGGCGACCAGGGCAGCATCGACGAAGACGGATTCCTGCACCTCACCGGCCGAATCAAGGAATTGCTGAAGACCAGCACAGGCAAGTACGTAAGCCCCAACCCCATCGAACTTGAAATCAGCCGCCACCCGCTGGTAGAACAGGCCTTGGTCATCGCTAACGACCGCAAGTTCGCTTCTGTGCTTATCTTCTTGAACCCGGTGAACGCACGCCGTTTCTTGCAGCGCGACAAGTTCGATTTCGACGTCAACAAGGCAATGGAATCTACCCGCATCAACGAAGCATTGCAGCGCCACATTATGCGCATCAACAAGAAGCTGAACCATTGGGAACAGATCCGCAAGTGGACCCTCATTGGCGACAGCCTCTCCGTTGAATCCGGCCTGCTTACCCCGACCCTCAAGATTCGTCGCAAGGCTGCCGAAGAAAAGTACGCCGAGCAGATCGAGAGAATGTACAAGTAAGCGTTAGTCAAGCCTCCGTTTTCATCAATTACAAAAAGTCCGACGATTAAACATCGTCGGACTTTTAATTTCAATTCGCTTTAGCGCGAGCAGTCATCCCGTGAGCAAAAAGCCCCTGGTATTAACCAGGGGCCTTTGCAATCAAATCGTCCCGAAAGTACGCACTCCTATCCCTAGCATAGCGCTGATGATCGGAGGTTACTTACCTAACGAACGATCAGCGCGGTTAGAAGTGGATGACGCGAACCTTGACGACCTTGTCAAGCTTTGCCAGCTTGTCCTTGATGGAGTCGTCGATGGTGGATTCGATGTCGATCAGGTTGTAACCAATCTTGCCGTTGCTCTTGTTAGAGAAGGAGGCAATGTTGATGTTTTCTGCACCGAACACCTTGGTGATTTCAGCGATCATGTTGGGAACGTCCTGGTTGATCACCACAACGCGGGTCTTGATGCCCATGTGAGGCTTGTCGTTGAGAGCCGGGAAGTTCACGGAGTTACGGACGCAACCGAATTCGATGTAGTCCTTCAGTTCTTCAACAGCCATGACTGCGCAGTTTTCTTCAGCTTCTTCGGTAGAAGCGCCCAGGTGCGGGAAGCACTGGATCTTGTCGTGCTGAATCTGCTTTGCATCCGGGAAGTCGCTGAGGTAACCCTGGAGAGTACCATTGTCCAGCATTTCGTAAATCGGATCCATTTCGACCAGACCGTTACGGGCGAAGTTCAAGACATGAGTACCCTTGAAGTTAGCCAGGTTCTTGCGGTTCAGGAGGTTTTCGGTAACACCCTTGATGAACGGAACGTGAACGGTGAGGAAGTCGGAGTTTGCGATCACGGTGTCGAGATCAGCAATTTCAACCTTGTTGGAAAGTTCGTGCATGTTGAGAGCGTTAGGATACGGTTCGTAAGCGATAACGCGCATGTTCTTCCAACGAGCATAGTTAGCAACCAGAACACCGATCTTGCCAAGGCCGATAACGCCGAGAGTCTTGCCAGCCAGTTCGGAACCAGCAAACTTCTTCTTGCCGCTTTCAACAGTCTTAGCCATATCCGGATCGTTGATGTCCAGAGCCTTGACCCAGTTTGCAGCCTGACCAACGTTACGAACAGCCATACCGAGAACGGTCATGACCAGTTCTGCAACAGCGTTAGCATTGGCACCCGGAGTATTGAACACGCAAACACCCTTAGCGGAAGCCTTGTCGATGGTGATGTTGTTAACACCAGCACCAGCACGTGCTACAGCCAGAAGGCCATCAAAGTTGTCGGTATCAACCTGAGCGGAACGGACCAGGATTGCATCCGGATTTTCGATGGTATCAGAAACCTGATAGTATGCTCCGAAAAGGCTGAGGCCCTTTTTGGAGATGTTGTTCATAGTCTTAATAGTTGCCATGATTTTTATTCCTTGTAGTTTATGTTAAAAATTCTTAGTGGCTGGTGGTTAGTGGTTAGTGGTTAGTAGTTAGTGGTTAGTTTTATAATCGCGGCGTAGCCGCCTTACTTTTACTGTCTACTAACCACTGTCTACTAACTACTTCGCTTCTGGCGCATCCACCCAGCGGCCGCGTTCCTTGATGAGGGCCACCAATTCTTCGATGGCGTCTGCTTCCGGAATATTCTTCTTCACAGCAGTCTTGCCTTCGAACAAGGTAATACGACCCGGACCGCCACCAACGTAACCGAAGTCTGCGTCAGCCATTTCACCAGGGCCGTTCACGATGCAGCCCATAATGCCGATGGAAATATCGGACAGGTGACCGAAGCGGGCCTTGATCTTGCCCATGACTTCCTGGATGTTGTAGAGGGTACGGCCGCAACTGGGGCAGCTAATGAAGTTGGTCTTACTGCGACGGCAGTAGGCTGCCTGGAGAATATCGAAAGCGAGGAGCACAGAGTCCTTGGCGCTCTTGTAACCTTCGATGACGACAGCGTCACCGAGACCATCGGTAACCAAGCTACCGATGTCAGCGGATACGCGGAGCATATCGTTGTCGGAATCAGAAATCTTTGCATACAGCAAGATGGGATCCTTGCGGCCAGCGGCATCCAAAGCAGAAGCCATGGCGCGAGTGCCCATCACCATTTGTTTGCCGGTATAGCAGAAGATGGAATTTGCAGGAACAGAATCAGGATTTGCGGCAAAGCCTGCAATATCCATTTCGTCCTTGAAAGTCACCAAAGGCTTTACGTCCAGGCTAGCCAGAGCGAATTCCGGAGAGCGACGTTCGCCAGTCAGGCTTGCAGCATCAGAGCGGACACCTACCATCACCGGTCGTGCGCCGCCGATTTCTACACCGTTCAAAACGACGGGTGTGGTTTCGCGACGTTCGTAGTGATACGGGTCCTTTTCAAAAATGGGAACAGCGTAGCTTACGGGAGCTGCGGGCAATGCACAGGCCTTGATCAAGTCGTGAGCCACAGGGACTTCGGCAACGGGATCTTCCGTAAGGGAAACGCGGATCGTATCGGCAAGGCCATCCAGAAGGAGAGCACCGATACCTGCGGCGGACTTCATACGGCCATCGGCACCAGCGCCGGCTTCAGTAACGCCAACGTGGAACGGATAAGGCTTGAAGCCTTCCTGCTTAATGCGTGCAGCCAGCATACGGTAAGCGGCAATTGCCACACGAGGATTGCTGGACTTAAGAGACAGGACCACCTGGTCAAAATGTTCGGCTTCGCAAACAGCCAAGTATTCGATGGCGCTTTCCACCATGCCTTCCACGGTGTCGCCATAGCGATAAATCATACGGGCAGAAAGAGAACCATGGTTCACGCCAATACGGATAGCGCGGCCAAGGCGCTTAGCTTCCTGGACAAAGGGAGTGAACTGTTCGGCAACCTTTTCCTTGCCTTCTTCGAACATGGCATCGGTCTGGTTTTCCAGAGTGAGGATGCCTGTGTCCACAAAGTTACCCGGATTGATGCGGACCTTTTCCACCCACTTGAGGGCTTCGAAGGCTGCCTTGGGCTGGAAGTGGATGTCGGCGGAAACCGGCACCTTGCAGCCTGCGGCGCGGATGCGCTTCATGACTTCTTCCAAGCCAGCGGCATCAGCAAAAGTGGGCGTAGTAATACGGACCAAGCCGCAACCGGCCTTTGCCAAATCCAAGGTTTCCTGGACGGTCTTTTCAACGTCCTTGGGCTTGGTGGTAGTCATGGATTGAACGAGAATAGGGGCACCGCCCCCAATCAAGGCATCGCCAACGCGAACCTGTACAGTTTCCCTGCGGACTGCGTTCAAACGGTCGGCAACATACGGGAATTCAGAAAACTTTGTCATAGCGACAAATTTAGGAAATTTCCCCAAATTTGCCACCGAGTTTTTCGATTTAACTACTCTGCAACGATCAAGCTAGAGTAATACTCTTCCAGGCGTTCGCGACAGTTCTCGAAACATTCCTTCAAGCTAGGATCGAACTGGGACCCCATTCCACCGTAAACAATCTCGTAGGCCGTATCAAAGGAAAACTTCTCCTTATAGCAACGGCGGCTGACCAGAGCGTCGTACACATCGGCTACAGCCATAATACGGGCTTCCACGGGGATTTCTTCGCCCTTAAGGCCATTGGGGTATCCCTTGCCATCAAAGCGTTCGTGATGAGACAAGGCCACATTCTTTGCTATCTGGACAAACTCTGGAGATTCCAAGGAGGACAGAAGGTTTTCTACAATGACAGCGCCCTTGACCGGATGAGTCTTCATCATCTCGTACTCTTCCGGTGTAAAACGACCGGGCTTACGAAGGATTGCGTCGTCCACTGCAATCTTACCCAGGTCATGCATCGGAGCACTCCTGACCAAAGCCTTATAGAATTCATCGTCGCAATCCAGGATATTCTCTTTTTGCAATTCTTCCACAAGTATGGCAACCACCTGGCTGGTGCGCTTGATATGGCCACCCGTATTGCTATCACGGCTTTCCACCATGTTAGCCATGCCGATAATCATCTGTTCCTGAATTGCGTGAATATGGGTTACGTTGGACTTGATCTTGCTTTCTAGCTTAAGGTTGCTGGAACCCAGCATCTGCACGTAATTGTGCAATTCAGTATTGTCGCTTACATTGAATAGGTAAACATCGTTCCTTCTGGAGGTATGCAAAATCTTAAGCGTAAACTTGTAGTGTTTTTCTCCGTAGTGGAATTCCTTACTTTGTTCAACATGCGCGTCAAGACATTCATCCACCCAGGTCGTCAAAAACGAGACGATTTCAGATTCACCACTTAGGACAGTATCAACGCGGCAATTCCTCAAGTCCCCAAAGAACTCATAGGCAATCCTATTGCAGCAAAGGAATGTCTTGTTGCCCAGAATAGAAATATACCCGTCGGTATTATTTTCTTCCATGGCCTTCGTAAAGGCCTGGGTAATATCATAGAAACGAACACGGCTGCAAATATAAAGCAAGGCGAACTGGTCAAACACATAAACCGCAGGCATGATCAGTGTATCCGTGCCCATGATACGAGCCACAAGGAAAGAGAGGATGCTGGCCATTTCAATCAAGGCCAGGGCAATCAGATGCTTGTAGGATACATTGTTCTTTTTCAGGAACGAATAGACAATCACGCTAATATTGGCGACCAGGTAGAACACCAACATGAAGTTGAAAACCATATGTCCTGGACCAAACGTAGCCACATAGTTTCCTACGCCGTAGAGTTCCTCCCACTCCACAGAGGTGTAGTAGATCTGGTTATAACCAACAGTGGAAGACAATCCGAAAACAGTAAAAGCAAGAATACCCAGCAAGGAATTCAACGCTGGCGGAGCCTTAATTTCACATACCAGGAGAATGGCATGGAAAGTAAACATGGGCATAAACGAAGCGCCCAGGTAGCAAATCTTGTTGGCCAGAATCGCCTGATCCACATTGGTGGACATGCCCAAGAAGAAATACCCTACACAAGAGAAGAATGCTGCAAAGAAGATTGCGGAGTAAGGCCCGCGTTGGGTGTAGTTTGAATTGATGCGAGAAAGCAAGGCTACATTTATAGCCGAGACAACGCACATCGCAAATAAATATCCTAAAACCACCATTTTCTCATGTACTTACGTGACCTAGGTCACAAACAACCAATAACCAATACAAATAATATAATAACACGTAACCGATTTTTAACATTTTTGTCTAAAAAAAAATGTTTATATGTTCTCATCACTTTTTTTTCTTAAAAAAATGGCGTTTTCAACAAAAAAACGGCATTAAAAACAAAAACGGCCGCCCG
The DNA here is from genome assembly GCA_024399035.1 of Fibrobacter sp. Lineage (GTDB taxonomy): Bacteria > Fibrobacterota > Fibrobacteria > Fibrobacterales > Fibrobacteraceae > Fibrobacter. The sequence goes on along the minus strand of JAKSID010000001.1, from coordinate 28,628 downwards.
ACGAAGTGCCAGAGCGGTCGTTTTCAACTTAGTTGTCTAAGTAAGCTTATGCTTCTGCAGGTGCTTCGGGAGCAGCAGGTGCTTCGGCAGGGGCTTCTACAGCCGGAGCTTCAGCGGCGGGAGCTTCTTCAGCGGCCTTCGGGGGGAGCAGAGCCTTCATGGAAAGCTTCACCTTACCCTTCGGGTCAACACCGAGGCAGAGAACTTCAACTTCGTCACCGACGTGAACGACGTCTTCAACCTTGTCGACGCGGTGGTCAGCAAGTTCGGAGATGTGCACGAGGCCATCGCGACCCGGGAGGATTTCGACGAATGCGCCGAACGGCTGGATCGTCTTAACCTTGCCCTTGTACTTGCGGCCCGGTTCCGGTTCTGCAGTGAGTTCTTCGATCATGCGGCGGCAAACTGCAGCAGCCTTACCACTGGGAGCGGCGATGTCAACGTTACCGTTGTCGTCGATATTAATGGTACAGCCAGTCTGAGCCTGCATGCCCTTAATGACGGAGCCACCAGAACCGATAACGTCACGGATCTTGTTGGTGGGCACCTTCATCTTGATCATGGTCGGAGCCTTTTCGGAAACCTTGGGACGGGGTGCAGCCAGGCCAAGTTCAGCCATGCGGCCGAGAATGTGGAGACGGCCCTGCTTGGCCTGTTCCAATGCCTGACGCATCAGTTCCGGAGTGATACCACGGATCTTGATATCCATCTGGAAGGCAGTGATACCTTCAGCGGTACCAGTCACCTTGAAGTCCATATCGCCGAGGTGGTCTTCAGTGCCGGTAATGTCGGACAAGATTTCGATCTTGCCGCCTTCCTTCACGGAACCCTTTTCGGAGATGAGGCCCATTGCGATACCAGCAACCGGAGCCTTGATAGGAACGCCAGCGTCCATCAAGCTAAGGCAGCCACCGCAAACGGATGCCATGGAAGAAGAACCGTTGGATTCTTCGATTTCGGAGCAAACGCGGATAGTGTACGGGAAGTCATCCGGAAGCGGAAGGACTGCAGCGAGAGAGCGTTCGGCCAAGTGACCGTGACCGATTTCGCGGCGGGAGAGACCAAGCTTCTTGCATTCACCGACGGAGTACGGCGGGAAGTTGTAATGAAGCATGTAGCTCTTGGAGCCTTCGCCCTGGAGGCTTTCGTAACGCTGTTCGTCGGCCTTGGTGCCGAGAGTACAGATAACGAGACCCTGGGTTTCACCACGCTGGAAGATAGCGGAACCGTGAGCACGCGGGAGCACGCCCATTTCAATTTCGATAGGACGGACTTCGGTAGTGGTACGGCCGTCCAAGCGGACGTGTTCGTTCAGGATCATTTCGCGCATTGCGGTACGTTCGTAATCGCTGAAGATTGCCTTAGCGTCAGCAACGAGCTTTGCGTCAGCTTCGTCACCAGCACCGGTAATAGCGGTAATACGTTCGTCTTCGAGCATGCGCTTGCAGAGGTCTGCCATTGCCGGATAGAAGTCGGTTTTGACCATGTTGGAATGAACATCCTTGTTCAGTTCTTCCCAAACGACTTCCTTAACAGCAGCGAGGAGTTTTTCGTGTTCTTCGCCAACATGCTGGGGCTTCAGTTCCATCTTGGGCTTTGCGCAACGGTCAACCAGCTTCTGCTGGGCCTTGCACATTTCCTTGATGGCTTCGTGACCAGCAAGGATAGCGCCGATCATGGTGTCTTCGGAAACTTCGTAAGCACCACCTTCGACCATGCAAACAGAGTCTTCTGTACCGGCGACCACCAGGTCCAGATCGGCCACAGCCAGCTGATCGTAAGTAGGCATCACAACGTTCTGACCATCAACGACTGCCACGCGAACTGCAGCAACCTGCTGTTCGAACGGGAGTTCGGAGAGGCCGATAGACAAGGAAGCTGCGGAAACGCCGAGGACGTCCGGTGCGAACTTCTTGTCTGCGGAGAGAACCTGAACGATGACCTGGACTTCACGAGTGAAGTTTTCCGGGAACATCGGGCGGATCGGGCGGTCGATAATACGAGCGGAGAGGATTTCTTCGTCGGACGGACGGCCCGGTTCGCGCTTGCTGTAGCCGCCCGGGAGGCGACCAGCAGCGTAAGACTTTTCGCGATATTCAACAGTCAGAGGGAAGAAGTCGCCATCCTTTTCTTCGCCGTAGCAAACGGTGGAAAGGAGGAAAGCATCCCCCATCTTAGCAACAGCAGAACCGCGAGCCTGCTTTGCCAGTCGGCCAGTTTCGAACGTAATGACACGACCGTCGGGAAGAGTAACGGACTCTTCCTTGGGATCGAGCATCTTGCCGTACTTGGCTTGATATGCGTCAATAGACATAGATTAATCTCCAGTCTGCAGATATTAGCCGCGAAGACCAAGTTCCTTGATGAGAGCGCGCTGTGCGACGATGTCCTTTTCGCCGTAGTACTTCAGGAGGTTCTTGCGCTTTGCAACCATGGCGGTCAAGCCACGGAGGGAGTGGTGGTCCTTCTTGTGCTGCTTGGCATGTTCAGTGAGGTTCTTGATCTTTTCGGTCAAGAGAGCGATCTGAACGCGGACGTTACCGGTGTCCTTTTCGTTTGCGCCAAACTTAGCGGTGATTTCTGCAGCCTTTTCTTTAGTGATAGAAGCCATATTTATACCATTTCCTTTTGGTTTGATTGTTTTTTCGTTTTAACACGTTTACACCCGAGTATTCTACTTGCACTCCCAGTGGAATTTAACTGGTCGGGAATACCAAGGTGAAATGACGTTGATGATAAATATAATAAAGTGGTTAGTGATTAGTGGTTAGTGGTTAGTGAGATTAGGGTAAAAACGGGGTGTTTTCGGGAGAAAACAACGAAGTAAGGGCTAATAGTGGCAAATTCTTGGCAAACTAACTAAATTTGGCACCAAATGTTGGAAACCCTTAACTTTCACTTTTCCTTTTATGACTGGCTGCTGGTCTTTATGGTCACAGCCCTGGGCACCCTCAGCGCCTATCTGAAGGACCCCCAGCTGAAAGCGGTGACGGCCACCATCCCAATTCCCTTCGGATTTGCCTACATCGCCGTAGGACTGCCCATCGGAGCAGCAAACGCCATTTCCGGATTCATGTGCATGCTCTATGCCAACATTGTCCGAGTGCTGCATTACAGAGTGAAGATCCCTATCGTTCCAGCCATCATTATCGGACTGGCATGCTTTGTTGCCATGGGAACCTTTTTAATGCCACGACTTCCCGATGGCGAAGCTTTCTTTATCGGCGTGTGCGCATTCGACTTTGTGGTGGGCGTGGTCATGTTCCAAAAACAAAAGTACAAGTCCGGCGTTCGATACAAGACTCCCCTGCCTATATATATTAAGGCACCGGCCATTGCCTGCGTCGTGAGCGGACTTATGTTCATCAAGCGCCTTATGGGCGGTTTCTGCACAAGTTTCCCCATGATGAACTCCATCGTCAGCTACGAGAGCCGATACTCCCTGGGAGACCAGTGCCGCCAACTGCCCCTATTCCTGATTGCAGCCCCCTTCATGTTCATCGAGATGCACTTTATCGAGACCCGCCTTGGCTGGAACCACTGGCTCGTGTTGCTTTCGGGATATATCCTATTCAGCCTGATCTACGTTCCCCTGAACAACGAACTGAAGCGCAGAAACGCCTGCAACTATAATAACAAGCAGGATTAACCCCCTTTAACATTAGTTTACAACATCTTCGGGGCTTCAATATTTATATTAAAGGGCGTAATATAAGGAACGACCTATGAAGTCCAAGATTTTCGCATATAAATCCGTAGCGGCAGCACTGACCATGGCCGCAGCATTCGGCCTTACCGCCTGTGGAGAAGAATCCAATTCCGCAAGCCCCGTCGATGAAAACCCGGCTGCAGTTTCTTCTAGCTCTATTGCAACGCCCCCGGTAAGCGAAGGCGTTGTCTCCAACTCTAGTTCCAGCCCCAGCTCTAGTTCCAGCATCGGCGAACCTGCAACCGAAACAAGCAACGGTTGTGCCGCTGGCCAGGTACCCTCCCCTGTTGCGTTCCCCCAGGACAAGTTCAACGACATCGGCGAAGTCTATAAGAATATCCAGTGCAACGAAAAGGTTGTTTTCATCGTCCGCCATGCCGACCGTGATTTAAACAACTACTCTGGCGAAACACCCTTGCTGATGGAAGGCTACGAAGCGTCTGTTGCCGCTGGACAAAAAATGGTAGGCGACGGACAGTTTAAATACATCTTCTCCGGAATGCTCAGAACCTACCAGACTGCAGCCGGAATTGCCACCGGTCGCGGAGACGCTGCATGTGTTGCAAGCTACGACGAGAACGATCAAGTTGTGGTCAACTGCCCAGAATTCAAGGCAGACACTTTGACTCAGCTCAAAGATGGATGGTATGTAAAGGACAAGGACATCCTTAAAGCATACCAGGAAGCCGACACCACCGGTACGATTAAAAGCAGCCCTAATCCCGCAATTACCGCATGGGCTTACGACGGTACTTACGCAGACGCGTTCTACGATTTGAAGGAACGTAGCGAAGAGTTTCTCAAGCTCATCATTACGGACTACAGTGCTATGCCTAAGTACACTCTGGCTGCCTCCCATGACCAGGTTTTGACTCCTCTTACCATTTGGGCAACCGAAAAGAAAATTGACATCAAGCTTCACGACCCCAACTCCCTGAAATGGTTAAACTTCCTGGCAGGTCTTGCAATCATCATCAACGACAAAAACGAACTTCGCTATGCCGCAATCAAGGGTATGAACGACAAGGTAATGGCAGACGGCACAGTCTACGATGGCGGTGTCCAATAATCTCACGTTTTGACGTTTCAGATCAAATTAGTCGCGAATTAAGAAAACAAAAAAGCCCTGGTTCAACAACCAGGGTTTTCGTTTTAAGGTCTTGACCTTTTTAGAACGCAGTAAAATTACTGAGCGCTAATGGAGAAAGTTTCGCCAAATCCAACGCGGTTAGCGGATTCGTCGGTAACGTTAAACATAAAGTACAAGGTATCCAAAGTCAACTTGACAGTGGCATCACCAACTTCAAGCTTGGGTGTACCAACGTAGGTGTTTTTTGCCAAGCATTCGTTGCGAACAGTACCCTTAAGGGTCAAAGAACCTGCATCCACGGAATATGTACCATAAACCGGGTTACAAGCGGTAACCGAGGGGTTGGTTACGCCAGCAGGAACACTAAACTCATATTTGCCGTTTTCATCGAAGGTAAGCTTACCCGGATTGGCAGAATAGTCGATGGTCGGGTTCATTTCGCCAGTGGTACGATTTGCAAAGCCATTCACATTCCAAGTACCGATCAAGCATTCGGTGGTAAGACCATTGGCACATTCCTGAGCCTTGGTGGGTTTCTTTGCGCTGGTGCCACTATCGGTGCAAGCGCACATCAAAGCTGCAGCACCAAGACCAGCAATTGCAAGAGCCAGAGAAATCTTTTTCATTATAAAACCTCGTTATTTTCTACGGAATATAAGAAAAACTTTAAAACATGGGCTTGTTATTGAAATTATTTTACGCAAATTCGCCTAAATAAGCGGTTTTGTTGTAAAAAGCAACAACATAAATCGTTGTCCAAATGATTTATCCCCAAAAAGCGACGTATTTTTAAAACGTGTTTGGTGGAATGTTCCACCTGTTTTTGGAGAACAATCATGGATTACAAGAAGAGAACCGGAAAGGCTCTTGTCCTTTCGGTTATAGTCTCGGCAGCACTTGCAACGGCAAGTTTCGCAGCCCCAGACCCCAATTTTCACATTTACCTCGCCTTTGGCCAATCCAACATGGAAGGACAAGGAACCATTGAGCAACAAGACAAGACCGTGGATTCCCGATTCCAGGTCATGTGGTCCGGCGACAATGGCTACTGCGCCAACAGAACCAAGGGTTCTTGGTACGATGCAGTCCCGCCTCTGGCAAGCTGCGACGGAAAACTTGGCCCTGCAGACTATTTCGGACGTTCCATGGTGGAATCCGCACCTGAAGGCGTACGCATCGGCGTGATTGTCGTTGCAGTGGCCGGTTGCGACATCCAGCTTTTCGAAAAAGATAACTACAAGAGCTACGTTAGTTCTGCACAATCCTGGATGACCAGCAGAATCAATAACTACGGCGGAAATCCCTATGGTCGTCTTGTTGATCTGGCAAAGGCCGCCCAGCAAGAAGGCGTTATCAAGGGAATTCTGTTGCATCAGGGCGAAACCAATAGCGGTCAGAACAACTGGCCCAGCCGAGTCAAGGGCATTTACGACAACCTGGTGAAAGACCTTGGTCTGGACGCCAACACGCCCCTCGTCGCTGGCGAAGTGCATCCTAACGGCAGCTGCAAGGGCATGAACAGCATTATCGCCCAGTTGCCCCAGCAGTCCAAGAACTTCTATGTAGCCTCGGCACAGGGAATCACCGGCATGCTGCAGGACGGCCAGAACGTCCACTTTGACGCAGCCGGCTACCGCACCCTGGGAAAGGAATACGCAAAGCAGATGCTGAAGGCCATCGGCCCTATCACCGCAGTTGCAGAATCCTCCAGTTCTGTTCAAGCGCCGGCGTCCAGCAGCAGCAGTGTTGTCGCGCCTACTTCTAGTAGTGATATCGCGACCGTCTCCAGCTCCTCTAGCCAGGATGCTTTGTCGTCTTCTGCAATCCAGTCCCTAGAGCTTTCTCTGGGCGGCATTACAGACATCAGGCTGGTTGAGGTTTACTCCTCCCTGGGTCAGGAAGTGGCAAGATTCAACCATGCGCACGCAGGCTACGCCGAGGCATTGCAGCTTTGCCGCCAGAAGTTACCCGCCGGCAACTACATTGTGCGCATTCAGGGTGCAGGCTTAAGCAAAACTGTGCCGCTGCACGTGAACAAATAAATCTGCCGGACACTAAACCGCGCAAAAACGCAGCCGGACACTAAACCGCGCAAAAACGCAGCCGGACACCGCGCCGGCGCTAAAAAACTTACTCCTAACGAACAAAAGTCCTCCAAGATTTTTTCTTGGGGGCTTTTTAAACGTCGCGCTAAAGGCGGATCAGGTCGGTAACCGTGAGAACGTCGCCAACGACTTGGAATTTGACTTCGAAGCCTGCGAACTTGAAACCGTAGACACGCTCGGGGTCCCTCTGGTAAGCGGGGCGCGGGTCTTCTGAAAGAAGCTCTATAAGTGCGTCTAGCTTTTCGGGCGGAAATTTCACCGCCTCGGGGAACACCACCTGCAGGGACTTCTCCCGAGCTTTCTCGGCGAAACCGCCCAAGGCGTCGGGCTGAGAATCCGCGTAGGGCAAGTAGGGCTTGATATCCACAATAGGTGTGCCGTCCATAAGATCGGCGCCGCTGACAACAATCTCCGGGCCGTTATAATCCCCGTCCACAGTATTCAGGTGGATTTCCTCTATCTTGACGCAGCTCATAGCCAGAGGATTGGGGCGGAAACTGCTGCGGGTAGCGAACACGCCCAGGCGCTTGTTGCCCCCAAGGCGGGGCGGGCGCACGGTGGGGCTCCAGCGATTGTTTCCGTTTTCGTCGGGTCTTACATTTTCTGAAAAAATCCAGAGGATCCAGAGATGGCTAAAGCCCTCCAGGCCTCGCAGGGCGTCGGCCACGCGGAACTCCGGTTCGAAACGGATAGCGGAACGCAAGTTCTTAAGCAATCCCGACTGGCGGGGAATGCCGAACTTGTCGGGAAAATCGCTCTTGATTTTTCCGATGACCTTGAAAGGGTAAACAGATGGTGTTTCAAAGGATTCGTTCACAACGAACTATATAGAAATTTCTATCTTCACCCACGGATTAGATTAACACAGGCCGGTCTTTTTAAAGCCGCCGTAACAAAGAAGAGGAACAAATGACCGTAGTTGTCTTTATTCTTTACTTGTTGATGATGTTAGGCATCGGTGCCTACTTCTCTCGCAAGGCAAACAGCCTCAACGCCTACTACCTGGGCGACCGTGGCATGAACAAGTGGGTAGTGGCTATGTCCGCCCAGGCTTCCGATATGAGTGGCTGGATGCTCATGGGTCTTCCCGGCGCTATCTACCTCAGCGGTTTCTCCGAAGCTTGGATCGGTATCGGTCTTGTGATCGGTACTTATTTCAACTGGAAAATCGTGGGCCGTCGTCTCCGTAAGTACTCTCACTTCTGCGGCGACTCCATTACTCTCCCCGACTTCCTCTCCAACCGTTTCCGCGACAACAAGGGCATTATCCGCGTTATCGCTTCCTTCTTCATCTTGGCATTCTTCCTGTTCTACACCGTGTCCGGCTTTGTAGCTTCCGCAAAGCTCTTCGGTACCATCTTCGGCCTGGACTACACCACCGGCCTTATCATTGGCGCCGTGGTTGTTGTGAGCTACACCTTCATGGGCGGCTTCTTCGCTGTTTGCTGGACCGACTTCATCCAGGCTTCCATGATGCTCATTGCCGTGCTGGTGATTCCCACCATCATCTGCGTTTCCGGTGGCGGCTTCGCTGCAACCATGGATGCAGTGAACGTACAGAATCCCTACCTCATGAGCCTCTTCACCAACGCCTCTACCGGCAAGGCCATCGGTTTCATCTCCCTGATTTCCAGCCTGGCCTGGGGTCTCGGCTACTTCGGTATGCCCCACATCCTGGTCCGTTTCATGTCCATCAAGAACGCTGAAGAAATCAAGCATTCTCGCCGCATCGCCATGACTTGGGTCATCATCTGCCTCGGTGCTGTGATCATGATCGGTCTCCTTGGCCGCTATTATGTAAGCGCTAACGGTCTCACTGTCCAGGACCCTGAAAGAATCTTCATGGTCCTCTGCCAGGCCCTCTGCCATCCGGCTATCGCCTCTATCCTCATGGCCGCCATTCTCGCCGCTATCATGAGTACCGCAGACTCCCAGCTCCTGGTTTCTGCTTCCGCTTTCAGTAACGACATGTACAAGCACCTCTTCCGCAAGAACGCCTCCAACAAGGAACTGATGTGGGTGAGCCGCGTTGTGGTTGCCGTTATCGCTATTATCGCTGTTCTCGTGGCACTCCAGGGCGCACCTTCCGCTGGTGCCGCTAAGGAAGGCAAGAGCTTCCTTGACGTGGTCATGAGTCTGGTCAGCTTCGCCTGGGGTGGCTTCGGTGCAACCTTCGGTCCGCTGGTTCTGTTGGCCCTCTTCTGGAAGCGCACCACCCTGCCCGCAGCCGTTGCCGGTATGCTGGTTGGCGGTATCACCACCTTCGTCTGGAAGTTCTACCTCTCCGGCCTCGAAGGCGAAATCTTCCAGATTTACGAACTGGTTCCGGGTTTCGTATTCAGCATGATCACCATCATCGTGGTTAGCCTCCTGACCAAGGCTCCGTCCAAGGAAATCCAGGACGAATTCGACGCTGTGGAACACACCCGCCTTTCCGACATGAAGCTGTAAGCGCTTCGCGCAATTATGAATTATGAATTACGATTTATAGTTTGTAATTGACGAGAATTTTAAACAAGAAAACCCGGACCATCATGGTTCGGGTTTCTTTTATTACCATTTTTGCAACAGGATTTTTTAGTCCTTCAAGCAACGAACTCCTGCATAATAGTTCTTATCGATGCTTTCGATTTCGGAACCGGAATCAAGTTGCAGCCAAAGGGCTTTAACACTGGAGCCATCAGAACCTTCGGTAGAGGACCAATATGCAGAGGATCCTTTGTAAGTGAATTCACCTCTAGGATTATCAAAAGGCGAATAATCATACTTGGCATTAAATCCATAGGCATCATAGGTATCAGTTTCCCAGCCATATTGTTCACCCAACAAGCTCAGCACACTATAGTCGGGCCAATCCTTCAATACAAAGTTCTTCAATGTTGTAAATTCAGCCTCTGTCGGCAAATGCCATCCTGTCGGGCATGCTTCCTTTGCAGCTTCCCAAGTATAAAACCTGTGGTACTTGGAGCAATCCTCGTCAAAATCGTTGCAAATGCTGGTTGAATCGGACATATAGTAGTCCAGGTTCTCGGCCATCCAGGTCTGTTCACCAATTTTCACGGTCTTGTAAGTTTTATCATCGCGAGAATCAGTCAAAGTCCCAAAATTACCTTTATATTTCTCAGGCGTGGGAATCACCGGTTCCACATGAACACCCTCGCCCTTCAAACAACGAACCGGTGCAAAGGATTCAATAGGGTAATCAAACGAACTCACACATTCTTTGCGAACACCGGATCCAGAAAAAAGACCAAAGCCCAATTCTGTGCTTGTCCAGATATAATCACTATCTTCGCATTCGTCCGTACGGGAGGAATGGTAAAAAGCAGTTTCGGCATCACCATTACCTTTCAGTATGGAAGCAAATCGACTAGCCTCTTTAAAGGAAGGCATACGCCACCCGTCGGGGCAAATACCCTGGAAATTTTCGGGAAGTCCGCAATACCAAATATTGTCCAAATCCCAATATCCGCAGCCAGATTTTAAGGAATCCATTGCAGCAGGCATGCCGTAAAGATGTACGTCATTTTCAACAATTACTTGATCGGCATATTCAGCATTGTACGCAAGGTCTTCGGCCATCCAGGTATCGCTGGTTATAGAATCCTTGCCATCAAAATATTTCAAGGTAATGGTCTTATATGTTTTTGAGTCTCGCGGGTCAGTCATTTCACCGTAGGAAACAACTGTTTCATACTTCGTTCCTTTACTTGACGAAGACTTTGCCGTAGAATCAACCTTAGATATTGAAGAAGAAGATTCTACAGAATCCACCTTAGATATAGACGAGGATGATTCTACATCTTCCGCATTCGACACATTATTCGTAGATTCTTCACCGCAAGCAACAAGAACCGCGGCGACAGCAATTGAGCTCCATAAATATTTCATGTTTCCTCCTATTTCATCCATCTTTGTTCTTCGTAGTCTTGAAGAACCGATATGGACTGTTGTAACTTTTCTTTCGACGTAGAGTCTACGACATTTACCTTCAGCAATCGTTTAACAAACGCACCTACGGTTTCTCCATCTTCTCGATGGAAACCCAGGGTCGCTAGGGTTAGTTCAGCCTTGGTCAGCCTACGGGCCCATTCGATAGCGGCGGCATTCTTCGGGGTAATGATGTTGCGACGGCGGCCCTTTATGTATCTGCGAATCTTAAGCCCCACAAAGGCGAGGATTGCAATTACCAGAGCCACGTAAATAGCAACACCATCCGTAATCTTTTGTGTGTAGTTCTGCCAAGAATCCACCGTACGACGCCATTCCCCCTCCTTGAGGAAATGCATTGCACGAGCAAAACGTCCCTGCAGGCCTTCCCACTTTACGGCAAACAAATTCGGTTCGTTACCGAGAGACGTAAGCATTGGAGGCGTAGGATCAAAGATCACCCAGTGACCATCCACAAAGGCTTCCACCCAGGAATGGGAATGCTTTCGACGGAAGATGGCGTAAGGCCGTCCCTCCACCACTTCGGGATTAGCAAAGCCTGTAGCATAGCGGGCAGGAATACCTACGCGACGAAGGGCAAGGACAGACAAGGTGGCATAGTATTCGCAATAACCCTGCTTGGCGTGCCAGAACACGGACAAGGGATCTCGGGATACATTCGACTTTCCGCCGAACTTACGTCCAAGTCCAGGAACCTTGAGAGAGTAAGTAAAGTTTTCCTTGAAGTACGAAAGAATGCGTTGAAGATTTTCGGAGTCAAAGGACCGCGTCGAATCCAAGATCTGCGTAGAATCGAGACTGTCGCGACGCACTAGCCCCATGGCAGTCACAATGGTATCCAGCAACGGTTCGTAGGACTTACCAACCAGCAAATCACCCTCAGTATATGCCAACAGGGATTTGGGAACAGAACAAAAATCGCAGGTAAAATAGTACCAGTCCGAACGCTTGCCGTTTCCATCGAGCCCCTTGATGGTACCGCCAGCAAAATACTGCAGCGAGTCAAGATCCTTTGCGGCAAAGCCCACAGATCCATAAGGAGCAAAGACAAAGCCGAAGGTTTTCAACGTGGACTGGATCCAAACCTGGCGGGCCTTGTAAGTGACAGAATCAGAAGTTTCAAGAACAGCGTAGTCCACCTGATAGTAGGAAGGAATCAAAGTCTTTAAAGGCTTGACAGGAGGCTTCCAAATACCAGCCACATATTTTTCGTAGCTGGCGGCCTTTAGATACTTGGAGGGAATAGAATCCCAGACTCGCAACACAACCTGATTGTTGTACTTGGATTGATAATTACTGCCAAAGCTTCCCAGGGCGTTCACCGGATCAAATCCAAGGACACGTTCCCGCTGGTAGTAATCATCGGCCATGCGGGCACCATACTCGCCTCGATGGGCTCGCCAGTAAAGCCAGCCACCATAGGAAATGCCACTGAGAAGAATAATCAACAGAACAAACAACAAATACTTGTACCAGGCGGTTCCGCGACGGCTGTAGGCGAACAGGGCAAGCAACAAGCCCGCAAACCCCACAGGGGACCATCCCTTGGGAACAGCAAACATGCTGAATAGCAATGCGGCCACGCCATCAAAAGCGACAAAGGCTTCGAAGCCTCCGTTACCGCGGCTACGTTCCTGAAGCGCAGCCAAGAAAAGCAAATACAAACCCGGCAAGAAAACCATTACCGGATTCACGCCATTTTCTACACCGGGAGTCACGACCCAGTAAAGCGCCAAAGGCACAATGGCGCCGTAGGCAGGAATCTTATTGTACTTTGGGCGAGCAGAAAATTCACGGCGGCGGGTTCCATTCAGGTATCCAATCACTGCAAAATACGTGGCAAAAAGTAAGCCTAGCCAAGTCACGTCAAAGGTGTGACCAAGGTTTACCGAGGCAATAACCAGGAACAGGATTTTCGCCACATAGCGGATGTCTACGATTTCTTTTTTCATAGAGACACCCCGCCAGTAATTTTAGGATCAACAAAGAGCGTTTTATCAGAACTTGCAGCACCTACGGCGGAGCCAGCGCGCCTGAAGCGGCCCACCACAATGTGCTTATGAACTAAAGGCTCATCCTTTTCAAACAAGCCTACACGAAGAACAGGATCCATGGGGCGAGCCGCCGGTGACCAAGGACTAGGCTTTTTTGCAGCAAGAAGATTTGCCGCAGGAATTCGGGCTAGGGCGTCCAGTAAATTTTTGCGACGTTCATTTTCCGCAGCACCGCTACCAGCCAAGGAAATCTCTTCGTCATCAATAAAGAATCGTCCCAAGATATTCCTTTCCAAGAGCCACAGGCCGATTCCCGCCGTCAAGCGGATGGCTGTTTCCAAGTGCTGACGCTCCGTGAAGGTCGGTGCAGCAGTGTCCAAAACAAGAATTGCGCCAGCCCCACGTTCTGTTTCAAATTCCTTGGTGAAGGGGCGGCCATATCGGGCAAAAGCCTTATGGTGCAAGTCGCGCAGGGCATCGCCTTCGCGGTATTCGCGGACGCCTACGAAATTCATTCCGCGAGTCAGGCTTGGCATAAGCAAGGGCGCGAATACCATACCGCAGGCGCCTGATGTCAAGAACGGAAACTCCCCCACCTTAATGGGGCGGGGATGTACAAGGAGTTCTGCGGTACCTTGGTACGGGAACGGCCACTGCATAAGGCCCATGATTTCGGGAACGTTTACAGCAACCTTGTTTAAAGGATAAGCCCCGCGGAACTTGGTCTGAATTTCGCATTCCAGTTTCTTGAATCCGTCTGCTTTAGAAATTTGTGCAAGGCCTAAGGATTCGTATGTAAGGCTAGGATCCATTCTATAAGAAGCCAACTGAACAGAATCCAAGCGTTCTGTACCAAGCTTTTGCAACAGGCCACGGCGTTGGGCAATCTTTGCCAAACGTTTTGCAGAACGTCTTTTGCCAGCGGCGTTCAAGGCGTCGTCGGAACCAACCGCCACATCCGCGGAAATCTTAGCCACCTCGCCTTCGAAAACTGAAGTTACCACCACGTTTTCGATAGACACGTAATTCAGTTTGCAGGCGGTAAACAGGGAAAGAATCATTCCCAAAAAGAGTAGAAAGTCCAGTCCGCAAAAAATCCAGGCAGCCCAAAAGCCGGGCACCATGCCCACAGCCATAGCCAACGGGAACAAGGCCGCAGCCGCTTTCCCCGCAGGAGTAAAATATTCTTGCCACAGGTAGTAAACATGCATTAAAAGTCCCGCACGCCTTGGCGCACGAGGAACGCTATTTACAAACCATGAGAAGAACTTATTTTGCAAGGGATCCTCGCAATGACATTACTTGGGAATGTTCACCTTTTTCAGGATGCTCTGCAAAATATTGCGGGACGCCTCGGGATTGGCGCTGTCCTTGGCGAAAACGCGATGTTCCATTACCGGATAGAAAACACGCTGGATGTCATCGGGATTCACAAAGTCCCTGCCATTCATATAAGCGCAAGCCTGAGCCATACGAATCAGGTTAAGGCCTGCACGCGGACTCGCCGCCAAACGGACACCGCCATCGTTTCTTGTTGCCTGCACCAAGGAAACCACATAGCGCTCCAGGGATTCGTCCACGTGAATTTTCGCAACCTGTTTCCGTGCTTCCAAAATCTGGTCCGGCGAAGTCACCGCAACCACCTTATCCACAGGCCGCCCTTCGCGATGGGCGCGTAAAATATCCAGTTCCGTTTCTGCGCTCGGATACCCCACAGCGATTCGGACCATGAATCGGTCCATCTGGGCTTCGGGCAGCGGGAACACGCCGTGGAACTCCACCGGGTTTTCCGTTGCCAGCACCATGAACAATGCAGGCAGCTTATGGCGTTCCCCTTCAAGAGAAACCTGACGTTCTTCCATTGCTTCCAGCAGGGAGCTCTGGGTTCGGGGCGACGCACGATTAATTTCATCTGCCAAAAGAATCTGTGTAAAGACAGGCCCCTTCTTAATATCAAACTCGCCTGTCTTCGCGTTATACACCGCACCGCCGGTCACATCAGCAGGCAGCAAATCCGGCGTAAACTGGATACGGGCAAAGTCCGCCCCCACTGCCGCAGCAAGGGCCTTGCTCAAGGTGGTTTTACCTGTACCAGGAACATCCTCAATCAGCACATGGCCGTCAGCCAGCAGTGCCATCAGCAAAAGTTCAACGGTATCGTTCTTGCCAAGAAGAACCTTATTCAATTCAGCGGTTAAAGACTTAATCATACGTTAAATATATAATCAAAAAAAACGGCCTAGTTCAAGGAACCAGGCGGATTTTAAGTACAACTTGTATTAAAGCACGATTATTTTCGCATCAATCGGCGCAAAATTTGTTTTAAGCAGCGCAACCCGTAATTCACCACGTTCAAATTTGATTTTTCATCGGCGTAAACCGTGGGAATAGGCAATTCACCCAAGGCAAATCGCGGTGCAGTCTCAACAGAGGTCCCTGCAGCAACCCTAGCAGCCATAGCGTCCGCAATGGAAATCAGTTCCAAGTCAATGTCAAAACTGGGGCTCAATTTTTCCAAATCGACACGCTTCAAAAACTCAGTGCGATAAAGAATAAATCCGCTGTGGCGGTCTGTTAATTTGTACTTAAACACCGTATTTTCAAGAGCAGTCAAAAAGGTTCCACCCAGGCGTTTGTACAAAGGCATATTGCCAGCCTTTGCACCGCCGGAAACCGCATGGCGGCTGCCCTGGAGCAACGCAAGCCGGCGCACATTCTCGCAACCATCCGGCTCCTGAAAATTTTCCAGATGATCTAGGAACTTGTCCAGCAAATCTGCAGGATACTGACCATCCCCATGAAGGCAAACAGCGTACTTGGCACCCGAGGCTACAGCCTCCGAAATTCCTTTCTTTACCACAGCACCATAGCCACTGTTTTTCTCAAAGGCAAAATACTCCACGCGACGTTCTTGACCTGCGCGATGTTCTTGGCCAGCACAAGCCTCGCAATACTCTTTAGCAACGATAGCGGTCCCATCCTTGGATCCATCATTGATAACTAGAACCCGAGAACGTTCCCAAACGGATTCAGGGATCTTATCCAGCACTCCCGCCAAAGTCTTTTCCACATTATAGGCGGGAACGAAAATAAATGTATCGAAGTTTTGTGCGGACATTATTCCGCCGCTGTCTGGTAATGTTCCACAAACCAACTCAAGGATTCCCTCAGAACATCATCCAAAGGAGTAGCAGCCTTGAAGCCCAGGAGCTTTTCGGCCTTGGCTACAGAAGGCATACGGCGCAAGGAATCCTCGTAACCCTTGCCGTAATATTCTTCACCATCCACAGCAACCGGCTGCGGCACAGTTTCAACATCTACGCCCTTGACGTCTGCATAGATGGAGCGCATTTTTCCGGCAAGTTCCGCAATGGTCAATTCATTATTCGGATTACCGATATTGAAAGCCTGTCCAACGCCATTTTCTGCGTTCTTGAAAAGGCAGAACATAAAGTTCACCGCATCATGAACCGAGGTAAAACTGCGTTTTGCCAAGCCGCCGTTCACCAACTTCATGGCCTCACCGCGGACCAACGCAGTGGAGAAATTCGCCAACACGCGAGGGATACCTTCCCCATCGACACCCGGCATAAAATCCATATAAGGGCCCACAAAATTGAATGGCCGAACCACAGTCCAACGGAGGTTTTGCAGGGCGAACAAATAACGTTCCGTCAAAAGCTTTGCGGTAGCGTAACTCCAGCGACTAGCCGGCACCGGGCCCAAGGTAATTTCAGTAGAATCCTCGTCAAGCAAGCCCGAATCTGCAGAAGTCTTTCCGTAAATTTCCGAAGTGGAGAAATGAATCAGCCAAGCACCGCTTTTTGCGCAAGCATCCGCCAAACGTGCAGGATGATCGTAATTGCTACGGATAACTGTAGCCGCCTCGGCCATATAACGGCTTGGCGTGCAAATAGCAGCAAGATTCACCACCACAGGGTACTGCGCAATTCGCTTCACCACACTAGGTTCCGACAAATCAGCGCACATAAATTCAAAGCGTTCGTTGGTCAAATGCTCCTGGATTCTATAGGAATCCAAATCAACCCCGAACACACGCCACTGGGTACGTTCCAGGATTGCCTTAAGCAAATGACTACCAATAAAACCACCGCAGCCCACAAGAGCCACGGTGATAGAAGAATCTTCGAATTTAACTGTAGAGAGCAATTATTCTTCGACCTTGAAAGTCTTAGACTTGCCCAGACCAGACTTGTTATACGGACGTACAACAATCAAGGCTTCATCAGAAGGTTCAACATCATCCGGATTCAAGACAACTTCAAAGGTATTGCAAGTCTTACCGTCAACAACAACTTCACTTGCAGGAATCGAATTGCTTTCTGTCAAGTCCCAGCCTTCTTCTTCGTCGTTTGCACGATACATGATTCTGTAGGAAACGTCCACAACATCAGTACCGAACACGACGGTAATCTTGTCACCGACCTTGTAAGAGTCACAGCCATTCGGCGCTACGACCACAGTACCCTTGGACACAGAACAGTCATACTTAACCTTTTCTGCGCACACATCATCCTTGGAACCGTTCTTGTCGGAAGAACTAGCGGAGCTGCTATCGTCACAAGCGACAAAAGCAAACATGCCAAGGGCAATCATAGAACTTGCAATTACATGGGAAAAATTCATATAAGCCTCTCTTATTTAACGCCCTTAATATACAAAACTACAGTCGGATCTTTTGAATTTTACCGTTCATTTTCAGCAAATAGAGCCCAGGGCGAGCCTTTTCTGCAGAAATTCTGGAACCAAAGCCCTTATTTATCACATTTCCCTGAACATCCATCATCATAAAATCGGCCGGCCTGGACAGGATGATTCCTACAGAACGGGAAGCATGCAAAACCTTCACAGACACGGGGCCTTCAACCTGCGTTGCCAAAACTTCGGTACTACTGGAAGATTCTTCGACAGAACTAGAGGATACCGATTCAGGCAAAGTCGCTGCAGCAAACTGGATTTTCTGGTTATCTGTTCCGGAGCGGACCCAGGTAATGATAGGCATGCCGGGTTCCTTAGAAATATTCAGGATATCACCCAGATAGTCATCGTCATAATTGGCAAACAGGTAGTAGCCCTTATTTTCGGAAGCGTTCTCGATGCGGATTTCGCAGGGCGTTGATGACACCCTTCTGGGTCCAAGGTCCGTTAATGGTGGGAGCCATGGAGTAGTTGGTGGTAGAAGGATAACCGGAAGCATAGCTGAAGTAGTAGTTGCCACGGAACTTGTGCATCCAGGGAGCTTCGAAGAAATCCTTAATGCCAATGTCTTCGGGCTTGCTGGCAAGCTCAATCATGTTCTCTTTCAGCTTTACACGGCGGCCGGCGCTCCAAGAACCCCAATACAGCCAGATGTCATCGCCATCATAGAAAATAGCGGGATCAATATTCAACTTGACATCGTTTTCAGTAAGGTCCGTAATGAGCGCATGACCAAGGGCATCTGTCCACGGGCCCGATGGGTGATCGGCTACGGCCACACCAATGGCAAAGCCTTCGTCCTGCTTGATGGAGCCGTGATGAACGGCCACATACCAGTAGAACTTTCCATTACGATATTCGCAGTGCCCTGCAAAGGCGCTGGCATCTGCCCACTTGAAAGTCTTGTAGCTGAGAACGGCACCGTAATCGTGATAGTTTTCCATATCGTCGGTCACCATCACATGCCAATCGTTCATCAAGAAGAACTTGTTGTCAAAGGGTTAGCCGCTTGTGCAACAGAAAACACGAACAAAGTCGCACAAGCAGCAACACCCAAAACCCCCTTTATACCCTTCATTTATCTAACCCTTACAACGAAGTTGCCCTTAGGCAAATTTTCAAAGCGAACTTCCGTACCAGCCATAGCACCGCGAACATTGCGGACACCAACCACCTGGCCCATGGAATTCAGCAAGTACACATTATGGTTGCCTACAGAATTCAAGCGCACCAGATAATCGTTGCCCTGACGGCTTACAGAATAACGTGCGGATCTTGCAGCAGCAACTGGATTAATAGATTCCGTGATAGAGCTGCTGGATTCAGCGACCACTTCGCTGGAACTGGAAACCGGAACAACCTTAGACTTGAACAAGATATTGCCCACCACCACTTCGCCAGACACGCCGCTTGCAGTGAGGTAGAAGTCCTGAACACCTGTCAACTTCTGGGTACCACCCAAGGTAGAGCATTCCACTTCGCTCCAACCATTTTCTGCAGCTGTGCCCTTGCTCAAGTCACATTCAGAAACCACAGTACCAGACTTGGAATCCTTACGCAGGGAAAGCTTTCCGGCGGAGCCCTTCACCATGACGCGAACATCGGTGCTCTTGATGGAATCGGTCACCACATTTTCGAAAATGGCGTAACCGCCGTCCTTCATAGCCAACTGGTCATTTTCATCCAGACGAATGCGGATACCATTGTCAAAGCCATTGCCCGGAATGGTATCGCGGATCACGCGGAGGAAATCAATGCGGTCCAGTTCAGAGAAGAATCCGTTAGGTACCGGACGAATGTCAATAAAGTTGCCGCCCCGCTTCAAGGTTACAGGGATTAGTTTCACGGACTTCTCAGGGAAAGTCCCCCAAGAACCGGTCGGCGGCAACTCAATAATCTGTTCTTTTCCATTTACAGAAACACCATGTGTCGCATTACCGTCACCGCCATTTGCATAACGGTAACGCAACAAGTATTCACCCGCCTGCGGAATATTCATGGGCAAGCGAATCTTGGAGCCTTCGGTATTCACATAAGAAAGGTACTCGCCATTGGAAGCGGTCTTACTGGTAGCGATAGCCAAGTCGCCACTTACCGCACGGGTCAAAGCCCCATGTTCCGCTTCGGCACTCAGGTAACGTCCCAAGAAAGGCTGACCCATTTCAGCCCAGTTGTCGTCGGTGAACACCACATCACGAATATGGATATGATTGTACTTGTCACCCGCGTTGTCATAATAATGATGGACAAAGCGAACGCGGTTCAGATCCTGGAACGGTTCGCCACCACCAGGGCCCACATAACGGCCATAACGTTCCAGCAAGATAGTGCCACCGCCAGTCGCCATGTTGTAACCAGCCCTATCCTTGTAAGGACCGGTCACTTTATCTGCGCGTCCGTAAGCAGTCTTGTAAGTGGTCTGCTCAATGTTGTTACCCTGCTGGCAGCACTTATCCCACGCAGTAAACAAGAAGAACTGGCCATTATGTTCAATCAGGGCCGGGCCTTCTTCGGCGCCACCGCTGGCAGTACTTGTGCGACGGGCAATGTTATAGACAGTCTTGTCATCGGAAGCCTGGTAGCCAGTCTTGCCATCAATCTTAATCAGCTGAATGCCCAAACCAAAAGAACCGAAAGCCATCCAGTACTCACCCTGGCTAGTCTTGATAATATCGGCATCGATTGCGTTATACTTATCAGTACCTTCCTTGGTGTGGAACACATGACCCTTGTCGGTCCAGCCGTAACCAGCCGTGCCCGGAATCATGGACTTGGAAGCAGTATAGCCGATTGCGGAGTTGCGCTTACCGAATTCAGAACCGCAGTAATAGACGCGGTACTCGTCGTCAAACTTGTAAATATCCGGAGCCCAGACGTCTTCCATACCGGGGGCATACTGAGTAAGCCAGGACGGCACCGACTGCATGGTGCGACCGTTATCCTTCCAAGTGTAGGCGTCTTCGGAAGTCCAAAGCTGAAGATGATTATTGGTGCTCATGAGAGCGTAACCATCTTCCAAACGGATCATACTGGGATCATGGCCCGGCTGGAGATTATCCTTGGCATACCAATCGGCAGCGAAAGCATTCTGGGCGGCAAAAGCGGCACAGAAAGACAGAGCTAAAGACCTGAAATTTTTAATACCCATAATCACATTCCCATCCTTTTTTACGTCTACAAATATACAATAAAAAGTCCACATTTGCCACATATTTTTACATATTTTTCAAGAAATCGTAGACATTTTGAGTAATAAATGGTCTACATTTTGAGAGAATTCACCACCCAAGGGCGGCCCGTAAAACAAAAACAGACCCCCAAAGGGCCTATTTTCGCTAAAAACCGCATTTTTAGAACGGCACGTTACATTGTGCCGGAATACAGGTTGGTCACCCCGGGGTAAACCGGAATATAACGGATATGACCGTTTTCGCTGACCACCATGGCCACGCCCGACATGTAGTTCAGCCATTTCTTGGTATCATAGTAGCGAAGATCCACCAGACGGTTGGTGGCCCAGGCAACAAAGGGAACCAAAAGTTGGTCGTGGGAAACGGCGATGGTGTACTTGGGCATTTTTTCGTATCCAGGAATCAGGTACTTATCCATCAGTTCCTGGCTAGCCTCATCGATATCCTTGAAGGCATCGGAATACCTGGAAGTAAATGCCCAGCGGGAGAACACAGCCCAACCGCCCTGGTTATTGTTTTCAGACTTGTACTGAGCCAAGAGATTTGCATCCTTCACATACCAGGAGTCCGTCAAGTCGGCATAGGACTGCAACTTGAAATCGCCCTGTCCCTTTCCTTCTGCAATAAACTGACAAGTAGCCGCGGCACGCTTGAAGGTGGAACTGATAAAGGAGAATTCGCCATAAGCCTTCAAGCCCTCGCCCAACTCCCTCGCCTGGCTCTTACCGTTTTCAGTCAGTTCGCCATTTTCGCTGGTATCGTTAGTTCTTTCGGAATGGCGAATGAAGAACACCACCTTCTCGTTTTCCCTAAGACCAGACATCACATCGCGAATTCTAACAAAATACCCCACAGCGTCATGGGCCATTCCCTGATACACATAGTTTTCCATGTAGAGGGTATCCACACTCACCACCGTATCCACCACATGGGCCGTATCGGCAATGTACAAGGTATCTACTCGGTAGGTCGTATCCGTCACGTACAATGTGTCATAGGAATGGAGGGTATCCCAAACCGTTTCCTGCTCCTTGATCACCAAGGTATCCCTACGGACAGTGGTATCCACAAGCCAAAGCGTATCACGCATGCTCACCACCAGGGTATCCCTGGAGCTAACGTAAAGGGTATCTACCCTGCTGGCATAATTTGGGGCGGCTTCACTATTTGCACTGGCGGTATCATCGCAGGCTGCGAAAAACGCAAACAGCAAGAGCGATGCGATTCCAAGAACGCATTTTTTCATATTAAAACCCTTTCCCTGATTTTTGCGCCGACACCAAACAAATCGGTGCGTTATTTCCCTATCCACAATAAATTTAGTTTATACACAAAACATTCTCAATCCTTATTTATCAAAAAAAGTACACACTAGGCAACAAAAAAAGGAGCTCCCAATTGCTCGGGAACCCCTCTTTTTTGTCTGGATGTAGGAGGATCTATTTTACGGTCACCTTGTAGGCAACCATATTCTTGGATTTTACCAAGTAAACGCCAGCGCGTTGAGTAAGCATCTTTACTTGATCACGAACTTCACGAACACTGCCTGCCTTCACCTGGCCCACGCGGGAACCGGCAAAGTCAAATACATCGAAAGTTCTAACAGAGCCATTGGACCAGTTCATATTCAAGCCGATTGCGGCAGGTTCTTCCGGATTTTCAGGATTTTCCGGTTCCTGAATGGCGGGAGCTTCAATCTTCTTGATAGAAACGTTATCCAGGGTGATGGAGCCTGTTGCGCCGCCCGCATTGAAACTCAAGCGGCTGTTGGTATCGGTTGCAGCCGTCATCTGGAACTGCAGAGTGTAAGTCTTCGCGGTGGTTCCGATGTCAAAGTTCTGGGCACCATTCTTCAGGTAGCTTGCCCACGGATCCACATGCTGTTCCACATTCACTTCAAGAGTGCGGGCAGCTGCAGCACTTGCATCAAAGGAAACTTCGTACCACTGGTCCTTTTCCAGGCGGAGATTGTGCTGGATCAGCTGAACGGTATAAGGCTGGGATCCTACTGCGGAAATTTCAAGATTGTACTTTCCGTTCTTTACAGTGCCGGTAGACTTGGCATCTCCGTGATTCTGCAAGGTCCAGGCGTTTGCAGTAGAGTCGAAACCACCATTATATATGGAGTCTCGATTGGTGGGTTCAACAAAAGGAGGCTCGATGTTGGGATCGGCAGTAGCGCCATCCAGAGAGAATCGCTTACAGAAATTCCAGATTTCTTCGGAGGTATTGACGCTGGCCAAGTCCATGGAATACCAATGGCCCTTACCTGCAATAGTAAGCAAGCGGATTTCGCTATTGCCCTGGCAACCGGTCCACACTTCGAGGGAAGCTGCAGAAGAAGCCTTGCCTACAGGATACTGACTGTACTTGGTGGAGTTGGCACTGCACTTTTCGTAGCTGACCCATCCCTTCAAGGTATTTACGGTACCATTATAGTTCACCACGTCATCAGTCGTGCCGTGGGTATGAATAATGGGCATAGGACGACTTGTAGATGCGCCACCGCCGCCAGAGCAGGGAGCGATTGCGGCAATCATGTCGCCCATTTTGTTGGCAGCGTGATAGCTCATCATGCCTCCCATGGAAAAGCCCGAAACGTAAACGCGCTTCTTGTCGATTCCATACTTATTGTACATTTCGTTGATGATGGCCTTCAAAAAATTCACATCCTTGTTGCCGGAAATATCCCAGGCCTTATTTTCGCCATTGGGGAACACCACCACAAAACGGGCGGTATCGGCAATGGGCTCCCACTTGGCAGCATTCTGCTGGTAGGGGGCGTCCTGGTTCATGCCATGCATCTGAATAATAAGGGGGCGGTTTTTCTCAATATTTTTGGGTGCGTACACGTTCATGGTACGATTTTTGCCATCTACAGTGAGATTATCTGCGGCCGCCATGGAGAAACATCCAGAAACAGCCACCAAAAGTGCGGACACTATGCCCGTAGCAAACTTTTTGCCCAACATTCCATACTCCTTTTTCGGTAGGATTCGCCCTACCATTACCGCACACCGGACACCACTCCGCTGCGCACTCTATAAAGTAAATAGGTATGTGAGCAAAATCACCAACCCTGCCGAAAGTTCCATTGATAAAATATCAAAGCTAGTATAGTGCACAAATTTTCACTCTTTTGGCAAAATTTTTACTATATTTGATAAAAACTTACAGAACTTTAACCTGTAGTGCACATTTTTGACACGGAAAAATTCCTAAAATTGCCGTGAACTACAATTTGTTTTCGTAAAACGCTTAAAAAAACGCTTATAAAGGACCCGCTGCAAAGCGCTTTAAGATTATGGCAGTAAAATACGACGAAAGTAATATTAAGACATTGGACTGGTACGAACATATCCGCATGCGTCCGGGTATGTACATCGGTAAGCTGGGCGACGGCCAGAGCCCCGATGACGGTATCTACGTTCTCGCCAAGGAAGTAATCGACAACTCCATCGACGAATTCGCCATGGGTGCCGGCAAAAAAATCGAAATCACCATGGAAGACCACGCCTGCCGCGTCCGCGACTATGGCCGTGGCATCCCCCTGGAAAAGGTCATCGACTGCGTCAGCAAGATGAACACCGGCGGTAAGTACGATTCCGAAGCCTTCCAGAAGTCCGTGGGTATGAACGGTGTGGGTACCAAGGCCGTAAACGCCCTCTCCACCACTTTCGTTGTCCGCAGTATTCGCGACGGTCGCGTGAAAAAGGCCGAATTCAGCAAGGGTATCCTAGTCAAGGACTACAAGATCGAGGCTACCAACGAAAAGAACGGTACCGAAATCTACTTCGTGCCCGACAACGACCTTTTCAAGAACTTCAGATTCCTTCCGGCCTACATGGAAGAAAAGATCTGGAACTACGCTTACCTGAACACAGGCTTGTCACTCATCATGAACGACAAGACCTACGTAAGCCCCAACGGTCTTTTGGACCTCTTGCACAGCCGTACCGACGATACCATCCGCTACGACGTCATCCACTGCAAGAGCAAGGATATCGAGTTCGCCATCACCCATTCCAACCAGGAAGGTGAACATTACTTCAGCTTCGTGAACGGCCAGCACACCACCCAGGGTGGTACCCATCAGGCAGCCTTCCGCGAAGGCGTGGTCAAGGGCATCCGCGACCATTTCAAGAAGGAATTCGACGCCAGCGACGTGCGTAACTGCATTATCGGCGCCATTTCCGTACGTATCCAGGAACCGGTTTTCGAATCCCAGACCAAGACCAAGCTGGGCAGCACCACTACCGCTCCCAACGGCCCTGCACTTCGCTCCTGGATTGTGGACTACGTGGCCAAGGAACTGGACAACTACCTTCACAAGAACGAAGCCGTTGCCAAGGCAATGCTGGACCGCATCAACCAGAACGAAAAGCTCCGCAAGGACCTGGCTGGTGTAAAGAAACTGGCCAACGAACGCGCCAAGAAGGCAAATCTTAACAACAAGAAGCTTCGTGACTGTTCCGTACACCTTACCGATGCAAAGAACCCGCTGAAGAACGAAACCATGATCTTCATTACCGAAGGTAACTCTGCATCCGGTACCATCACTACGGCACGTAACCCCAAGACCCAGGCAGTGTTCAGCCTTCGCGGTAAGCCGCTGAACAGTTTCGGTCTGAGCAAGAAGATTGTTTACGAAAACGAAGAATGGAACCTGCTGCAGGCAGCCTTGAACATCGAAAACGGTCTGGAAGACCTGCGCTACGACAAGGTGATTATCGCAACCGATGCCGACGTGGACGGTATGCACATCCGCCTGCTGCTCATGACCTTCTTCTTGCAGTTCTTCCCGGAACTGGTGGCAGAAAAGCACCTGTACATTCTGCAGGCTCCCCTGTTCCGCGTCCGCCACAAGAAGGACAAGTCCAAGACCTTCTACTGCTACGACGAAGAGGAACGCGACCGCGCCGCCAAGGAAATCACCAAGAAGGACCTGGAAATCACACGATTCAAAGGTCTTGGCGAAATGGACTCCGAAGACTTTAAGCTTCTGATCGGCGAAAACATGCACCTGGAAACAGTGACCATGCCTACCGACGCTTCCCTGGGTAAAATGCTTGAATATTACATGGGCAAGAACACCCAGAGCCGTCAGGACTTTATTGTTGAAAACCTTAGAACAGAAGCCGTTGAGGAGCTGTAATCATGGATGAAGAACAGAAAACACTAGGCCTCTCCAACGTAAATCATCTGGAAAAGCTGTATAACGGCTGGTTCCTGGACTACGCAAGCTACACCATCCTTGACCGTGCCGTGCCCTACTTCGAAGACGGCCTCAAGCCGGTGCAGCGCCGCATTCTGCACACCCTTTTCGAAATGCACGATGGCAGTTTCCACAAGGTGGCAGGTATCGTAGGTGATACCATGCATTACCACCCCCATGGCGACGCTTCTATCTACAGCGCCCTGGTGAACATGGGCCAGAAGAACCTGCTCATCGAGCCGCAGGGTAACTGGGGTAACCCTCTCACCGGTAACGAAGCTGCTGCTCCCCGTTACATCGAAGGTAAGCTTTCCGACTTCGCCGTCGAGGTGATGTTCAACCCGGAAACTACGGAATGGATCCCCAACTACGATGGTCGTTCCAAGGAACCGGTTTCACTCCCCGCCAAGTTCCCCATTGTACTTGCACAGGGCGTCGATGGTATTGCCGTGGGCCTTTCCACCACCATCCTCCCCCACAACTTCAAGGAACTTTGCCAGGCCAGCATCGACTACCTGCGCGGCCGTAAGTTCCAGCTTTTCCCGGACTTCTTTACCGGCGGCATTATCGACGTCAGCGAATACGACGACGGTCGTCGCGGCGGTCGACTCAAGGTCCGCGCCCGCATCGAAAAGGTGGACAACAAGACTCTCGCCATCCGTGAAATTCCCTTCGGAACCACTACGGACAGCCTGATTGACTCCATCGTCAAGGCCAATGATAAGGGCAAGATCAAGGTGAAGCAGATTGTGGACCACACCACCGAAAACGTGGAAATTCTGGTTCACTTGCAGCCCGGTACCGACCCCCAGGTGGCAATCGATGCCCTCTATGCATTTACCGACTGCCAGACTACCTTGGCAGCCAACTCCTGCGTCATTATCGACAAGAAGCCCAAGTTCAGTAGCACTACCGAACTTCTGAAGCTTTCTACAGACCACACCGTTCACCTGCTGGACTGGGAACTGGATAACCAGCTCAAGCACCTGCAGGACCAGTGGCACATGACCAGCCTCGAAAAGATCTTCATCGAGCACGAAGTCTATGAAGTGATCAAGCAGGCCAAGACCCACGAAGAAATGGTGCAGTTGATCGACGACGGCCTCAAGCCCTACGTGCGCAAGCTCCGTCGCGAAGTGACCCGCGAAGAAATTCTCAAGTTGGCAGAAATCCCCGTCCGCAGAATCAGCCGTTTCGACCGCAAGAAGGCCGACGAACTGTTGAAGGAACTGGACGAGAAGATCGCAGAAGTCAACTACAACAAGGAACACCTGACCGACTACGCCGTCAACTACTTCAAGAACATTCTCAAGAAGTACGGCGAAGGTCGCGACCGCAAGACTGAAATCGGCGAATTCGGCACCGTCAGCGCAGTCCATGTGGCTCTGGCCAACCAGAAGCTCTACGTGAACCGCAAGGAAGGCTTCGTCGGCACCGGCATGAAGAAGGAAGAATACCTCTTCGACGTGTCCGAGTACGACGACCTTATCGTGTTCAAGGCCGATGGCAGCTTCAAGGTGGTAAAGGTCAGCGACAAGGACTTTGTCGGTAAAGACATTATCCTGGTTGAAAAGTTCAAGAAGGACGACGACCGCCATATCTATAACGTCATCCACCAGGATGGCAAGGAAGGCACCGCCTACATCAAGCGCTTCAACGTGGGTGGCGTTACCCGCGACAAGGACTACTTCATGGGCAAGGGCAAGCCGGGCAGCAAGATTCTTTACCTGTCCAGCAACCTGAACGGCGAAGCCGAAGTGGTGGAAGTCACCCTGAAGCCCCGCCCCCGTACCAAGCTGAACTTCGAAGTGGATTTCAGCTCTGTAGAGGTGAAGGGTCGTGGCGCCATCGGTAATATCGTCACCAAGTACCCCATCAAGAGCATCAAGCGCACCAAGAAGGGCGTTAGCACCTTGGGCGCACGCGTGCTGTACTTCGACGCCCCCAGCGGCATCATCAGCACCCAGAAGAAGGGCGACCGCATCGGTGAATTCGGCGAAAAGGACAAGATCCTTATCGTGAAGGAAAACGGAACCGCCCGTGTCCACGACATGGCAGACCCGATTTTGATCGGTACCGGCATCAAGTACATCCACAAGTTCGACCCCGCACAGGTCTTTACCGTTCTGTACTTCGAAGGCGGGAACTTCAACTACATGGTCAAGCGCTTCAACCTGGAAGGCTGCCCCATGACCGCTGAATTCAGCCTGATTTCCGACCACAAGGATTCCCAGATGATCGAGTTCTTCGCAACAGACGACGCTCGCCAGCTGATGGAATACCAGGTTGGCCGCGAAGTCCAGAAGGAAGAACTGGACCTGACCGAAATCGCCGACGTGAAGGGCTATAAGGCTCTGGGCAGCAAGTTCACCGCCAAGAAGGTGAAGCGCACCAGCCGAATCTCCCCCGCCGATCCCTTCTGCGACTCCGTAGAAGACGAAGGCACTGAAGATGACGGCGACAACGACCTGTTTAAATAACACAAGGGTCGCAACCCGCGCATAATGTCATCCCGGGCTAGGCCCGGGATCTCCTTAAAAAAACTTCCCGACGATTCATTCGCCGGGATTTTTTTGCATTTTCATGCAGCAACTTGATACGATCCTCGTACTCAAAACTCACATCCTTGAAAACCTCACGAAAGCCAGGCTCGT